>JAZKCO010000002.1:645628-1039160 GCA_040388055.1 Bacteroidota bacterium
CTTTAACCGATTGCAGCCCCGGTTTTGCATCTGCTGGAAAATATTTAGCGGCCTGGAACCCTAAGTCCAGTACCGAAAACGAACGCACCACAGTAGTGGTAGCCCATCAGAATGGAACACCGATCTTATTTAGGCAAATTGCCGGCGCACTTGCCCGCCGAATTGTTTGGTATGTTAAGGAGGGCGATCAGGTGGTTCAAAATGAGCAGTTCGGCTTTATCAAATTTGGTTCGAGAGTAGATATCTTTTTACCCGTCGGAACCAAAATAAACCCGCAGTTAAACGAAATGGTTAAAGGTGGGGTAACTGTTTTAGCCGAACTTTAGCTTGTGATTGTTCGCTGCGTTGGATAGGCGAAATCAGATCCGTGTTGCTGTACGATTTCTATAACTTTAAAGTTAACTTCTTCCTTAACTTTTAAGTAATCATTATACTCAATATTTTCGACCAGGTATAAGACCTGAACATTTAATGTCGAATCGCCAAAGCTGTCGAAAGTTACCGTGTTATCTGTAATATGTGCATGCTGACCCAGAAAACTATTGGTCTCGGCTATAATTCGCTGAATGGTCTCCGAGCTCGTTTCGTAAATAAGACCGATATTAAATTTGACCCGCCGGTAATTTCTGCGCGTTAAATTTTCCAAAACCCCATCGATCATTGCGCGATTAGGGATGATGATGGTGGTCTTATCTGTACTACGTAGTACGGTGCTCCTAAAGCCTACTTTTTCGATGGTGCCTTCAACCCCATCAACTTTAACCAAATCGCCTACTGTAAAGGGTTTATCAATAAATATGGTAAACGAGCCAATCAGGTTTTCCAGGCTTTCTTTTGCCGCCAGCGCTATTGCAATACCACCGATGCCTAAACCGGTTATTAGGCTTAAAGCATTTACCTCGAACACATAGCCCAGTAAAACAAAAAAGCCAATAAAATAAATGATAAATTTAAAAAGCTCCTTTAAAAACGGCACCAATTGGTCGTCTGCTTTATTTTCCGATTTAGCAGCTTTGTACATTAATACATGCGCTATAAAATCGATAATTCTTAAGAAAATCCAGAAAACGGAAAGAATAATTAAGAACAGGAAAATTTTATCGAGAAACTCACCCAAAGTAAATCCCTCAGGGATCTTAACTTTATTTACGGTTTTATGATAGTGCAAAATAACGACTTCCAGCGGGTGCTTAAGCTGGTTTATCGCAAGATAGAGGGAGGAGATACTAATAAAAAACTCGATTGGTCTTAAAAGAAGGGCGACAAATGTTTCGATCCGAACTTCTGCCGCAAACTTTTTGAACAGCTTAAAGAGCAACTGACTCAAAAACCTGGAAACTATTCTTTTAAATAAAAGTCCAAGTAAAATAATGCCGGCAAACATGCAATAAGCCTGCAAGCTGTTACCCCAAAATACTTGTTCAAAAAACCGACTGTCCATTATACCAATTGTTTTAATGCAATTTCGAAGGCCGTGCTCGATAAGTTTGTTCTTTTGTTAGAAACTGTATAAACCGCTTTCAACGCATTATTAATAATCTCCGATGCATCAGAAAAAATAGCATCATCGCTCATCTCTACATTCCGCTGCATTAAATAAGCAAACACTCGCGCCATACCACAATTTGCTATAAAATCTGGAATTACTGCCACATGATTGTCGGCATGCTCCATAATACTCCCGAAAAATATTTCCTTATCTGCGAACGGCACATTGGCCCCGCAGGCAATTACTTCAAGGCCGCCCTTTATCAGCTTATCAACTTCCGGCTGGTGCACCAGGCGAGATGAGGCCGCCGGCACAAAAATCTCGGCCCCCATGTTCCAGATTTGCTCATTCGCATTATCGAAAGAGATTAAACCCTCGGCAACTAACGTATTATTTACGCGGTTGTTAAACAAGTCTTTTATTTCCTCCGCCGTAAATCCATTCGAGTTAAGCAATCCGCCAACACGATCAATTATCCCAATAATTTTAACCCCATTTTGAGCCAAGTAATATCCTGCTGCTGCTGCAACATTTCCCCAACCTTGGATAATGGCTTTTTTACCTTCCAGTGCACCGCCCCAGATTTTATAATAATGTTTAATCGATTCGGCTACTCCATAACCGGTAATCATATCGGCTACTTTATATTTTCTTTTAATATCCGGGGTATAGGCCAAATCTTCCAATACTTTAGAAACACCATAGCGCAATTGTCCAATCTGATGAATCCTTTCATTTTCGCGAGCCTGGTAATGCCCGCTAATTACACCCTCCTGTGGGTGCCATAAACCGTAGCTTTCTGTAATTGGAATAACCTCGTGTATCTCGTCTATGTTTAAATCGCCACCAGTACCATAATAGCTTTTTAACAAGGGCATTACCGCTTTATACCATCGCTGTAGGACTTCCTTTTTACGAGGGTCGGCCGGATCGAAGTTAATTCCCGACTTGGCGCCACCAATTGGAGGGCCCGAAACCGTAAATTTGACTTCCATCGTTTTGGCAAGCGATTCTACTTCCCGTTTATCCAACCCTTTTCGCATACGGGTACCGCCACCAGCTGCTCCGCCTCGCAAGGAGTTAATTACCACCCAGCCTTCAGCTTCAGATTCTTTATCTTTCCACTCAAAAACGATTTCGGGTTGCTTTTCTTCGTATATTTTTAATAGTGCTTTCATTTTTATTTCCTGCGGTAAAGATATAAACAAAAAAACCTCCACGATGTAAATCGTGAAGGTTATATTTCTTTATAAAGAAGATTATTTTCTTAAAGATTTGATACGGGCAGCTTTACCAGTTAATTCGCGTAAATAGAACAATTTAGCTCTACGTACTTTACCGTAACTGTTAACTTCTACTTTATCAATATTTGGAGAATTAATTGGGAAAATACGCTCTACCCCAACTCCATTACTCATTTTACGAACAGTAAACGTTTCGTTTGCCCCAGCACTATTACGTTGAATAACAACACCTTGATAAATTTGAATACGTTCTTTATTACCTTCGCGAATTTTATAGTGAACACTCACTGTATCTCCTGATTTGAAAGAAGGAAACTCATTTTTCGCGATTACCTGCTCTTCTACAAATTTTACTAAATCCATGATTTTAAGCTATTAAGCCGATTTTTTGTTGTTTAAAATCGGACTGCAATATTAGGAATTTTATTTTAAAAATAAAAGTGATGTTCGAAATTTATTTATTTTTTTAACAAGCCGTAGTTTTTCCACATATTTATTGGTTAGTTAGTTAGCTGTTTAACTGGTTATCGTTGTTCGTTGGGCAGTGCTGTTCTTTTCTCGCTAGACGAAAAACGGAATCAAATGTCTTCCTCCTGTCCACCTCCCACCGTTGTTCGACTGTCGTTCTGAACAACGCTGCACCACCCCTGCATAAGCCGTGTATTGGCCGTGCATATAACCTGCATACATGCGCGGCTAATGCGGAGCCAAGGCAGGGCCATCCACGGCTTATTTTAGCGCCGAATAAAACGACAGTCGAACAAGCCCAAAACCATCATCACGGCAAAGTTTAAGAAGAGCATCCTGAACTATACTTAATCCTCTACAAATGGATCAAGCGTAAAAGTTTGGGAGGTTACGTTTTGCTAGGTCGAAATGGTTAAAAGCACTGACTTAAGTTTACCGTTTTTAACCGGCCTTTTATTTTTCGGAATCGAAGAAATGAGTCTAAACACTGCCTTTAATAGAAAAATAAGCAGCCGGGAGTTTTTGTTTCTTTTGCGGAAAAAAGAAAGCGCTCTACAAATTTACGCTTTCGTTAAATCCATCCGGTTAAAGTTTTAAAACCGGATCAGGTATAAAAGTTGGGGGGGGTAAAAAGACCAGCGGTAAACGCTATCCTATTCTAACAAATCTGGTCTTCGTTCTCTTGTGCGTTTTAAGGCCTCCTCATGGCGCCAGTTATTTATTTTAGCCTCATGGCCACTTAACAAGACATCGGGCACTTTATGCCCGCGCCAATCGGCAGGGCGGGTGTAATTGGGTGCGTCTAATAGTTCGCCTTGGAAACTATCGGATAAAGCCGAGGTTTCGTCGTTTAAAACCCCTGGAATAAGCCTGATTACTGCATCGACTAAAACCGCTGCTGGCAATTCTCCTCCTGATAATACATAATCGCCAATAGAAATCTCTCTGGTTACATAGATATCCCTGATGCGCTGGTCTATGCCTTTATAATGTCCACATAATATGATGATATTTTTCTGGATAGAAAGCTGATTGGCGATCGTCTGATTTAGGGTTTCGCCATCGGGGCTCATAAAAATCACTTCGTCATAAGTGCGTTCGCCTTGTAATTTTTCGATACAGGTGGCAAAGGGCGGGATAGACATAATCATTCCACTTCCACCACCATAAGGATAATCGTCCACGCTTTTTTGTTTATTGTTTGCATAATCCCTTAAGTTATGCACCACAATTTCTGCAATCCCTTTTTTTTGCGCCCTTTGTAAAATAGAGTGGGCAAAAGGACTGGTTAATAAATCGGGTAAAACAGAAATAATGTCGAAACGCATAGCGCAAAGATAAGCCTTTAGTCCAAAGTCTTTAGCTCAAAATCTAATTAAGTTAGGTATGGGCAGTTTTTTGCGCTTCAATTGGCAACCTTAACACGCCTTACTTATCCCTCAAGAAAAATCTATTTCTTCCAGCTCAAAAATTTCTTCTACAGCAACGTCGAATACTTTTGCCATTTTAAGCGCCAATACTGTTGAAGGCACATATTTGCCCGATTCGATAGTATTTATGGTTTGTCGCGAAACCTGGATCAGATCGGCAAGCTCAGCCTGTGTTATATTTTTGATGGCACGCTGTACCCTTAAGTTATTTTTCATAAGAAATTCCTCCTTCAAGCATGTTCAATAATTTCGTGTTTTTAAAGCTTATATATTCCATGCTAAGCACAAAGTACAGCAGCAAAGAAAACTCGGCAAACCATAAAAAATATAAAAACCAGAACGAATAAAGCAAAAGTGTAGCCATTAAAAGTACGCCATAATTTAAATAAACCGCAATTTGTAACCTTTCGAGCCTTTGCTGCATTACCATTTCGTCTTCAACCTTGTTTTTAGAAAATGACCATAATAAAAGGCCTATCACTAAACCCAAATAAACAATAGACATTAAGGTGTCTTCCCAGTCAGGCTCCGAATCCACAATTAAAGCAATAATAATTGCCGCCAGACAGGTTAACGAGGTCGCTATGCCAATCTTTTTAAACGGCCGATGAGGCAGAAACCAGGGCGCGCTTATCAAATAGCTTTCTTTTTTGACATGTTTTAAGTAATAAAAACGAACAATAAAAATAACCAGCGGTGTAAATTAATATATTTGAATATGGCAAAGAAAAAAGAAGTAAACCCCCGTGCAGATAAGTACGAGGAAAAGGCTGCCGTAAAAGGAACTTTTGAAGATATGATAAAGGCTTCGTTCGCTAAGGACAAGCCAAAGAAGAATAAATAAAGAAATGTACTACGTTGGTATTGCTGCCCGAATTACGACAAGTGGCACACAGACGACACAAAGCTTATAGTACGCTAGCAATGGCGTGGCTGTATCTTTGTGTCTGTTGGGTGTCGTAACCCCGGGTAGCGCAAAATACAATAGCCGCGCCATTATTTTTAAACCCTAAATACGACAACAATGAAAAAATTATTATTAATGCTGATTATGTATTTTCCATTAATTAGCTACTCACAAGAAATACCAAAAAGAGCATCTAATGTTATAGTTAAAACACAGCTTAGCGCAAAGGAAAATTTTTCATTTGCAATAAAGACTATACTGGGCAATGATTTAATTATAGACACAAAGGATGCTGAATTAGGTTATATAAAGACACAGCAAACTAATAACAAGGACGGCATTTATTTTTACAACATATTATGTTCAGATAATCAAATATCCATATCTGGTATGTCAAAAACAGGGTATACCATAAAATTTGGCTCTGTATCATCATCAGATGATTTTGAAAAGATAGAAAATAGAGGTATGAATGGTAGCTTTTTCAAAAAGATGTTTAACAATATGAATGAATTTGCTAAAAAATTCAACTTAACCCTATCTTATAAATAGGGTTATTTATAATGTCTCAACTGGTATATAGTTGCCAGTTTGCTTGAACAAATGCCAATAAAATTGACATTAATGTTTCGAGGCCTTGCGCTAATGGCTTTGATTTTTGCGGTGGGGGCCTACAGAAGCATTAAGAATGCTATTAATAAAGAAATTAATATAGGGAGATAACGAGCTTAAACAGACCTAGAGACTGTTCTAAAAATTTCAATACCAGAACTTTCCATGCTTTTTAGGCACCGAAGTTACCTAAAAGGCTTTAAGTTTTCGTAAGCCTTTGAGCAGATAGTGGTGTTTTTTTGTCTATCGCAGGCATTAAATCTTTAAGTTTTTAAGCACCCACTTGGTCTCTACACCGTCCACTGATCGTGGATAACAGCCACTAAAAAATATTGATTGCTTTGCTTTTTAAAGACTAACCTTAAGCTGGTCCAGTCCATCCCTTTGTATTTTGGATCAAAACCTGTAAAATGGTATTCGATAAAATGAAGCCCGGGATAAGCCTCCTGAAGATTGACAAGTGAGTTTCCTTTGCCAATAACCTGGTCGTAGCCGGTCTTTTCGGCATTTAAATAATCGGCATTGTAAACAAATTTCTCGAAATAAGCAGGAATGGTTAATTGGATGGGCTCGCCGGTCCCGTCGAAACTGCCCCAGGTAAGGATCCAGTTTTTCTGAATAGCCATTAAAAAATCGGCAGCCGGCAATTGTTTTGCTTTTGACTTATCGATATAGCCATAAGGAGAAAAAAGCACTGTGCTATTCGGTAAAAAATGAAGGCTAAATTGTTGCCAATCTTTATGTTTTAGAGCTTGAAGGATTTGTTTGCCTACCGCTTTTATCGAATCCTGCTGTGTTAAGCTTGGGGCTTGGGGTTTCGTTGGCACCAAGGAAATGGTATCCCAAGTATTCGAATCGTTATTCTGACGATTACCACAGCCACCTAGGGCCAGGCAAAGGCCAATAAAAATCGGAGCAAGTTTCACTTATCTGAAACCCAAAACACCGCTTATTGTTTGAATAATTACGATTCTAAATAAATATCGAGCAAGCCCTCTGGTAAGTCGACCAATAAAGTTTTTTCTTCATCGTCAATTTCCACAATCATATCTTCATTTAAAGGAAATAAAATTTCTTTCTCTTTATAAAGCATGGTGGCTACGAATTGTTGTGGGTATTCGTTAATGGCAATAATTTCGCCTAACTCGCCGTGGGTTTCATCAAAAACGAGAAAGCCTTTCAAATCTTCATAAGTAAAGTCGTCTTCATCCCGTACCGGCATTTTACTTAGCGGCAGGTACATTTTCTTTTTAACTAAGGCCTGCGCTTTATCGATATGGTCGATATCATCAAAATAAAATAAACCCGTACTGTTTGGGTATAATTTATGCGAAGCGACAAAGAATGGCACCATTTTGCCATTCATATCTGCAAAAAGCACCTCCAAATCTAAATCTTCATAGTCGTCGAATTCGAAGTACAACTGAACTTCTCCTTTTAAACCTTTGGTTTTAGTTATATAGCCGATGTAGAATGCTTCCTCTTTGTTCATGTGCTGGTCTTCATTTAAATAAAAATAGCGCTCCACAACATGGAGCGCTATTTATTGAATAACAAACCTTAAAGGTTATGCTTCTTCTTTTGTTTCTTCACTTGTCGAAGCTTCTTCAGCAGGAGCTTCTTCTGCAACTGGTGTTTCTTCAACAACTGGAGTTTCTTCAACAGCTGGAGTTTCCTCTGCTACCACTTCTTCAGTTGCAGCTTCAGCTACTGGCGCCTCTTCAGCAACCACTTCTTCTTCTACAACCTCTTCTACTACTGGTGCATTTTTCAATGCAATAGCAGTAGCACGGTCTGCATTTTTCTTAGCCTCAGCAGCTAAAGCAGCTTTTTTAACTTCATTTTTGCTGGCTGATAAGCTGTCTTTTTTACCTTCAATTTGGCCGCCTTTGTTTTCTAACCAAGCTGCAAATTTGGCTTCTGCCTGTTCTGCAGTTAAAGCACCTTTTTTAACACCACCTTCTAAGTGTTTTTTGTACATCACACCTTTGTAAGAAAGGATAGCGCGAGCGGTATCTGTAGGTTCTGCACCTTTATTTACCCAATCTAGTGTTTTTTCGAAGTTAATCTCGATAGTTGCCGGATTGGTGTTCGGATTATAAGAACCTAAACGCTCAATAAATTTACCATCTCTTGGAGAGCGAGAATCCGCTACTACCACGTGGAAAAAAGGTTTCCCTTTTTTACCGAATCTTTGCAATCTGATTTTAGTTGCCATTTCGTTTTTAATTTATGTATTCAACATAGTTCCCGGAGCTTCGTGCTTGCGGGGATGCAAAAGTAAGTAAAATACTAATAACTAGCAAGCTGCAATAATTTTAAATTCAAATCACCTTCCTTAGTCCAAATTATTGGATATTTGCAACCATGAGAATAGCCATAGACATGGACGAGGTTTTAGCCGATCCATTACACAAATTTATCCAACTTTATCACCGCGATTATGGAATCCCATTAACGCTAAAGCTTGATGCCGGCAACGAAATTTATCACCATGTGCCAGCCGAAATTAACCATAAATGGTTCGATTATATTAATGAAAAAGGTTTTTTTAGAGACTTGCCTGTTATTGAAGGAAGTGTCACTGCCCTGCAAAAGTTACAGGAAAAACACGAAATTTATATTGTTTCGGCCGCAATGGAGTTTCGCAATAGCTTGGAAGACAAACTAGACTGGCTTGGCGAACATTTCCCTTTTATTAGCTGGAAAAATATCATTTTCTGTGGCGATAAGATTGTAAATACTGATGTGATGATAGACGACAGGGCGAAAAATTTTATCGGCTTTGAAGGCCGGGCGCTATTATTTACTTCTCCGCACAATCTTTTGCTTAGCCAATACGAAAGAGTAGATAATTGGCAACAAGTATTGGATAAATTATTGTAACAATTTTACTTTTCGGACATCGAAATATAAAAACCTACCGAAATTATGTTAATTACAACTACAAACACCATTGAAGGCAAGAAAATTGTAAAATACATTGGTCTTGTAACTGGCGAAACCATTATTGGCGCCAATATTTTTAAAGATTTATTTGCTGGCATTCGCGACATTGTTGGGGGTCGCTCTGGCTCTTACGAGCAAGTTCTCCGTGAAGGTAAAAACACCGCTATTAACGAAATGCAACAGTATGCCGCTGCAATGGGTGCCAATGCAATTATAGGCGTAGACCTCGATTACGAAACTGTGGGTAGTGGTGGCAGCATGTTAATGGTAACTGCAAGCGGAACCGCCATTATCCTTGAAGATTAGTTAATGAAAATTGCTGGAAGTCATAATTTACACTTTGTAGATGTGCTATTGCATCTGCAAGGTGTACGTTAAATAATTTACCCCCCTACAACGATAAAATTTCTACCAACCTTAACCAGACTGGGCTCACTTTTTGTGCATCTATATGCTTAATGGCCTGAGAAAATGGGGTAAAGACGATTTCCTTGTTAATCTGGCCTACCATTACTTCTGTTTTGCCCTCGAGCAACCCTTCTACCGCGGCTACACCAAAACGGCTTGCCAGCACCCGATCCATACAACTTGGCTTTCCTCCCCGCTGAATGTGCCCTAATACGGAAATCCTAATGTCTGAATCTGGGAATTTTACTTTTAAAGCCTCGCCAACTACATAAGCACCTCCTGCTTCATCCCCTTCGGCAACAATAATAATTTTGGAGGTTTTATCTTTTCGCCCCGCTTCTAAGCGCAATACCAAATCGTCAATTCCGATTTTTGCTTCCGGAATTAAAATCGCTTCCGCACCCACTCCAATTCCACTACGCAGCGCAATAAGGCCCGAATCCCGGCCCATTACTTCTACAATAAATAACCGGTTATGAGATTCTGCGGTATCTCTAATTTTATCGACCGCATTTACCACGGTATTAATTGCCGTATCGTAGCCAATTGTAAAGTCTGTACCTGCCAAATCGTTGTCAATGGTGCCTGGCAAGCCAATTACCGGAAACTTATAGGTTCTAGAGAATACATCGGCACCGGTAAAAGTTCCGTCGCCGCCAATAACAATTAAAGCATCAATATCACTTTCGACTAGATTTTTATAGGCTAACGCTCTTCCCTCTTCGGTACGAAAAGAATCGCATCTTGCCGTTTTTAAAATGGTCCCGCCTCTTTGTATAATATTAGCTACAGATTTGCCTTCCATCGGCATAAAATCGGCCTGAATTAGCCCCTCAAAGCCTCTTAAAATCCCTGTTACCTTTAAGTTATAATATAGCCCCGCTCTAACAACCGCTCTAATTGCCGCGTTCATGCCTGGCGAATCTCCGCCCGAGGTAAGCACACCAATGTTTTTGATTTTATTCATTTATTTTATTGCTACTTCGCCAACGATTTGAACTGGTCTATCCCGCTTTGTAAAAATGCGGCATATTCTTTTTCATTAAAAATTGCGCCTTGTGCCGGAACAAGAGGGTTTAAATCATGATCTGCCAAAACATAATACGGCTGAGAATTTGCTCCATATTTGGTTGCTTGTAAATCCTGGTTCCATCGCCCCAGGTCGTCGGTATTGCCTTTTAAATATTTCGAATAATGAACCTTATCTGTAGGCATTTTTATAGTCCTTTCATCAACATATAATTGAATTAGCACATATTCTTCTTTAATTAATTTACCAACGGTTGGGTCTACCCAAACATCGTCTTCCATTTTACGGCAATTTACACAGGTCCAGCCTGTAAAATCCAACATAATTGGTTTACCAACCGATTTTGCATAAGCAACTCCTTCTTCAAGATCAAAAAACACTTTAAAACCATGAGGCGAGTGAAGGGTTTCGTCGTATTTTACCTTTTTTGGAAATGTTAACGGCCCCTGTGAAGTAGCCGCCACTCCATCACCACTACTTAAAATAAAGTCCTGCGTATGCATTGGCGGCGCTATTCCGCTTAAGATTTTTACCGGTGCGCCCCATAAACCCGGCACAAGATATATGGCAAAAGCAATTGATATGATAGAAAGCAATAAGCGAGGAACAGAAATATATGGTAAATCGCTATCGTGCGAAAATTTAAGCTTGCCCAAAAGATAAAATCCCATCATGGCAAATATGACGATCCATAAAACTAAAAATACCTCTCTGTCAAACCATCCCCAATGCCAAACTAAATCGGCAGAGGACAAGAATTTTAAGGCCAGTGCGAGCTCCAGGAAGCCCAGGCAAACCTTTACACTATTTAACCAACCACCTGATTTAGGCATTTTGCTCAAAAACCCTGGGAAAATTGCCGATAAAGTAAATGGGAGCGCTAAGGCTAATGCAAAACCAAACATGCCTATTGCCGGGCCCAGTAACTCTCCTTTCGAACTCGCATCAACGAGTAAGGTTCCGATAATTGGTCCGGTACAAGAAAATGAAACCAAAGCCAAAGAAGCTGCCATAAAGAATATACCTCCAAGGCCTTTGCTATTGTCGGCTTTTGTATCTATTTTATTAACAAAGGAGCTCGGTAAAGTAATTTCGAAGGCGCCGAAAAACGAAACGGCGAAAACAACCAATAAGATGAAAAACAGGATATTAAAAATCCCGCTACTGCTTAATTCATTTAGTTTAGCTGAACCAAAAAGTACGGTTATGAGCAGGCCAACGGCAACATAAATTACAATGATAGACAATCCATAAATCATTGCCTGGGCAATTCCCTTCTGCCTGCTTCCTCCTTTTTTCATGAAATAGCTAACGGTTAAGGGTACCATTGGAAAAATACAAGGCATTAAAAATGCCAGAAACCCACCTAACAAACCTGTAATAAAAGTTTGCCAT
Source organism: Bacteroidota bacterium (assembly GCA_040388055.1). Taxonomy (GTDB): domain Bacteria; phylum Bacteroidota; class Bacteroidia; order Sphingobacteriales; family Sphingobacteriaceae; genus Pedobacter. Next base: position 657,561 of record JAZKCO010000002.1, read on the forward strand.
AAGGTAATGCTTCCCTCGTCTTTTGCCTTTGTTTCGATTACCGTTTTTTCAATGTTAACTGTATCTTTCTGTATTTTTTCTGCTTTTATATTGTTCGCAACACTATCTTCAGCAGAGCCAATTGTTGTAAAGTCTAAATCGTCGGGCACCGCGTTAGCGGCACTATCGGTTTGCACCTTTACTGCATAGCTGGTATTCGGTTGGAAAACAAAAAAGAGCCCAACAAGAAAGATCAATAAGCCAATTTTCTTCATGCTTGTTATTTTAAAAGCCGTGAAATTAATCATTATTTTTTTATTTAACTCGCCGGCAATCCGAATGCTTGTTAATTTTACCTCTAAAAAACATGTGTAAAAAAAGAGCCCCGAAGTTCAGGGCTCTATGTTATCATCGATAATCGATTCTTATTTAACCGGAATACTAAACTCTACATCGCTTGGCGGTAAACAAGATATGTCGTTACAAACCATAAATTCTATTTTCCCTTTAATCGCAGTACTCGCTTTATTCAATTTAATTTTCTGCTGAAAAACAACTTGATTCTCAAAATAAAGCACATTCATATTAAATGTCTTTTCAAATTTTGTAATTGGTTTTGGCTCTATCGTTTTTCCTACCAGGGAGAAATCTTTAGACGGCGTAAACTTAATGATGGTCGCACTAGGCCCACCCGATTTAATATTTTGTGAATAAATATGCCAGGTATCGTCGATCGTTGCTTTGATATAAACTACCGCCTCTGTTTTACTTACTTTTTTTGCTGTATACGCCCAGCTTACTGGATTCTCTAATTGTGCAAATGCACCGATCGTACTAAATAATACGAGGGTTAAAATCATGCTTACTCTTTTCATTAATGTGTTATCTAGGGTTTAAAAATTCTATTTCTTTAAAATTAAATGTTGTTATTGTGTTTCCCCGAGCCATTTGTAATAGCCCTGTAGCTGTTACTCCCTTTATAGTTCCTTCAAATACCTCGCCATTTTGGCGGTAAAAACAGCGCTGGTCAGCCTGATATAGCTTACTAACGTAGGCTTCCTTCAAATTGTTGTAGTTCCCCGATCGCAATTGCAAATATACGCTTTCTATTCGACTACAAATCTCTGCCAATAGCTCCATTAAATTAACATCTTTCTGTAAAATTTGAAATACAGAGGTGGCCTTTGCTGCCAGTTCTTCATTAAACTGTTGCTGGTTTACATTGATTCCTATTCCAATTACTGCGGTTTTAATTACATTACCAATAACAGTGTTTTCTATTAGAACCCCCCCCAGCTTCTTCCCCTGATAATATATATCGTTTGGCCATTTAACATGGGCCTCGACAGGTAAAAACCTGCTCAAAGCCATATTAATAGCAATACTAATCCCCATGTTTAGTAAAAACTGCTGATTAAGCGGTAAAAAAGAGGGCTTTAAAAGCATGCTAAATGTTAGATTCTTACCGGGCTCTGCTTTCCAATGGCTGTCTTGCTGTCCGCGCCCCGCAAATTGTTCGTCTGCCATAATTACAGTCCCTTCTGGCAATGGCTCGGAATTTGACACTAAATCTTTTAAAAAGTTATTGGTAGAATCGACCGCTGATAATTTGATAAGATTTTGGCCAACAAATAATGTTGAAAAAGTGTTATTTTGCAAGTGTTGATTTTATATTTGTTGATTATCAAAACTAAAAAATATTAATGGTAAAAAAGAAAACCACAAACCTTTCTACCTACCTCTCGGAAATAGCCGTGCATGGCATTCAGGAAAAAAAAGGAAACGATATCGTTCGATTAGATTTAAGAAACTTAAACAGCTCCGTTTCCGATTATTTTGTGGTTTGTAATGCCGATTCAACAACTCAGGTAAAAGCAATTGCCGACAGTGTTGAAGACGAAATCTATAAATTAACCCAAACCAACCCCTGGCGCAAAGAGGGTTTAGATAATGCCGAATGGATTATCCTCGACTATTTCGATATTGTTGTTCACATTTTCAGAACCGAAAAACGTGATTTTTACGGTATTGAAGATTTATGGGGCGATGCCGAAACCACAACTTATAAAAGCGCCTAAGCAATTAATTTTAACGAACATTTGAATGAACATGGAAGAAAATAAAAATATTGATCATAAGAAACCAGCGAAACGTAGCCCCAATATTCCCAAAAAACCACAAAAAGGATCTAAATTTAATATCTTTTGGGTATATGCTGCTATTATTGTAGGCCTATTGGTGGTGCAGTTTATGTTTAGTAGTAATACTGCCCCTACCGTCGACTATACCACTTTTGAGCAGGATATGTTGCTCCCCGGCAATGTCGAAAAAATTGTTGCCTATAAAGCCGAAGATATCGCTATTGCCGAGGTTTACATTAAAAAGGATAAATTAAACGATCCGAGATACAAGAAATACATTTCGACTAATTCTTTTAATACTTCCAGCAAAGGGCCGTTAGTAACGCTTAAATTATCGTCTGTCGATTCTTTCGAAAAGCAGTTAAAAGAATCGCAGGTTAATTTACCGGCTACCACTCCAAAAATATTAGCAACCATCGAAACGAAGTCCAGTCCATGGCTTAGTGGCTTTTTGCAAATCATTTTGCCTTTATTATTGTTTGGAGGTCTTTGGATTTTTATGATGAGACGCATGGGCGGCGGCGGCGGTGGTGGCGGTGGCCAGATTTTCAGTATAGGCAAATCTAAAGCCACGCTTTTCGATAAAGAAAGCCAGGTTAACATTACTTTTAACGACGTGGCCGGACTGGAAGAAGCTAAACAAGAAGTAATGGAAATTGTAGATTTCCTTAAAAACCCCAAAAAGTATACTAACCTGGGAGGTAAAATTCCAAAAGGAGCTTTATTAGTTGGGTCGCCAGGCACTGGTAAAACCCTCTTGGCAAAAGCCGTGGCAGGCGAGGCTCAGGTTCCGTTCTTCTCCTTATCGGGTTCGGACTTTGTAGAGATGTTCGTTGGCGTTGGCGCTTCGCGTGTTCGCGATTTATTTAAACAGGCAAAAGACAAGGCTCCATGTATCATTTTTATCGACGAGGTCGATGCCATAGGCAGAGCCAGGGGCAAAAACGGAATGATGGGTGGTAACGATGAGCGCGAAAATACATTAAACCAATTATTGGTAGAAATGGATGGCTTCGGTACCGATTCTGGAATTATTATCTTGGCGGCAACCAATCGTCCGGATGTTTTGGACTCCGCTTTAATGCGTCCAGGAAGATTTGACCGGCAAATTTCGATCGATAAACCCGATTTAACTGGCCGGGAGCATATTTTTAAGGTTCACCTTAAACCTATTAAAACCGCAGCAGAGGTTGATGCGAAGAAGCTATCGGCGCAAACTCCAGGTTTTGCCGGCGCAGAAATTGCCAACGTTTGTAATGAGGCGGCATTAATTGCTGCCCGTCGTAATAAAGAAAGTGTCGATATGCAAGATTTTCAAGATGCAATAGACCGGGTAATTGGCGGACTGGAAAAGAAAAATAAGATTATTTCGCCCGAAGAGAAAAAAATCGTGGCTTATCACGAGGCCGGGCATGCTATAGCTGGCTGGTTTTTAGAACATGCCGATCCACTGGTAAAAGTATCCATTGTTCCGAGGGGTATAGCCGCCCTGGGTTATGCGCAATATTTGCCTAAAGAGCAATTCTTATATACCACCGAGCAGCTTACCGATGGGATGTGTATGACTATGGGTGGCCGTGTTGCCGAAGATTTAGTTTTCGGAAAAATCTCGACCGGCGCTCAAAACGATTTGGAACGAATTACCAAGCTCTCTTATGCAATGGTTACCATTTATGGCATGAACAGCACCATAGGGAATGTTTCCTTCCACGATCCTCAAAACGAGTATAATTTTAACAAGCCTTATTCAGAGAAAACATCAGAAATGATCGACCATGAGGTAAGGTTATTAATTGGAGAAGTTTACGAAAGAACTAAGCAATTATTAACTGATAATCGAGAAGGGTTAGAAAAATTAGCGCAGAAACTGATAGAAAAAGAGATCCTTTTCCAGGCAGATCTGGAAGAAATTCTAGGCAAACGTCCTTTCGATAACCGGACAACCTACGACGAGTTTGTAAACGGTACCGGCGATCAGACTCCTGCTGCCCAAGGATTAATACACGACGGTGTGGGTGCTAACACAGACCCAAATGCACCTGCAACACGTGTAGAAACCGAAAAATAATTAAGGTTTTATCCTAAAAATTAAGCGGCAATCTTAACTCCATAAGGTTGCCGTTTTTGGTTATATGGGTTAGGATAAGTAATTTTGATCGCTTATGAAAGAAAATGTTTCTTCGAAAGAATTGATGCTAAAAAGGATAAGGAAGGCACTTCTCGAAAAGCGGGATAATCCTTACCCTAACCTGGAAGATAGCACTCTTTATAAAAACAACACCCAGGAGCTTGAAGTATTGTTTGCAGAACAATTAACTGCCGTTTCTGGGAATTTTATTTTCTGCGAAAACGGTGTCGATTTTATCGAAAATATGCTGGCACTAGCAGATCGCTTTAATTGGCGGAAAATTTATTGCTGGGAACCAGACTTACAGGCCCTGTTAGCGCATTACGAATTCCCTTTCTATCAAACCGATAAAGACTTCGAGCAAGCAGAAGTTGGCATTACCCTATGTGAAGCATTAATTGCCCGAAATGGCTCGGTAATGGTAAGTAACCAGCATGCCGCCGGCCGAAGATTAAGTATTTTCCCACATCATCATATCGTAATCGCCAGAACCGGCCAGCTAGTTTTAGACCTGAAAGATGCTTTTCAGATGTTGAAGAATAAATATGGAAATCAGCTTCCCTCGATGGTTAGTAACATTACCGGACCCAGTAGAACTGCCGATATTGAAAAGACTCTGGTGCTTGGCGCTCACGGGCCCAAAGAACTATTTGTTTTTTTAATAGATGATTTTGCATAATTATTTTTAATTTCAATTAAAATATAATATTTTTATACCAAATACCCAATTAGTATACGGTACAAAACTGTCGATATGAACAAAATTTATTCGGTTATTACAGGCACGGGGAGCTATATCCCAGAAAATATAATCTCTGGTGATCATTTCATGGAGGCTTCTTTTTTCGATAATGGTATTAAGCTCGATAAAGAAAATACAGAAATCATACACAAGTTTAGTGAAATTACAGAGATTATTGAGCGCCGTTATGCCGATTCAGATGTGATAAATAGTAATATGGCTACAGTTGCTGCTCAAAAAGCAATAGCCGCGGCCGCGATCGATAAAGAAACGCTAGACCATATTATTTTCTGCCACAATTTTGGCGATATAAAAACAGGCTCCAACAGAATGGATATGCTTCCGGCCTTAGCGGCGAAAGTAAAGCAGGCCTTAAACATTGAAAATCCAGATTGTGTTGCTTATGACATCATATTTGGTTGCCCAGGATGGGTTCAGGGCGCCATACAGGCCGATTATCTAATTCGTAGTGGCGATGCTAAAAAAGTAATGGTAATTGGCTCTGAAACGCTTTCTCGAATTATTGACCCGCACGACAGAGACAGCATGATTTTTTCAGACGGTGCCGGTGTCGCTATTTTCGAAGCAAGAGAATCTGCAACCCCCATCGGAATGTTAGCTCATAAAACGCAAACATTTGCAGCCGAATATGCTTCACTTTTAGTGATGGGCGAAAGCAATAACCCAGCAGAACGTAATGGAAATACTTATCTAAAAATGAATGGTCGTAAGTTATATGAATTTGCCGTGGTTAACGTTCCACAGGTCGTTAAAAAAGCAATCGACAAAGCAGGCATTCATTTAGATCAAATAAAAATGGTTTTCATTCATCAGGCCAATGGAAAAATGGATAATGCCATTATGAAACGTCTTTTTAAATTGTACAATTTGGATTCTGTTCCCGAAAACCTGGTCCCGATGACGATCTCCTGGTTAGGAAACAGCTCTGTTGCTACTATTCCAACGCTGTTAGACCTCGTACTTAACAAACAGGTAAAAGGATATAACATTGGAAAAGGAGAATATGCGGTCTTCGCTTCTGTGGGTGCCGGAATGCATATTAATGCCTTTATTTATAAGTTCTAATCGCCTATTCTTCTTAAACCCTGTTTGGCTTCGTTTGTGATGCTACTTTCATATTCGTGATCTTTCATATTAATTGCCATATTGAAATACACTCGAGCTTTATTGGTGTTCCTGGCTTTCTCGTATATTTCTCCTATTAATACTGCGGCTTTTGCTGCATAGTAGTTTTTTAACGTTTTCCCCATATTAATGGCGCTTTGGTAATGAGCAATCGCACTTTCCTCTTTACCCAAGCCATCGTTAACCCGCCCCAGCCGGTAATAATATTCGGTTTTATCTCTCGGCAAAGTCAGGGTTTCGACTTTACAATTTTCTAACATCTGCATTGCCTTTGTTAAATACCCTCCATCGAACAATAGGCGGGCGCTCAGCAACTGCTTGTTTGGCGGGGGTGCGTTTGCTTCATTAATGGCCTGTCTATCTCTTTCCTGATAAACATAGCCGTTCGCTTTTACACGCGCGATTAGCGTACGATAAGCCCCCTGATCGTCTTTTAATAAAGCGATCCAGGCTAAATGCAGGTAAGCATCCTTAATATAGCCTGCTCCTTTATTCGTTTGGAGAAACCTGTCGAAATAGCTTGCCGCCGTGTCATCCAGCTTATTTAGCTTTGCAAGTCCCATTAAGTAATCCAAATAGGGAAAAGATTGATAAGCGGCACCGCTGGGTTTTTCGGTTAAAATGGCTATCGCGTCGTCGTTATATCCATTTCTAGAAGCGGTATAGGCCAATAAATAGGTTTTTAGTAAGCTTTCGTCCGAAAATCTCTTGGTATATTTTATCGCTTTTGCATAAGCACTTGTACTATGAGCCACATCGTTAAGGACATAGATATAGCTAAAAACCGCTTCTTCGTAAAAGGGTTCGTAGGCCGATTTTGGCAAATTATCGGCGAGTTGTTCCAACATCTTTAGCCCGGTCTGCAAGTTTCCCTTGATTCCAAAGGCCGCTAAAGCTGACTTCAAAAATCCATCTGGTAAATTTCCCATTAGTGCATTAATTAGGCCTAATCCTCTCAGGTTTAAATGAAACCCTGGGAATTTCTCGCTATTTAGTTTAAGCAGGTTATTTGCCCGGTTAATTTCTCTCGCGGCAGTATAATAAGAGCCATACCTCCCTCTTATCAATGCCCATTGTAAATTGATTTCGGCAAGTGCATACCTATAATATGGAGATTTAGGATCGTCGTTGCTTATTCGTTCCAGCCGTTCTGCTCTTTTGGCCTCGAGCCTATCGAAATCTTGTTTGTTATCGGTGCTTAACAAATAAAAATAATCTACATAGTTTTCTAACAAAAGTGCAATCGAATTATTGGGATGAACTTTTTTTTCCAGTGCAATTAGTTGCCTGGCGGTATTTAGTTTAAGTTCAAAAATATGCTGGTATGCCTTTAAGCAATTGGCATTAAAATCAAAATTAGCACGCAGGTAAAGGGGGTTTAACAAAAGAAGGAATGCGAATATAAATTTTAACTTTTTGTAATTCATTTTAATTAACCTGCTCGATTAGGGCTAGCAACGGCTTTCTGGTTGTTGCCTTATCGTCTTCAAAAATTGTTTAAAATTAATAATATGCATTAACTCAACGTCGAGTGTATTGGCAATTTGTGCTAGTCGTTCTGGTTTAAGCTCAACTTCATTCCGTTCAATTTTACCATAATAATTAACGGAAATACTTAACATTTGGGCCATCGCCGCTTGTTTTATATCTAATAGTATCCTAATTTTTCTAATATTATCCCCAATGTTATCCATGTAACACAAATTTATTTTGTGGTTAAACAGCACTGGGATGAATAAAAGAAGGTACTCTTTTTTTTATAAAATAAAAATTTTATCGCAATTATTTAGTTGATATAATATCAACCTTAAAAATTTGGCGCTAGCCAATTCGCCTCCTAATTTAGCTTAAGCTTATCTGCTAACCGCTTTACCCATAATCTTTTTATTCCAAAATTATGCCAGTATTACCTAACGAACCTTTACTTACTCCCCATTTAACTTATCTGCGGCAAATTCAGACCCGCAGTCGGCTTATTTATTGCGTTACCTTATTGGCGACTTTTATTGCAATTGCTGTTTTACCTTTTTTATATACCGCCGTTAGCATAAAAGGTCGGGGTTTAATGCAAAGTAGGTTAGAAAAAGCCCCATTATTAGCGCCGATTAGTGGTCGTGTGGTTCAAATAAACTTGCGCGACAATCAAAAAGTAATAAAAGGAACTCCATTATTAAGAATAGATACAACATTAGCCAGGCAACAAATCGAATTGCTCGACTATCGTAGGCTGCAATTACAGCGACAATTGAAGGATGTACGGATATTAATTGCAAGAGTAACTCAAAAACCAACAGGCAGGAATGAGTCCTTAAAAACAGGGTTATATCGTGCAAATTGGCAGCAATACACCGAACAATGGCATTACGAAAGCAATGCAAGGGCAAGGGCACAACACATTTATTTACGCTACCAAGTCTTATACAACAAAAGAGTAGTTACCCTTGCCGAGTTCGAGCAATATAAGTTTAACTACGAACAGGCCTTATCTAATCAGTTTATGGTTAATAAAAAGTATCATGAACAATGGCAAACTGAAGCAAGCCAGTACGGCAATGAGCTTTTGGATTTACAAAATCAAATGCTGCAGCTAAATGACCAAGGAAAACAATATACGCTAAAAGCAACCCTAACAGGGTCGGTACAAAACCTGGTTGGCATACAGGTGGGCAGTTATGTATTAGCAGGTCAAAAACTTGGAGAAATTAGTCCTGATAGCGCCATCTTAGCTTATTGTTATATCAACCCCGCGAATATTGGCCTCATTAAAAAAGGGCAATCGGTTAGCCTGCAGATGGACGCTTTTAATTTTAACCAATGGGGTGTGGTTAATGGGCATGTTGTGGAAGTTTCTGACGATACCATTTTCCAAAATCAAATGCCTTATTTTAAAGTAAAGTGCCGATTGGATAAAAGCTACCTGCAATTAAAAAATGGCTATAAAGTCTTCCTCAAAAAAGGGATGACCTTTAACGCTAATTTTATTATCGCTAAGCGTAGCCTTTACCAATTACTTTACGATAATGTTGCCGATTGGGTTAGTTCGTCGGGTGCCCAAATTTAATTTGTGATGTTTAATCTTGTCAAACAACGCGATATAACCGATTGTGGGGCCGCTTGTCTTGCTGCTATTGCCGCTCATTATCGCTTTCAAATACCCGTTGCTAAAATTAGGCAATATGCGAGTACAGATACAGCAGGTACAAATATGCTAGGTCTTGTGCAGGCCGCAATAAAATTAGGATTTGAAGCAAAAGGGGTTAAAGGGCCTTTAACTTGCTTAAACAAAATACCATTGCCTGCAATTGCGCATGTCGTTGTAAATGAACATCTTCATCACTATGTCGTTATCTATAAAGTAAGCGAAAAGTATATCCATTTAATGGATCCCGCTATGGGTAAAATGTGTCGCAAACACATGGACAGTTTTGCCAGAGAATGGACAGGTGCTTTATTACTACTCCTCCCCGACAAAACCTTTAAAACAGGAAGCGAAAAAACTACCAATATCGCTCGTTTTTGGCAATTAATACAGCCACACAAAGGCATCGTATTACAAACCTTGTTCGGGTCTATGGTTTATACGATATTAGGCCTTTCCACCGCAGTTTTTGTCCAAAAAATTATCGACTATGTTTTAGTGAGCAGCAACCGAAACCTACTTAGCTTAATGAGTGCAATAATGATGGTCATTTTATTGCTGCAGTTATTTATCGGGGGCGTAAAAAGCATCTTTATGCTGCGTACCGGACAGCAAATCGACGCTCGCTTAATTCTGGGTTATTACAAACACCTGCTAAATCTTCCGCAACAATTTTTCGATACCATGCGAGTGGGTGAAATTATTTCGAGGATTAATGATGCCGTTAAAATCAGGGCGTTTATTAACGACATTGCCATAGGCTTAATCGTAAATGTGTTTATTGTCTTTTTCTCTTTTGCCCTCATGTTCACTTATTACTGGAAACTGGCGCTACTGATGCTCATCGTAATTCCTTTATATCTCCTTGTTTATTGGATAACGAATGCCATCAATAGGAGGGTACAGCGAAAGCTAATGGAAGAAGCCGCAGACCTCGAATCGCAATTGGTGGAAAGTTTGGGTGCTGTTGGTACGATTAAACGATTTGGATTAGAAGAGTTTACTCATACCATTACCGAAATCAAGTTTATAACTTTGCTGCAAACGATTTATAAATCGGGTATCAATACTATTTTTTCCGGAATGTCGGTCGAATTTATTTCTCAAATGCTGACGATCGGTTTACTTTGGGCAGGAGCAGGCTATGTGTTGGATAACGAAATTACACCTGGCGAACTATTTTCCTTTTATGCCTTAATCGGTTATTTTACCGGCCCGGCAGCCACTTTAATCGGAGCGAACAAAATAATTCAGGATGCTATTATTGCCGCCGACCGCCTATTTGAAATCATGGACTTAGCCATAGAAAATGAGGAGGCAAGCCTTACCCTAACCCCTGTTTTAGGCAATATCAGATTCGAAAATGTAGCCTTCGGATATGGTACAAGGGCTCTCATTTTTGATAATTTAAGCTTAACCATTACCGCAGGAAGTTTTACAGCAATTGTAGGCGAAAGTGGCGCTGGAAAAAGCTCTTTAATGGCGTTGTTACAAAATATTTATGCCGTAAAAAAAGGAAATATTTTTATCGGTGAGCATGCCATTAAGTATTTAAACAAGGTTGCATTAAGGAGGTTATTAAGTGTAGTTACCCAGAAAATAGATTTATTTGCTGGTAATGTGATCGATAATATTGCTGTTGGCGAGCATGAACCAGACTTACAAAGAATTATAGCCTTATGCACACAATTAGGTATTATCAGCTTTATTGAAGCCCTGCCAGAGGGTTTTAAGACTTATCTTGGAGAAAATGGCGCTATCCTTTCTGGCGGTCAAAAACAACGCATAGCAATAGCACGGGCGCTATATCGCAATCCAGAAGTCCTAATCCTCGACGAAGCTACTTCTTCTCTCGATTCGGCAGCAGAGAAATATGTACAGCAAACGATAGACTTATTAATCAGCCAGAAAAAAACCATCATCCTTATTACACATCGGTTAACCACGGCATATAAAGCCGATAAAATTATTGTTATTGCCAACGGTAAGGTAGTAGAAGAAGGGAGCCATAGGGAAATGATTTCGGCAAATGGATGTTATTACAATTTATGGCAGCAACAATTTGGAGGTATTAATAAATAAAAAAATGAAGTTATCGAGCTACATATATCGGATTAACCTCCTCCATAAACTCATTAAAGAAAGAAGGACCGGAACCCCAGAGGAACTTGCAAAGCGTTTACGGTTGTCGAAATCGAGGTTAAGCAGGATTATAGAAGAGCTGAAATTAGAGGGTGTACCGCTCGCCTATTCAAGACAAATTCGTTCTTATTATTATACCATCGATTACAAAATGCAGGCTAGTTTAGAGTTTACTTCCATTGGCTAATGAAATAAATAAAGGTGCTAATTCTTAATTGCTTTTTTTGTGCATCGGACAAAAGTAAATTAGCTCAACAATTAATTTTAAATAATCTTACTATGAAAAAAACAAATTTAATTCCATTAGGCGTTCATGAACTGAATGAGGTGGAAAGTGCTGCCATTAATGGCGGCTCAGCAACTAGTTGGTTAAAAAAATTCGGGCCGGCAGGTATAGCGTTCTGGGTAATAGACAATTGGAAAGACATTAAAAGCGGGGCTGTTAGTGCCTGGAACGATTACGACAAAAATCAGGGGTAAAACGATGAAGGTAATTGAAAATATGACGGCCCTCAATAAGATTGAGCTCCTTCAAATTAACGGTGGGATTACTCCTAGCAAAAACACAAGCTTTGCAAACGACCTTTCTTACTATACCGTTTATGGGGCTCGCGCCCTTTGGGATGGTCTTAAAGCTTTCTCTGCTGGTGCAGCCAGAGGGCAAGAGGTTAGGTTTTCTGGTTAAAGTATCTATTTATTCAACATCAAAATTTAACGCAAGGAACCTTAGGAAATGCTTAAGGTTCCTTTACAAAATTGTAGTTCATGAAACGGCCTTACCAGACTTATATAGTCTTCATTCTTCTCATTGCTATATTTAATGTCCTGCTTGGATTTGCAATGTCTTATTTATCTAATCAATTCTTTGGTCGGGTATTAAGTAGCAATGTAGCTAAATGGGGTAGCTGGATTGAAGAGCTTGTTGTGGTTATTTTATTTGCGCCATTACTCGAAACCTTACTTTTTCAAGTGGCTACTTATGCATTTTTCAAGCGTTTAATTAAAGACTTGAAGCTACCCGAGTGCCAAATTGAGCTGCTTTTCCTCTTTTTCTCCAGCCTACTCTTCGCCTTCTTTCATCAATATAATTGGCTATACATGATCTATGCCTTTTTAGGAGCGTTATCTTTAAACGGAAGCTATCTCTATTTCTTGAGAGAAAAATTCTATCCTTATTTGGGGGTTGCGCTCATTCATTTGCTCTATAATGGTATGGTGTTTGTTTTGCATCGGTTCGGATAAATTGTGTTGTGAAATAAGCATAAAAAAAGCCAGATCAAAATCCGGCTTTTCATTATATTGTTTTCAAAAACTAAGCGTCTGCCAGTTCGTGAGTTAAAGCTTCGTCTACCAAAATCCTTCCACAATGCTCACAAACGATTACTTTTTTACGCTGACGAATGTCTAATTGACGCTGTGGTGGGATTTGATTAAAACAACCTGAACAAGAATCTCTGTCGATTGTTACAACCGCCAAACCATTTACTGCATTTGTTCTAAGTCTATGGTAGGCAGTTAAAAATCGTTCTTCAATCTGAGTTTCTGCCTTATCTGCTTTTTTAAGCAATGCTTGCTCTTCTTTTTCTGTTTCAGAAGTAATCGTTGCCAATTCACCTCTTTTAATTTCTAGATCGCCTTTTCTGGATTCAATATTAGCTAAAGCTTGCTCATAGGTTTCGGTTTTAGCTGCAATTTCAAAACCGTGTTCTTTTATTTTTTTCTCACAAACCTGAATTTCCAGGTTCTGAATCTCTACCTCTTTTGTTAAAGCATCGTATTCGCGATTGTTTTTAACATCCTTTAATTGTGTTTCGTATTTTTTGATTAGGTTCTGCGCTTCCTTAATCATGTTTTTGCGGTTTACAATAGCATCCTCGGTATCGTCCAATTCCGCCTTGATTTTTTGTATCCGTGTTTCTAAGCCAGCCACTTCGTCTTCTAAATCGGCCACTTCCATTGGCAACTCGCCACGAATTTGACGGATTTTATCAATTTTGGTATGTAGGTTTTGTAATTCGTATAAAGCTTTTAGCTTTTGCTCTACTGTTTGTTCCATTAAATGAAATAATTTATGGGGTTTGTATTATGCTCCGTTAAACGGATTGCAAAGTTAGGAAATTTTTCTTGAATATTATCTATCAACAAATTAGAAGTAAATTGTTCACTTTCGTAATGACCAATATCGCAGATAATGAGCTGCTCTTCTGCGTCGAAAAATTCGTGGTATTTAAAGTCGGCCGTTATAAAGGCATCGGCACCAGCAGCAATGGCATCCATTAACAAAAAGCTTCCCGATCCGCCGCACACAGCAACTTTCTTTATTTTCTTTTGTAACAGTCCGGTATGCCTGATTACTTTAGCTTGCATCCTTTCTTTTACGAAGTTTAAAAAGGGCATTTCGTCCATCTCTGCGGGCAACCACCCAACCATGCCAGCGCCTACATTTTCCAGTTTATTGGCTAAAGGGTAAATATCGTAAGCGACCTCTTCGTAAGGGTGGTTTTCTAATAGGGCCAACACCATTTTTCTTTCGTCCTGTGTTTTAAATATTATTTCAATCCGTGTTTCTGGTTCCTCATGCTGTTGCCCTCTCTTACCCACAAAGGGTGTTGTATTTTCTCCTGCGTTAAATGTCCCGATACCCTCAGTATTAAAGCTACATTCGCTATAATTTCCGATATTTCCTGCGCCTGCTTTAAACAAGGCGTCTTTAACTCGCGAGGCTTGTTCTTGAGGGCAAAAAACAACCATCTTTTTTAATAAGCCGCCTTTAGGGACAAGAGTTTTTCCATTCTCAATCCCAAGCCTTTTACAAATCTCACCACTTACTCCTTGTGCTACATGGTCTAAATTAGTATGAATGGCATATAATGCAATATTGTTCTTAATCGCTTTTAAAATTACGCGTTCTACATAAGTTTTACCATTAAACTTTTTTAATCCTTTAAATACGATAGGATGATGCGTAATAATCAGGTCGCAGTTTTTAGCGATCGCCTCATTAACGATTTGTTCTGTACAATCTAAAGCGACAAGTGCCGCATGAACATCGTCGTTACTATTACCGACAATCAGCCCTGCATTATCATAATCTTCCTGATAATTAAGTGGGGCAATACTTTCGAGGTAATTGGTAATGTCTGCTAACTTCATGGTATAAAAATAGCAAATCCCTATAAGTTTTAAGGCTTATAGGGATTATTTATATTATTTGTGTGCGTTTTTATTGAAAATTTCCCATCCTGGTCATTTGCAAACTTTCGAAAACCATTCGTTGGTTATGTTCAAATGCGAGCTCTTTGTGGTTAACGATATCGACGATTGTACCAATAAAGCACAGGCCGGCTGTTAAAAAGTAAAGTATTCCCATTCCAATCTGGTTAATAATGAACCTTTGTATACCAGGAATAAAGAACCCTACAATTGCAAATAAGAGCATATCGCTTGGGTTTCTTCTCTTCCCCGCATAAATCATCAAAAAAGCGCGTAACTGTTGCTCATTTAATCCATTTGTTGCTGTTTGTAAATAAGAATATTCCTGAGGGGTAATCCCTGGTAGTGCCATAAACTGTGAGTCGAACATTGCTAATCCTCCTTATATTTTAAATTAAATTTATTTTCTCTTTTAATTAATCGCACACTCAGTTGGTAAATCCGAAATATCAGAATTGATAGGGCCGGTATGCCAAACCAATGTTGTGCTAAACTTCCTTTTACATCTCCATGGAACAACGCGGCTATCGACCTTCCCAAGCCGCATCCCGGACACCAATCGACCCCTAAATTTGCCAAGGGACAAAGGCTAAAGTGATGCGCCTGCGGATCTGACGAAGCTAATAGAATTAAAGCCAAAATCCAGAAAATTAATTCGAATGGAAAGCCTTTAATGTTTTTCATGTTCCACGTTTTATATGATTTAGAGGTTTGGCTAAAGTTTTTGTTACAATATACGACCTTGATTTAGACGAAAGCTCGAAAAAACCCGACAAATTGGGCGCTTTGTTCGAAGAAGTCCTTGCCATAGCTGTTTCGTCTCGTTATAATCTCTCCCTTCAACCCTGTGCAATGCGGTATACTTTTTCTACCTTTGTCTTGTGAATATTCGCGACCTGATTAGCAGGTACAAAACAGACGATCGTATTGTATCCCTTGCGCAAGCACTCCATAAAGAAAAGGGCAATAAAACCCAATTAAGGGGATTGGTGGGTTCGGCCGACGCTGTAATTGCCATTGCAAGCTATTTTCTGTTGCACAAACCACAGCTTTATATTTTACCGAACCGGGAAGAGGCCGCTTATTTTTTATCCGATCTGGAGGGTATTCTAGGAAAGGAAGTTTTACTTTTCCCTTCTTCTTTTAGAAAGGCTTTTGAATTTACGCAAATAGATACTGCCAATGTATTGGCGAGAGCCGAGGTTTTAAACGAGCTTAATCATCGTTCGGAATATGGCAAAATTGTGGTTACTTATCCTGAGGCATTAGCAGAAAAAGTAATTGACCGAACTGTTCTAGAAAAAAACACCCTGGAAATTCGTGTAGGAATTAACCTTGGCATAGATTTTATTAACGAATTCTTATTCGAATATGATTTCGAACGAACCCCTTTTGTTTACGAGCCTGGCCAGTTTTCTATTCGCGGGGGTATTGTAGATATTTTCTCTTTCTCGCACGAGCTCCCTTATCGTATTGAATTTTTTGGAGATACCATCGAAAGTATCCGCACTTTCGAAATCGAAAGCCAACTTTCGGTCGATGAAGTAAAAAGCTTAACCATCGTCCCTAACGTACAGGCCCGGTTTTTAACCGAAAGCAACATTAGTCTTTTGGATTATATAGAAAAGGATACGCAGCTTTGGTTTAAAGACATCGAGTTTACTTTAGATATTATTAAAGGGGGTTATAAAAAGGCCGTAGAGCTTTGGAAGGCGCTTTCTGTTGTCGAAAAACAACAAAACCCAAATTGGTTGGATCCAAAATTTTCTTTTTCTGATGAGAAAATGCTAGCCGACCTTTTTCATGATTTTAGCGTGATCGAGTTTGGTAAGCAGTTTTTTTACCAGGCAGACCATGTTTTTAATTTCGAAACGAAACCACAGCCTTCCTTCAATAAGGATTTCAGTTTGCTAATTCACAATTTAAAAGAAAACGAAAAGCTGGGCGTTCATAATTTCATCTTTACTAACTCTACCAAACAAACGGAGCGTTTATACGCGATTTTAGACGATATCGATAAAACAGCGAAGTTTACACCAGTTAATATTCCCTTAAGAGAAGGCTTTTTAGATGCCCAGCAACAAGTTGCTTTTTATACTGATCATCAGATTTTCGACCGTTTTTATAAATATCAGTTAAAGAAGGGCTACCAAAGAAGTCAGGCCATAACCCTAAAAGATTTAAGAGAGCTTAAGCCTGGCGACTTTGTAACACATATAGACCATGGTATCGGCAAATATGCAGGCTTGGAAAAGGTAGAAGTTAATGGCAAAATGCAGGAAATGATCCGGTTGGTCTATGCCGATAACGACTTGCTTTATGTAAATATTAACTCTTTAAACCGTATTGCAAAATTTAGTGGAAAAGACGGCACCCAACCTAAAATGAATAAATTAGGGACGGAGGCCTGGGATAAGTTAAAAAAAACCACAAAAAAAAAAGTTAAGGATATTGCCCGCGACTTGATAAAGCTATATGCCATGAGGAAAGCCCAGGTTGGGACTTCCTTTGCGCCCGACGGCTATATGGAAACCGAGCTCGAAGCTTCTTTCATTTACGAAGATACTCCAGACCAGGTTAAGGCAACTGCCGATGTAAAAAAAGATATGGAGGCCCCTCACCCAATGGACCGCCTGGTTTGCGGGGATGTGGGTTTCGGCAAAACAGAAATTGCGATCCGGGCTGCTTTTAAAGCAGTGGCCAATGGGAAACAGGCTGCGGTTTTAGTGCCCACAACTATTCTGGCACTACAGCATTTTAAAACTTTCTCCTCAAGGTTAAAAGAATTTCCGTGTACAGTCGACTATATCAATCGTTTCAAGACCTCGAAGCAGGTTAAAGAAACGCTCGAACATTTGGCGCAAGGCAAAGTCGACATTGTAATTGGAACGCACCGCTTATTAAGTAAAGATGTTAAGTTTAAAGATCTGGGCATCATGATTATAGACGAAGAGCAGAAGTTTGGGGTGGCCGCCAAAGAAAAACTGCGGGCCTTAAGAATAAACGTAGATACCCTAACTTTAACCGCAACCCCTATTCCAAGAACCCTCCATTTCTCTTTAATGGGTGCCCGGGATTTGTCGATTATGAGCACTCCGCCACCAAACCGGCAGGCTGTAAATACAGAACTCCACGTTTTTAACGACAAGCTGATACAGGAAGCCGTTCAGTTCGAGCTAGATCGCGGCGGACAGGTTTTCTTTATCCATAACCGGGTAAACGATCTCAAACAACTTGGAGGCCTAATCCAAACCTTAGTCCCTAAAGCCCGGATCGGGATTGCACACGGGCAGTTAGATGGGGATCAGTTAGAGGATGTGATGCTCGATTTTATTAATGGCGAAAAGGATGTCTTAGTAGCGACAACGATTATTGAGGCCGGTTTGGATATCCCCAATGCAAATACCATTATTATTAATCATGCACACATGTTTGGCCTAAGCGATTTGCACCAGATGCGTGGCCGGGTAGGTCGTTCTAATAAAAAAGCTTTTTGCTATTTATTAAGCCTGCCTTTATCAACCTTAACAAGTGAAGCCCGAAAAAGGCTTAGTGCAATCGAAGAGTTTTCAGATTTAGGCAGTGGATTTAATATTGCTATGCGCGATTTGGACATTAGAGGGAGTGGAAATTTATTGGGCGGCGAACAAAGCGGCTTTATTGCCGAAATTGGTTTCGAAATGTACAATAAAATACTCGACGAGGCCATTCAGGAATTGAAAGACGCCGAATTTAAAGACCTCTTTAAAGACGAGCCACAACGCGCTTTTGTAAATTTTACGCAAGTCGATACCGATTTAGAGCTTCATATCCCCGACGATTATGTAACCAGCATTACCGAGCGCTATAATTTGTATACTGAACTCTCCAAGTTAGAAAATGAGGAACAATTGCTTGCTTTCGAACAAGAGCTGAAAGATCGCTTTGGCCCGGTGCCACAGCCGGTAAAAGTAATGTTAAAAGTTTTGCGCCTGCAATGGGTTGGTAAGCGTCTGGGTTTTGAAAAATTAAGCTTTAAAAAGCATATTTTACGCGGCTATTTCATCAGCGATAAGCAATCTAAATTTTTCGATTCGGAGATCTTTAACAGCGTTTTGGCGTTTGCGCAGCAGCACCCCCGTTTATGCAACTTAAAAGAAATTAAAGATAGCCTGCGCATTGCCTTCGACAATATTAACAATGTCGATGAAGCAATAGAAATGCTCGAATTGATATAAATGGCAGACTCAGCTCTATTACTAGAATTAGTTCGAATGAAAATGCCCTTTGGCAAATACAAAGGCTGGGTCATTTCATCCTTGCCCGAATCTTACCTGATCTGGTTTCACACCCAGGGTTTCCCACCAGGAAAGTTGGGTATGCTTTTGTCGACCATGTACGAAATTAAGTTAAATGGGCTGGAATATCTGTTGCAGCCTTTAAAAAAGAGCTGAACATTTAAATTTCACAGCCATTTTCGTCACAAACAGCTGCCCCACCATTCTTATTTAACGATTTTAGGCCTATTTTAGGCTGCGTGGCCTTCCATTCGTTAAAGCCTTGAGTAATTGCCTGCTCAAAGGCTTCGACAGGCTGAGCGCCTGATAAAGCGTATTTTCTATCTAACACAAAATAAGGGACTCCTCTTACTCCTAATTGCTGGCTTTCGTAAATGTCATATCGCGTTTCTTCCGCAAAATCGCTATGCTGCAACACCTTGTCCGTTTCGGCCTTTGGTAATCCTATCTTTTCGCCAATAGCTAATAAAACGGCTATATTTGCAATGTCTTCTCCTTCCTTAAAATGAGCTGCAAACAGGGCTTCTTCTGCCTCATCCTGTAAACCTTTCGATTTCGCAAAATGAATTAACCGATGGGCGTCGAAAGAATTTGCCGGAATATTATTTTCGAAATCTATTGCTAAGCCGGCACTAGCCGCCATTTCGATCACATTGCCTGTTAATTGTTTAGCCTGCGCCACAGACATTCCCTTGCTCCGTGCCAAATAGCTATATAAATCTTCGTTTTGTGTGTTATGATACTCGGGATTAAGCTGATAACTTTTCCATTCGATTTCGATTTCATTCTTAAAAGACAAGGTTTGCATTGCCTTTTCTAAATGTCTTTTGCCAATATAGCAAAAAGGACACATTACATCCGACCAGATTTCTATTTTCATAATGCAAAGATAAAGCGGGGGCTTTTAACAATGGTAAACCAGAAGTAAAAAAGCCGCCATGCTTTTGTAAGAATGGCGGCTTTTTAATGCTATTTGTAAAGCTGGTTAAACATCCATTTAAATGTTCCGTGTGTTTGCGCTCTAAAGGTAATTTCCGGGCCAAAAGCAAAAACTTTACCCTTACCATAATTTGCCTCGAAAGCTGCAACACCATCTTGCAAATAACTTTGGCCCCAAGCCCATCCGCTCCGTAATGGGGTTGTGCTGCTAAACCAGGCTAGGGGTTTAATTTGCCCCGAAGATACCGCATTAGGACTTAGTTTAAATACAGGACTATTGTCGAAATAAAGATCTGTTGCGCTATCTAAGCCCCAATTTGCAGGTAACGTTTTATCGAGCGTTACGCTTAACACGCTTCCAGGAACATAATATTTCTCCGCGGGTAATCTTTTCTCGCTTCCATTTACCATTTCGACCATTGCATTACGCACAGGTAAATCTAAATGGGCGGTTAGGTTCGTTGCCGAGCCAATGGCCACGATATGGCCGCCTGCTGCTAAAAACTGTTTCAGCTGCGGGATTGATTTGTCCTGGCTCATTCTTCCAATCCGATTCCTATATTCTTCAGGAATAGATTCGACTGCAGGCATGCCGAAGCCCCTTCCGCCGCCGGCATTAACATTTGTCGTATAGAAAGGAATGGATCCGTCTACAAAAACGATCACGTCGTATTTGTTTTTCAAGTTTCCCGCATCGATATCTGGCGCATAAATAACCGTCGCATCGAAATGATATTGTTCCATAATAAATCGGATCCAACCCGAATCCATAGACCCACCATAAGTGTCCCAAAGCGCAATACGGGATGGGGCAATTTTAATCATTTTTGCCGGTTTCTGGGCGGCCATTATTTTCATTCCAAAACCATGCTCGGCTTTGTCTAAGATACTTTTTGCTTTTGCAGAAGCAGGAACATAGAAAGATCCGTCGGCCGTGTTTCGATATACTTCGGCTCCGCCTTTTAGCAATTCGTTTACCGCCAAGTAGCTTTCGTTGGCCGCAGCACTTAGGGCATACCCGCTTGCCGATGGCAATGCTTTTGGTGTCGCTTTTAGTAGTTCACCATAGGGTAGTTTTTCGAATGGCCCGTCGAAATTATCCTGAATTCTGTCGAATTTTACATTCATTAAATAAGCCAGGGTCCAGCCTGCAGCATCGTAAGGAGCAATAGGAGGGCCGCCTTCGTATTTAAAATCGTTCGGGTGGTCTTGTGGTTCGAACATATCCAAAACATGTGGACGAAATGCCTGATCCGTTTTAACAACATAACTTCCTGCCGGATAACTTTTCCCTCCAACAGTAAATGCTGCTGTTGCTTTTTGTACCGAAATACCCGTTCTGATAAGTGCATTTAGAAACCGGATAGACGTCGTAAAATCGGGTTGGTCGGCAGAAAGAATATAGCCTCTAGCGTCTCTGTTTTGGGGTGCTTTCATTACGGTGTCGAGGTATTTAATATTCATCGTTCCACGCCCTCCCGACGAAATCATCGCGCCTTTATCCTGTTGGTAAGCTTCGTTAATGGCGGCGATCTTTTTTGGAGAGAACGACCACGTATCTTTGCTTCCGCGATCGATCGAATTTTTCCCCATTTGATAAATATTATACAGTAATTCGTCGCTATAACGCTGCGCATAATTAAGCACTGCATAGTTTAAAGAAACGGAGTAATCAATAGCATTTTTAAAATACCATTTTTGCGGCAGAATTGGATTTGGCGAATCGCCATTCGGTAATAATCGAGACGGAACTAAAGGAATAGCCGATGGTGTTGGGCTGCCTACAATTTCTGTTAATAGCCCCACCATATTATGAAAATAGGTGGTGGTTCTTAAGCCGCCATTATACCAGGTAGAAAAAACAGAACCGCCACGTTGTGTATAACCTGGTTTCGATTCTACATTTAAACGGTTATGCATTGCTGCTCCGATGGCATCGATACTGGTTAAGATAATCGGATCGAAAACATAGTTGTAAGGATCGCGAAACGGAGGGCCGGCAACAACCGTTCCGGCTGGTCCGGCTTGATGATGGTTGTACATAATTTGTGGGATCCATTCTACAAATAACTGGCGCCCCATGTTCTGCGTTTCTTTAAGGTTAAGCATAAAGAAATCCCTGTTATTATCATGTCCCGCATACTTTTCGTATAAGCGTGGCAGCCCGCTTGTGGTTCTTTTTAAAGGATCTTTCTCCCTCATATACCAATTGCTTACTAACTCCTGCCCGTCGGGGTTAGCATGAGTCATTAGAACAATTACCTTATCTAATATTTTGGTGGTCTCGGCATCGGTTCGACTCGACAAGTTATAAGCCATCTGGATTAATTGGTGCGCGCCAACAACTTCATTGGCATGTAACCCGCCATCGATCCAAACCACAGCTTTTCCCTCAGCAGCCAAGGCCTTAGCCTCTTCTGGAGTTAAGCCTTCGGCATGCGCCATTCTTTGAGAGATTGCCTTATATTTTTCCAGGTTTTTAAGGTTTTCTGGCGAAGAAACGATCAGCATATACTGAGATCTCCCCTCCTCTGTTTTACCAATATCGACAAGTTTTACGCGATTTGACGTTGCCGCCAGTTTTTTAAAATAGGCTTCGGTCTGGGTATAGTTGGCGAGCTGATAATCGTCGCCAATGTTAAAGCCAAAATGCTCTTTAGGTGTTGGAATGTTTTGAGCCACGGAAGCTTGAACGCAAAAAAGCATTGCAATAATCCATAAGCCACGGAAGTAATGTTTTGCCATGGGATTGAGTTTAGTTTATATCTCAAATATAAATTAGAATGCCGAAGAATCTTCTGCTGTTGTAATTTTGTTACAGGTCAGACTTAGTACAGTAAAAGATATAAGTAGACATACACTACGGGCGCTGCGATTAAGAGCCCATCGAAGCGATCTAAAAAGCCACCATGGCCGGGTAAAAAACTTCCCGAATCTTTCGCATCAAGGCTTCGCTTTAGCATCGATTCTACAAGATCCCCAAGCGTTCCAAAGCCAGCGATAAGCAGCGCCATTCCGGCCCAGATCCCAACTGTTATTTCTGGAAACATTCTATATATGCCATAAGAAACCGCCAAACTCGTAAGAATTCCGCCCAAAAAACCTTCCCAAGATTTCTTTGGCGAATGCCGTTCAAACAATCGGTGTTTGCCAAATTTAACCCCAAATAAATACGCTCCGGTATCGTTTGCCCACAGCATTAACAAGAAAGCCAGAGGTAAATGATAATTATAGGTGGCGCCACCTGCCAAAAACCCCAAAGAGTAGAAAAAACAAAAAGGTATGGTTACATAGATAAAGCCAACAAAGGTATAGGAGATGTTGGCAAAAGGAATTTTGCTTTTTTTATAAAGCTCAACAATAAATACTGAAAAAAGAAGGGGGATAATAAGCAAGAGGTATTTAAGCTCAAATTGCAAAAAATGATAGCCTGCTGTCGTTAAAAAGATAACGCCAGCAACTAAAACCCCTAGGTTGCGATGAGGGCGAATTCCGCCCATTTTAACCAGCTTATAAAATTCCAAAAGCGCAACAGCACTCAATAGGAGATAAAAAAAAGTAAAGGTATAAGCTCCTAAAAAGATAGAGCCCAACATCACAATAGTAAAAAAGAACGCTGTTATGGCTCTAGTTTTCATAGTTTATTCTTTTATCTTTTAAAAATTTAAGCAAAGCTAGGGTTAATATTGCGCTAATTAAATAGCCATACCATGCTGCAGAAAATGTGCTTTCCTGATCCATTGGCAGGTTGTTTTTTTGCATATAAAATGCGGCGCAAACCGCATAAGCATTATTCAGGAAATGAGCAAAAACGCTATACCAGATACTACCGGTCCAAAAATAGAGATAGCCAAACGTTGCTCCTAAAAGCATTCTTGGAAAAAATCCATAAAATTGTATATGGATTGCACTAAAAATAATTGCCCCGGTCCAGATCGCAAGATGCGGGTTTTTAAACCATCTTAAAAAAGTTCTTTGTAATGCCCCCCTAAAAATAAATTCTTCACAAACCGCGGGAATAAGTGCAATTACTATCGTATTAACCAGCAGATCCGGAATGTCTTTCATCTTTAAGAGCGCTTGGGTTGCAACGATGCCTTCGTCTTCTTTTAATCGCATCCATTGTTCTACGCTTTTCAAGAACTCGGGGAGTACCATTTTCTGGTTCATTATGTTTACCCACTCCATTAATGGCGCCGAAACAAGCATTAACAGAAAAACTAAACCCACAATTTCGATCTTTGGCTTCCCTAACCCATAAAAGACATGCTGTCTTTTTCGTTCGGTTATGGCCAGCAAAAGCGCGGGGACCAGGAAAAACCCTAGCTGTTGCGCCGATAGAACTATTTTTAAGTCTGATATATAATTTCCTTTCGCCCCATTTAACCAGGAAAGGTCTGTAAACCCCTCCATGCCATGTCTAAAAAAAACAAGGAGTAGAGCGATTACAAACAGCACAAATAAGCCAGCAATCGCATAAACGCCAAGGAGCAATAATTGTACAAAAGGACTATTTTCGTCCTTAATTTGTTGTATATCAGGCATTAATTATTCTCTTATCTTTATTATTTTGTTCGCTTTAAAAACAATTTTAACTAAGTTTTGTACCTTTGTGCCATTAATTTTGCATTGAAGATAGAAAAATGTCTGTAAAGATAGGAAATATAGATTTGGGGGACTTCCCTTTATTGTTAGCGCCGATGGAAGATGTGAGCGACCCTCCATTCCGTTATGTGTGCAAACAAGGGGGGGCAGATTTAATGTATA
This sequence comes from Bacteroidota bacterium, assembly GCA_040388055.1. Taxonomy (GTDB): domain Bacteria; phylum Bacteroidota; class Bacteroidia; order Sphingobacteriales; family Sphingobacteriaceae; genus Pedobacter. Next base: position 682,174 of record JAZKCO010000002.1, read on the forward strand.
CAGAATTTATTTCGTCTGAAGGCTTAATCCGTGATGCAGCGAAAAGCCGTAAGAAGTTAGATATTTTCGAATATGAACGACCAATTGGGATCCAGATTTTTGGGAGTGATATTAACAGTATGCGCGAAGCCACTGAAATAGCGACTCTTGCAGCGCCCGATTTAATGGATATTAATTATGGTTGTCCGGTTAAGAATGTGGCTTGTCGGGGAGCGGGTGCCAGTTTGCTTCAGGATATCAATAAAATGGTAAAAATGACCGATGCGGTAGTAAAGGCCACACACCTTCCGGTTACGGTAAAAACCCGCCTCGGTTGGGACGACAACACTAAAAACGTTTGTGAAGTTGCCGAAAGGTTACAAGATATTGGCATACAGGCACTAACTATTCATGGCCGTACCCGCGCACAATTGTATAAAGGCGAAGCCGACTGGACTTTAATCCGCGAGATTAAGCGTAATCCGCGCATTCGGATTCCTATTTTTGGAAATGGCGATGTAGATAGCCCACAAAAAGCCGCCGCCTGGCGAATGGAATATGAAGTAGACGGGATTATGGTTGGCCGTGCTGCGATTGGCTACCCGTGGATATTCAGGGAAATTAAACACTATTTTAAAACAGGCGAAATAATGGCGGGGCCATCACTCGAAGAAAGAATACTTGCCTGCAGAACACACCTCAATAAATCTATCGAATGGAAAGGGCCAAAAGTAGGTGTTTTTGAAATGCGCAGGCACTATGCTAATTATTTTAAGGGGTTACCAGATTTTAAACCCTATCGGATGTTGCTGGTAAAAGAAGAAGACATCGCTACCATTCATCAGCTCTTAGACGAAGTGGCAGTTAAATATGAGCATATCGTGCCTTTTACGGAAATGGCTTGATTATTGAATAAGCAATTCTTAAATTTAACTAATGGTTACTGCTACTACTCATGGTGTAAAAATTTCGGTCGATACCATTTATCAGGATGAGTATTCTAATCCGGCTAACGAGCATTTTATGTTTGCCTACCGGATTGTGATTCAAAATTTATCTGATTTTTCCATTCGCTTAATGCGCCGTCAGTGGTTTATTTTCGATTCGAATGGAACCCGAAGAGAGGTCGATGGCGAAGGGGTTGTGGGGGTCCAGCCCGTTATAGAACCTGGCGAAAGCTACGAATATGTTTCGGGGTGTAATCTTAAAACCGATTTGGGTAATATGCATGGTTATTATCAAATGATTAGAGTTGCCGATCAAACTACTTTTAATGTAGACATTCCGGAGTTTCAGCTAGTGGTTCCTTATCGGTTAAATTAGTCTTCTTTCGAGAAAGAAAATTTCGGAGATCAGAAGATGTATTATTTTAATCATCGTCATTTCCTCTTCCGTCGTTATCGCCCTTTATCCCCCCGTCATTGCGAGCAAAGCGAAGCAACCTTCCCCCAAACAGGGCGCAGAGTAACAGCATAAAGACGGGTAAAGTTAATAGGCTATTCCTCCTATAAAAGATCTTATCAACACCCGGCTAAACTGGGTATTATGCCTTTCTTGTGTCTAGGCAACGATAAAGGATTGGGTAACCTTTTCCGGCAACCACGAGAAGAATGGGCTTAATCTCTACTTCGGCCAAACAACATGGAAGCGTAATAAATTAGATTCGCCAGCGCACCTAAAGCAGCGATTACATAGGTCATAGCCGCCCACCATAATGCGTCTTTGGCCTGCTCATTTTCTTCAGCACTATTCATAATGCTATGGTTATTTCTTAGCCATAGCAGCGCTCTTTTACTCGCGTCGAACTCTACAGGCAGGGTAACTAAACTAAAAATAGTAATAATAGCAAGCCCCAAAACACCAATTCCCAATACAACCGGAGGGCCATTAAAGGCAATCAGCAAAACACCAATTAGTAAAACCCATTGTAGTAAATTCGACGAAATGCTCACTACCGGGACCATGCTCGATCTAAATTGCAGCCAATGATAAGCTTTAGCATGCTGTACCGCATGACCGCACTCGTGAGCTGCTACTGCTGCGGCAGCAACACTTCTTCCATAATAGACATCGGTACTTAAATTTACCGTTAGTTCTGCCGGGTTATAATGGTCGGAGAGCTGGCCTTCTGCGCTCATTACTTTCACATTATAGATACCATAATCTTGCAACATTCTTTCTGCTACTTCTTTTCCAGACAGCCCGGATTTGAGTTCCATTTCTGCGTATTTAGAAAATTTACTTCTAAATCGCCACTGCACGAACATGCTTAAAAGCAGTATAGGGATGATCAATATTAAATAGGTTTCCATTTCTGTGGTATGTTTTTCATCTTCATTAAATCAAAAAGCGTTCCCAGATTTAATATCTTTAAAAAAATTACAATACATTTAATAATGTCGAATCATCAATCGTACTGGGAAAAGAAGAATTTCTTCAAATCTGATGTCATTATCGTTGGAAGCGGGATCGTTGGTCTCAATGCTGCGCTTAATATTAAAGAAGCGAGCCCAAAAACAGCTGTTTTAGTGTTAGAGCGTGGGTTTTTACCTACAGGAGCAAGTACAAAAAATGCGGGTTTTGCCTGTTTCGGAAGTATTTCAGAATTAATTGCTCAGGAAGAAAGCTGTGGGACTAATGGGTTGCATCAGTTAATCAGTAAGCGCTGGCATGGTTTATTAAAGCTTAGAAAAACACTCGGTAATGATGCTATTTCTTATCAGAATAATGGTGGCTACGAACTATTCAGGCCCTCTGAGGCCGATTTATCACAAGCCTGTGTATTAAAATTAAGCCATTTCAACACCTTAATCGAAGATATTGTTAACGAAAAGAACGTTTATGCTTTAGCTAATAGCGAAATAAAAGATTTTGGTTTTAATGATGTTCATACCCTAATTAAAAATAAACTGGAGGCGCAATTAGACCCTGGTAAAATGATGAAGGCGTTGTTAGCTAAAGTTAATGCTGCCGGTGTAACTGTTTTAAATAATTGTAGTGTAGAGACAGTTAATGAAGAAACAAATGGCCTGAACATAAAAACATCGCAAGGTATTTTTAATTGTAAAAAAATATTGCTCACCACCAACGCCTTTATTAACGAGCTCTTGCCTGGTATTGATGTTGTTCCTGGAAGGGGGCAGGTGCTCGTTACGAAACCCATTCGAAACCTGAAAATAAAGGGAACTTTTCATTACGATAAAGGTTATTATTATTTTAGGAATATAGACGATAGGGTACTTCTGGGCGGTGGTCGGAATTTAGATTTAAAAGCCGAAGAAACTACTGCTTTTGGAGAGACAGAGCCTGTTCAAAGGGCTCTTAATACTTTACTGAAGGAAGTCATCTTACCAGATACCTCATTCGAAATAGACCAAGTATGGAGCGGGATCATGGCGTTTGGCAAAGCTATAACGCCAATTATTGAAGAGGTTAAGCCAAATATTTTCTGTGCCGTTCGCTGTAATGGGATGGGAATTGCCATTGGAAGCTTTACGGGCCAGGAGGCTGCGGAGTTAGTGGTAAAAAGCCTGTAATTGATCTTAAGTTTAATTTGTTAAAAATTTTTATTTTATGGAAATAATTGGTGTTGTTTTATTAATTCTCATTTTATTAATTCTTCTCGTCTTATTACTTCGCAAACCTGTTGTTAATAAAAATGAGGAAACCTTTAATTATCTGAAAGACGAAAAATTAAAATTAGAAGATGAATTAATCGATTTAAGAGCACGTTTTGATCTCGAGCGCAGTAATTTAATAAAAGCCGAAGCACTGTTAGAGTCGAATAAGAGTAAAATGCTCGAGCAGCAGAAAAATTTAGAAGATTTACAACAAAAGTTTACGCTAGAGTTTTCGTTAATTGCCAATAAAATCCTGGACGAAAAAACAGCCAAATTTACCGCTCAAAATCAGTCTAATTTAACCGAAATTTTAAAGCCATTTAAAGAAAATATTAAAGCCTTTGAAGAAAAGGTGGAGAAAGTATATAAAGATGAAGCCGCCGAAAGAAACCACTTAAAGGGTGTTATTTTTCAGCTGATGGATCAGAGCAAACAAATCCAGGCAGATGCTAATAATTTAACAAAAGCCTTAAAGGGCGATAACAAAAAGCAAGGAAATTGGGGTGAGGTAATTCTGGAAAGGGTATTAGAAAATTCGGGTTTAGTTAAAGAGCGGGAGTATCGGGTTCAGGCTAGCTTTAATAACGCCGATGGCACACGAATGCAGCCCGATGTAGTCATTAACCTTCCCGACGAAAAACATTTGATTGTAGACGCTAAAATTTCGTTGGTAGCCTACGAGCGAATGATGAATAGTGAAAGCGAGGAAGAGAAAGTTTTAAACCTAAAGCAACATTTATTATCCATCAAATCACATATTGATGGTTTAGCGGGCAAAAACTATCAAAACCTTTATCAAATTAATTCGCCCGATTTTGTAGTACTTTTTATGCCTATCGAATCGTCTTTTAGTGTAACTGTTCAGGCCGATAACGAGCTTTTTAATTATGCCTGGGACCGAAGGGTTGTAATTGTAAGTCCAACTACGCTATTGGCTACCTTACGTACCATCGCCAGCATTTGGAAAGTAGACCGGCAGAACAAAAATGTCTTCGAAATTGCCGAAGAGGCCGGGGCTTTATATGATAAATTTGTTGGTTTTTTAACTGATATGGAAAAAATAGGAAAACATCTCGATCTTACACAGAAAGCACACGACGATGCCTTCAAAAAATTACAATTTGGAAGTGGAAATTTAATTGGTAAAGTAGAAAAGATTAAAAAACTAGGCGCCAAAACCAAGTCAGCCAAACAAATTGATTCGAAATTTTTGCAAGATGATGATGAATTTAACCCTTAAAGGCATTCCATCCCTGTGCTTTTAATTCATGCACCACATTCGATTTTGAAACCATTTTACAACCAGAATTTTTATCAGTTATATGTCCAATAATACTAATATCTACATCATTTTTTAACTTCTCGTAATCCGATTGTTTAATTGTAAATAACAGTTCGTAATCTTCTCCACCATTTAACGCGCATACGGTCGGATCTAAACCTAATTCGCGGGCAGTTTCATAAGTCATTGGGTCTATTGGCAATTTATCTTCATACAAAGTACAGCCTTTTTCAGATTGGGTACAAAGATGTAGAATTTCTGAGGCCAGGCCATCAGAAACATCGATCATTGCTGTGGGTTTAATCTTCATTTGTGCCAAGAGATCTACAATATCTCTTCTTCCTTCAGGTTTTAATTGTCGTTCGATAATATAGTCTTTACCTTCTAAATCTGGCTGTAATTGTGGGTTTTCCAAAAAAATCTGTTTCTCTCTTTCCAAAATCTGCAAGCCTACATAAGCTCCTCCTAAATCGCCAGAAACACAAAGTAAATCGCCCTCTTCCGCACCGTTTCTATAACAAACATCTGCTGCCACTGCATATCCTATACTCGTAATGCTAATAACCAGCCCTTGTTTACTTGCTGAAGTATCACCACCTATTAAGTCTATATTAAATTTATTACAAGCCAGTTCAATCCCCTTATATATTTCTTCTACGGCTTCTAACGGGAATTTACTCGATAAGCCGATAGAAACTGTAATTTGTGTAGCAATTCCATTCATTGCATAAATATCGCTTAGGTTTACTTGTACGGCTTTATAACCTAAATGCATTAAAGGAACATAAGCTAAATCGAAATGAATGCCTTCCAATAATAGGTCTGTAGAAATTAAGGTTTGTTTTCCTGTAAAATCCAAGACTGCAGCGTCGTCTCCAACTCCTTTTACACTACTTTCGTGTTGTATTTTAAAATTAGCAGTAAGGTGCTTAATTAAACCAAATTCACCTAATTCTGCTATTGCAGTCCGCTCTTTATTTTCAAACATATCTTCCATTTTAATCCAATCGCTAATCTTTATTTATAAACCTAAACTTGCCGAAATTTCTAACATTCTCTCAATTGGTTTACGCGCTTCTGCAATGATATGTGCAGGTACATTAACTTCTGGCAAACCATTTTTTAAACATAAATACAATTTTTCTAAGGTATTTCTTTTCATATAAGGGCAATCATTACAAGCACAATTGTTATTTGGCGGTGCCGGAATAAAGGTCTTATCTGGATTTGCTTTTTCCATTTGATGGATAATTCCACTTTCTGTGGCTACTATAAACTCTTTAGCCTCACTATTAATGGTATACTTTAATAATCCTGTGGTACTTCCAATATAATCGGCCATTTGTAAAACTGCTTCCTCACATTCCGGATGTGCAATAAATTTTGCTGCAGGATGACGTTCTTTTAATTTAGTTATTTTTTCTCTCGAAAATATTTCATGTACCATACAGGCACCATTCCACAAAACCAACGCTCTTCCTGTTTTCTTTGCTACCCAAGCTCCTAAATTCTTATCAGGTCCAAAAATTATTTTCTGATCCTTTGGTAAGCTTTCTACAATTTGAACCGCATTAGTCGATGTACAAACAATATCACTTAGGGCTTTTAATTCGGCAGTACAATTTACATAAGTGATGACTAAATGATCTGGGTATTTTTCTTTAAATTTTTTAAATAAATGTGGCGGACAACTATCTGCCAACGAACATCCAGCTTTTAAATCGGGCAATAAAACAGTTTTTTTAGGAGACAATATCTTAGCTGTTTCTGCCATAAAATGAACGCCTGCAAAAACTATAAGATCAGCTTCTGTTTTAGCTGCTTCTTGCGAAAGCCCTAAACTATCGCCAATATAATCTGCAATATCCTGTATATCAGGTTCCTGGTAATAATGAGCTAAAATTATTGCATTTTTCTCCTTTTTTAACTTTTCTATTTCAGCAAATAAATCAATCGTCGGATCGATTGCTTCATCTACAAAACCCTTAATATTTAATTCTTCTAAGGTATCCATTTTAAACAGTTCAATAATTAATAATTATTTTATATAAATAGATTCTTGTTGTTTATTAGGGTGTTGGTATTGTGTATAAGTTCTACATTAAAATTGAAGAAAATGAGTTATTATATACTTACCAACATTGATGTTATATTTTAAAATTAAATATCTCCTGATTTACAACATGATACTATTATGACTAAAAACTTACCAATACAAAAATGTGTATTTGTTTTGGTCGGTTAAAAGTTAATAAACTATGCAAAGTTGCTTAAAAATAATGTAAAAGATTGTGTCTAATTACGTTTTTAGCTTAGCTTTAAACATTCTAAAATAGTTGTTAGTTTTATTTAGACATTGATCCCACATAAATTGGGAGGTTGTTAACATATTGGTTGATTTGATGAGAAAAGTAGATTTTTTAGTAATAGGTTCGGGTATTGCAGGTTTGAGTTTTGCTTTAAAGGCAGCAGCTTATGGAAAAGTTTTAATTGTTACAAAGTCTAACGAGGACGAATCTAACACAAAATACGCACAAGGAGGAGTAGCTGCAGTAGTCGATAAATCAGATTCTTTCGATAAACATATTAAGGATACTTTAAGGGCAGGAGATGGTTTATGTAATGAACATATTGTAGAAATTGTGGTAAAAGAAGGCCCGCAACGTATACAAGAAATTATAGACTACGGGATAAATTTTGACAGAAATCCGGCAGGTGTATTTGATTTAGCTAAAGAAGGAGGCCATTCGGAACATCGCGTATTGCATTATAAAGATATTACAGGATACGAGATCGAGAGCGTATTGTTGAAACAAATTCACGAAAATAAAAACATAGAGATATTAACACATTACTTTTGTTTGGAATTAATTACCCAGCATCACCTGGGTATTCATGTTGATAAGAGTAGCGAAGATATTAACTGTTATGGTATATATGCCTTTAACACAGAGCTTAAGGATGTGGAAAAGATATTAGCAAAGGTAACAGTAATGGCATCTGGTGGGGCGGGCCATGTATATGCAACCACAACAAATCCGGTAATTGCTACGGGCGATGGAATGGCAATGGTTTACCGTGCAAAAGGAAAAATCAGAAATATGGAGTTTATTCAATTTCATCCTACAGCTTTATACCATCCGGGAGAGTATCCATCTTTTTTAATATCTGAAGCAGTAAGAGGTTTTGGGGGTGTATTACGGCGAAAAAATGGGGAAGAATTTATGTACGAATACGACGAACGTGGTTCTCTGGCCTCGCGCGATATCGTAGCAAGAGCGATCGATGCAGAGATGAAAAAATCTGGCGATGACTTTGTATATCTAGACATTACCATGCGCAAAAAAGCAGACATTCTTACTCATTTTCCAAATATCTATGCCAAATGTTTATCTATCGGAATAGATATGACTAAAGATTTTATTCCGGTTACTCCTGCAGCGCATTACATGTGTGGAGGGATTTTAGTAGATGAGTTCGGAAGATCGTCGATTAATAATTTGTACGCCTGTGGAGAGGTTTCGTCTACGGGTTTACATGGTGCTAATCGATTGGCGTCTAACTCCTTGCTAGAAGCTACTGTTTTTGCTCACCGCATTTTTTTAGCGGCTTTAGAAAACTATAAAAATACAATTATTCCAGATCATATTCCGGATTGGAACGAGCATGGCGTAACTCAATCTAACGAAGACATTCTGGTTACCCATAACCTACGCGAAACACAAAAGCTGATGAGCGATTATGTCGGGATTGTTCGCTCCGATTTTAGACTAGATCGGGCTATGCGCCGGTTATTTTTGTTATATGAAGAAACGGAAGAATTTTATAAAAACAATAAAGTTTCCGTTCAGCTTTGCGAATTGAGAAATGTAATTCAGGTAGCTTATCTTGTTATTAAATCGGCTGTAGCAAGGAAAGAAAGCAGAGGTTTACATTATACTACAGATTATCCAAAACATGCCAAGGAATTAGTCGACACAATTATTTAAGGAGACTTTTTTTAAAGGAAATTAATGAATCTAAATACTTTATACTAACTACTAATAAGAATGCCAATTATACTACCTGTTAAAAATGTACACCCAAAGTGGGGAGAAAATTGCTTTATTGCACCAAATGCGACCATAGTTGGAGCGGTTAAAATGGGAGATAATTGCAGCGTTTGGTTTAATGCGGTAATTAGAGGCGATGTAAACACAATTACTATCGGAAATGACAGTAATATCCAAGATGGGGCTGTAATCCACGCAACGTATTTAAAAGCAGCAACATATATAGGAAACAGAGTGTCTGTTGGGCATAATGCAATAGTGCATGGTTGTACAGTTAAAAACCATGTCCTAGTTGGTATGGGCGCAATCGTAATGGATCATGCTGTAATTGAAGAGTTTTGTATTATTGCAGCAGGGGCAGTTGTATTGGAAAATATGATTTGTGATTCTGGATTTTTATATGCAGGGACACCAGCAAAAAAAATAAAGCCTATAACAGAAGAACAACGCGTATTATTAAGAAAATTGCCGGATAATTATATCATGTATGCCGATTGGTTTAAACCTTAGGTAATACTAAGGGCTGATGGGAGGTATAATTAATTTTTCATTCCGATCCCAATTTGCTTTAATTGATAATTCGGCAGGAGAATACCAGATCTTTTCAGGTTGCCGACCCTTACTTACATTGCCGGTATCCCATGCTCCATTTTTATTTTCATCGTAAACAATCCTTGCGAAATACACTCCAGCTTTATAATTCGCGAAAATAATTTTCCTGTTTTTTAAAATGGGCTCACTCCAAACGACAATTTTTTTGTCGTCAACAATTTCGAGGACATAGCTTTTTGTGGTGTCGGGTGTTTCTACAGTAAGGGTTAAAGTGCCATAATCGTCGGCGCTGGCTAATCGGAAGATTTTTTTAAATGCCGTATTTTTGGCTTTGAAAATGCCGGTAACCGCACCCTCTTCGAAGGTAATGATATAATTACTTTTCTTTTTCCAGGGGTAATTAAGCGTATAGGAAAGCAGGTCGGTGGTATCTTTGGTAAAAGTAAAAGCGGTTTTTCGAACAGAATCTTCTAACAATATTACTTTGCCGGGATCGATCGCCGTTAATGGTAAATTAAAAAGCAGTTTAAGGGGTCGATAAGGGTTTAACATGTTCGCCTCTAAATTATCCCTGCTTTGAATGGTCCGGGCATAAGTGTCTTTTTTATCACGGTTAAAGGTTAGGGTATCTAGCGGTTTATCTTCATCTTTAATAACAATCTTAACCGAATCGAAACTCAAATCCTGTAACCATAGTTTTAAAGAATCGTTAGTTTTATTAAAGCGGATAAGTTTATTTTCGTCAATCGGTTTATTGTCGAGAACCGTTAAACTGGGCTTAATTAAGTGCTGATTAAAAACCAGAGCGATACTGCCATCAGGATTTAACCGTCTGTCTAAAACTCTAAAGTTTTGAGCCAATTCTTTAAAGATCCCAATATTAACGCTGTCAATATTTTTATTTAAAACGAGAGAGTCTTTTATAAAGCCAATCTCGTCGGTACTTTGCTGATAAATTTTATCTCCACCCGTTTCTTTTAAGGCATATATTTTATAAGTGTCTTTTTTGAGATTACTCAATTTATAGTGGCCGCTGCTATCGGTCGTTGTATAAATAGAGGCCTTCTTTTTCCCAAACAAGGTGTCGCGAGAGAGTGGGAGAAGAAAGACCACAGCATCGAGCTCCGGCTTGCCAGTAACCGTGTTTTTTACCTGGCCGCTTATACTTAAGGAGTCTAATAGGGGGCCGGTCGAAAAAACATAAGTTAGATTTTTGAGCACATTATTTTCGTGAACATCGGCGATGGCCTTGCCAAAGTTTAAAGTATAAGTAGTATTTTTCTCTAAAGTGTCTTGAAAGGTAATTTCTAATTTTTTCTGAGCTTTTTTAAGAAGAGGTGGTTTCTCCTGTTCGGGCGAAATCGAAAATTCTTTGAAAGCATTTTGAAGATTGAAATATTCGTCGAAAGTAATGGTAACTTTTTGACTGTTAAAATTTGTCGTTAAATTTTTGGGTTCCATTTTTAAAACGACGGGCGGAGTCTTATCGATGGGGCCACCTTCGGGCGAACGCATACTCGCACAACCGTAGCCAAGGGCGACAATTAAAAGAAGACATTTTAAACAAGACGTTAAATGGCGGTTTGTGTTTTTGGGCATTTATTTGCTTTGTGTTTAATTTTAACGGTTTTTGGATGGCTAGTATTAAATGCGGCAGAAACGAGCTTAAAACGGCTTATATTGCCTCTTTTTGCGTTGTGTCTAATCGCTTGTAAAACAAATACTTAAATGTTATTTGGTAATATGGACCATTAAAACCGAGATATCGGAGGGAGAGACGCCAGAAATTCTGGAAGCCTGACCAAGAGTCCGCGGTTTTATTTTAAATAATTTTTCCCGAGCTTCTTTAGAAAGAGAAAGGAGCTTAGTGTAATCGAAATCTGGATTAATAGATTTGTCTTCCATTTTCTGCATTTTATTTACAATTTCATTTTCCTTTTCGAAATAGCTTTCATACTTAATTTTTATTTCTGCTTGTTCGATCGTTTCCTTATCGAAAGTGTTTAGTAGTTCGTTAAGGGGGGCGCTTACTTTCCTGATATCTTCGATACCAACCTGAGGCCGGCTTAAGATATTAAATAACTTAACGTTTTGATGAAGCGTTGAAGTACCCAGGCTCTCTAATAATTCGTTTGCATTGGACATTTCGATGCCTTGTTTTTTTGTAAATGCAACAATTGCATCAGAGTTTGCTATTTTGCGGGTTACAAGCGCAAGCCGTTCGTCGTTAATTAAGCCTAATTGGTGAGCAATAGGGGAGAGTCTGATGTCGGCATTATCCTGACGAAGCAATAGGCGATGTTCGGCTCTCGAAGTAAACATTCTATAGGGTTCTTCGGTTCCTTTTGTAACTAAATCGTCTATTAAGACACCGATATACGATTCTGAACGTTTCATAATAAGCTCGTGTCTATCATTTACCTTTTGATGCGCGTTAATTCCGGCTATAAAGCCCTGACTAGCAGCTTCTTCGTACCCTGTAGTACCGTTTATCTGACCAGCGAAAAACAAATTACTAATAAGCTTGGTTTCTAAGGTTAGTGAAAGTTGCGTAGGCGGAAAGTAATCGTATTCTATCGCATAACCAGGACGAAACATCTTGGCATTTTCGAAACCTGGAATTTGCCTTAATGCTTTATACTGGACGTCTTCTGGTAAGGAGGTAGAAAAACCGTTTACGTAAATTTCGCAGGTATTCCAACCTTCGGGTTCTACGAAAATTTGATGTCTTTCTCTTTCGGCAAAACGATTAATTTTGTCTTCTATAGAGGGGCAATACCTGGGGCCAAGGCCTTTGATCCGTCCGGTAAACATAGGCGATTTTTCGAAGCCTTCTTTTAATGTTTCGTGTACTGCTGGGTTAGTATAAGTAATCCAACAGCAACGCTGATCGGTTGGTCGGGCTACGTTTGTATAAGAAAAACGCGCAGGATTTTCATCGCCCCATTGTTCTTCCATTAGCGAATAATTTAAGGAGCGACCATCGACCCGGGGTGGAGTGCCGGTTTTCATTCGGCCGGCATCGAAGCCAAGCGTAGTTAATTGCTCGGTAATTCCTGTTGCAGCTTTTTCTCCCGTTCGTCCACCGCCAAATTTTTTCTCGCCGATATGAATTAGTCCATTTAAAAAAGTGCCGTTCGTGAGCACCACCGATTTGCCTTTTATTTCTATGCCTAATGAGGTTTTTACGCCAATTACCGTATTGTTTTTAATTAACAGGCTACTAACCATTTCCTGCCAGAAGTCTACATTGGGAGTTCTTTCTAAAGCAAGACGCCATTCTTCGGCAAATCTTTTTCTGTCGTTTTGTGCCCTGGGACTCCACATAGCCGGCCCTTTAGAAAGATTAAGCATTCTAAATTGTAAAGTTGTTTTATCGGCAATTATACCAGAGTAGCCGCCCATCGCATCGATCTCTCTCACGATTTGTCCTTTAGCCACTCCGCCCATGGCGGGGTTACAGCTCATTTGTGCTATAGTTTCCATGTTCATGGTAACTAAGAGCACAGAAGACCCTAAATTGGCTGCGGCAGCCGCTGCTTCACAACCAGCGTGACCTCCGCCTACAACAATAACATCATATTCTTTAAACATTGCATTTCGATTTGTTTCACGTGAAACAGGATTAAATTTAAACAAAAAATATCATTTTACGTTTTGTTTCACGTGAAACGATTAAGGCTAAATTAATTTTAGCTAGCTATTATAATCAGTCCTAGGCATTCGATTGTTCCGACAATTCTACCCAACGAGCCATTACCGCTTCTAGTTCCAGATTTAATTGTGCGATACTTTCAGAAATTTTTTGAATTTTAATATAGTCAGTACTTTCTACAGTATCGAGTGCTTTTGTTAAATCTTCGAGTTCGTTTTCTTTTTCGGAAATGGTTTCTTCGGCTTCGTCTAGTTCTTTTTGTTCTTTAAAGCTTAGCTTTTTCGGGATAATAATCGCTTGTTCTTGTTTTGTCTTATTCTTTGCAACGACATTATCTTTTGCGGTGTCCAGGCTAATTCGATATTCGGAATAATTGCCATTATAAATGCTAACGCCTCCATTGCCTTCCATAATAAATAACTGCTCGCTCATCTTATCTAATAGATATCTATCATGTGATACTAAAATGAGTACGCCTGGAAAGTTTTCCAGGAACTCTTCTAATACATTTAGGGTATCTATATCTAAATCGTTGGTTGGCTCGTCCAAAATTAAAAAGTTCGGATTTTGCATTAATACCTTCATTAAATGTAACCGTTTTTTTTCTCCACCGCTTAACTTCTCCACCATTCCGTGTTGTTTCTTTGGAGGGAAAAGAAATAAGGTAAGGAGGGCAGAAGCAGAAATGGTCTGGCCGTCGGCCATTTTAATATATTCTGCGTCTGACTTTACGATATCAATTACTCTTTCTTTTTCGTTAAAAGCTAAGCCACCTTGTTTGTAATATCCATAAACAGTGGTGTCGCCAACATCGACTTTTCCATTCTGAGGATTAAGCGCTCCGGTAATAATATTTAATAATGTCGATTTACCGGTTCCGTTTTTACCAGCTAATCCAATACGGTCTCCGCGCTTAAAAGTGTAAGAAAAGTCAGAAATAATTTTTTTATCGTCGAAACTTTGCCCGATATGTTTTAGTTCTAAGATCTTATTCCCCTGGCGAGACATTTTTACATTTAATGTAACTTTTTGATTGTCAGCTCTTTGTTTGGTTTTTTCTTCTAAATTATAGAAAGCATCAATCCTCGATTGAGATTTGGTGGTACGGGCCGCAGGCATACGACGCATCCACTCCAATTCTTTTTTCAAGAGGTTTTTGTTCTTCTGGAAAGTGCTTTCGTCTGCGGTCTCGCGCTCGGCTTTTTTCTCTAAAAAATAAGCGTAATTGCCCGAGTAATTATAGATTTTCCCCCGGTCGAGCTCTACGATGGTATTACAAACATTGTCGAGAAAATAGCGGTCGTGCGTAACCAAAAGAATAGTCTTGTTTCCAGAAGTTAATAGTTTTTCCAGCCACTCGATCGTGTCTATATCCAGATGATTGGTCGGCTCGTCTAATACATAAATTTCGGGATCTTCGATTAATAACTTGGCTAAGGCCAAACGCTTTTTCTGTCCGCCAGAAAGGGTGTCTATTCTTTGTTGTAAATGATTGATCCCCATTCTACTTAAAATGGTTTTAATTTCATGCTCATACTCCCAGGCATTATGCTCGCTTAATTCTTCATATAAACGATTAAGTTGCTTTTCGTCGGGGTTTGGGTCTTCGATCAATTCTTCATATTCTCTTATCAGCTGTTGCTGCTTATTTTCTAAGGAAAAAATGAAATCGCTAATGGTATATCCATCAGGAAAAGAAGGCTCTTGATCTAAAAAACCAATTTTAACAGCTTTATTTTTTACGATCTTTCCTTCCAAAGGAGAAAATCTTTCGGCAAGTAGCTTTAATAGGGTGCTTTTTCCGGCACCATTAATCCCAACCAAGGCCACGCGTTGCCCCGGATTAATGCCCAGCGTTAAATTTTTAAAAAGCCATTCGTCGTGATAGGCATGGCCTAAGTTTTCGGCTGCAATTAGTGTACTCAAAGTGTTTTTTAACGATTTATTTAATAAGAAATTATGACAAAAGTAATCAATAATTTGATGGCTATAAATTTAAACGCCAGAATAGGGCCTTATTCCATTAAAATTACATTACGATTGAATAATTTTAATGCGTTTGGCAGCGAAATTAAGGCATAAAAAATGCGGACATCCATCCGCATTTCGTAACTAAACTAAAACTAAACTAAATTTATAATGGATTGTGTGTATTATAAAGTATAAAGATCGTCGATGGCCGATAATGGAGTAGGGCTGATTTTAGCAGCCATTACAACATTTTGAGAACGGATATTTGTATTTTCTGCAACAAACTCGCTCATATTTACTTTCGATAACCCATTAACCATGGCATCGTATGTAGAAGTAAAACCAGTTAATGTTAAACTAGCATTGTCTTTTATGTTTGTGGCTAAGTTAATCGTGTTGGTATTTAAATTGGCTGTTGCATTATCGTTAAGGTTGATGCTTAAACCTAAAGCACTAAATTTTCCATAGGTTTTAACAGTAGCATTGTTCGATGCAGTAATAGCATTCAAATTAGCTACATAGACAACCACGGTTAACGGCTCCTTATTGTAAGAGCTAATTCTTAATTCGCCGTCTTTTTGTTGAACAAGTGCATTTTTAGCATAATAACTATCGTATACCTTAACACTCTCGTCGGCACTTTGTACTAAAATTAACTCCACATTGCCCGCTACATTAATTTTGTTTACTTTTTTAACCTCAGATAATACAGTTATTGTATTGTCGGCGGCACTTACATAAATACTGGAGCCTATTAATATCGCTAAGGTTAAAACAGCAGGGATAAAATTTTTGATAAAAGTTTTCATATTATTGTTTTTTAATCTTTGTTTGTAAATTTTTAATTTAAACACCAGCATCTTATTAAGCTGGTTTCGTATATAAGACGAGGTTAAAGGCAAAAGGTTGCAAGTTATATTGCTGTATTATACCAGCAAGGAGTAATGCTCGACCAACGCCTGTAATTTTTCGACCAACGGGAACAGGTAAAATCAATTTTAGCGATAACCTAGACGGTGAGGGCGTATTTCTCGGGTTTTTGACCAAATGAAAGGAATGTGGGGGGTATAATCCGATACTTAGATAAAAAAACTACTAAAAAGGCTCAAAATTCAAAATTAGATTTTACATTTGTACGCTATTTAGAATTAAACTTAATAACGATATGAAACTGTTTGCCGCCTTATTGATGCCATTTTTGCTTATCAGCACTTGGTCCAGCCCAGAAAAACATAAAGAAACAAAAAAACAGCTTTATGTATCGAACTACGAAAATGTTCTGGGAACCTCATTAACATTTAAGTTTACCAGCGGGTCGGAAGCTGCCGCCGAAAAGGCAGAATCTGCAGCATTAATAGAAATAAATCGGCTTTCGCATGTGCTGAGTGCTTACGACGCAAATAGCGAATTTAATAGCTGGATGCGCCATGAAATAAAGAAACCCGTAAAGGTCTCGAAAGAATTGTTCGATATGTTAAGCCTTTTTGAGCTATGGAAAATCCGTAGCAATGGAGCTCTGGATCCTTCGGCGGCTGTTGCCATAAAAATATGGAGCGACGCTGCTAAAACACAAAAAGCCCCAACTCAACAAGAAATAAATGCGGCGGTTTTAACAATGGAACAAACCCATTATTTATTGGATAAAGCGACTTCGACAGCGACCAGATTAAATACTGTCCCCTTAATAATGAATACATTTGCTAAAAGCTATATTATTAACAAAGCCTGCGATGCCGCTTTAGCTTCAGGCGACATCGTAGCGGCGGTTGTTAATATTGGCGGCGATTTGGTTATTAAAGGCGAGGTTACCGAACCGGTAAACGTAACTAATCCCCTGGCAAATGCAGAAAATGATAAGCCATTGGCATATTTGTTGGTCAATAATAAAGCAGTAGCGACCAGCGGAAACTATAGGCGGGGCGAGCAAATTGGTAACCACTGGTATTCTCACATTGTAGATCCACGAACAGCAAAACCAGTAGAAGGAGTGATAAGCGCAACCGTGGTTGCGACAAATGCAACAGATGCAGGGGCATTAGCGACCGCATTTAATATTTTACCTTTAGCAGAAAGTAAAGCATTGGCCGAGACTATAAAAGATGCCGAATATCTGATTATTACCGCAGCAGGTAAGCGCATAGAAAGCGAAGGCTGGCACAAATTAGTAAATCCGAAGATTAATGAGGAGACTAAGCACACTATCGAACCGATTTTATATGGGGCCGATAAGCCATGGGACCCTAAATACGAGCTTGGTATAACTTTCGAAATGAATGTAATAGCAGGCAATAGCCACAGACCTTTCGCGGCCATTTGGGTCGAAAATGAGAGCAAAAAACCGGTTCGCAACCTGGCATTATGGTATAACAAGACCAAATGGGTTCCGGATTTGAGGAACTGGTATCGAATTAATGGAGATAGTTTTAAGGCCGCTAAAGAAAATTATGCTTCAGTAACCGGCGCAACCCGCTCCCCAGGAAAATACACTATAAAATGGGATGGAAAAGATGATAATGGGAACTTTGTTGCGCAAGGGAAGTACACCATCTTAATTGAAAGCTCCAAAGAACATGGCACCGACGAAATTATCCGTCAGCCATTAGAATTAAAAAAAACTGCTAAGAAAGTAACTGCGGCAGGTAATGTTGAAATCTCGAACGTAACTTTTGACTTCTATAAAAAATAACACCACTGCATTACCTGCTTCAAAGAAGAGGAGTGCCCCAAAACCTGTAAACCCAAAGAAAGAAGTAGCTAAGTTATCGCGCTGGCTCCATATTTATCTTTCGATGGTTAGCTTTGCCATAGTACTTTTTTTCTCGGTAACTGGCTTAACGCTAAACCATCCTGCTTGGTTTGGCGGCGATAAACAAATTATTGTTAAAAATGAAGGAAAATTAAACGTGAACTGGGTTAATAACCCAGACACCAACAAGCTTGCTAAGCTGGAAATCGTGGAATTTCTGCGTAAAAAATATAATATTAAAGGGGCTGTAAACGAAATTCGTATCGACGATTCAGAATTAAGCATTGCTTTTAAAGGCCCGGCCTATTCGTGCGACGTTTTTATCGATCGTGAAAAGGGAACCTACGAGGTGTCGGAAATTAAAATGGGTATAGTGGCAGTAATGAACGACCTGCACAAAGGAAGGGATTCTGGGGGGGGCTGGAGCTGGATTATTGATCTTTCGGCAGGCTTTTTAATCCTGGTCTCGTTAAGCGGGCTTATTCTTTTATGTTTTATAAAGAAGCGACGTGTAGCGGGATTTATTACAGGCCTTATCGGATTGATAATATGCTATTTAATTTACCTAATTTTTGTGCCTTAATTGAAGGCTATCGATTACAGGTTGTGGATTTATAACGCTAGCAAGAACCATAGATAAAGAGTAATAACAGGCAATATTAGGATCAGGACAATTCAGCTTTTCATCCCTTCAGCTTCGATAAATAAAAGTCTTCTTTAGCGGTCATTATCGTTTTGGCAGCCTTTGATTTGTCTTTATAACCTAATAAATGAAGGGTTCCATGAATCATTACCCGACAAAGCTCATTCAAGATCGATGATTTAAATTGCCCAGCATTTTCTTTTATCCTGTCAAGGCTAATAAAAATATCGCCTAAAATCGTTTTAGGTGCTTCAGCGTTGTCGAACGTAATAACGTCGGTATAATCGTCGTGCTGGAGATAATCTTGGTTTATACGCAACAAATAGGCGTCGTCGCAGAAAATAAAACTTAACTCTTGTAATTGATAGCCCTCTTCTATAATGGCGCCCTTAATCCAGTCCCTAATTAGGGTTTTATGCTTTAAGGTGTAATGTACATTTTCTGTAAAAAAGTGGATCGTTGCCATGTCGTTTATTTGATTGGCGAATTTAGCAATTTAAAATATTCGGTAATTTTACTTTTGTAGTAATAATTTAAATTTGGCGGTAATTTCTGAATGAACTCACTTTCGCCCAGACTTTGTTTTTTAAACTTATCGAGCATTTGCAGGTAAGAGGGGGGAAATTCTTTCGCTGCTTTACTTTCTCTTTTTGCATCCTGGTCTTGTTCTCTTTGCGCATTATCGGCTTCGAGTAATTTAGTAAGCAGGTTTTTTTGGCGATTCATGGTTTCCTGTTCGATTTTTTTATTCACTAAATCCATTTCGGTTTGTTTCATGTCTTTAATGGTCTGATTTAAATTGCCCAGCGAACCCATTCCGTCTTTGTTTTCTTCCTGATTAATTTTTTGCAGGGCCTCTCTTATCATTTGCTGTTGTTGAGCCATCTTTGCAAACTCCTCGCTCATCTGGCCCTTCGGAACTGTTCCCATATTACCTTCTTTTTGCATTTTTTCTCTGGCATTTTGCATATTTTTATTTAGCTGTTCCTGCATTTTTTGTAATTGTTGCATACTTTGCTTTTTCCCCCGGCTTTGTGGCGCCTTTTGCAATTGCGATAGGGCTTCGTTAAGCATTAAGGCCAGGTTATTTAAAGAAGTCATGGTAAACTGCTGGAAGCGATTAGCCTCTGGAGTGCGCCGATCGCCTAAACTGACAATGGATTTCTCGATATTAAAATTAATTTTATCGACTTCGGCACTAACAGTACTTTCTATTTGTGGAACTCTTTTACTTAGAGAAAACAGGCTGTCGGCAATGGTTTTCATCCGGTCTTTGATGTCGTTTTGCTGGCGAACAGCTTGTACATAAGCGGGATCGTTTATGGTCATTTTTCTTAAAGAAAGCATCGTTTTTTCTTGCTCGAAAGAAGTGTTAAGCAGGTTTTCCAATAGCCTGCGTAATGCTTTTGCATTTACCTTCGACTCCTCTGCTTCGCCTTCCTGTTGGCTCTCCTTCAGCTCCTTTGCCAATTGCTGCATTTTTTCGGCGGCCTCTTCCTGCGGAGCTGCGGCTTTTTGAGACTCGTTTTTACCAAGCAATTCTTTACTTTCCTTTTGCTTTTGTTCGATCTCCTGAGTTTCTTTTTCAGGATTTTTATAGGAGTTAGGCTTTTCTAATGCTTCATTTTTCTGGGCAAGGCCCTTTAATTCGTTTTGTAAATCTTTAAAATCGCTATTTAAATCGTCTTGCTTACGCTTGAGATCGGGTAATGGCAAATTTTTAGCTTTACTTAGCTCCAGTTGCTTATTCGCCATTTCACTTAATCGATCTATCTGATGTTGTAAAAGTTGTTCGAATTCTAATTGCTTATAAAGCTCCAAAATACGGCCTAATTCGTTTCTTAATGTTTTATTGTCCATTTGCATTTTAGATAGCTCACTGCGCGCCTGATCTTTATTATTAAGCTCCATTAATTGCTGCAGCTTTTGCAACAGTTCTTTGGTTTTTTCGTCCAAAACATGGTTAAACAAGTTATCGATTTGTTTTTGTTTTTCTTTTAAATCGTCGGTTACTGCTTGATGCTCTAACTTTTCGAATGTATTTTTCTCGTTTTGTTTTTTGATCTCTTTAACGGCGTCTTCTAGTCGTTTTTGCTGGTCGAGTAAGTGCTCAATTTGTTTTTTATCTTCAAAGCTGAGTTGCTTTTTGTCGAGTAGCTCTTGCCCCAGCTTCTGGCTTTCTTTTTCAAGACCTTTAGCCAGCTTAATTGTGGATTCCATTTTTTGTTTCAAAGATTCGCTGCCCTGCTCTATCTTATTCATTACTTCCTGTGCTGTTGGTAATTGATAATTTTTCAGCGCCGAACGTGAAGTTTTAGGGCCATTTACACCGTCGTTATCTGCAACTTCAAAATAATAACTTAAAACCTGGCCGGGTTTTATTTGCAATGCATTTAAATCCCAGAAATAAAAGAAGGGGTTTTCCGTCTGCTTGTTTTGAATGGGAATAGGTACACGCTGTTGGTAAATAGTTTTCCCGTCTTGCTTAATGAAATATTTAAACGTTAGAGCCGAAAAGCCATAGTCGTCGGCAATCGACCCCGAAAAATAAAGCGCTTTAATGCTTAAGGAGTCGGGGCTTTCGGTAACATCGATGCTGGGAAATTGATCGGTAATTACCGAAATCTGATATCCCAATGAATCGGTATTATTTATAAAAGAATTTTTCGGAACAATGCGATAGCTTGTACTCGTTTTAATAAAAGAGCTAAAGGCCGAAAAATTATCGTTTACGACTAAAGGATAAGGTTTATTTTGAAGAATGAACGATAACGCGGTGCTGTTTTCGGTTTTTAACTTCCAGGTTATTTTTGTCCCTTCTGGGACAAGCAGATTCCCAACATTATTTAACTGCTCGCTCTTTCTGTGTAAATAGGGTGGATAGACCAACTCGGCATCAATATGAAGCAGTGTTGGCCGGGGTTGTACAACAAGTGCAACCTGAGCCGATTTAAACCCGCCACCAAAAAAGCGGAGCGCTTTGCTTTTTTGAACGTTTTTAAAAACATAATTGAAAAGGCTGATATTTTCTTTTTCCAATTTGTAAGTATTTACTCCATCTTCCATATAGACTTCCTGAGGGAATTTATCGCCTGTTAATCGTAATTTGACGGTAATATCGTCGCCCTGTGTAACCCTTAAGTTCTGATTTAAAATGACGAAATTAAATGGAGCTTTTGGTAAAATCTCCTCATTATAACGGATAAAATTATTTGTCCCTTCTTTTAAGATAACAGGCGCAATAATGCCAATAATTAGAATTATGGTTAAAGGAATAAGTACGTATTTAATATTTCGATAATTATTCGCCAGGTTAATAGCGTTGGCAAAAGGGACAGGCCTTAGTGCGCTAATTTTCTGGTCTATGCCCGCCATAATTAGCGTTCTGTTTTGAGGAGAATTATCGGCCAACGCCTTGAGCTGTAAGGTATTTAATAATTTATCTTTAACGTTAAAAAAATGGCTTCCGATAAGCGCGGCAGCTTGCTCAAGGCTTAAATTCTTTCCGATCTTAAAATACGCGAGAGCGGGTTTAATTATCCATAAACCAATGGCTAAAATAGCCAGGAAAAGAAAGGAGAAAAATAAGGTGGTTTTAACAGCCGTTCCGGGGTTCGAATAATAAACAAAGACAAAAAGAAAAAGATACAGCACTAAAATACTTCCTGCGGCATAGATGCTTCCACGTAAAAGCTTATTTAAATAAAACTTTCTCGTAAACTCATTTATCTTGGCAATTAAAAGATCGTAGCTATTCCCCATAACTTGTTAACGAAAATAAAGATAAAAATTATGTGCTTAAAATAGATTAATTTCATTATTTTAAGGTAAATAGGAGTTTATTTTGTTTCAAAAGCATAATTTAGCCTATCAAAATATGCAGATGAAACAGTTAACAATTGCAGTAGCGCTTATCATGATATTTGCCTGCAAAACAAGTGCCCAGAAACCTAAGCTAACTTGGAACAAAAACCAGGTAATCGCGCATCGCGGAGCATGGAAAAAAAAGGGACTGCCAGAGAACTCGATTGCCTCCTTAAAGGAAGCCATAAAAATTAAATGTTATGGTTCAGAATTCGATGTTCATCTTACACTCGATAGTGTGATTGTCGTTAACCACGACGCTACTTTTTTGGGCATACCCATTGCTAAATCTACCTATGCACAACTTCGGGCAAAAAAACTATCGAACGGAGAGTCGATACCAACCCTCGAAAGCTATTTGAAAACAGGAATAAAACAAACACATACCAAGCTTATCTTAGAAATTAAACCTCAAAATATGGGCTGGGATCGGGATTTGTTTTTAACCAAACAGGTTTTGCAGATGGTAAAGAAGCTAAAAGCAGAACCATGGGTAGATTATATTAGTTTTGGATATAACATCTGTACTTATCTTATCGGAAATGCCCCGGGGTCTAAAGTTGCTTACCTTGGCGGCGAGGTTGCGCCCGAAAAATTAAAGGCCGATGGGTTCTATGGTGCCGATTACCATTATTCGATTTTCCAGAAAAACAATTGGATCGGACCACTTAAAAAACTGGGATTAACCATAAATGCATGGACGGTTAATACTGTTCCAGAAATGGAATGGCTAATTGCTAATGAAATAGAATATATTACCACTAACGAACCCGAATTGTTATTCGAAACCATTAGTGCTGCACCGGTTACAAAAGGCTGGAAGTTAAAATGGGCAGATGAATTTAATGGAAAGGGGCTTCCGGATGGGAATAATTGGACTTATGATATCGGTGGAACAGGATGGGGGAATAACGAGAAACAATTTTATACCAATGCCGATACGCTAAATGTAAAAGTCGAAAAAGGAAACCTGAATATTATTGCGCGCAAAGAAAACAGGGAAAAGATGGAATTTACTTCGGCACGTTTGGCAACCCGTAAGAAATTCGACTGGAAATACGGCCGCTTAGAGGTTAGGGCAATGTTGCCTAAAGGCCGGGGCTTATGGTCGGCGATCTGGATGTTGCCTACAGATTGGAAATATGGTTCGTGGCCAAAAAGTGGCGAAATTGATGTTATGGAACACGTAGGTTACGAACCAGATTCTGTTTATGGAACGGTGCACACCAATGCCTTTAACCATAAGATTGGAACGCAGGTTGGCCGGGCATTAAGTGTCGCGAATTTATATACGACTTATCATGTGTACGCAATAGAATGGTTTGAGAGTCATATCGATTTCTTTATCGATGGGAAATGTTATTTTACATTTAAGAATAGCGGGAAAAATAGCGGGGAATGGCCGTTCGACCAAGATTTTCATCTATTAACGAATATTGCGGTCGGTGGAAACTGGGGCGGGAAAAAAGGAATAGACGAGTCTGTCTTTCCGGCAACGATGAAAATAGATTATGTTCGAGTGTTTCGACGAGATTGAGACCTACGAATAAATGATTAGCTACCTATAATTACCCTTAAGTTATTCAATTAGTCTTTATACCTGCTTCGTACTCGGTTCGAGGCTGCTTTAATATGCTTGCAAAATAACAGCAAGATGAGTCCAGTATGAGTCCAGGTTTTTATGGGAAAAGTTGGACTTAACTTGGACTCATACTGGACTCATCTTGGACTCATCTCGAAAAAAGTATAAAGCAAGTACGAAGCGGATATGGAGAAAACCCGAAGAAAATTAAAAACCGGCGAGAGTTATAAAGATTATGGCTAAAACTAATTTCCTGCTTTTTTATGCATCAAAACCCGCAAATTTTAAGACCTACGAGGGTTTTAAAACATCGTAAGTCTCTAAAACATTTCCTTAAAGTATAAGCAGGGGAGTTTAACGAAATGTTACGCGCAAAAAAAAGCCCCGACTTGAGGTCGGGGCTTTGGTAAAATATGATAATAATTAAATTACTTTCACATTAACGGCGTTCAAGCCTTTTTTACCGCTTTCAACATCGTATTCAACTTTGTCGTTTTCACGAATTTCATCGATAAGGCCTGTTGAATGTACAAAAATTTCGCTATCGCCGTTTGCAGGGATAATAAATCCGAAACCTTTAGTTACATTAAAAAATTTTACTGTTCCTTCTTGCATTGTATTATGTATTAAAAATTAAGTGCGCAAGGTACGAAATTAATTTTTAATAAATGCAAATCCCTCATTTTTTGATAAATATAATTTTAAGTGCCAGTTTATTTAGCAAGTTTACCGACAATATTAACAGTAACCTCGCTCGAATGAGGAATGCCTAATGTTTTACCCGGGCTAACCATTAACATGTTTTTGAGGTAAATATCTACGACCCCTTGCAACATCTTTTTTCGCCCTTCAGGGTTTAAAACATAATTCACAGTTTTCACATAAATTTTGCCATTTGCATCGACCACTACGCGCATGTTATAGGCAAAATCTTTATAAGCCCTTAAGATAACAATCTTATATTCGGGGTAAATATAGTCGTATGCAGCTGTACGCTGGCTTGCTTCATTTATATTGCTCAGTTTTTTGACAGTAATAAACTTTCCCTTTGGGGTAAAAACAACTGGCTCTCGGGCGGCAAAAGCAACGCTGGCATTTTCGGGATCGCGATAGGTGCGCTCCGATAATTTTTTAATAAAAAGAGTATCGGCTTTCGTCGGTTTTCGGAGCTCATCGACTGTCGTATGCAATTTATTTTCAATATAATCTTTCGTATAAAAGGTACAATTTACATCCGAACGTAAATCGTCATTGCCGGCAATTATTCTTCCGTCGACCTGAAGTCGTTGCAAAACCATGCTGTCTTTACTAATTATATTTGCTCTAAAAAACTCGCGCGCAAAATTATATACTTTATCGTGATCGTGTTGAAGATAAAAACCCTGCATTCTTTTTATTTCTGGGCTATAAGCAAGCATAGAATCGGGCGCTTTAAACTCAATTGTCCAGGAGGGCTCCTGTTGAAACCCATCAGCATTAAAGGATAATCCAGTTTTAAATCGGCGCTTAACTTCATAGAAACGCACGCCGTTAACCGCCTCGAAGGTTAAGTTATTTTGAGGAAGTTCGCTAGGTTCTTTGCTTTTAGAGGTTTGAGAACTTTTTTTAGTTTCCGAATTACAACCTGCAAAAAAGAAGAAGCAAATCAAAAAAATAAGCTTAATAGCGAGTTTAAAAAGATTATTAACCATTCTTTACTTTTTGCCTTTCAGGAGAATAACGTTTGCGACTCTTCTAGCGCCCTCGTGGTCCCACTTCTTATTATCGGAAGGAAAGTTAACGACCCCGTTTTCGGGCGCACTCGAAACCCATAAGGCAGTAGAACCACCACCATCCAAATTAATTGCACTAGTGCAACCCAGCCAACGCATTACGTTAGTAAGTTCGATAAGGCTTACGCCTGCCGAGTTTTCATTCCTGCCATCAATAGTTAATAAAATTACTTTTCCATTTGGTTTAATGCCAATGGCGCTTCGCGGGTGACGGGCTTTGGTAAACGATGTAGAGTCCAGTTTTTCAATATTTTTATCAAAGATTAACAAGGGGCCGCTTAACATAATATCTTTTTCTGTTAAATTGTTTTCCCAATCGGGAGTACGGTCCCATTTTTTAAGAGACAATTTTCCGTTTTCAATTACGATCGCTGCCTGCTGATGTCTTGCTCTGGTATTATTTTTTTCCAGCCGGGTGGTATTAATAATTTTGCTGTCTACCTTTATAAAATCTACAGAGCCCCCATTTTTTATATCGAAAAAGGTGCCATTTATCGCAGCTAAAGCGGCATTTTCTTTACCAAAAGTTGGAGTTGTTTTTAGGGTTTTTTCTTCTGCCCCAATGGCGAAAGCGGGAGACTTTCCTTTGTTTTTAATCTCCAGATAAGTGATATTCTGGTTAGAAAGGAACAGGTTTTTCTCGTTAAAATGATGGCTAATTAGGCTGGTCTTAGAGGCGATTTTTTGCTTTTGCCAATGTGCATTAACTAAAGTTACCGAATCTATGTTTTGTCCAAACGCAAAGTATCCGGATATAATAAGCAATAAACTGAGGGAAGATTTTTTTATCATGATTAAAGGGGAAAGGCCCGCTCTTTTTTAGAGCGGGCCGTAATTTATTTTTTAGGATCTAAGATATTATTTATTCTTATGGCTAAATCTTCATAATGTGCTTTTGTAATCGAATCGTCTGCTACACCACGGGTTTTAGCTGTTGCCAATAACGTTTTTAATTCCATCCGAACCATTGGGCGGATATCAGTTAATGAAATGTTGATTGGCGTAAACATAAAACCTGGAGGTAAGCCCTGAGGAGCTGGGGCATCGACCATTAAAGAACCAAGCTTATCTATGTAACCTCTTTGCAAATTACGTTTAAATGCATCTGGTCTGGCGGCAGCAAAGATAGTCCCTCTTAAATCTGCAAATAACTCGGGCATGGTATAAGCTGAAGCGGTGCCATTTTTCGCTTCATTATCTAACATACGAGTTAACCTCGACGCACTGAAAAGGCTGTTAATGGTACTTGTTTGTACCCCTTTAATTCGGTTTAACAAAGAGCCGTTGTCGAATTTATTTAGTTGTTCGTTGTTAATTAACCACAACGGGGTAGTGAATAACTGCTGATTAAAGAATGCGATCGCTTCTTTCTGTTTTGCTTTAGCAATATAACTATAAACCGCACCAGCCTGATCGTAAGTTTTAAAGTTTTCGCTCAATCCGCCAACATTAAAGGCAACATGACCCATATACCTGCTAAACTGGTTAATTACTTCGGTATAGATTTCGTTCAAATTCCCATAATCTTTTCCTTTTTCGTAAGTCCACTTTTCGATATTTGGTAAAATGCGTTTTAAATTAGCAATACCATAAGTACTTGCTTTCATGGCATTGTCACCCAGGTCTTCGCTTTGATCGCGTGGATCGTAAGGGTTGCCCTGACGGCCATAGAAATATAAAGGATTACCCGCTTTTTCGGTGGTCCAAACATTTAATTTTTCTTTCTCTTGTTCGGTGGTTAGATTGCCAGGAAACCAAGTATAACCCCATTTTACGGCCCACTTGTCGTATTCTCCTATACCTGGGAACATCCTTACCACACCGTCTCCAGGTTGAGCAATGTAATTAAAACGAGCATAGTCCATAATAGAAGGCGCGGTTGCATATTTATCTGTAAATGCTTTAGAGCGCAATGAATCAACAGGATAGGCATAACTAGAGCCAAAGTTGTGTGGAAGACCAAGCGTATGGCCGATCTCGTGCGAGGAAACAAAACGAATTAATTCGCCCATTTGCTGATCACTGAATTTCGCTTTACGTGCTTCAGGATTAATCGCGGCAGTTTGCACAAAGAACCAGTTTCTTAATAGGTTCATTACATTATGATACCAGCCGATATGAGTTTCTAAAATCTGTCCGGTACGAGGATCTGAAATATGTGGTCCATAAGCATTTGCAATATCTGAAGCAAAATAACGAACCACCGAATAGCGCGAATCGTCTACACTAAATTCTGGATCTTGTTGAGGGGTGGGCGCCTCTTTACCAATAATAGCATTTTTAAAACCAGCAGCTTCAAATGCAACTTGCCAGTCGTTAATTCCTTTAATTAAAAATGGAACCCATTTTTTTGGAGTTGCTGGATCGATGTAGATCACAATTGGTTTAACGGGCTCGACCAGCTCTCCACGCTTGTAGGCCACAGTATCTTTAGGAACTAAATTCCAACGATGGATATAAGCGGTGCGTTCTGCTTTTTGGGCATCGGTACCATAATCTGTTTGCCCTTGTCCGAAGAAGCCAACACGAGGATCCATAAGACGGGCCTTAACCGGTGTTTTTGGCAACAATAACATGGAGGTATTAAACTCGTAAGTAATTGCTCCAATACTGTTGTCGATTGGAGATTCGGCAGACTTATAAGTCTTTGTGGTAACCACCTCAATATTTATAGGGAAAGTCTTAATGGTATCGACATAAGATCTCGAAGCATCGTATACGGTTGTTTTATACGCTTTTCTCAATTCTTCAGTTGCGCCGATTGCCATTATATCGCCATTATAAAAATCGGTTACATCGATTACTACCCCGGTAGTATCTTTATTATAAGCTTTGATATCGAATGAGGCTAAAATGCTCGATAAGTTAGAGTTCCTAACAGATTCGTACATGTCCGAATTTTTGTCGGCTCTTATGGCATAGCTTGGAACACGGATATATACCTGTTTACCACGACGTTCCCATTGCCATACTTGTTCGTTTAATTCTTCGCCGCCATATTGCTGATTTCCCACTTTTACCCGGGCAGGAACTTTCGATAAGCGCGTTACTACCAGCATTTCGCGATTTAAGATAGAGTCTGGAATTTCAAAATACCATTTATCGTCTACTCTATGGGTTTTAAATAATCCAGTTTTGCTTTTTGCTTTAGCTGTAATTATTTCTGAAAAGGGTTTGATCCCTTCCTTTTTTGGTCCTGCCGTTGGCGTAGTTGCTGCTGGAGCTTGAGCCGGCGCTGTTTTTTTGTTTTGAGCAAAAAGCGTATTGCCTGTTGCGCACAAAAAAACTAAACTGGCAGCAGCCAGTAAATTTCGATTTTTAATCATGTTGTTTCGATTTATTATTTGATCTATAAGCTGCTAAAATTAAAAAGCAGTTAAGGCAAAAGACGATTGTATTGCAAAAGTTACAAAACAAGGGCGCATGCCCTATTAAAGCCGTCTTTTTAAGGTAATTAATTTGATGGAAATCTTTTCTCCTCTTGCGACTTCAATTAGTAGCGTTTTGCCATTTTGTGATTTGAAGAGACTGGTAATGCTCTCAAGCGTATAGTCTTTGATCCTGATAAAATTGATGGACAGAATTTCATCATTAGCTAAGATTCCTGCTTTTTCTGCCGGCGAATCGGGCTCTACGCGGCTAACGAAGGTCCGGTTAAAAGACTGACCATCTACATAAACCTCCATTCCCGACATATCATGCTCAAAAGCCTGTCTGTAAAGGCCATTTTTTCTGAGGTACATTGCCCCATCTTGGTAATCGAAAACAATAGTAAAACGCTTTAAGATTTCCGAACCAAGGTTTCCGGTTCTTTCCTTTTGTTTTGCTTTTGCGGCAACATCACTAAAGTTCGGGAAACTGGTAATTACCTCATTAAATGTGTAAGACCCGAGTTTAATTGATGATATCCGGCCAATGCTACCACTAATTTTGCCACTTAGCCCAATACCTAAGTTAGCCTGAAAACTAGGTACGGGTAAGGGGAAAATTGCACCATGATACGATTCGAGCGATAATGCATGGCTGGCTCCACAATCGATAATTAATTTAGCGGCTATTTTTCCTAAATCTGGAAGTTCTATCTCTGTGTTTATATAGGGCTTATTATCCAGAAACTCGAGGTCGAGCCGCGTCCACTTTATCTTTTTCCGGGCTTGAGGGAGGCTAAAAAAAACATGAGTATTGGTATAATTTATTTTAACAATAAAGCTATTGAAAAAAGGATAGCCAATTAGCCCATGTATTTTCATCCCGAGATGACTCGAAAGATTAAACACATCTTCTTTCAAAATAACAGTTGGAACATTGAGCATGGTGGCATCTCCAATTTTTGTACTGATGCGGTTGGAGATATATGCCGTTATTTCGTCGCCTTCGCCAATTCCATTTATTTTAACATTCCTTAAATTAGTAAGATCCGCTTTACTTACGATCGTCGAATCGGTAATGATTAAAGGATCGACCCCGGTATCCAAAATAAAATTATAAGGGCCTTTATTGTCTATATATACTGGGATAATAATTAGATTTTTAACCAACTTAAAAGGGATTCTATCTCTTTTAAAGCCGGATTCGAACTGGAAACCCTGTGCATAGGTGGCGCTTACAAAACAAGTTTGAACAATTGTTGCAATAATAATACAAGCAATAAAGGTCGATTTTATTGCACTATTCCAGCATTTCATAAAACTAAATTAATAAATTAGGGCTCACATTTTACGATTAACTGGTTAATAAATGCAAAACCCGCTTCAAGCCTTAAAAAAAAGGCTTATTTATTTGACACTCCTTTTGCCCGTTTGTTTCTCGGCTTGCACGCCTAATCGAATTATAACCCGAAAAGTAAGTAAAGAATTTAAAAATTCTGCCATTACTAAGCAATACCATGCTGGGTTTGCCCTATACGATTTAGCTAAAGAAGAAATGATTTATCAGAAAGATGCCGATACCTACTATACGCCGGCATCGAATACAAAGTTGTTTACTTTCTATGCCGGGCTTAAAATTGCACCTGATTCCATCCCGTCTTTACGCTATGTAGAAAGAGGCGATTCACTAATTTTTTGGGGAACTGGCGACCCGTCTTTCCTGCAAACGCAGTTAAAAGGCACAAAAGCATTCGACCTTTTAAAAAACAGCCCGAAAAAACTATTCTTTTCACCGGGTAGATATACCGGGAGCTTTTATGGCAATGGATGGCAATGGGACGATTATAACGACTATTATCAGCCCGAAATTAACGAGCTTCCCTTATTCGACAATGTCGTTTTGGTTAGTTCGCTTGTTGCAGGAAAGATGCAGGTTTTACCCCAGGCCTTTACTAGTTGCTTCGTGATGGACAGCACTTTAAATAAGAGACCTTTTAAGGTAACAAGAGACTTTAATGCCAATGTATTTAAAGCTCCGACAACAGCAATTCCGGCCAAATATGAACAACAGGTACCCTACAAGGTAAGTACAGCGAATACGATAAATCTTTTAATGGATACACTCCATAAGTTTGTTGGTATTTCGGACCTAAAAATGCCTTTAAATGCGAAAACGATTTATAACCTTAAAAGCGACTCTATATTTAAACAAATGCTGCTCCCGAGCGATAATTTTATTGCAGAACAGTTATTGCTAACCTATGCAGATAAGCTGGGTCTCGAATTAAATACCGGAAAGGTAATTAACTACGTAGAAAAACAATATTTATCTGCATTACCCGATAAACCACAATGGGTGGATGGGTCGGGCTTGTCGAGAGGTAATTTATTTACACCTCGCGACATGGTCGCTCTGTTGTTACTCATCTACAAAGAGGTAAACGACCAACAACGGTTATTTGGGATGCTACCGGCTGGCGGGAAGGCAGGAACCTTAAAGAATGCGTATCCTAAAACAGACTCTCCTTTCGTTTTTGGTAAAACAGGAAGTCTTTCTAATAATCATAATCAGAGCGGCTTTGTGTTAACTAAAAAAGGCCGGGTATTTATATTCTCCTTTATGAATAATAATTTTGTGATGCCTACTGCAGAGGTGAGAAAAGAAATGGTAAGGATAATGACTTATATTCACGAAAAATTTTAAAATGAAAAGAACTTTTTTGGTTTTTATAACAGTATTGGGGCTAAGTTTTGCCGGCTTTGCGCAGGAACAACTAATTTATAAAAGTAAACACCTGGCAAAACCAGATACCACGTGGGTTTTTAAACCCAAAAACTATGAGTTAAGCGACAAACTACCCGTGCTGTTTTTATTGCATGGGTATGGCGGGAATTTTAAACAATGGGACGGCATTATGGGCGCTCAAAAATACGCAGACGAATATGGGTTTATCTTGGTTTGTCCAGATGGTTTATATAATAGCTGGTATTTAAATAGTCCGGTAAAAAGCAATATGCAATTTGAGACCTTCTTTTTCGAAGAGCTTTTTCCCGATATCAAAAATAAATATAAAGTGGATACCGGAAATGTATTTATTACCGGGCTTAGCATGGGCGGGCACGGCGCACTTTCTCTTTTCATTAAACATTCCGAACTTTTTAAAAGCGCCGGAAGTACGAGCGGCGGAATAAAACTAAGTGATGGTTTTGGTAAATGGGGACTAGCAGATCTACTGGGCAACCCGGCAAAAGACGATAAATTATGGCGGGACTATTCTGTAATTGAGAATATTGGCCGATTAAAAGGAAATAAAAAACCATTCATTTTCGACTGTGGATCTGACGATTTTTTTTACCAGTCTAATAATGAGTTTAAGCAAAAGTGTGATTCACTAAAATTAAATGCCACCTATATCTCTCAGCCGGGCAACCACAATAAAGCCTACTGGGCCAAATCGATCAAACAACAATTCGAATTCTTTAAGAACTTAACCAACGCCAATTAATTAATGAAAGCTAAACGTTTACTCCCTCTCCTTTGCCTTGCAATGGTCGCAATTAATGCATGTAAAAAATCGAAAGACGATCCTAAACCTGTTCCGCCAGTAACGCCGCCAGTTGTTACTCCTTATGTACCCGATAATAGCTTTAAAATTATTGCCTATATGCCAAGTTATAGAGACCCAAGCCTGGTTAGCGATGCAAAGTATAAAATGATTACTCATTTGTTTTATGCTTTTTTAAATCCAAACACCTCGGCCGATGGATCTTTGCTACCGCTAGCTCAACAGGCGAATTTCCTGGCTATTCAGCAAAAAGCAAAGGCCAATAATGTAAAGTTTGGAATCTCCATTTCGGGAGCAGAAGCGATCTTTGCAAGTATCGCACAATCGCCTAGTGCCAGTGCTAATTTTGTGAAAAATATAGTAGCGTTTGCAAAAGCCAATAATCTGGATGGAGTAGATATGGATTGGGAATATCCAAGAACCGTTAGCGGGAGCCCTTCGACTAATTTTACATCGCTTATGAAAGCACTTTCTGAAGAACTACATAAAATTAATAAGTTTTTAAGCGTTGCTGTTACACCAGCGGTATATACTTCGACCAATAAAGATGCGATCGAACCGATTGTTTATCAGTACGTAGACTTCTTTAATATTATGCAATACGATGGGCCAGGGTACGATACCGCCGAACCCTTAAATCACGCCTCTTATAAAATGAGTGTTGCCAGCCTTAATGTGTGGATCGACACCAAAAAGATGCCGAGAGAAAAAGCAATCGTAGGCATCCCGCTTTATGGGAAAGCAGGGAGTGCTGCTAAAGGATATAGAGATATTGAAGCTGCAGGAGCAGATTTAAATTTGAATGTTGCAACTGTTGGCGGCATAGATTATGGATTTAATGGAATTCCTTTGGTAAAACAAAAAGCTCAGCTCGCTAAAGACAGGGCAAATGGAATTATGTTCTGGGAATTTTCGCACGATTCGAATACTGCTAATTCTTTAATTAAAGCAGCAAACGACCAATTAGGAAGAATATATTAATGCAAGAAACAGACTTTAGGAAAATTAAGACCCCTCTTTCGGCCAAAATAACGGTAGCAGACCAGCGGTATTTGTATTTTGGAGGGACAGCCTACCTAGGAATTCCTCAAAACAAGGCATTTATTAAACAGTATTTGCGGGGAATTAACTATTTTGGTTTAAACAACGGGACCAGCAGGAATAATAATATCCAACTGGATATTTATAACGAGGCAGAGCAGGTTGCTGCTACGCAATATGGGGCTGCTGCGGGATTAATTACTTCGAGCGGATACCTTGCCGCCCAACTGGCTATAAAGGAGCTTTCGGTCTCGCGGCAGGTAAGGTACGCTCCGACAACCCACCCCGCTTTATGGATAAATGAAACACCAGGGGTTAATGATTCATTTAATAGCTGGACAAAAAAAGTTGTCTTGGAAATAAATAATAGCCCTAATAGCGATTGGGTTATTATAAGTAATGCGATGAATAATCTTTACCCGGAGGTTTATGATTTTTCTTTTATTGAACAACTGAACAAGGATAAGAAGATTATACTTATTGTCGACGATTCGCACGGAATTGGTGTAAATAATGAAGGAAGGGGAGCTTTTGCTACTTTGCCTAAAGCAAAAAATATAGAATCGGTTGTGATTGCATCCATGGCTAAAGCGTTAGGCGTTGATGCCGGATTGATCTTATCGTCGAAAAAAATAATTTCGAGGTTAAAACAAACCAATATGTTTTTAGGCGCATCCCCACCATCGGCCGCAGGTTTGTTTGCCTTTATTAATGCCGCAGCAATTTATAAAGAAGAGTTGGAGAAATTAAAGGGTCTGACTGAGAAATTTAGCAAGACATTAAAAGAAAACGATTTATGGTCTTTTATTGCAGATTTTCCGGTATTTTTAGCACTCGAACGTGACATCGATAAAAAGCTGCTCCAACATCGTATTTTGATATCTTCTTTCCCATATCCAGACAAATATGGAGATTTGATTAATAGAGTAGTATTAAGTAGCTGGCATAGCCAGAAGAATATACAAAAATTAATAGCATCCTTAAGAAAATAATTAAATGAAGAACTTCATACTCCTTTTACTGTTTGTCTTTATAGGGCAACAAAACATACAAGCTCAAAAAACCACCACCATCTGGGTGGTTAGGCATGCAGAAAAAGACACGACCAATCTTAAAGACCAGGACCCGGATTTGTCGCCAGAAGGAAAAGAAAGAGCCGAAGCATTATCGGCTTATTTTGGAAGAAAAGATTTAGATTCTATTTTTTCGAGCAATTATAAAAGAACAAGATTAACAGGCTTCCCATTAGCAGACAAAATTGGAATAACGATAAAACTGTACGATCCTAATACACAAAAAGCCTTTGCAAAAGAGTTATTAACCAATGCTGGCGGCAAAAAGATGTTAATTATTGGCCATTCGAATACGGTGCAAGAGCTTTTAGTTGCTTTTGGCGCTCAAAAACCGGTAAAGGAGTTAACAGACGAGGATTACGATTATATTTTCCGACTTACCATAAAGGGCGATAAGCGGGAAGTAAAAGTAGATCGCTATGGGAAAGAGCATCATTCCAAAACAGAAAACTAAAGTTCCTGAAAAGGAATATCCATAAGGTCGTAATTTTGCCAGCCATTAAAATCGAAGTGCCACCATTCGTTATAAATTACCTTAAATCCATGGGCGTGCATGGTTGCAATTAAGAAGTCACGATTTTTAAGAACTTCTGCAGGTAGTTTGTTGAAGTGTGGAGCGGCCTCGGGTGCAAAGCTGTCGTAAGGAGTTGGCATTGGCAGGTCTTTTCCTGTTTTAAGGTCGATGAGGGTTAAATCGACCGCACACCCACGATTATGCTTAGAACCTTTTGCGGGGTTGGCGACAAAATTTTTATCACTGGCTTTTTCGTAAAAGGAAACGGTAACCGCATAAGGGCGATAGGCATCAAATATTTTTAGTCCATAACCCTTTTTAAGGAGCTCTGCCTGGATTATTTTTAATTGCTGTACTACCGGTTTCCGTGCAAAAGCCCGCGCCTGTTTGTACATTACCTGTTTCATGAAATTATTTTTAGTCGCATAGCGTACATCGAGGACAATAGATGGAACAGCCTTTTTAATTTCCACCAATTCATTATTTAGGTTTGCTTTTTGACTCGCCTTGTAGGCGCTGTAGGTATTAATGATTGTTAGGCCATAAGGATTTTGCGCATTTTTCTGTGAGCAGGCGTTTAGGCAAAAAGACAGTAAAAAAAGTACAATTAAGTTTTTCATCATTATTGGTTAGAGACCACGAGTAATTCGATATCTTTAAATGGCAAGTTAAACATATTTGCTAAATCTTTATTGGTTAAGTGGCCTTGGTAGGCATATAACGCTTCTCTTATGCCTGGTCGTTTCCACACCATGTTCATGAGGCCCCCCATATCGCCTATATCGACCAGAATAGGGGCAAATATATTGGTAAGTGCATAAGATGCAGTGCGGGGAACGCGAGAAGCTATATTCGGCACACAATAGTGAATAACATCATGTTTAATAAAAACAGGATCTTTGTGGTTGGTTACCTCCGAGGTCTCGAAACACCCTCCCTGGTCTATGCTTACGTCGACGACCACCGAATGCGGTTTCATTCGGGTAACGGTTTCTTCCATTACCAAACAAGGACTACGACCATGTTCGGAACGAATAGCTCCGATAACTACATCGCAAGTAGTGATGGCTTTTGCCAATACAATGGGCTGCATTACGGAGGTAAAGACACGACTTCCCAGGTTGTTTTGTAAACGCCTTAATCTATAGATGGAGCTATCGAAAACCTTAACTTCTGCTCCGAGCGAGAGGGCTGTTCTTGCTGCATATTCGCCAACAGTACCTGCGCCCAGAATAACTATTTCGGTAGGCGGGACACCGGTAAAGCCACCCAGCATTAAACCTTTTCCTCCAAAGGCACTACTTAAGTATTCGGCGGCAATAAAGATGGAAGTAGCCCCTACAATTTCGCCCATGGCCCGAACAACACTAAGTACGTTGCCTTCATCGCGAAGATTTTCGAAACAGATGGCATTAATTTTTTTATGAAGTAAGGCCTTTAAATAAGAATCTTTTAGGGATCCAAACTGAAGGGCTGAAAACAAGGTTTGACCCTTATGCATCAGTCCGATTTCTGCAAGTGTTGGCGGGGCTATTTTAACAATGATATCTGCATTCCAGACCTCCTTTTTGTTAAAACAGATTTGAGCGCCCTGTTCGCTATAATCTTTATCTGAAAAATTGGCGCCTACGCCCGCGCCAGATTCGATATAAACTTTATGACCATTATTAACTAACAGGGCAACAGAAAGTGGTGTTAGTGCAATTCGACATTCTTGAAAAGAGATCTCTTTTGGAATTCCAATATATAAACTATTGTTTTTTTTATTCGTTTCCAGCATTTCTTCCTGGGCCTGTATGAGGCCTCTCTGAGCAATAGCAGCCATGCCTTCGCGTAATCCTGTAGCCATGATATGATCGGATAATTTTAGGTGTTTGAAGGTACGAAAAATCTATTGCAAACCAAACTCATAATGCCTTTGCGACATTACACTTTGCTAAAACTAAAAACGCGAGTTGTTTCGCCAGTAATAGTAATTTGTACCTTAATGTATTTTTCGGGCAGTAGTTCGGTTACCTTTTCTGGCCACTCTACCAGACAAAAATGATTACTATAAAAGTATTCTTCATAGCCAATGTCGAAGGCTTCTTGGAGATTTTTTAACCGATAAAAATCGAAGTGGTAAATTAACCCCCGGGAGCTTTGGTATTCGTTTATAATGGAGAATGTCGGGCTGCTTACCACATCATTTGTCCCAATTTCGGCACAAAATGCCTTGATAAAAGTCGTCTTTCCCGCCGCCATTTCGCCTTCAAAAATGAAGAATTTCTCGCCATCGGCGAAGGCAAGCAAGTCTTTAGCAACCGTATTTAGCGCAGTAATGTTGTGAATGGTAATTGATTTCATTAATACAAATATAGGCTATAGTACTTAGTCTCGAGTCTAAATTTGAGATTAAGTGTCTGGATTCATAAACAGGGTTTCTGCGCTAGAGCCTAATTACTTCGAGCTATAAGTGGCAATTGGAATGATCATCTCTTCTAAGGAAATACCGCCATGCTGAAAAGTTTCATTATAGTAGTTTACGAACTGGTTATAATTATTCTGGTACACAAAATAACGATCTTCTTTTGCAAAAATATAATTAGAACTAATATTAATTTTGGGCAGCTTTGCTTCGTGCGGATGCTTAATTAAAAACACTTCTTTTGCATTATAATTTAGATTTCGACCCTGTTTGTACCTTAAGTTCGTATTGGTGTTCCTATCGCCAATTACCTTGCTTGCGTGTTTAACACGGATAGTTCCATGATCTGTTGTGATAATTAATTTTACCCGTTTTTGCGCTATTTTTTTAATCAGCTCTAAAAGCGGAGAATGCTCAAACCACGATAGCGTTAAAGAGCGATATGCGGCATCGTCGTTGGCAAGTTCGCGGATCATTTGCATATCGGTACGGGCATGAGAAAGCATATCGACGAAATTATAAACGATGGCATTAAACTCATTTTGCAGCAAATTGTTAACTTGTTCGGTAAGCTCCCGACCCTGATCGAAGGTCAGAATTTTATGGTAACTAAATTTACAATCTTTGCGTAAACTGCGTTTAATCTGATCGGAAAGAAAGGTTTCTTCGTGTAGATTTTTCCCGCCCTCATCGTCGTCATTTTGCCATAAAGCAGGAAAACGATTTTCCATTTCTAAAGGCATTAGGCCAGAAAAAATGGCATTTCTTGCATATTGAGTTGCTGTGGGTAAAATGCTCGAATAAGTGTCTTCTTCTTCTAGCCTAAAATGTTCCGTAATTAAAGGGTTGATTATTTTCCACTGGTCGTATCTTAAATTATCGATTAATATAAAAAATACAGGAGTGGTATTATTGATTAGTGGAAATACTTTCTTTTTTAAAAGGTTATTCGATAATAAAGGAGCGTTGTTATCGCCCTTAATCCAGTTCAAATAATTATCTTCTATAAATTTAGAAAACTGCATATTGGCTTCAGATTTCTGCATGGTTAAAATTTCATGCATCTGCGGATCGTCCAGTTTCTCGAGTTCGAGCTCCCAAAATACAAGTTTTTTATAAACATCGATCCATTCCTCGTAGCTTAACTTGTCGTTTAGTGTGGTACCGAGACGTCTAAAATCCTGCTGGTAGGCCGATGAAGTCCGTTCGCTTACCAAGCGTTTATTATCTATAATTTTCTTGATGGTTAACAAAACCTGCTTAGGATTTACCGGTTTAATGAGGTAGTCGTCTATTTTGGATCCAATGGCATCTTCCATTAGATTTTCTTCCTCACTTTTGGTAATTAGAACCACGGGTACATCAGAACGGATATTTTTTATGGCAGACAAAGTTTCCAGGCCACTCATTCCAGGCATATTTTCGTCTAAAAAAACAAGGTCGAAATGTTCCTGTTCGAAAGCAGCAAGCGCATCATTTCCGTTAGTAAAAGTGGTTACCTGGTACCCTTTTTCATTTAATAATAAGATATGTGGTTTTAATAAATTAATCTCATCGTCGGCCCATAAAATTTTGGTTTCCTGCATTATATATACTTTTTATGTAAATTAAAGGTTTTAAGAGTGCTAGTCTTTTTTACTATGGATAAAAATAGCAATTTTTGTACCGTATAATTTATTTTTAGGAATTGAACAAAAAGAAAATAATAAACGACCCGGTTTATGGGTTCATTACTATCCCGTCGGCATTACTTTATGATTTAATTGCCCACCCTTATTTTCAAAGGTTGCGATATATTAAACAATTGGGAATGACCCACTTGGTATATCCAGGAGCATTGCATACCCGATTTCATCATGCGCTTGGGGCGATGCATTTAATGAGCCTAGCGCTCGAGGTGTTAAGAAGTAAAGGACATCAAATTTCTTTTGAAGAGGAAGAAGCCGCTACCATCGCCATTTTATTACACGATATAGGACACGGCCCCTTTTCGCATGCACTCGAACATACACTAGTTAATGGAATTAAGCATGAAGATATTTCCATGCTAATGATGGAAAAACTGAATGAAGAGTTTAACGGAAAATTAAATGATGCTATTGCAATTTTTAAAGGGAAGTATTACCGCAACTTTTTCTGTCAGTTAATAGCCGGCCAGCTCGACTTAGACAGGATGGATTATTTAAATCGTGATAGTTTTTTTACAGGGGTAAGCGAGGGTGTAATCAGTTTCGATAGAATTATTAAAATGTTTAACGTGGTCGACGATCAGTTGGTAATCGAAGAGAAGGGCATTTACTCAATTGAAAAGTTTCTAATCGCACGAAGACTTATGTATTGGCAGGTTTATTTACACAAAACCGTAATTGCAGGCGAGCAGCTGCTGGTTAAAATTTTAGAGCGAGCAAAGAAACTTGCGTCGAACGGGCACCAATTATTTGCTACGCCGGCATTGCAGCATTTTTTAATAAATGAGGTAACGGATCGAGAGTTTTTTAGCCAGGAAAACCATCTTTTGCAGTTTTCTAAATTAGACGATCAGGATATTTATGCTTCGGTTAAGGTATGGGTAAATAGCGACGATTTAATTTTATCCCGGCTCTGCAAAATGCTTAATTCGAGGAATTTATATAAGGTCGAAATCACGAATACCCCGCCTGCAAAGGCCCGGGTTGAACTTTTGGCGGCTAATACTTCCGTTACACTGCATTTAAAAAAGGAAGATGCGGCTTATTTTGTTTTTACAGATACGATTAGAAATAGGGCTTATAACGCCGAAAACAGCAACATTAACATTTTAATGAAAAATGGCGAGCTGGTAGATATCGCAAAAGCCTCAGATTTATCTAACTTAGAATCCTTAGACAAAACCGTTAAAAAGCACATTCTTTGCTATACAAGGGATATTTAATCAACTAATAAAAAATAAATGACAGTGTCATCTCCAAATAATTATCCATTGTTGTTTATTTGTTCATATCAATTTAACAATTAACTTTGTAAGATGCAATTTACTGCCGAGCAGATAAGCGAATTTTTAGACGGTGTAATAGTGGGCGATGCAACCGTAAAGGTTGGGGAGCTAGCTAAGATAGAAAATGGAAGCGAAGGATCACTTTGTTTCTTGTCAAACCCTAAATACGAGAGCTATTTATATACAACCAAGGCCTCTGTGGTTATTGTATCAAAAGATTTTAAACCATCACAGCCTGTTGGTTGTACACTCATCAAGGTTAAAGATCCTTATAGTGCTTTTTCTGTGCTTTTAGAGAAGTATAATGAAGTACTCAATAATGATAAAACCCAGGAAGGGATAATTCAGCCCTGTTTTATCCATCCGACCGCAAAAATTGGTAAAAATGTATTTATTGGCGCATTCTGCTCTATAGAAGCTGCGGTAGAAATTGGGGATAATTGTAAAATATATACACAAACTTATATTGGCTCGGGCTCAAAAATTGGAAACGACTGTATTATTTTTCCCGGGGTAAAAATATATAGCCGGTCTAATTTAGCCAACCGGATTACCATTCATGCGAATGCAGTAATTGGTAGCGATGGTTTTGGGTTTGCACCACAACCAGACGGCACTTATAATAAAATTGCTCAAATTGGGAATGTAGTTATAGAAGACGATGTCGAGATTGGAGCAAATACAACCATAGATAGGGCAACAATGGGCTCTACTTTCATCAGAAAAGGAGCAAAGCTTGACAATCTTATTCAGATTGCACACAATGTGGACGTTGGCGCACATGCGGTAGTGGCTGCGCAGACTGGAATTTCTGGGAGCACTAAATTAGGAGAAAACTCCGTTATTGGTGGACAGGTTGGGATTGCCGGACATTTAATATTAGCAAAAGGAACCCAGGTTGGTGCACAGGCTGGAATAAATTTTAATACGGAAGAAAACAAACAATGGCATGGTAGTCCGGCGCAGCCGTTAAAACAATGGATGCGCTCTACTGTAATTTTTAAAAGGCTG
This sequence comes from Bacteroidota bacterium, assembly GCA_040388055.1. Taxonomy (GTDB): domain Bacteria; phylum Bacteroidota; class Bacteroidia; order Sphingobacteriales; family Sphingobacteriaceae; genus Pedobacter. The sequence goes on from JAZKCO010000002.1 coordinate 723,846, forward strand.
CCAGAGGTCGAAAATCGAATTAGAGAACTAGAGGCGAAGGTGGCCGAGCTAAATGCCATCATAGAAAAAGCCGCTACAAGATAAGATTAAGAATGAACGTTAAACAAAAAACCATTAAGTCTGAAGTTTCTGTTAAAGGAGTAGGTTTACATACGGGTGCTAATGTTACTTTAACATTTTGTCCCGCTCCGGATAATCACGGCTTTAAATTTCAAAGAATAGACCTTCCGGGGCAGCCAATAATCGATGCCGATTGCGATAATGTTACTGATACTGCCAGGGGAACAACGATTAGCCAAAACGGCGCAAGTGTAAGTACGGTAGAGCACGTAATGGCTTCGTTGGTTGGAATGGATCTGGATAATGTTTTAATGAAATTGGATGGTCCGGAAACTCCAATAATGGATGGAAGTGCAATTTTGTTTGTGGAAGCTTTAGAAGAAGTTGGCATTGTTGCTCAGCATACAGACCGGGAGTATTTTACCATTCCACATAATATTACTTATACAGAAACGGATAGAAAAGTCGAAATTGTGGCGATGCCGCTCGACGATTACCGGTTTACCTGTATGATCGATTATAACTCGCCGGTTTTGGGGAGTCAGCACGCCGGGATATCGAGCATTGCCGAGTTTAAAAAGGAAATCGCTTCTTGCCGAACATTTTGTTTTCTGCACGAATTGGAATATCAGTTGCAACATAACCTCATTAAAGGTGGTGATTTAAATAATGCCATTGTTATAGTAGATAAAGCAGTAAGCAAAGAAGAATTAGATCACCTGGCTAAAATATTTAACAGAGCTGCGATCGAAGTTGCTCCTCAGGGTATTTTGAACAATATGGAACTGCGTTACCAAAATGAACCTGCCCGTCATAAATTATTAGATATGATAGGCGATTTAGCGCTTGTAGGGGTTCATTTAAAAGGCCATATTATGGCTGCAAGACCAGGTCATGCTGCAAATGTTGCTTTTGCGAAAAAAATTAAAGCAGCAATTAAAAAGGAAAAAGGGAAAAAAATTCAGAAGATATACGATGTAAACGCCAAGCCGCTATACGATGTTGTTCAGATTATGGATATTTTACCTCACCGTCAGCCTTTTTTGTTTGTGGATAAAGTATTGGAGCTTTCTAAGACTCACGTTGTTGGAGTTAAGAACGTAACCATGAACGAGGACTTCTTTAGAGGGCATTTTCCAGGCGCTCCTGTGCTGCCGGGTGTTATCCAAATAGAAGCTATGGCACAGGTCGGTGGGATTTTAGTGCTAAGCACAGTTCCAGACCCCCGAAATTATTTAACCTATTTTTTAAAGATCGATAATGTGCGTTTCAGAGCCCAGGTTCTTCCTGGCGATACTATTGTTTTTAGATGCGACTTGATGGAGCCAATAAGAAGAGGTATCGCACAGATGAAAGGGATTGGCATGGTTGGAGAAAAAATAGTAGTAGAAGCCGAAATGATGGCACAAATATCAAAAGTAAAAGAAACCGACCCTGTCTAATGATACAACCCTTAGCATATATACACCCCCAGGCAAAAATAGCCGATAATGTAGTAGTCGAGCCCTTTGCCGTGATCCATAAAGATGTAGAAATTGGGGAAGGCACATGGATTGGATCGAATGTTGTTATTATGGACGGCGCTCGTATTGGCAAAAACTGCAGGATTTTCCCGGGCTCCGTTATTTCGGGAATTCCACAAGATTTAAAGTTTGCTGGAGAGGTTACCACAGCAGAGATAGGCGATAATACAACTATCCGCGAATGTGTAACCATTAACCGGGGAACCAAGGATAAATGGAAAACTGTAATTGGCAAAAACTGTTTAATTCAGGCCTATTCGCATATTGCACACGATTGTGAGGTTGGCGACTTTTGTATCTTCTCTAATAGTACAACTTTAGCGGGGCATATTACCATTGGCGATTATGTGGTTTTGGCGGGCTTGGTTGCGATTCATCAATTTGTTAAAGTGGGCTCGCATGCTTTTGTAACCGGAGGTTCCCTGGTACGTAAAGATGTTCCGCCTTATGTAAAGGCAGCTCGCGAACCACTTTCTTATGTGGGGATTAATTCTGTTGGCTTGCGCCGAAGAGGCTTTACCCCAGAAAATATTAACGAAATTCAGGAAATATATAGGATATTGTTTGTGAAAAACAACAATGTAACTAAGGCGCTTGATATTATTGAGGCCGAATTTCAACCTACCGAAATCCGCGACGAGATTGTAGACTTTATTAGAAATTCGAATAGAGGAGTAATGCGGGGCTTTGGTTCGGGAAACAAGGACAGGTAACATGGAAATTAATCTCCGCAATGCTGGTCGTAGGTTTAATAAGGAATGGATCTTTAAAGCGCTGACTTATCACTTTGCTGCGGGCGAAAAATATGCTATACTGGGCCCAAATGGTTCTGGGAAGTCTACTTTGCTCAGCACTTTACTCGGGAACCTAACCTTATCTGAAGGAGAGATTAGTTACTCGAACCCCGGGGAGCTTAGTGTAGAGAATGTTTATCCCTACTTTAGCTTTGCCGCCCCCTATTTAGATTTGGTAGAAGAATTTACTTTACAAGAAACGATCGATTTTCATTTTCAATTTAAGGCTTATTCGACAGGTTTAGATGCCGCAGGGGTGTTAGATTTGTTAGGTTTGGGAAAATCGAGAGATAAAGCTCTGAAGTACTTTTCGTCTGGAATGAAACAGCGCACCAAGCTTGCCCTAGCCTGCTGTGCAGATACTCCCATTTTAATGCTCGACGAGCCTACTTCGAACTTGGATATTCAGGGAATTGATTGGTATTTAGAGTTAATAGAAAAAGTAGCGGCAAATAAAATGATCCTGATCGGTTCTAATCAGGCGCATGAATATGGTTTTTGCCAACATCACTTAGAGATTACAACCTATAAATAAATAGGTCCATACAACAATTTTACACACCCAAAAACGGTCTATTTCTCTTTAAAAGCAGGCGAAAAAAATATTTTTAAATTACTATTGTGTAGTTAAAAAATATATTATACCTTTGCGCCATGAAACAACCCCATCAGAATAGGGGAAATTTCAAATAAAATGATAAAATCATTTACAAAATAAGAAGAGTAAGATAAGAATTTTCATAGTTTAGTTTTAGGTTTAGGTTGATTATGGCTTCGGAGTGGTTCCCGAAGCCATCTTTTTTTATTATTATTTTGAAAATTTATTTTACCTTGCGCCGTCAAAAATTAGAGACCAAATAGCTAAAGATTTTATAAAATATGGCAAAAGCATCAGAGGTTAAAAATGGAAATATTCTTCGTTTAAATGGGGAATTAGTTACCGTCGAAGAATTTATACACCGTACCCCAGGAAAAGGCGGAGCGTTTTATGTTGGTAAACTTCGAAACATTAAAACGGGTAAAATTGTGGAAGCCCGGATGAATACCGACGAACAGGTAGAAATATGCCGCGTAGAAACTAACGATTATCAATACCTGTATGAAGACGGGGATTACCTAGTTGTTATGGACAACATTAGCTATGAGCAATTTAATGTGCCTAAAGCACTTTTCGGATCCTCTATCCGATTCTTGAAAGAAGGGATGAGCATTATTGTTTCTTTAGAAAGTGAAGAACCGATTGTAGCGCAAATACCGAATTTTACAGAAATGGAGGTCACTTATTCGGAGCCTGCTGTAAAGGGTGATACTTCTACCAACGCGTTAAAAAGTGCGACGCTGGAGAATGGCGTTGAGGTAAAAGTGCCGATGTTTGTGAACCAGGGCGACAAAATTAAAGTAGATACCCGTACTGGCGAATACGTGGAAAGAGTAAAATAATTCCAGAAATAGCTATTTTAAAAGCTCCGGAAATTACTTCGGAGCTTTTTGTATTTTTGCATAGTGTATCTTGCTTATAATTATGCTTAAATCAATATTGCGAAAACAAGCCCTGGAACAACGAAATTTGCTTACGGCTGATGTAGTAGCCAAACTGAGCCAAAAATTGCTGGAGCAGTTTAAAAGGCTCAATTTTTCGAATATAAAGAGCATACACTTCTTTTTGCCGATAAGCCACCAAAAGGAACCGGATACTTTTTTAATGATTGACTGGCTACAGGAAAACTTTCCCGAAGTTGAAGTCGTAGTGTCTAAATCGGATTTTGATTCTAACCTAATGAGTCATTATCACTATAACGGTAAAGCAGATTTATTAAATAACCACTATCACATTCCCGAACCTCAAAAAGCCCAGCCATTTACCGGAGTTCCCGATTGGGTAATAATTCCATTATTGGCTTTCGATAAGCAGGGGTATCGTGTAGGCTATGGCAAAGGCTTTTACGATCGCTTTCTGCAAAACCTAAAGACTCAAAAGATAGGGTTATCTTTTTTTGATGCTGTACCAGGCATTACAGATGTGCATGAGAACGATATCAGACTGGATCAATGTATAACTCCAAATAAAATCGTTAATTTTAAACACCCGATACTTGATAAAAAATGGAAAAAGAATTCAAAATAACTTCTGCCAAGCATTACGAAGAAACCATGATTGCCATTTTCGAGCTGCAGGAACAGGAAGAGCCTTTAACCGATGAGCAAAAGGCAGAAATAGCATTGATGCTTAAAGCGGCCGATAAGTATGAAGCCGAAGAGCTTTAACTTTTCGGAATGACTTTGATTTAAGGTCTACCCTTTCATAAAATCGCTTACTAAATAGGCTATCGTTTTGCCAACCGTTCCACTTTCTCTCTTATCCTCAAGTTGAGTTGCCCCCTCACAAAGGTGTAAATAGCTAAAGTTTTTACGATTTAGCAGCAGTAATGTACGAATATCATTTAATGCAAAACCAGAAGAGCTAACTGCACTCGATAATATATTTTCGATACTGTCTAAATCCAATTCCAAACCACAAGGCTCTTGTAAATTACTTATAAATGCTGTCCAATTTTCTGCTAAAGATTTCTCACTGCAAAGAAGGTCTTCGAAATAAGCAGCAGTTATATTTGCATTAGAAGCAATATAACCGGGCAAAGCCTGGTTAACATAATTTTGATGCAGGCCAAAAACACGGTACTGCGCTAAATACCCATCCTGTAAAGCATAACTAAACCCATTTCCACTATGTCGCCCATCTTTTATGTCGCGCAGGTCGGCATGAGCGTCGATATTAACGACATTTATTTTTTGGTTTAAAGCAATAGCTGTGCCTCTGATAATCGGAAACGCATTGTTATGCCCGCCCCCAATAATGATTGGAATTTTTCTGGCGGCTACGATTTTTTCGAGGAGTGGCCAAACTAGTTCATCTATTTCCCTTACCTTATTCCTTAATCCATTGATATCGGTATGGGCGGGTTCTTCTATTTCGAAATGACCAAGTACCAACACCTCTGGTCCTCTTAAGAATTCGTTCGACTGAAAATTTAAGAAAGCCTTGAGTGCGGCATTCCAGGCGGTTTTAGCACCTCCAATGCCGTGGTTTGCCCTTACCCCGATATCTTCGGGAATACCCAAGAGTACAAATTTGGCAGTCGACTTTTCGAGATCGGCTATGGATGAAACGAATTGCACCTTTTCTCCAAGTTTTTCCTCTCCTGGCCGCTGGTTTACCAATGCCAGGAGATCGGACTGCGCATATACTTTAAATTTATCCATGGTAAACTTCTCCATTTAAAACTACAGTTTTTATTTGCGACTGCCCAAAGCTGTAAGGCAAGAAAGCCAGAGAAGGAATAGGCCTGGTTATAAACAAATTTGCTTTTTTACCAATGGTAATACTTCCTATTTCATGACTTAATTCTATGGCTGCGGCACCATTTAAAGTTGCTGCATTGATCGCCTCTTCGGGTAGCATCTTTAATTTAATGCAAGCCATCGAGACTACCAAATTCATGTTTCCGGAAGGTGTCGAGCCTGGATTATAATCGCTGGCGATCGCTACGGCAGCATTTGCGCCGATTAAACCCCTTGCATTTGCAAACGGAATATTTAAATAAAATGAACAGGAGGGTAAAAGTGTAGCAATCGTGTTGCTATTGGCCAAGCTATTTAGTACCGCATCATCGGTTTCTTCCAAGTGATCGACCGAAATGGCCCTATGTTTTATACCTATCTGCACCCCCCCAGAAATGGAAAGCTGATTGGCATGGATTTTAGGTCTTAAGCCATACTTAGCACCGGCAGATAAAACCAGATCTGTTTCGGCAACAGAAAAAAAGCCTTGTTCGCAAAATACATCTATATAATCGGCCAATTGCTCTTGCGCAACGATGGGCAATAACTCTTCGACGATTAGGCTAAGGTAACCCTGATGATCATTTTTGTAAGCTTGTGGATAAGCGTGAGCAGCTAATAAAGTGGCCTTAATCGGAATGGGGAAAGCCGTTTTTAAACGCTTAATTACCCTTAACATCTTGAGCTCACTGTTAATGGTTAATCCATAACCACTTTTAATTTCGACGGCACCCGTTCCTTGTTTAATCATGTCATTAAGGCGCAATGCTGCACTTTCGAATAATTCGTCTTCGGTAGCTTTTTCCAGCTTATTGGCAGAATTCAAAATCCCGCCACCTGCAGCCGCTATTTCCTCGTAACTTTTGCCTTTAATTTTCATGACGAACTCTTCTTCCCGTGGTGCTGCAAAAACAATATGCGTATGACTATCGCACCAGCTGGGGAAAATAAATCCACCCCCGGCGTTTAGTATTTCGAGCCCGGCGTTTGTTTCGGGGAGCTTGTCCATCGATCCAAAACCCTTGATCAATCCATCCTCTATTAAAAGCCAGGCGTTTTCCAGTTGCGGCAAAATAGCCATTTCGTGCCCATGAAGCTTTAATGTGTCTTTTGGACGAATACCTACTAGGGCTTTTATATTGGTAATCAGCATTTGTTATCTGTTATGTGTTACGTGAGCCCACAACAACCTATTCAATTTCCAGCAATACTGGGCAATGATCGGAGTGCAATGCGTCGGGTAAGATTTTTACACTTTTTAAACGCGCTTCCATAGGTTTGGTTGTAAGGTGATAATCGATGCGCCAACCCAGGTTCTTACCTCTTGCACCTGCCCTATAGCTCCACCAGGTATAATGATGTGGATCTTTGTTAAAATGCCTGAAAGAATCGATAAAGCCATTACTCATAAAGAGACTCATCCATTCCCGTTCTTCGGGCAGAAAGCCCGATGAGTTGGCGTTAGATTTTGGATTATGGATATCTATTGGCTCATGGCAGATGTTATAATCGCCCGAGATAATGAGGTTAGGGAAGTTTTTACGTAAGTCGCCAATATAAGTATCGAAAAATCGCATAAACTCGTACTTTTTAATTTGCCGCTCATCGCCACTCGACCCGGAAGGCATATACAAACTCATTAAAGAAAAAGTATCGAAATCGGCGCGTAATATCCTTCCTTCGGCATCTATCCAAGGTTCTCCACAGCCATAAGAAACATTATTCGGTTTAATTTTTGTTAAGATGGCAACTCCGCTATACCCCTTTTTCTCGGCTGGAAACCAATAATGATAATAGCCTAATTGCTCGATAAGGGCAATGATTTCTGGGATTTGTTCCTTTAAGGCCTTTACTTCCTGCAGGCAAACCATAGTTGCATCGGTAGCTTCCAGCCATTTAAAAAGACCTTTAGTAGCAGCTGCACGAATGCCATTTACGTTATATGAAATTATTTTCATTTAAATATCTTTTGATTATTGTTGTTTGCGAATACCGTTTTTAGCCAGCTCTTTTTCTAATTTCTTTGCTTCTCTTTTCTTTAAAACGGTTACTGTCATTTTGATATCTGTTTTAGGCCGATCATTCTTATCGGTGGGCTCTTCGGCAATCTTGTCGACCATTTCGAGTCCTTTTACTACTTCGCCATAAACGGTATAATTACGATCGAGATGTGGTGTGCCGCCAATAGTTTTATAAACCTGACGCTGCCATTCGGGAATTTTAAACTTTAAGCGTTTTTCTTCCAGGGTGTTAAGGAGCGAATCTGTCCAAACTTTTCCTTGTACGATATAAAATTGAGTACTGCTCGATGCTTTTTCCGGATTAACATTATCGCCCTCCCTGGCCGCGGCCAACACCCCTTTTTTATGAAACAGGCTATCTCTAAATTCGGCCGGAACAGTATAACCCAAGCCGCCATTCCCTAATAAAGAATCGGGTTTTGCATTTTTCGAATCGGGATCTCCACCCTGAATCATAAATGCTTTAATTACCCGGTGAAATAAAGTGCCATTAAAGGTTCCATTTTTGGCAAGTTTGATAAAATTATCACGATGCAACGGTGTTTCATTATATAACCTGATAATTACTTCGCCCTTGTTAGTGCTAATCTTAACATACTGATTTTTAGGTTTTGCCGCATAAGCCTGAATAAAACAGAGGCTTAAAAACAGGAATATGAGTTTCTTCATTATGCTAAGGTATTTAAAAAAGCAGAATTGACTTAAAATTAATTTAATTTACCATTTTTTAACAAACGACCAAGTTTTAATTCGAAAATTAATCTATAACTTTGACGATAATGAAATTAAAGCAAAAACTTGCACTTGGTTTGGGCGTCTTTTACCTGTTTAGCGTAATTGGCATTGCCCTTAGCATGCATTTTTGTGGCGGCAGTCTGGCCTCAGTTTCAGTTTATAAGACAAGTACAGCTTGCAACCTTTGTAAAGAAGAGCCGATAAACAAAAAAGACGATACCTGCTGTAAAAACACCCATGTTGAAGTTAAAATTAAAGACAGTCATCAGGCAGAAAGCCTGGTTAAACTGCCGAAAGCCTTTAGCATTCTCGCCTTTTTCCCTCCTCGAATTAGCGAATTATTTACACAGTACTTACCGGTTTTCTTTAGCGAGACTGCTCAAGAGGCTCCGCCCCGAACACCCAGCGTCTCTTTGCAGGTACTTCACTGCGTTTTCAGGAATTAGCTAAAATGAATAATTAGGAGGTATAATTTCTCCGAAAGTATTATTTATTCATTTTAAAAAATCAAATCATGAAAACGATTAAGATATTCGCACTATTTTTGGTGCTTTTTATAGCCAATAAAGTATCGGCACAACAAATAACCACTGTAGAGATGCAAGTAACAGGATTAACCTGTTCTATGTGCTCGCAGGCAACAGAAAAATCATTATTAACGCTACCTTCCATAAGTAACATTACCCCAGATTTAAACCGGAATATTTTTGTAATTACCTTTAAAAAAGACAAGGCAGTTAATTTCGATCAGCTAAATAAAAAGGTTCAGGATGCTGGATTTTCTGTTGGAAAACTGGAAGCAACCATTAATTTTAATCAGACAAAAATCGATAATAACGGGCAAGCCATTATAGGCACAACGGTTTTCCGCTTTGTGAATGCCAAAGATAAAACCCTAAACGGCCCGGTTAAAGTAAATGTAATCGATAAGGAATTCCTTTCTAAAGCAGCATTTAAGCAAAAAACAACTATCGTGAAGCTCGATTCTTATGCGACAGGAACAGGCCTAGTAAATGGCAAAAAAACAAGAATCTATCATTTAAGCATATAAACGATGAAACAGGTTTTGCTATTTGCGCTGCTTTGTGCGGGCGTAAATAATTTTGTTTCGGCACAGGAATTATATGTTTTTACCGAACCTGCAAGTAATATGGCGGCTAAATCTGTAGGGATCAGACTCACAAACGAGGGGGTTTTTAGCCCCGACTTTAGCACGAGAAGTATTGCAGAGGTAATGATCGGCGTTAACAAGAACCTGATGTTACATGCTCAGGGTTTCTTCTCCGATATGGATGGAAGATATCGAGCTGAGGGAGCCAGTTTTTACGCCAAATACAGGTTCCTATCTATCGACGATGTGAAAAGCCACTTCCGCATGGCGGCTTATGGTAGAATTAGTACCAGTAAACGGCCACGATATACTGAAGATATTAATTTGGAAGGCGATAATAGTGGTTGGCAGGGCGGATTAATCTTAACTCAGCTGATCCATAAACTCGCACTGGCTTCTACCCTTGGGTACGGGCAGACTTTGGGCAGTGATAATCTGCGAACCTTAGGAGAGGCGCCCAATAAGATGCTTAATTATAGCTTGTCTTCCGGGTACTTATTATTCCCACTAAGCTATAAAAATTATAGTCAGCCCAACTTCAATTTATATTTGGAGGCTTTAGGGAAAACTAACCCGGTAAATGGCCATTCTTATTTAGACCTGGCTCCTTCAGTACAAGTGGTGCTGAACAGTAGAACCAGGATAGACCTTGGGTATCGCTTTGAAGTGGCTGGAAATATTTTAAACAGGTACAACAAGAACATGTATCTTGCAAGAGTAGAATTTAATTTTTTTAACGTATTAAAATAAAAGAAATGAAACAGATAGTTTTAACGATAGCAGTTTTGTTTACTGCATTTATTACCCCAACAAAAGCCCAGGGTCCTGGAGCAAAAAAAGATTTTAATCAAGTACTTAAAAGCTATTTCGACACCAAAAATGCATTGGCGAAAGACGATGCCGTATTGGCAAATAGTGCGGCAGAAAAATTGATCGAAAGTATTAATGCGCTTAAGGTTAATGGCTTAACCGCCGAGCAACAGATCGCATGGAAAAAACAAAGCCTGGAATTAAAAACTTTTATCGAGCCGGTTGTAGCCGATAAAGCATTAAAAACGCAAAGAAAAAGCTTCGAAAAGGTCGCTTCGGCAATGATAAAATTGGCTAAAACAATAAATTTAAATAATAGCGATATTTACATTCAATACTGTCCGATGGTTAAGAGAAGTTGGCTCAATGATGTAAAAGCAGTTCAAAACCCGTTTTATGGCAGCAAGATGTACGATTGTGGAGAGGTAACCGAAACGATTGCTAAAAAATAATTGAAACTTTTTATTAAAAATATGGTATGTAACCGTTGTAAAATGGTGGTTAAGACTGAGCTGGAGCAGCTTGGTTTTAACCCTGTTGCGGTGCATTTAGGCGAAGTAGAAATAAAACCAGAAATGCTCGATGCTGTTCAAACCGAGACCATAAAGCAGGCGCTAAGTAAATTTGGGTTTGAACTTTTAACGGACAAAAAGAAGCAGTTGGCAGAACAGATTAAAACAACGATTATCGAACTGGTTCATTATCCGAGCAAAGCTTTAAAGGTTAACTTGTCAAGCTACCTAAGCGACAAGTTAAGGTTAGAGTATGCTAATTTAAGCGCTGTTTTTTCTGAAGTAGAGCAACAGACTATCGAAAAATACTTTATCCTGCAAAAGATAGAAAAAGTAAAAGAATTACTTACTTACGACGAAAAATCCCTAAGCGAAATCGCTTACTTTTTAAACTATAGTAGTGTCGCGCATTTATCGGCCCAATTTAAGAAGGTTACGGGGCAAACACCATCGGTTTATAAACAAACGGCAAGTGGCCGTAAAACGCTAGATCAAATTTAAGGCATCCATTTCTTATCATAAGTTAACAAAGGGCAGCATTATTGCTTGTATTTTTGTAAGATGTTAAATCAACTAAAAACAGTTACTGCAGACTTAAAAAATACAGACATAATGCCTGTTCTTTTTATGGGCCATGGCTCGCCCATGAACGGCATTGAAATAAATGAGTTTAGTACAAAGTGGGCCGAAATAGCCAAGGGAATTTCTGTTCCACAAGCAGTATTGGTTGTTTCTGCACATTGGTATACGAGCGGAACCCGCATTACTGCCATGGATTTTCCCTCGACTATCCACGATTTTGGCGGCTTCCCCCAGGCGCTTTTCGATGTCCAGTATCCGGCGCCTGGCGATCCTGTTTTGGCGCAGGAAACGGCTATGCTTGTTAAATCGACATCAGTAATCCTCGATCACGATTGGGGCCTGGACCATGGAGCCTGGTCGGTAATTAAACACATGTATCCCTTGGCCGACATTCCGGTTTTGCAATTGAGTATCGACTATACTAAGGATGCCCGCTATCATTACGAATTAGCAAAAGAATTGGCAGCCTTACGTAAAAAAGGGGTGCTTATTTTAGGAAGCGGGAATATCGTTCATAACCTAAAAATGATGAGCTGGGAAATGATTAAAGGCGGAGGTTACGATTGGGCTATCGAGGCAAACGAAAAATTTAAATCGGCCATTTTAAACCGGGATCATCAATCGTTAATTAACTATCAAAGCCTGGGTAGCGAAGCCCTATTGGCCATTCCGACACCCGAGCATTACCTACCGCTAATGTATACGCTGGGACTACAGAACGAGAAAGAGGAAGTAGTCTTGTTTAATGATAAAGCAGTTGGAGGTTCTTTAACAATGACCTCTGTACAAGTGGGATAATGCTGCAAATTATATAAATCTTTCCTGTTAAGATGTAAAGGAGGCGAAAAGAAAGAGGGTAACTTTGTGTAATTAAAACAAAATAAAATGACACACACTTATCAGGTAACAGGCATGACCTGTTCGAACTGCGAAAGCAAAGTGAAGAATAATTTGCTTTTGTTGCCAGATGTTACAGCAGTTGAAGTTTCGAGCGTAAACAATTCGGCAACGATTACGATGGAAAACCATATAGGCATGGGCGCTTTACAGGAAGCCCTTGGTGGTAAAATCTCTAAATATCAGATCTCGGCCCTTTCGCATAACGAGTCTACCGAAGAAATAAAATCTTTTCTGGAGACTTATAAACCAGTACTTCTGCTTTTGGGCTATATTGGCCTGGTTTCTTTTGCTGTTAGCTGGCAAAATAATAAAATAGACTGGCAGTTAACCATGCGGGTTTTTATGGCTGGGTTTTTCCTCTCTTTTTCATTTTTCAAACTCATTAACCTCAAAGGATTTGCAGAAAGCTATTCGATGTACGATATTGTAGCGAAAAAATTTAAAGCCTGGGGTTATATTTATGCATTTATAGAGTTAGCGCTTGGTCTTGCATTTGTCGTTAACTTTAATCCGTTTTTGACCAACTGGGCGACACTTATCGTGATGACAGTTAGTATTATAGGCGTACTGCAAAGCGTACTTCACAAAAGGAAAATTCAATGCGCCTGTTTAGGTGCAGTATTTAATTTACCAATGAGCACTTTAACTATAATCGAAGATTTTTTGATGATGGCAATGAGCGCAGGCATGTTAATTTTAATGTAAAATGAAACGTATCCATTTATTTACGATTGCTATTGCCATTTTATTAGCGGCTTGTAATCGGCAGAAACAACAAGGAGAAAATAATTCGGAAAAGAATGTTATGATGCAAGCCATGGACGAAAGCATGATGGCGATGCACCAGACAAAGCATACGGGAAATGCAGATTACGATTTTGCAGCGATGATGATCCCACATCATAAAGGGGCTATTGTTATGGCCGAAGCAGTTATAAAAGGGGGAGGCTCTCCCACGCTTGTTAATTTTGCGAATCAGGTAATCGAAGCCCAGAAAAGAGAGGTTGCGATTTTGAACGACTTTTTAAAGGTTGCTTCCACAAAACCTGCTAAAAATGCAGACCAAATTAAAACGGCCCTGAATAATTCGATGGGTTCGATGATGTCGGGAATGAGTGAAGCTAAATTAACCGGAAATATTGATAAAGATTTTGTGCATTTAATGATCCCACACCATCAAAGCGCTGTTGATATGGCAAAAGCTTATTTACCCTATGCCAGGAATGACCAACTTAAAAAAATGGCAGGGGAAATTATTCACGCACAAGAAAAAGAAATAAAATGGTTGCAAACCCAATAAACGGAGCAGGAGTTAAATGGTTTTTTTCCTAAAAATCTTCAACCTCGAAGGCCGCATCAATCTTCGAGGTTGAAGATTAAATCAGTTCAATGTCTACGCTGATAATGGAATTCTGATTTACGATTTTTACCCTTTATTTTACCTTCAATCCAAGCCAGGAGCATTGTTTTTCCCCGATTTTGATAAACGATCTGCTGGGGAAAATCGTGCGCTGCGTTTTCGAAAATGTAAGTACTGTCTTTATCTGAAATTAATTTAAAATTAACAGCCATATTGTCATTTTGTCCTTTAACGGTCGAGCAATAAGTGTAAAACCCATCAATTTTTTTGATAACCAAAGTTTCTAATAAAATACTATCGCCATTTAGCGTATGGCGATAACTTTTCCCGTTTAAGCTGCCTTTGTTTTGATACCAGGTTTCGGTAATTTTCCCTTTTGGCGTACTCATTTCCCAATTCCCTAATAAAAAGGAGAATTGCTTTAACTTATTTGTTTGTGCTGTTGCAGTTAAATGTATTGCAATTCCGAAAATCAGCAGCATTAAGTATTTTGAAATTCTTTTCATCAGCATCCTGGTTGTTTTTATAAAAACGTTAGCTAATCGTCAATTTAATGTGTGCTAAATGATGTTGCCCATGCCAGGCATAGTTTCCTAATAAGTAACTAATGGTTAATTCGTTAACTATAGCCGGATGGATGTATTTTCTTTTAAAGTCTTTCGGTTCCAGCGTTCTAAATGTCGAAACCAGGCGTTTATGTATAGCTATGATGATACTTATTGAAAGTTCAATATCACTACTTTTCGCATCTGGCAATTCTGCCCACCTTTCTTCATGATAAGGCCTTATAACAGGAACATCTTCGGTTAAGGCTAGTTTTAAACGAGTATAGGCATTTACATGGCTGTCTGCAAGATGATGAACGATTTGCCTTACTGTCCACCCACCTGGCCTATAAGTGCAGTCTAATTGCCCCGGGCTTAAACCAGTAACGACCTCGGCCAGTTGCTGCGGAAAACTTTCGAGCGAATTAATCCAGGTCTTTATTTGCTCGTTATCCACGTTTTCTGGAAAGGCATATTCTCCGATTGGATATTTCAGCGTTTCTAAATCTTGCATCTACATTATTTTTTTTAGTATTTTAAGTAACCATTCTTTGCCCACATAAGGGGGGTAAATGAGTTTACTCAAGTTTAATGAACTTTGAAAAACAATAGCTCTTTCGTGCGAAAAAGCCTTAAAGCCAAAGAATCCATGGCTGCTTCCCATGCCGCTTCCATTTACACCCCCAAAAGGGAGCTTCGGATTACTAATGTGAATGAGTACGTCGTTAACACAGGTTCCGCCAGCGCTAGTATTTTTAATTATTTTTTTAATATTTGCGCTATTTCTGCTAAAAATATATAAGGCCAATGGTTTACTTTTAGTATTAATATAGTCAATAACCTCATCTAAATTTTCGTAAGCAATAAGCGGTAAAATGGGTCCAAAAATTTCTTCTTCCATTATTTTGCTTTCTGGCGGGACATGGCTTAAAATAATTGGAGCAATAGTTTGCTGCACCTCATTAAATGTACCACCCAAGTCTATTTTTGCGCCCTTCTCCAAAGCCTCTTCAACTAGTCCCTTAAGCCTTTGAAAGTGCTTTTGGCTAACCATTTTTCCATAAATAGCGGGGTCGGGGTTCTCTGTTTTGGCAAAGAACATTTTATTTACGGCTATTTTGTATAGGGCGATAAATTCTTCAAGCTGTTGCTTTGGCACAAAGACATAATCGGGAGCTATACAAGTCTGACCGCTATTGACCAACTTTCCCCAGGCAATTTTTTCGGCTACTTTTTCTAAGTTTACCTGTTCGTCGATAATTGTTGGCGATTTCCCACCAAGTTCGAGGGTAACCGTACTGAGGTTTTTTGCAGCCGCTTCCATTACTACTTTCCCTATTGCGGTACTTCCAGTAAAAAAAATATGGTCGAATGGTAAACTTAATAACCAGGTTGCCGTTTGGGCATCACCTTCAAAACAGGCGATTTCCTTTGGGTCGAAAGTCTCGGCAATAATGCTGCTAATAATTGCACTGGTTGCCGCGCTAAGCTCCGAAGGCTTAATTGATACGCAGTTTCCGGCAGCAATTGCCGATATTAATGGGCTCATTGCTAACTGAAAAGGGTAATTCCAGGGAGAAATAATTAAACAAACCCCTTTAGGCTCATAATATAGCCTGTTTTTTGCAAATGGATTAGTTAGGGTTTTCCCAGCATATTTTGGTTTTGTCCAGTGGCTTAAGTTTTTAATCGCAAAATCCAGTTCGCCATATACCAAAAAGAGCTCTGTAACTGCCGTTTCGAAAGTGCTTTTACGAAGGTCGCTTTGTAATGCTGCATATATCCGGGATTCGTATTTTTCGATGGTCGTTTTTAAAGCAATTAACTTATCGACCCGTTCTACCACATTACTTTTTCTAAGCGTATATTTGTAAGCTTGTTGGGCTTTAAAGACTTGATTTATTTTTTCTTCCATCGATATAGCCCGGGCGTTTATTTTGTTAAATATAGTTAAATGAAAACAAACTTCATTAAAAATACAGGCGTTTAAGCCATATTGCAGAACTCATACAATCTTATAAAAATGAAGAAGAAATTAATTTTTATTTGCTGGTTAAGTATCGTTAGCATTTACGCTGCTGCACAAACCACCCGGCCGGCGGTTTTAGTTATTGGGAATAGCAATGCAGCAGCAGCAGCAGGAATACAGGCTGCCATATCGGGCGTTAAAACAATCATTTTATTACAAGCGGGTGGGTTTGATATTAGTCCGATTAAAGATGAGATGAGCTCGGGTGTGCAGGCAGAGTTTATAGAAAAGATGAAACGGGTAAAGGGGAAAGACAGCTCGGCCATTCTGGACTTCGATAAGCAAACGGCCAACAATTTGCTTAGCACCTGGACAGATACCCTTAAAAACCTCACAATAATTAAAAATGTAACATGGATTAAAGCCGAACGTTCGGGAAACAACTGGGTCTTTAAATTGAGCGACGGCAAAATTATTAAACCGACAATATTGATTAATGCCGGAGATGCGAAATTACAAGCTGCCCTAAAATTGGAGGCTATTCCTGTGGTGGCTTTAACTCCGGTGGATTATCGTAATACCTTATATAGGACAAGTGTTTCGGCCGATAAGACCTTCTTCTTCTCCATGTATAATTTTTTTATCCCTGGACAGGAAAATCTTTTATGGTTAAAGGGTAACGAAAGTATGTTAATAGGGCAGGCGGCTGGTGCAACCGCAGCATATTCTGGATTTTTTTCTATAAAAACATCACTATCGAATTTAAAAAGCATCCAGGGGGAGTTGGTTAATTACAAACTGGCGCTAATGCCTTTTGTCGATATTAAGCTAAACGACCCAAACTGGAAAGCTATTCAGATGGTCGGTATAACGGGGGTAATTGAAGGCGAAACGGACAACAATGGAATTCGATTTTTGCCAGAAAAATTGATTACTACAGACGAGATTAAAGCGCCCCTTAAAGCATTTTATTATAAGGCCCAAATCTGGTTCGACGATTATAAGAATTCACAAATGACTATCGGCTCGGCCATCGATATGATTTGTTACGTGGGTAATAAGGCCGTCGATAATACCCCCAAGGAGATTGCTAAAAAATGGAAATCCGCCTATAAATTTAATACAGACTTCGACGTAAACAGACAGATAACCCGGCGGGAACTTGCAGTGCTTTTGCAAGATTATATGCCGCCCTTTAACGTTAATATCGATAAGACCGGAAAAGTGGTAAGATAGGTTTAGGATAAAGTAACATTTATATAACCTTACTTCCTGTTAGGTGTTGTAATTGCTTTTTTGCATAAATTGCATACATAACCCTAACAAAATGAAGAAACTTTACCTTTTCAACTTGCTTTTTCTGGCGCTTGTTGGCATATCGTCCGCGCAGAGTCAGCAAGATTACAGCTCGGAAGCCATATTGGCTCAACGCATTAAGGCACTTACTCAAAAATACCCACAATGGGTTAAATCTAAATCGCTTACCCAAACTTTGGGCGGAAAAGATATTTGGTTGCTTACTATCGGCTCGGGCGCGACCGAAAATAAACCAGCTATTGCTGTAGTTGGGGGTGTAGAAGGCCGGCATCTTTTAGGTGTAGAGATGGCAATCGGCTTTGCCGAAAAATTATTAGCCGGTTCGGGTACGGATAGCATTAAAAACCTCTTAAATAAACAGACTTATTATGTTTTCCCGAACATGAGCCCCGATGCCACGGCACAGTATTTTGCGAAAGTAAAAGCCGAACGTAGCGGTAATGAAAATAAAACAGACGACGATCGCGATGGAAAGCTAAATGAAGATGGCGCTGAAGACCTGGATGGGAATGGGAAAATTACCTGGATGCGAATTTTAGACCCAGTGGGTAAATATAAGCTAAATCCCGACGACCCACGTTCGCTGGTGCTTGCAGATGCGACAAAAGGCGAAACAGGTAAATATATTTTATTGCCGGAAGGTATCGATAATGATAAAGATGGCGATTTTAATGAAGATGGCGATGGCGGAGTTCATTTCAATAAGAACTCGAGCTATAATTTCAAGCCTTTTGTTTCGGGCGCTGGTGAATATGCGGTTGCCGAGAAAGAAAACAGGGCATTATTCGATTTCCTTTTCGACGCATTTAATGTTTATGCCGTAGTTACTTTTGGCCCTGTAAACAATCTCTCTAGCCCTGTACAATTTAACCCGGCAGGGGTGTCGAAACGAGTAATTACCAGTTGGTACGATTCGGACGCAAAGGCGAATGCTTTAGTTTCTGACCGCTATAATAAAATTACCAAAACCAAGGATGCTCCTAAAGCCCAGGCCGAGAATGGCGATTTTTCGCAGTGGGCTTATTTTCATTATGGCCGCCTCAGCTTTAGCACACCGGGCTGGTGGGTTCCCAAAGTTGCCCCAGACTCGACTCGAAAAGAGAAAAAACTAACCAGTGAAGATCCTGTCGCTACTTATCTGCGTTGGGCTGCTACTCAGGGTATAACCAATACATTTACACCCTGGACCGCAATAAAACACCCGGATTTTCCGGGGCAAACCGTTGAAGTGGGGGGCTTAGACCCATTTGTTTTAACCAATCCACCATATAAAATGGTGGATGAAATTGTATCCAAACACACAGATTTTCTTATTACACTTGCCGGGATGGCACCGAAACTGGAAATAGTAAATGTTAAAACCGAAAAAGTAAGTGACGGCTTAAGTCGGGTTACCTTAAAAATAATGAATACTGGCGAACTGCCAACGTACACCCGTGTTGGCGACCGGAGCTATTTCCTGAAAAAAATCGTCGTAAAAGTAAACATGAATGCTAATCAGACGGTAATAAGCGGACGTAAGACACAAAGTATAGAAAGCATCCAGGGAAAGGAATATAAAGAGCTAACCTGGTTAATTAAAGGTAACGGGAAGGTAACTATCGCTGCCAATAGCCCAACTACCGGTGCTAAATCTATCGAAGTAACACTTTAATCGGAACAAGACAATGAGGATCAAACCTATTATTCTTCTGGCTGCAATGATTTTGTGTGCCGGAGCTTTAAAAGCGCAAAAAGCGGAAAATATTTTGGCGGCAGTGGGAACACCACCCAACCCAAAAGTGTCAATTAGCTGGAACAGGTATAACGACTATGCAGCAATCACAGAAATCTGTAAAAAAATGGCAGCAGCACACCCGAACCTGGTTAAGCTCGAGTCGATGGGTAAGTCTTTCCAGGGCAAAGACCTTTGGGTAATGACGATTACCGATACAAAAACCGGTAAGGCCGATCAGAAACCAGCGATGTATATCGATGGGAATATCCATTCGAACGAAATTCAGGGTAGCGAATTTGCTTTGTATACTGCATGGTATTTGGCGGAAATGTATAATTCTGGAAATAAAGCCATTCAATCTTTATTGGCCGATAAGACCTTTTATATCGCACCTACAATTAACCCCGATGCCCGGGATAATTTTATCCATCAGGCAAACAACGCCCATTCGCCTCGAAGCGGTTTAATCCCAATCGATAACGATCGCGATGGTGCCACAAACGAAGATGGCTTCGACGACCTGGATGGAGATGGGAATATTGTAATGATGCGCCGTAAAAATGTAAATGGCCGCTACAAGGTCGATCCCACCGATAATAGAAGGATGATTATGGTTAGCGGTGAGGAAAAAGGCGAATACGAATTATTGGGCTCAGAAGGTATTGATAATGATGGAGACGGCTTTGTAAATGAAGATGGCGAAGGGGCATACGACCCTAATCGCGACTGGGGATGGAATTGGCAACCAAATTATATTCAGGGCGGGGCGTATAAATATCCGTTTTCGCTTCCCGAAAACCGGGCAATTGTCGACTTTGTGATGAAGCATCCTAATATTGCCGCCGCACAATCTTATCATAATAATGGTGGGATGATTTTAAGAGGCCCCGGAGCGCTGGAAGATTTAGATACTTATAATGCCCAGGATGTTAGGGTTTACGATGCACTGGGTAAAAAGGGCGAAGAAATGCTGCCAGGGTATAAATACCTGGTGGTTTATAAAGATTTGTATTCTGTTTTTGGCGGCGAACTGGATTGGTTTTACGGTGGAAGAGGCATCTATACTTTTTCTAACGAATTGTGGACCGGCTACTCGATGTATAATAAAACCGATGGCGAAGATAGTCAGAACCAGGTGTATACTTTCGATAAAGATTTACTCATGAAAGACGCCTTTGTAGATTGGCATCCCTTTAAACACCCTACTTACGGGGATATAGAAATTGGCGGGTTTAAAAAAACCTATACACGCCTGCACCCCGGGTTTTTACTGGAAAGCGACGCTCATCGAAATATGGCCTTTAGTGTTTATCATGCTTATAACACGCCTAAATTAAGTGTAGGCGAGATAGAGGTAACTCCTATTAGCGGCGGACTGGTACAGGTTACAGCCATTGTAAATAACGAAAGAATGATCCCAACTCACTCCAGCCAAGATGTGAAAAACAATATCGAGACACCCGATGTCATCTCTTTAAATGGCGGAATGGTTGTGGCGGGAATGATTGTAAATAACCGGGACCTAGGGATTACAACCGAACAAAAAGCAGACCCTGCAAACCTAAAGATAAATAACATTGCTGGAAATGGCTTTGTTACTGTTCGGTGGTTAGTAAAAGGTGGAAGCAAGTTTACGGTAAGCGTAAGCAGCAAAAAAGGCGGACAAGCCAGTAAATCGAATTAAAAATTTAGCAAAATCAAAATGAAATATATACTTTATTTTTTATGCTTAACAGCTGTCGCCCAGGCACAGCAGGTAGCGCCATTAACGGTAGAAAAAATAATGCGCGACCCCAAATGGATGGGCACCGCTCCCGATAATTTCCGTTGGTCGGAAGACAGTAAAACAGTGTTCTTTTCCTGGAATCCAGACCAGAAAGAGAAAAGCCATCCTTATAAAGTAAGCGTGCTAACTAATAAGCCAGAAGCTACCGACGAAAAAAGCGTACAAGCGGGCGTGGGCAATAATTACACTTACAATAAAGATCGGTCTTTAGCTGTATTTGAAAAGGGGGGCGACCTTTATTTTTATAATGTAAAAACTAAAAAGGAAAATAGGCTTACCCAAACTGTAGAGCGAGAAGGTGCTGCACGTTTCCTATATAATAATGACATTGTTTTTCAGCGCGGAGATAATATCTTTAGTCTTAATTTAGGCACAAACGAGCTCACACAACTCACTAATTTTGTAAAGGGGAAGCGTCCCGCAGCTCCAGAAAAGCCTAACCTTAGTCTGCAGGATTCCTGGTTAAAGGCCGAGCAAACAGCAATATTCGATATCATTAAAAAGCGAAACCAACAAAGCCCAAGACTTGGTGGTGGTGGCCCACGAAACTTTGGTGGTGTTAATACTGCCTCGCAAAAAACCATGAAGACAATTTATTTGGAAGATAAATTTTTGTCGAACATTGTGGTTAGTCCGGATGGGCGTTTTGTGAGCTATCGCTTAACAACCCCGGCGAATAATAACCATAATACGATTGTTCCAAATTATATAACGGCTTCGGGATATACCGAAGACATTCCAGGACGCACTAAGGTTGGTGAAAAATTAAACACTTCCGAAACGTTTTTGTACGACGAACAAAAAGATAGTGTGTATGCTGTAAATACTTCGACTATTCCTGGAATAAAAGATTTACCCGATTATGTGAAGGACTATCCTAAACAACTAGAAGAGCGGACAAGTAAAAATGAAGACCGCAACGTTAGTCTTTTTGGCCCTATTTGGAATACCATTGGGAGTAGTGCGATTATCGTTGCCGATGCGGCAGATAATAAAGACCTGTGGATTTTAAAACTGGATGCAGCCACAGGTGCAGTTAGTTTATTAGACAGGCAAAGGGACGAAGCCTGGATTGGTGGCCCCGGAGTTGGTGCCAGGAATATAGGTTGGATCGACAACAACCGCTTCTATTACCAGAGCGAGGCTACAGGCTACTCGCATGTTTATGTATTTAATATGATAACAGGCGAGAAAAAACAACTTACTTCTGGTAAATGGGAAGTACAGAGCCTGCAACTTTCGAAAGACAAAACCACCTTTTACTTGTCGGGAAATAAAGAACATCCAGGGATTACCCATTTCTATAAGATAAGCGTAAATGGCGGCGACTTGGTACAACTTACTTCGACGAAAGGCGGCAATGAGGTAACCCTTTCTCCAGACGAAAAATGGCTGGCTATTAATTATTCTTATATGGATAAGCCTTGGGAATTATATATCCAGGCCAATAAACCAGGGGCAAAAGCGGTTCAGGTTACCAAATCTACTACTGCCGAGTTCGATTCGTATAAATGGCGTCAACCCGACTTGGTTTCTTTTAAAAACAGGTATGGAGCAGATGTTTATGCCCGGGTTTACCCGGCTACAAATCCACACCCTAATAAACCGGCAGTAGTATTTGTACATGGCGCAGGCTATTTGCAGAATGTGCATTATTGGTGGAGCCAATATTTTAGAGAATATATGTTTAATAATTTGCTGGCCGACAATGGCTATACGGTAATCGATATCGACTATACCGCCAGTTCGGGTTATGGCCGGGATCATCGCACAGGTATTTATCGGGATATGGGCGGTAAAGACCTAACAGATAATGTAGATGGTGTTAAAATGCTGGTCGAGAAATATGGCGTTAACCCTAAACATGTAGGTTTATATGGCGGTTCGTACGGCGGTTTCATTACTTTAATGGGGATGTTTAAAGAGCCGGATGTTTTTGCTGCAGGCGGCGCACTGCGGTCTGTTACCGATTGGGCACACTATAATCATGGTTATACCTCAAATATTTTAAACGAACCTTATAACGATCCTATCGCTTATCGCCGCAGCTCGCCAATTTATTATGCAGATAAATTTAAGGGCAACCTGTTAATGGCCCACGGGATGGTCGATGTGAATGTTAATTTTCAGGATATTGTACGGCTTACCCAGCGTTTTATCGAGCTAGGAAAAGAAAACTGGGAGCTTGCCGTTTATCCGGTAGAAGACCACGGCTTTGTAGAGCCAAGCAGCTGGACAGACGAATACAAGCGGATCTTTAAATTGTTCGAAAACACCTTAAAGAAGTAAGGGGTAATCGAAATAGATAAAAACTGTTACTTATCGATATGATATAGATTTTGTCTATAATCATATCGATATTCAAGATAATCATAAGCCAAATACCTTTGTTTTTGAGCTCAAATAGCCGTATCTTTGCGCCATAAAAAAATAATTAATTATGGCATTTGTAGGAAAAAAATTCCCTAGTATTAGTATTGATGCGATCACTGAAATGGGTGATGATTTGAAGATCAATATATTTGAAGAAGCAGTAAACAAACAAAAAAAGGTATTGTTATTCTGGTATCCAAAAGATTTTACATTTGTTTGCCCGACAGAATTACATGCATTTCAAGCCGCGTTACCGGATTTTGAAAATAGAAATACATTAGTTATTGGTGCGTCTTGCGACACCAATGAAGTTCATTTTGCATGGTTAAATACGGCAAAAGACAATGGCGGTATCGAAGGGATAACCTATCCGCTTTTGGCCGATACACATAGACAATTATCGGGTATTTTGGATATTTTAGATCAGGAAGTTGAATACGATGAAGAAGGAAATGAAATATTCTCTGGGTCTAATGTTTCTTATCGTGCAACTTATTTAATCGACGAAACTGGTAAGGTATTTCACGAAAGTGTAAATGATATGCCATTGGGCAGAAATGTGAAAGAATACTTGCGGTTAATCGATGCTTATACCCATGTTCAACAGCATGGCGAAGTTTGCCCGGCGAACTGGGAAGAAGGGGCCGATGCAATGAATGCAAATAGAAAAGGCGTAGCCGAATATTTAAGCACACATTTAAACTAGTCTAGCTATGGTAGTAGAATTAACAGAAGATAATCTTCAACAGCATTTGACAGCCCACAGCAGGGTAATGGTTCAATTTTCGGCATCGTGGTGCGGGAACTGCAGAATTATGAAACCTAAGTTTAAAAAATTGGCTGCCGAAAATGAAGAGGTATCATTTTTTATTGTCGACGCCGAAAAATATCCAAACTCGAGAAAGTTTGCAAACGTCGATAATTTACCAACTTTTGCTGCTTTTGAGAATGGCTCGCTAGTCGATCAGGTTCAAACCAATAAGGTCGAAGGGCTACATGAATTGTTTACCAAGATAAAATAACGAAATGAAGATTCCAGTAATTAGGCAGCTGTTTCAAAATAGCTCGCCAGCGCAATTAGAGACAACACTAGAAGTATTAGAAGCATTTAGTGAATTTAGGGGGGTAAGCGAATCGGAAATTGATGTTGCAGGAGAGCTCATGACTAATATTTGCGGAGCCCTGGAAGTTCATGCTGAAGTAAATGCCGGTGCAGAAGAAAAAGATGCATTGAACGCATTTGCCCAAAAAGTAATGGGCTCCATCGACAGGTAATAATTAATACACTTACGAGAGCTCGGGCTCTCGTAAGTGTTTATACCACAGAAACTTTGATTCCCAGGCTTCCAAGCGCCTTTTTTGTAGGTTCAGAAATGCCTTCATCGGTAATTATATGGTCTACTTTATCTAGTCCGCAAATTCTACCAAACCCTCTTTTCCCAAATTTCGTCGAATCGGCAAGTACAATAATCTTTTGAGAAGCTGCAATCATCTGGCGGTTAAGGTGAGCCTCCAAAGCATTAGTCGTGGTTAGGCCAAATTCGAGATCTATCCCATCCACACCTAAAAACAGTTTGCTGCAATACGACTCGGCAAGTAAACCTTCGGCATAAGGGCCGGTTACCGAAGAAGAGCTTTTTCGCAATACTCCACCCAGTTGAATTACTTCTACATTAGGTTGATGTATCAATTCTAACGCGACATTTAAGGACGCTGTAATTACCGTTAAACTTTCTTTCGGTTGTATATTCCGGGCAAAAGCAAGTACCGTTGTTCCAGAGGCAATGATAATAGAGTCGTTTGCTTCGACTAACTTGGCCGCCAATTGTCCAATTTGCATTTTCTCTGCGGCCTGAAGCAATTCTTTTTCGTTTACCGGCCGGTCTATCGTATAAGGATTATTTAAGGTCGCCCCGCCATGAGTCCGGTATAAAAGCGATTTATCTTCTAATAATTTCAAGTCCTTGCGGATGGTTACAGAAGAAACCTTTAGTTCTTTACATAAATCCTGCACATCAATACTTCCATGCTGCTGAATTTTATTCAAAATATACTGATGTCGCTCTGCAATACCGATCATTTTATGGAGGTTAAATTCTTGCTTAAGATAAATATATTTCACAGCATCGAAAATAGGTAGCGTAAAAATAAATTAAATTTTCTTTTTAATTTAAATAAATTATATATAGTTTCGTTTAAGATAATTTTACAACAAAACGAAAGTTATCGAAAGAATAATTAAGATTAAGCGATTAAAAACGAAATGATTTTTAGCAGAGAAGCTTTTATAGATCGATTGGATAGAGAAAAAGATTGGGATGTTATCGTTATTGGTGGCGGAGCAACAGGCTTAGGGGTTGCAGTCGACTCGGCAACAAGAGGTTACCAAACATTATTGCTCGAGCAATCCGATTTTGCAAAGGGAACTTCCAGCCGGAGCACGAAGTTAGTGCATGGCGGGGTTCGATATTTAGGGCAGGGCGATATTGCATTGGTATATGAGGCTTTACACGAACGCGGATTATTGCTTAAAAATGCACCGCACCTAGTTAAAGACCTAAAGTTTATTATCCCTATTTATTCCTGGTTAGCTAAATATAAATACCTTATTGGCCTAAAGTTTTACGACTTACTCGCCGGAAAAAGTGGTTTCGGGAAATCGGCATGGCTGCGTAAAGAAAAAGTGCTGGAGGCGATGCCCGAACTTAAAAAAGAAGGACTTATTGGTGGTGTGAGCTATAGCGATGGACAGTTCGACGACGCACGTCTTGCTCTTAACTTAGCACAAACGGCTTCAGAAAATGGAGCGATCATTCTTAATTACATGAAAGTTACCGCCTTAACAAAAGCTGGGAAAAGGACAGATGGGGTAATAGTTAAAGACATAGAGCGCGGAAAAGAATATCAATTAAAAGCCAAAACGATTGTAAACGCAACAGGTGTCTTTGTCGACGAAATTCTTCAAATGGATCTGCCGTCGGGACGACCTTTAGTGCGACCAAGCCAGGGCGCCCATATTGTTTTAGATCAATCTTTTTTACGCAGTAATGCTGCTTTAATGATTCCTAAAACAACAGATGGACGCGTATTATTTGCAGTTCCATGGCACAATAAAGTATTGGTAGGAACAACAGATACACCGTTAAATGAACATTGTTTAGAGCCGGTTGCGCTCGAAGAAGAAGTCGATTTTATACTATCGACCGCAGGGCAGTATCTTGCTAAAAGACCAACAAAAAACGACGTACTTTCTGTTTTTGCAGGCCTGCGGCCATTGGCTGCTCCCGGAAAGAATACCAATAGTACAAAAGAAATTTCCAGAAGCCATAAGCTAATTGTAGGGAAGTCTGGTTTAATAACCATTACCGGCGGAAAGTGGACTACCTATCGGAAAATGGCAATGGATGTATTAGATAAGGCCATCGAAATAGCCCAGCTGCCCGCAAAAAAATGTGTTAGCCAAAAAGTTCATATTCATGGCTATGAAAACCAATTAAAATCGGATCATTTTTCTATTTATGGCGCCGATGCAGAAGAGATAAGGGCGCTAATGACTAAAGACCCGTCGTTGGCAAAAAGGTTACATTCATCTTTCGATTATTATAAAGCCGAAGTCGTGTGGATGGTTAAATCGGAAATGGCCAGAACGGTCGAAGATATTTTGGCCAGAAGAATGAGGCTTTTGTTCCTGGATGCCGCCGCCGCCATAAAACTGGCGCCATTAATCGCCGAAATAATGGCTCAGGAACTCGGCAGAGACGAAAAATGGAAGAAAGAACAAGTTTCAGACTTTAATAATATTGCCCGGGCCTACTTGCTTTACGAAGTTAATTTTACTACGAATAATGAAATGCAGCCGGTTAAGGCTGATGTTTGAATTAATAAAATGTTAACACGCAGTTTAACTTAAAGCCGGAGATTTGCACCCGTTAGTAAAAAATGAAATAAATCGAAACTTTAGAAAACTAAAAAAACTAACCAAAAAAAACAAAGTGATGAATAAAATTTTACATGAACACCTTAAAAAAAGGAAGATTTTAGGGGCTGGGCTTGGAATAGCGAAGTTTTCGGCAATGTTTGCCATAGCCTTGTTTTTATTAGAAATGCCAGCAAAGGTATTTGGGGTAACACCTATGTTTATGCAGGCACAGGAAACGGTTACGCTTAAAGGGCATGTTGTAGACGATGGAGACGGCTCTCCAATCCCATCAGTAACGATTATGGATGCCCAACGTAAAGTTTATGGGGTTACCAATAGCGATGGCCAGTTTAGTCTTAAAGCACCCAAGGGCACGGAGTTAAGCTTTAGTATGATAGGCTATGTTATGGTTAAACAAACAGCAAATCAGAATAACGACAACCTGTTTATTCGGCTAAAATCTTCGAGCAGCAGCTTAAATGAAGTTGTTGTAACGGCATTAGGGATTAAGCGCGAGGAAAAATCGCTTGGTTATGCCGTTACAAAAATAGATAGCACACAATTAACTAATGCTATTTCTAGTAACTGGACAGATGCTTTGTCGGGAAAAGTGGCAGGTTTAAATCTTGTTAGAAATGGCGGCCCTGCCGGATCGAACAAGATTATACTACGCGGTGAGAATAATTTAACGGGCGATAATGAGGCATTGATCGTTATCGACGGGGTAGTTGCAAGTAGCTCTTCGAGGCGGACATCAGGAACAGGCGGTGGTGTATATGGAACTTCTGGAGATATTATGCCGGCAGATTTTGGTAGCGCACTCAATGATTTGAATCCCGACGACATTGAAAATGTTACGGTGCTTAAAGGTCCTGGTGCAGCTGCACTTTACGGACAGAGAGGTGCTAACGGAGCCATCTTAATTACTACCAAATCAGGTATTAAAAGCAAAGGTGCGCTGGCCATTACCTTTACCTCGAATACGGCATGGGAGGATATAAATCGCAGTCCCGATATTCAAAGCGAGTATGGGCAAGGACAGTACGGCGTATCCTACTTTTCTTATGGTGCAACTGTGGATGGAGCAAGCACAAATGCGACGAGTGCAAGTTGGGGTGCTCCTTTTGCTGCGGGTGGAAATTTCTTCCAGTACGACCCTACCATTAAAGCGAGGAGTTTAGAGAGAATGCCTTGGGTTGCTTATGAAAACCCAGTCGACGCCTTTTTTAAAACAGGTTTAGAAACAACAAACTCTGTTAGCTTAAATGGAACCTATAAAAAAGTTTCACTTCGCTTTTCGGCCAGTCATGGAACCAATGAATGGATTGTGCCTAATACAGGACTAGAACGCACGTCGGCCTCTCTATCTGCCAATACAAATTTAACTAACAAGTTAAGTTTATCCTTAAAGCTTGGTTACAATAACCGACATAGCGATAATTTACCGGCAACGGGTTATGGAAATCAATCGTTAATGTATTGGTTTATGTTTGCGCAACCCAATGTTAATACCGACTGGTATAGAGACTATTGGGTAAATAACATGGTTAACCGTCAGTTTGTAAACATTACAACTACCAACCCAGAAAGCCCTTATGCTATTTCGGAGCAATACCTAAATAAACAAAGAAGAAATGGAGTTTTAGGAAGTGTTCAAGCAACCTATAAGTTTACAGATGAACTGAGTTTATTGCTTCGCTCCTCTATAGATTATAATAAGGATAATCGAGATACGCAGCGGCCGTTTGACGCTTCAGGAAATAAATTTGCACAAGGATCTTACCGTGAACAGGACATTAACTCGTACGAAATCAATGCGGATTTCTTGTTGAAGTATGACAAAAAAATCACTAAAGATTTAAGCTTATCAGCCACTGCTGGGGGTAGCCAGATGAGAAATCACTACAATAAATCGGAGCTTAGAGCAGACGGTTTAGTTGAACCAGGTGTGTATAGATTGGATAATAATGCTAATCCTTTAATCTCTGTGCCGGATACGGCGCAATATCGCATCAACAGTTTTTATGGGGCGATGTCATTTACTTTTAAGAATTATCTGTATTTAGATTTAACGGGAAGACAAGATTGGAGCAGCACTTTAGCCACGCCAACCCGTACAGATAATGTTGGGTTCTTCTATCCGTCTGCAAGTGTATCATTTGTGCCTTCAGATTTATGGCAAATGCCAAGGGCCAT
Organism: Bacteroidota bacterium; assembly: GCA_040388055.1. Classification (GTDB taxonomy): domain Bacteria; phylum Bacteroidota; class Bacteroidia; order Sphingobacteriales; family Sphingobacteriaceae; genus Pedobacter. Next base: position 753,415 of record JAZKCO010000002.1, read on the forward strand.
TAATTTTGCCAAGCTTAGAGTTTCTATATCGCAGGTAGGTAGTGGAGGTACCTCACCCTACCGTACCGCATATAACTATTCATTAGCCTCGAATGGAATTTATCCGGATAGTGCGATGACTAATCCCACTGTTTTGCCAAATCCAAACCTGAAGCCCTTAAAAACTACAACCATTGAGGTGGGAGCAGAGCTTAGGCTTTTTAATAGCAGGTTAAATTTTGATATAGCAGCATATACCGGAAGCACAAAAAATCAAATTTTAAATAGGTTAGTTGATCGTGCAACGGGATATAATGTTGCAGTAGTTAATATAGGAAGAGTTGATAACAAAGGGTTAGAACTCGCTGTGAATGGAACAGTTTTAAAGACGAAAAAATTTAACTGGAATTTAACCGCAACCTTTACCGCTAACCGCAACAAAATTATGGAATTGGCAGATAGCTCTGTTGTGCTTCGTACAGGAGCTTTGGGTGGAGGACAGGTTGTTGCGAATGTGGGAGGTAGTATGGGCGATTTGTATGGTCGCGGGTACCTTCGCTCTCCGGATGGGCAGATCATTTTTGACTCAAATACCGGAAATGCGAAAACCAATTCTACAGATTTGATTTATCTTGGGAATACGATGCCTAAATTTAGGTTCAGTTTTGGAACAGGTATAACTTATAGACAGTTTAATGTAAATGCTCTATTTGATGCACAATTGGGTGCGGTTGGCCACTCATTAACGTTTTCGAGGATGGCTGCCTTAGGGAAATTAAAAATAACGCTGCCAGGAAGATATAACGGTGTGGTTGGAGAAGGAGTGGTTGAAAATCCAGATGGTTCATACCGTAAAAATGATGTAATTGCTACGAATTTTGAGAGTTATTACACTTCACTTTATGGATCTGATCAAGCAGAAGGAAGTGTATTTAGAACAGACTATGTTAAGTTTAGGGAAGCAACAGTAGGTTACACGCTTAAATCAAGCCTCGCAAAAAAATTAGGGTTAACCCGGGTAACTTTGAGTGTTTATGGACGTAATTTGTTTATTTGGTCGCCATGGCCGGCATTCGATCCTGAGTTTGGAACCTTATCTGGTTCAGACATTGTTCAAGGTTTTGAAACAGGTCAGTTGCCATCAACCAGGACTTATGGTTTTCGTTTAGTTGTAGGTGTTAATTAAAAAGAAAATGAAAAAGATTAAAAATATAACCAGTTATACGCTATTGCTAGCTATTGGAATTTCATTCTTTTCTTGTAAGAAAGATTTTAATGAAATAAATAAAGATCCTATAGGGAAAACAGCTACCACAGCTAATCAATTATTAGCCCCAGCCTTAACAGGTGTGCTATATGCTAATATGGTGCGTAATCGTAGCTTTAATAATGAGCTAATGCAAGTTACTGTCGACCTTGGAGATTCGGAAGGAAAAGTATTTAGATATGATATCAGACGTAATGTTTCCGACTACACATGGAATGCCTGGTATCCGCAATTAACCAATTTAAAAGATATCTATACCATTGCAAGTCAACCAGAATCTTTGAACAAATCGTACCAAGCGATATCCCTTATTACCGAAGCCTGGGTTTATCAATTGCTTACGGATGTTTATGGTGATGTCCCTTACTTTGAGGCAAACCAAGGTAAGATTGGCGTGCTGGAACCAGCTTACAATAAGCAAAAGGATATTTATCTCGATCTATTCAAAAAGCTTGAAGAGGCAAATACCTTATTAACTGCTGGCGATGCAATTATACCTACAGGAGACCCTGTTTATCAAGGAGATATTGCTAAGTGGCGGAGGTTTGGAAATTCATTGTATTTGAGACTCCTGCTTCGTGTTTCTGGAAAGGCGGAGGTAAGTTCGACCGTAATCGCTAAAATCAAGGAGATGATTGATACTAACCCTTCTAAGTATCCAATTATGCAAAACAATAACCATACGGCAAAAATTCTTTGGAATGGTACAAACAGTAGTTCTGCAGTTTATTCTTCTCCGTTTATGATCAGCGTTCGCGCGGTTGATTTTAGAACACCAGCTATTTCTGAATTTTTTATAAATAATCTGACAACCTGGGCAGACCCAAGAATTAATCAATCTTTAGGAAAAAATAACGTTAACAGGTGGGGAATTGCACCCGGTATGAATGGTTTTGCAGGCGTACCGAGTGGTTATGCCAGTGGAAGTACGATCCTCAAACAAGCGTATTTTTATTCGGATGCGCAAACAAATAATCCAACCACATTACAAACAGATCCATATACAGGGATTATCATGAATGTGGCTGAAGTTGATTTTATTTTGGCAGAAGCTGCGGCAAAAGGATGGATAAATGGAACGGGAGAAACCTATTATTACAAAGGGATAGCAGAGTCTATCAATTATTGGATGCCTACTTTGTTAATTGATCCTACTGACCCACAAGTGATAGCCTATGCTGTTGCTGCAGATATTGATTGGGATAATGCACTGCCTTTAAATACCACGGTAAGAGGCACCCAAAGTAAAATGGAGTTAATTCATTTGCAAAAGTATTACGCATTGTTTTTAGTCGATTTTCAACAATGGATTGAATTTAGAAGAACAGGACACCCTTTCTTAAACCCGGCAACAGGTTTGGCAAATGGAGGTAAAATGCCCGCCAGATTGAATTACCCGCTTATAAGTCAGTCAACTAACCCAACAAGTTATAAAAATGCCGTGGCATCTCAAGGGCCTGATGATATTAATACATTAGTTTGGTGGCAAAAACCATAGGGAAGAAAAGCAATTTGATTGTTTTATTACCATTGAAAATTAAAACATAAAAAGATGAAAAAAACATTAAAATACATCCTTTTACTAACATCAATTGTTGGGATTTGGACAGGATGTAAACGAGATGACGATTATGTCAAAAGTACGCCAAGCGATTTTATTTCTAATTTCGATTTAAAAAAGCTCTATAAAGAGAGTGATTTGTCCCTAAATGCAACGCTATTAGGCGGGGCAACTTCTATAAAAGGAGTAATCATTTCCGATTTTAGATCTGGAAACTCTCCAGCAGGGCTGCTGATTATGCAAAATAGCCGAATGGCAGGAAATGGAATAGATTCTTTACGAGGCATGGCTTTTAATATTGGACCAGATGCTTCAAAATATCTTCCAGGAGACTCTGTTCATATTAAGGTTGATGGAGCAACCCTAAAAAGGGTAAATGGAATTTTGCAAATTGTGGGTGTTTCGAATGCATCGGTTACAAAAATTTCTAGCGGCAAAACGGTAAGAACCCAAGCGGTAAACACGGGTAAAATCTTAGCCAATCCATCATTTTACGAAAACACTTTAGTGACAATAAGTAGTGCATTATATGATCCAGAACCTGACGCTGACGCAACTTATGCTGGTGATAAGGTTATTGATGATGGTTTTGGTAAAGCCACCGTTCACACAGAAACAACAGCTGCTTTTGCGAATACATCAGTGCTCCCAACAGGTAATTTTACAGGTATTCCTTTTATAAATGGTAACGGAGCTTCGGCTAAAATTAATTTATGGTTACGTGACGTGGATGATTTTTTCTTTGTAGTATTGCCTAAACTTTCTCCAGTAATTATTACAGGTTATATGGTAGATCCGAATGGTGGCGATGGAAATAATGAATACATACAGTTTTTAGCAACTAGAGATATTGATTTTGCAGCTACACCGTTTGCGGTTTATACCACCAATAATGCAGGTGCAAGTGCTACACCAACATTGGGATGGAATACAGGTGGAAGTAGAACCTATAAATTTAACTTAACTTCGGGAAAGGTAACTAAAGGAGCATATTTTTATGTAGGTGGCACCAACAAAAATATAGACGGATCATCATCAACGGTATCTACTGATATCAGTTCTTCTAATTGGATTGTAAGCTCGGATTATTCTAGTTTAGGAGGAGCAGATGGGATTGGAACTAAAACAGCAAACCTATTAGCAAATAGTGGTAACGTAGCTGGGATTGCAGTTTTTGCAGGTACAAATGTTACGCCATCTACGGTTCCTTTAGATGTGATTTTTTATGGAGGTGCTGGTGGTGTTTTCTATAGCGCTGGTCCGCCAGAAGTTGGTTATAGAATTACAAACACAGATTATTATGGTACAATTAACCCGTTAACCAGGTTGCCACAAAATTTTTATGGCGCAGGTACAAATACTAATCGTTTAAGTTTCCCTTCTGCTGCAACCAGCTTCTCTAAACTTGGTGGCGTTTATGATGCTACCTCAGGAAGATGGGTTACAGGAAGAACTTTAACATCTGTTAAATTAAGCCCTACGTCGCAACTCATAGAAATTGAAGGAGATGGAACTAGCCTGGTTAATTAAAGATGAATAGAAAATCATTTATACAACGCATAGGATTACTAACAGGTAGCGCATTTATTGCACTACAAACACCTGCGTTAGGGCAGCTAAAGCGCGACGAGACTATCACGGGCACTGTAAGCTATGAGGGAAAAGGAATTCCAAATGCCATAGTTTCGGATGGGTTTTCGGTAGTGGTAACTGATGCATACGGAAAGTTTTCTATCAACCCAGATGTGAAAGCGAAGTTTGTGTTTTTAAGTACTCCTGCAGGCTTCGATTTTAAAGTTGATGGCAATATAGCTAGGCAATACGAAAACCTGGGAACACGAAATGAGTATAACTTCAAACTCAAAAAACTGAAGAAGAAGGACGATAATCATCGATTCATAATATGGGCTGATCCACAAGTGAAAACAAAAAAGGATGTTGCCCTAATGATGGATACGTCGGTGGTGGACGTACAAAAACTCGTTCGCGAAATGGGCCCTGACGCGCTTGTTCATGGGATATGTGTTGGCGATATTGTATGGGATAACCACGAACTTTTTACCGCCTACAATAAAGCGGTTATAGAAATGGGCATCCCATTTTTTCAGGCGCTGGGAAACCACGATATGGACTACAGGATGGGTGGCGACGAAACCTCCGATAAAACTTTTAGCGAACATTATGGTCCAACCTATTATTCCTTTAACCGGGGTAAGGCACATTATGTCGTACTCGACGACGTTCGCTATTTGGGAGTAGAGCGTACTTACGACGGTTTTATTACCCAAGCGCAGCTGGATTGGCTAGCTAAAGACCTAAAGTTTGTGCCGAAAGACGCATTGGTTATTATCTGCCTGCACATTCCTGTTCATAATGCTGTTAAAAATAACGCAGACTTTTATAAAGTAGTAGAAGGCTATACAAACGTTCATATCATGTCTGGCCATACACATTACAATCGGAATGTAATTACAAATGGCATTTACGAGCATAACCATGGTACAGTTTGTGGAGCCTGGTGGACTGGCCCCATCTGCGAAGATGGTACACCTTGTGGTTATGGTGTATATGAAGTTAACGGTACCGAACTTAAATGGCATTACCAGTCTACCGGTCTGGCTAAGGATGAACAAATACATCTCTATGTCGACGAGCTGACTAACCAGAAAAGATTAATTGCGAACGTTTGGAATTGGGATCCGATGTGGAAAGTGACTTATTTTCTCGACGATAAACCGATGGGTCCATTAACCCAAGAAAAGGGATTTGATCCTTTAGCCGTTACTTTATTTAAGGGCGATAAATTACCTATGGGACGAACCTTTGCCGAGCCAAAAAAAACGGATCATTTGTTTGTTGCTCATTTCGAACCCACCGTTAAAAAAGTTAAAGTAGTTGTAACCGATCGTTTCGACAGACAGTTTACGGCGATATTATCATCTTAAATTTATTCCTAGCCGTTATTATATGTGGAAAAACACGTTTATACTTTGTATGCTATCTGTTGGGGTAATGGTCTGCATGGGTTTAAAACCTATCGAAAAGGTGCCGTTAACTAAGAAAGATTACACAGATACCTATCTGATTGTGACCGATCAGTCGCAGCAGAGAATTGCATGTATAGACCTTAAAACCAGAACGGTAATATGGGAATGGAAGGCAGCAATCGGTGTGCCTGCCATCCATCAAAAATGGTTTAGTAACATTAGTGAGGGAAAATTGGTGTATAATGGGAAATATCTGCTGATAACAGCTTCGGGAGGCGGTGTTGCTTTAGTTCGCATTTCGGATAAAACGACAGTGTTTTATACCTATGTGGGCGGCAATACTCATTCGGCCGAGATCCTTCCCGATGGCAATATCGTTGCCGCTTCGAGTACTGGGGGGGTATTAACGCTAATCCATGTAGATTTGAACAATTTTCCGGATCATCTTTATAAGAAAACTCTCGCAATGGCCGATGCACATAATGTGGTATGGGACAGGCGGCGACAAATACTATGGTCTGCCAGTGTAGGTAAGCTCGTTGGCTATACTTATAATTTTAATTGTAAGGCTCCAGATTTGATAGTTAAAGAAGCCATCGATTTACCCGCAACAGGATGCCATGATTTATTTCCTGTTTATGGGAAAGACGAACTATGGCTGTCGACCAGCACTAAGGTTTGGACTATCTCATTAAAAAGTAAAACAATTAAAGAGATCGCTAACCTACCCCGAATTAAAAGTATAGATTCTGGGCCAAAAGGTTATCCTGTTATAGTTCTTCAAGGAATTGATACCCAAAAACAGTGGTATAATGATAAAATTTTGGATCTTACAGATAAAGAAATTTTTAGGACCGGCGGACTAAAAATGTATAAAGCCAGATGGGAACTCCCAAACGAGTTTAGTTATCAGGCAAATAATGAATTTAAAACCTGTAATTAATGAAAAAACTAACTTACTTACTTGCTTTTGCTTTGCTCGTTTCGTCTTGCAAGACAAGGTATAATTCGAACGCAATGGAACAGGCGACATTCCCGTCATTTAGTGCCGAAGCACATCGTGGTGGAAGAGGGTTAATGCCCGAAAATACAATTATCGCTATGCAAAATGCGATGACGATGGATCATATTACTACGCTGGAGATGGATACCCATATTACCAAAGATAATCAGGTTGTGGTTACTCACGACGATTATTTAAGCCCGGGTTTTATGCTTACTCCAGAAGGTAAAGAAATCCCTAAGGCAGATGCTAAAAAATATGCCATCTTTAAAATGGACTATGCCGAACTAAAGAAGTTCGATATCGGTACAAAAATAAATACAAGCTTTCCGAAGCAGCAGAAAGTGAAGACTTATATTCCGTTGCTGGCCGACTTAATAACAAGTGTCCAGCAAGAAATTAAGGCGAAAGGCAAAAAGCAACTGTTTTATAATATCGAAACAAAAAGCAGCGAAAATGGTGACGGGATTACTAACCCCAGTCCCGAAATTTTTGTGGAGCTTTTAATGAAAGTAATCGAGCAAAATAAAATTATGCCTTATGTAGTTATCCAATCATTCGATAAAAGAACGATTCAGCTGATCCATAAAAAATACCCCGCAGTAAGAACTTCATTTCTGGTCGATAATAAAAAAACCTATGAAGAGAACATGGCCGATTTAGGTTATAAGCCATTCATATTGAGCCCTAATGCTAAAATGGTTGACAGCGAATTGATTAAAAAGGCGCATGCCGACGGGATAAAGGTCGTGGCCTGGACGGCAAACACAACTGAAGAAATTACCCGCTTAAAATCGCTTGGGGCAGACGGCATTATAACCGATTACCCAAATCTTTTAGGAGCAGAACAATAATAAATGAACCACTAATAAACCAAATATGAGCTTTAAATTTTTTCCACCACCGGCAGCACACAAACCCTTATTGCCGGCAGACCGTATCGACCCCGAATATCGTGCACAAAGAATAAAAGTTTTTTTAGGCATATTTTTAGGCTATGCGGGCTATTATCTGGTACGGAAAAATTTCTCCTTAGTTATGCCCGAATTAATTTCGCAAGGCTTTTCTAAAGGAGAGCTGGGGATTGCTTTGTCGAGCGTTTCCATTGCTTATGGTCTAAGTAAATTTATTATGGGCAATTTCTCGGATAGGAGTAATGCCCGGATTTTTTTAACCTTAGGGTTAGTCCTTTCTGCCGCTACCATGATTTTTATGGGGCTTGTACCCTTCGCAACCTCTTCCATTACCATTATGTTTGTGCTGTTATTTATAAATGGATGGTTCCAGGGCATGGGTTGGCCACCTTGCGGCCGGGTGGTCGTTCATTGGTATTCGGTTAAGGAACGAGGTACTGCCATGTCTATTTGGAATGTGGCACATAATGTAGGTGGCGGCTTAGTGGGGCCAATTGCGATTTTAGCGATAGAAATTTTTGCCGATTGGCATGCCCAACTTTATTTTCCCGGGCTTATTGCCCTGGTGTTTGCCGTAATTGCTTATGTTTTTGTGAGAGATACCCCTCAGTCTTGTGGGCTACCACCAATAGAACAGTATAAAAACGATTATCCTAAAAATTATTCGGCCGAGCAAGAAAAGGAATTTTCCGCAAAAGAAATTTTCTTTAAATATGTTTTTAATAACAGGATGCTCTGGTACATTGCTTTTGCCAACGCATTTGTTTACTTAGTAAGGTATGGTGTATTAGATTGGGCGCCAACGTTTTTGCAAGAAGCGAAAGGATTTTCTATGAACGAATCGAGTTGGTCTTATTTTGCATACGAATGGGCAGGAATACCGGGAACACTGCTGTGTGGTTGGCTAAGCGATAGGATCTTTAAAGGCCGGAGAGCACCTGCCACAGTTATTTATATGGCTTTGGTATTGATTGCTGTTTTGGTTTATTGGAAAAATCCGCCGGGAAATGTTTGGATCGATATTACTGCACTTATCGCCATTGGTTTTTTAATCTATGGACCGGTAATGTTAATTGGGGTACAAGCACTCGACTTGGTTCCAAAAAAAGCGGCCGGAACTGCTGCGGGTTTAACCGGGTTATTTGGTTATTTGGGCGGAGCTTTGTTTGCGAATATTGCCATTGGCTTTGTGGTCGACGAGTGGGGTTGGAATGGTGGGTTTTTGGTTATTGTTGCAGCTTGTTTACTGGCTATTTTCTTTACTGCTTTTACCTGGAATAGAGAAAAACAAAATTTAGCAGATATTAAATAAAAGATATGAATGCCTTTTTAAAAAGAACCTTAATTGCACTTGTTGCCTTAATTGTAATAGGCACTGGTAGCTTAAATGCGCAAACCCTTAAATGGGATAGCACGTACCGCCCTGCTAAATATGCCGAGCTAGCTGCGAAGTTTAAGGCAGAGACCCCCTCAAAAAAAGATTATATTTTTCTGGGGAACAGCATTACTGCCGGAACAGACTGGGCAAAACTTTTGTCCTTGCCGCAAGCTAAAAATAGAGGTATTTCGGGCGATATTACTTTTGGTGTTTTAGGTCGACTGCAGGAAATAATAGCAGGCAAGCCAGCAAAAATCTTTATCTTAATTGGGATTAACGATATTTCGAGGAATATTCCAGATAGCATTATCTTAAATAACTATAAAACAATAGTTCGTCGGATAAGAGAAGGATCGAAACAAACGAGAATCTATTTTTATACTTTGCTTCCTGTTAATAGCTCATTCGCGAAATTTAAAAATCACTATAATAAAGACGAACACATTCTTTATCTCAACGAACAGATTAGAAAAATGACGGCGAAAAATGTAACCATAATAGATTTATACCCTAACTTCTTGGACAAAGACAATCATTTAAAAGCCGAACTTACGAAAGACGGCCTGCACTTAATACCCGAGGGCTATAAAGTTTGGGCAGACCTGCTTAATGCCGGAGGGTACTTAAAATAACTTAATAACGATAAGACGATGAAGATAATTGCAGTCGCGTTTTTGTTTGTGATTAGCTTTACACAAAGCCTTAATGCACAGTCGAATGCTCTTGGCGGCCAACAGGAAGCAGTAAAAAACCTTATTAAGAGAATAATCCCTAAACAGGCTAATTTTTTTGAAGTTAAATTTATCCCCCAAAAAAACAATAAAGACATTTTTAGCCTGGAAAGGCATCAAAATAAAGTTTTATTGAGTGGCTCGAATGGCGTTGCTATAGCCAGCGCACTAAATTACTACCTTAAAAACTTTACAAATTGTGAGCTTAGCTGGAATGGCAGCAATTTAAAATTACCCAAGGTTTTGCCATTTCCTCAACAGAAAATAACAAAACAAACCCCTTATCAGTACCGGTATAATTTAAACTATTGTACCTTTAATTATAGCATGAGCTGGTGGGATTGGGAAAGGTGGCAATGGGAAATAGACTGGATGGCCTTAAACGGCATTAACATGCCGTTGGCTATTACAGGCCAGAATGCAATCTGGAGTAGAGTATATAAAAGCCTTGGCTTTACAGCAGCAGATTTAAGCACCTTTTTTAGCGGACCAGCCTATTTTAACTGGTTTTGGATGGGTAATTTAGATGGCTGGGGTGGCCCACTCCCAGCATCTTTTATGCAATTTCAGGAAGACCTGCAGCAAAAAATTTTAAAGCGCGAACGCGAACTGGGAATGACCCCAATTTTACCGGCATTTACCGGACATGTACCACCTGCATTTAAAGATAAATTTCCGACTGCAAAGTTAAAAAAGACAAGCTGGCAAGGCTTTAATGAAGTTTATATCTTAGATCCAGACGATCCGGCTTTCCTGCAGCTGGGTAAAAAATTTATGGAAGAACAAATTAAAACTTTCGGAACAAATCACTTATACTCGGCCGATACATTTAATGAAAACACGCCGCCAACTAACGATTCGCTTTATCTTAATCAGATCAGTAAAAAAGTTTACGAATCGATGGCAACGATCGACCCTAAAGCGGTCTGGATAATGCAAGGCTGGATGTTTTCTTATTCGGCAGCCTTCTGGCAACCGACTCAGGTAAAAGCATTATTAAATGCTGTTCCCGACAATAAAATGATTGTACTCGATCTTTACAGTGAAAGTAAACCCGTATGGAATAAAACAGAGGCCTATTATGGAAAACCCTGGATATGGTGCATGTTGCACAATTTTGGAGGAAATATTAGTATGTATGGCCGGATGGAGGAGGTCGCAAATGGCCCTGCTAATGCTCTCCATAACCAGAAATCAGGGAAAATAAGTGGTATTGGTTTAACACCCGAGGCAATCGCGCAAAACCCGGTTATGTATGCATTGATGCTCGAAAATGTTTGGCGGGATAATGCCATTAAGCTCGACGAATGGCTACCTGGTTATGTACGCCGACGGTATGGCGCCTCAAATGCGCTGGCCGAAAAGGCATGGCTTATTTTACGAAATACGGTTTATAAGGGCGATATCAGATCGGGGGGCGCCGAGTCGATTATAACCGGTCGGCCAACTTTTGCTAAAACAAATAAGTGGACCAATACCAAAAAATATTATGATCCGGCACAATTAATAACGGCATTAGCACTGTTTAACCAGGCGGCCCCCAAGCTAAAAGAAAGCGAAGGATTTAAGTACGATTTCGTCGATTTAAGCAGGCAGGTAATGGCAAATTATGCCGATACCTTACAAATACAATTTGCATTGGCCTATAAACAAAAAAACAGCCTCAGGTTTGACCAGTTAAGTAAAGAATTTATAACAGTTATAGCCGATCTCGACGTGCTTTTAGGGAGTAGAGAAGATTTCTTATTGGGTAAATGGATTAACGCTGCCCGTAAATTAGGTTATACGAAAGCCGAAAAAGACAACTACGAGCAAAATGCCAGAAACCAGCTCACTTTATGGGGCGATAAAAACAGCCCTTTGCACGATTATGCATGCAAACAATGGTCGGGAATGCTAAGCGATTTTTATCAGCCTCGCTGGCAACAATTTATTAATATGGCCAACGAGAGCTTAAATAACGGAACCGCACTTAATCAGAAAGCATTCGACGATAAAATGATGAATTGGGAATGGGCCTGGGTAAAAGAACGGAAAGCCTTTACCGACCAGGCTACTCCAAACGAAATCGAATTGGCTACCCACTTTTACCAAAAATATCAGGCCCGGTTAAAGGCTACTTATTTTAAATAAGGCTCCATAATTTTTTGCCAGATTGCATAACCTTTTGCATTCATGTGTAGGTTATCTGACAAGAAAATATCTTTCATTATTGTACCATCGGGATTATACATGCTGCTGGCCGTATTAATGAAAGTAGTGCGCTTCATTCCTTTAATCATTTCCGCAATCATTTTATTAGCTTCAGTCATTTGAGGCAAATATTTTTCTCGAGATGGGCTTGGTTTAATCGAGATATAAGCAATGGAAACTTTAGGATACTTTTCTCTTATCAAGAGAAATAATTGTTTAACCCGGTCTACTACAATCTGAGGGGTGGCCTTGCCAGTAAAATCATTTTCGCCACAGTAAATAACGATTTGTTTAGGATTATAGGGGAAGATGATATCATTGGCATAATAGATCACATTAGGTAAAGAAGATCCGCCAAAACCGCGATTAATAATAACATGTTTAGGAAAGTAATCCTGTACATCTTTCCACTTTGTAAAAGTAGAGCTTCCGATAAATAAAACCGCTTTTTGGGGAGGAAACTGAAGGCTGTCGAGTTTTTTAAAATATTGGATTTCTTTGTAGAAAGGAGCATCTTGTGCCTTTAAAAGCACAAAGGAAATTAAGAAGATAACGAGTAGAAATAGCTTTTTTTTCATGGTTTAATTATTTAATTTATTTATGTTCTGTATATTTTGTTATCCTTACCATTTCATGGTTTTTTTAAGGTATGCCGTAAGCTCTGCTGCAATAGCTTGGTGGTTGTTTACCGATGGATGCCCACCACAACCATCGTTATAAGATTTAGAAAAGAAATAATAGCCTGTATTTTCCTCCCCCTGAGTGCTAAGGTAAGCAATAACTGCAGAGATATATTTTTGTAGGGTTTTGTTTAGGCCGGGACTTGCCATCGGACTACTTAACAACACGATTTTAGCCATTGGGTAATGTCCCCTTAACGTTTTCACAAATTTAACATAAGCAGCGGTAAATTTAACAGAATCCTGTATGCCATCATTTTGGCCTAAGCATACACTTACAAGGTCGGGCTGATAACGATTAAACTCCCAGAGCAGGCTATCTTTGGCCATGTTTATTTTATCGAAAACCTGCGGCATTAAAATTGTCTTCTCGCAGCAACTATGCATTAACCCAATTCCCGAAACTGAAGAAAGCTGCCATTGCGCGGCTAAAGCCCGGGCTGTTGTAGGCCCATAAGCCAAATAAGCATTATGTTGGTCGTGCCATTTCCCCTTATCGCAAGGGATTTCACTTTCGTCGCTGGCTGCGCCACAGGTAATGGAATCGCCGATAAACTCGAGCCTTCTTTTTTGCTTGGCAGGTGGCGCTAGTAATTTTTCACAAACAAAACCAACCAGTTCCAGATAGCCGTTTTCGGCCTCTGTGTTTTTACAGACAACAATGGTATGCTCCCCATCTGGAAGGTTTTTTGCCAGAACGATCTTATTGTCTTTTCCGGTAGTCTGAGTACGATAAGGGAGTTGCTGGTCTACCTGTACTTCGAGGTAATTATTTACACTTCCATAAATCATTTCGTCGTTAATCTGGAGTTCGCAGAAGGAGCCGCTAAATTTAATTTTTACGTAAACTCCCGAAGCCCAAAATTTAGGTTTTAACGGATTGGAAAAATCGACCCGGCCAAAATATTGAATATTCGAATCGTTAGCAGGGTAAAAGATACCTTTGGTTTTAGCTGCGAAGCATGGATTAACGGCAAACAACCACAATAAAAGAGTATAAAAATGAAATCTACGCATAGTGTTTTGTATTATGGACTATATGTTGCGGTTAAAGAAGAGGAAGACGCCAACCCTTCTAAACAAAAATCCTATTCCCCGAAAGGTTTTCTCTAAATTCTTTAGGTGTACAACCCTTTTTCTTTTTAAAAATCCGGTTAAAATTAGAAATATTGTTAAAACCACAATTATAGGCAACTTCGGCCACCGACTCGGTCGTGTCTATCAACTTTCGGGAGGCATGACCAAGTCTTATTTCTATTAAACTATCGATAAAGCTAATCCCTGTCCGGCTTTTAAAAAAGCGGCTAAAAGAAACTTCAGTCATGCTGGCAATTCGCGCAACTTCGGCAAGGCTTACCTGTTTATCGAAATTGATATTGATATATTCCATAACTTTTTCGACCCGCCTGCTATTGTACGAAAATTCGGCATTGCTAAAAGTCGAATCAGAAAGTGTGCGCATGTTTCTGGAGGTAGAGAGGTCGTGTAAAATAGACATTAACTCTAGCACCGAATCGAAACCGTGTTTTTTGTTGAGCTTTACCAGTCGAGGTCCGATAGTTTGGGCTGTTTCTTTAGAAAATAAAATACCGCACTTCGATTTCTCGAACAGTTCTCTAATTACCCGAAGCTGGTTTCGCCGTAGAAACCTCTCGTCGAAGAGGTCCTTGTGAAACTGAATAGTTACCTCATGAATTTCTTTGCCGGATAGTTTATGCGTTTCCCATACATGGGGTAAATTAGAGCCAATTAGAACCAATTCTATATCGCCAATTTCTTCTATATGGTCGCCAACTACCCTTCTTGCGCCACTTGCATTAGAGATAAAATTTAGCTCCATCTCCTCATGATAATGCAGCGGAAAATCGAAATCTTGTTTTTTCCTCTCGAAGATAGTAAAACAATCGCTATTGGTAAGCGGAGTAATTTCTTTTATTATATTTGAATGCACAGTAAATGATTAAATAATATCAACTAATAGGATAAAATAATATCAATATTCAAAGATAAGACAAGCGGCCCTTATTTGCTAATAAAAATACCTTTGAATATATATAAACGCTGTTTATTTTAAATGAAGCGATAGTTAAGTGATAAAAATATTATAAATGGATAAAATAGTATTATTTATAGCAACATAATCAGCACTACTTTTGATATAAACTAACCAAATGCTTATGCTTAATAAAGTAATCTCTAATTTATTGGCACTACTTGTATGCCTGTTATCTTTTACGATCTGTTTTGCTCAGGAAAGGAAAATTTCCGGAAAAGTTACCGACGAGCGCGGCGAGATGCTCCCAGGAGTTTCGGTAAGTATAAAAGATACTAAATCGGCAACCATTACCGATGCAAATGGAAATTTTACCATTAGCGCTTCTGCCAATAGCCAAGTTCTTGTTTTTTCATTTTTAGGAATGGAGGAACAACAAGTTACCATTGGCGATAAAACTACTGTTCGTATTGTTTTGAAATCTAAAAGCACTACCTTATCCGATGTAGTTGTTATTGGTTATGGTACTGTAAAAAAATCTGACCTAACGGGATCTGTAGCCAGGATCGAACGTGAAGACCTTATTAAAGATGGCCCAACTAATGTATTACAGGCTTTACAGGGTAAAATTGCAGGCGTAAATGTAACGCAGAACGATGGTGCTCCAGGAGCCGGCCTTAGTATTCGGGTACGGGGCTCTAATTCCTTTTTAGGCGGAACAGAACCACTTTATGTAATCGATGGCGTTCCCTTTAATAACTCGAGCTCGGGCGCTACGCCTGTATCTATTGGCGAAGACGAAAAGCAGACTTTAAACGCGATGTCGTTCCTAAATCCGAGCGATATTGAGAGTATAGATATTTTGAAGGATGCCTCAGCAACAGCAATTTATGGTTCGCGTGGTGCCAATGGGGTCGTTTTAATTACCACCAGAAAAGGCAAAAGCGGTAGAGATCGGGTCGAGGCTAATTTTTCATTTGGCCAGGCCGAAGTTACCAGGCAGCTAGACGTGCTTAATGCATCCGAATATGCGGCTTATCAGAATTTGGCCTATTTAAACTCGAATAAATATACGGGTACAAGTTATAATCTCCCTTATCCCGGAGCACAGGTACCCGATCCTTTAAATCCAGGCAAGACTTATTATGCCCGTGGCCCACAAGATTTCGCCGGAACAGCGAACAATTGGCAGGATCAGATTTTCCGCCAGGCGATAGCTCAGAACTACTCGATTAATGTTTCGGGTGGAAGTGATGCCGGAAGCCATAGCCTTACTTTTAATTATTTAGACCAGAAAGGAACGATCTCGAACTCCGATTATAACCGGTTTGGACTCAGCTTAAACTTAAACAGAAACATCAGTAAAACTTTTAAAGTGGGAACCAGTACTTCTTTTGCGAGTACTTTAACCAATGGTGTAAAAACAGGAACCGATAAATCGGACGCAGCAAGTGCAGGTGTTATTCGCTCGGCCATTACTTTCCCCGCTACTTTAACAGAGCCAATCGCTTACGATGGTGTGGGAGATGCCTTTATTACCAACCCTTTTATTTATGTAAACAATGTTTTGAACCGGGTAAAAGGGTTAAATATTTTTTCTTCAAGCTATCTTGAAGCGACCTTTTTAAAGGATTTCAAATTTAGACAAAACATTGGCTTTAGCGCTGCTTCGAGCACCAGGGATCAATATTATCCTACAAGTGTTTATGAGGGTTTTGCGGTAAAAGGCTGGGGGTTAAAATCGGATAACATCTGGAATAGCGGCATTGCAGAAAGCATGCTTACCTATAACAAGAAAATAGAAAAGCATAGCTTTAATATTGTTGGGGCCAGTACTTTCGAGCGTACTAATGGACAAAGTAAAAGAGCCGAAGCCAAGACCTTCGCTAATGATGCTTTAGAAAATGAAAACCTGGCAGCTGGAGAGGTTATTCTTCCAGTTATCTCTAACCGGTACCAATCTACCTTAATTTCATTCTTAGGGCGGTTAAATTATAATTTCGACGACCGGTACTTGCTAACGTTTTCTTATCGCCGTGATGGGTCGAGTAAGTTTGGTAGCGATAATAAATGGGCGGGATTTTCGTCGGCCGCTGCAGCCTGGAAAATCTCTAACGAGCCTTTCATGAAAAATATTAAAGAAATTAGTGATTTAAAAATAAGAGTTAGTTATGGTCAGACAGGGAACCAAGGGATCGGCTCTTACGCTTCTTTGGCTAAATTGAGCGTATATAATTATCCATTTGGAGGGGCAGTTCAGACTGGCCTAGCTAACGACTTATATTCGGGGCCGGCTAACGAGAAGCTAAAATGGGAGACAACCACGGCCTATAATTTGGCCCTCGATTTAGGGATGTTCAACAATCGCTTAAGCTTAAGTATAGAAGCCTATAAAAAAACAACCGACGACCTTTTGCAAAACCTGATTATCCCTTCTTCTACTGGTTTCCAGACCAAATTGGTTAACTCGGGCTCTATAGAAAACAAAGGTCTTGAGGCTACCATAGCCGGAATCGTTGTAAAAAGCAAAGATTTCGAATGGAACACCAATTTTAATATTGCCTTTAACCGGAATAAGATTTTAAGTCTAAGCCCCGATGTTACCGAACAATATGGACGAAACATTTCGACCGGCGATGCACCATTTATCCAGACTGTTGGTAAACCAATCGGTGCTTTATATGGCTATGTAGAAGATGGCTATTACGATAATGAAGCCGAAGTTAGAAACGATCCGGCTTATACCAACCAAGGTGACCCAATTATTTTAAGAACTATTGGCGAAATTAAATATAAAAATTTCGATGCCGACCCGACTAATATTTCGCAAACCGACCGCACATTTATTGGCGACGTAAATCCCGATTACACTTTTGGTTTTACCAATAACTTTAAATACAAAAGACTCGATTTGAGTATTTTTATTAACGGAGTGCAAGGGAACGATGTAATTAACATGAATACCAGGTTTAACGGCAACCTGGGGACGAATAAAAATATTACGCAGGAAATGGCCGATGGTGCCTGGGCACAGGGCAAGGACAATAGCGGAGCTACCGGGCCAAAAATAATTCGACAATTTTTTAGGAACCAGCTGTTTAGTAGGCGATTTATAGAAGATGGTAGTTTTGTCAGAATCAAGAACATTACCCTCGGCTACAATGTTCCGGTAAAATCGAAAGCCATATCGGCACTAAGGGTTGCAATCGGGGTAAATAACCTATATACCTTTACCAACTACTCTGGCTACGACCCAGAAGTGAATAGTTATGGCGATAACCCGGCTTTATTTGGAGTAGACCTCGGAGGTTACCCGAATTCAAGAATCTATAATCTCTCTTTACGTTGCAATTTTTAACCTTATTAAAAAAATAATATGAAAGCGATTTCAAAATATTTTATAGCATTTGTTACTGGTGTAAGTTTACTGGCCATCAGCTCCTGCAAAAAGGCATTAGAAGAAAAACCCTATTCTTTTTATTCGCCCGAAAACTTCTATAAAAACGAAAGTGATGCAAAGGCAGCTATTAATGGGGTTTATAACGAATTATATACCTACGATTTATATTTACAGCCTTACTGGAATATGACCATTCTCGACGATGATCATGTTTCGGGAGCCGATTGGTTTTTAGGAACTACCGGCGCAGGTAACCCTCAGGCTTATTTTGGCTGGGACCGACCCTGGGTTGGCTGTTATGCCATTATTGCCCGCGCCAGTACGGTAATAGAAAATGTCGCAAAAATTGAAAATATGGATGCAGACACGAAAACAAGAATATTGGGCGAAGCTTACTTTTTAAGAGGCTGGGCCTATTTTCAACTGGTGCAATTATACGGCGG
This sequence comes from Bacteroidota bacterium, assembly GCA_040388055.1. Classification (GTDB taxonomy): domain Bacteria; phylum Bacteroidota; class Bacteroidia; order Sphingobacteriales; family Sphingobacteriaceae; genus Pedobacter. Next base: position 771,944 of record JAZKCO010000002.1, read on the forward strand.
TATACCTATCCGTATAGAGTCGCTCTCGGCTAATAATCCCGAAACTAATGTGCCACGGGCTTCAGTAAAAGATAGCTATGCCCAAGTAATTAGCGATTTAAAAGCTGCCGAAACGATGCTATTCCCTTTAAACGACCCAAGATCTGGCGAAGCCGGAAGAGTTAACCAAGGGGTTGCAAAGGCCTTCCTTGCTAAAACTTACCTCACAATGGCATCTGGCGCACTAAGTGGCGTTAATATCTCCGTTCGCGGCGGAATGGACAATGGGGTATACACTTATCCTAAAACGGTAGTTGCAGGTCTCGAAGGCTTGGACTCGAAAGCTTACTACACCTTGGCCCGAGATAAAGCCCTTGAGGTTATTAATAGTAATGTCTACACGCTTACGCCGAGCTGGAAGGATTTATGGAGTATAGCCGGACGTAACAATAAAGAACAAATGTGGGAACTTCAATCGCTAGCTGGTACCGCATTTATTAATAACCTTGGCGTTTATTTCTCTGCCCGCTCGACCTTCGGACAAGGAGCCGTTTGGATGACGAATAATCATTACAGCGATTATGAAGATGCAGACAAAAGAGTTTTAGAAGGAGTTACCCATAACTATACCACCTTACAAGGAACAAATATATTTTATCCTTCATGGCAGGCGAATCTCTATAAAGTGGTAAACGGGGTTAATTATAATAATACAGGTACTACCGGAGCAGAAAGAGCTTACGTGATCAAATATAGCAGTGTAGCCGACCCAACAGTTGCCCTAAGTGATGCTTTTTATCCGCTGTTACGTTACTCGGAAGTTATTTTAATGGTTGCCGAGGCAGAAAATGAAATTAATGGCCCAAATACTGCAGCATACACAGCTTTAAATACCATTCGCGATAGGGCGGATGCCAGTGCGGCACCTGCAGATATGGATCGGGATCAGTTTAGAAGCTATGTATTGGCCGAGCGCGCCCGTGAGTTTGCACTAGAAGGGATAAGAAGATTCGACTTGCTACGCTGGGGCATTTACTTGCCGGTAATGAATAAAATTACCTCCGGACAAAATAATATTTCTAAGGTACGGACGCTCAAAAATATGCTACTGCCCTTACCTTTAAACGAATTGAATTCTAATACAGCCATACATGGCAATAACCCAGGGTGGTAACCAGACTAAATTGATAATCATAAATTTAAATCGTATGAACCGAAATACAATTTCAAAAAACATTTATCTCTTGATGGGAATATTTATGCTATTTGCTGCTTCCTGTAAAAAAGAGGATTCAGGAAATGCGGCACCACCATTAATTAACAGCGTAAGCAATTTAACGGAACGCGCTACCATGCTTACCCAGGTCGATTATGGAGCTTGGATTATCATTAAGGGGACTAACCTGGCAACAACAAGTAAAGTCGACTTTAATGGCACTCTAGCGGCCGACTCGTTAGTTTATGCATCAGATACAGAAATAACGGTTAAAATCCCGTCTACCTTAAAAGATCCGATCAATAATCCGATTACGGTAACCACCAAATATGGATCAGTTACTTATAACTTTAAAATTCTTCAGCCCCCACCATTCATTAGTGGCTTTGATCCGGCAGCAGGAGGCCCTAATGACGTGGTTACCATTAAAGGCGATTATTTTAAAGGCGTAACCGAAGTAAAATTCGATAATGCCGTCGCCACGATTGTGTCGAGCACCCAAACAGAAATTAAAGTAAAAATACCAGCAGGAGTAACATCAGGCTATATCTATGCGACTACTCCAGTAGGTATAGCTAAGTCTGCAGATCCTTTTGGCTTAAAAGTATTTATTTTTGATGATGGTTTAGGGGCTGGTTGGAGTAACACCTCTTACAGCAGTACCTGGGACATGGATCAAAGTGTAATTGTTAGACGGGGCACAAAAGCCATCGGACACAAGTATTCTGTTGGTTTTGGGGCAGCAAGATTTAGAAGTATTCCCACCTTTAATACTTCTGGATATAGCATGCTAAAAATATCAATATATGGTGGCCCAGGAACAGAAGGGAAAAAGGTTAGGATTTCTTTAACTCCGGCCAAATCTACCTACACCCTGATTTTATCCGAAGGCGTATGGACAGATTATGTCGTTCCATTAATTAACTTAGGTAGTCCGACAGCTATAGATTATATTACCTTCCAGGAGTTTAGTGGCATTGCCTCTCAAATTTACATAGACGATGTTGGCTTTTATTAAATAACAGATAAGAAATGGGGTTAAAAAGCTTATTCATAAGCTGCTTACTACTTAGTTTTGTGGCTGTAGAGGCCCAAAAGACTAAAAACATAGTTGTTATTACTTTCGACGGCTATCGGTGGAAAGAATTCTTTGGCGGTGCCGATTCTTCAATCCTGTTTGGTAAAAAGTTTACCAAACAGGATTCGATCTGGCGGATTAAAAAGTATTGGGCAAGCGAGATTAACGAACGACGAAATAAGCTGATGCCATTTATCTGGAATACAGTTGCAAAAAATGGGCAGATTTATGGCAACCGGGATAAAGGAAATCTGGTAAATGTTAAGAATAAATACTGGTTCTCCTATCCGGGATATAATGAGATTTTTACGGGTTACCCCGATACTTTGATCAACTCCAATTCGTACCCAGAAAATCACAATGTAAATGTATTAGAGTTCTTAAACAAACTACCTCAATTTAAAGGTAAAGTGGCTACTTTTACGAGCTGGGATGCCTTTTATAGAATTTTAAACGAAAAACGCTCCGGCTTTCCCATCAATTCTGGTTATAACAACGTAAAAGGCGAAAAACTAAGCGAGGGTCAACAAATTTTAAACGACTTAATGGGGTGGCTTCCAAAAGACTATGGCATGGGCGAACGCCACGATGCGCTTACCTATTCGTTTGCAAAAGAATATGTGAAATTAAACCACCCCCGCATATTACAGTTAAGTTTTATTGAAACAGATGCATTGGCGCACGATGGCCGATACGATTTTTACCTGGATGCGGCCCATTATAACGATGCTATGATTGCCGACTTATGGAACTATATGCAAAGCGACCCTTTTTATAAAGATCAAACGACCTTTATCATTACCGAAGATCACGGACGGGGTTATGGAGATAACTGGCAGCATCACTATTATACCGTTGCCCATAGTAACGAGATATTTTTTGCAGTGATTGGCCCCGATACAAAACCGTTGGGCGAGATTGAACGAAAAGGACAATGGTATCAAAACCAAATAGCACAAACCATCGCGGCGTTTTTAGATGTCAAATTTGAAAATGGTCATGAAATAGGAAAACCGATAAAAGAAGTATTGCCAGAAAAAAAATAAAACATGACCAATAGAAAAACTTACCTGGCACCCTTATTTACAATTCTATTCGCCTTTAGTGTCGTTTTTGCCTATGCGCAAAATCTTATCGACCCGAAAGCAACCAAAGAAACAGTAGCACTCTATAAAAACCTGCATCGCCTTAGCCATGAATTTACCATATTTGGGCATCAAGACGATTTGGCCTATGGTGTAAACTGGAAATATGTTCCAGGTAAAAGCGATATTAAAGAAGTGGTAAATGATTATCCTGGCGTATATGGTTGGGATTTGGGGTTTATCGAAAAAGGGTCACCCACAAATATAGATGGCGTTCCCTTCGACCGGATCCGCAACTATATTAAAGAGGGCTATAAGCGAGGAGCAGTAATTACGCTGAGCTGGCATTTTGGAAATCCGTTAACTGGCGGCTCGACCTGGGATACGACACAACGCGCTATCGCATCAATTATACCAGGAGGTAAGAAGCACGAACTATATAAAGCCTGGTTAAACCAGGCAGCAACATTTATAAAAAGCTTAAAAGGCGATCGTAACGAGCCTATTCCGGTGCTTTTCCGACCATTCCACGAGCTCAATGGCGATTGGTTTTGGTGGGGTAAAAACAAATGCACAGCCGAAGAATTTAAGGCGGTTTGGCAATTTACGATCAACTACCTCAGGAATGAAAAAGGCCTGCACAACCTCATCATCGTCTATAACACCAACAGCTTTGCAAGCGAAGCCGAATTTCTAGAAAAATACCCTGGAAATGATATGGCCGATGTGCTAAGTTTCGATAAATACCAGTTTACCGAAGGTGGAGCGGCTTTCATTTCGTCGACCCGTAAAGAATTAACCATGCTGGTAAAAATGGCCCGCGAAAGAGATAAGTTGGCTGCTTTTGCAGAAACTGGCTATGAAACCGTACCCGACGCCAAATGGTGGACTAAAACTTTATTACCTACTATTAAGGATATACCCATAGCCTATGTGTTAGTTTGGCGCAATGCGGGGTATATGCCCTCGACTAACAAATTACACTATTATGCACCTTATAAAGGGCAGGCATCGGCACCCGACTTTAGAAAATTCTACCAAACACCTCACATCCTTTTCGAAAAAACAACCCGACGAAAAAACGTTTACCAATTTTAAATAGATGAAATTACAGCTGCTAGATATTTCGATCCTTATTGCCTACCTGTTAACCATGGTACTTATTGGTATTTACATGCGCAACAAGGCCCGGCAAGATAAAGAAAGCTATTTGCTAGGGGGTAAAAAATTGCCCTGGTATATGCTGGGCTTAAGCGATGCTAGCGATATGTTCGACATTAGCGGCACGATGTGGATGGTGGCCCTTTGTTTTGTTTATGGCTTGAAAAGTATTTGGATTCCATGGTTATGGCCTGTATTTAATCAGGTCTTTATGATGATGTTTTTATCTAAATGGCTGCGGCGGTCGAATGCGAATACTGGTGCCGAATGGCTTCAAACACGTTTTGGTTTAACAGGAAAAGGCGTTAGGGGCTCTCATATTATTGTTATCGCTTTCGCATTAATTAGTTGCCTGGGTTTCTTAGCCTATGGTTTTGTAGGCCTGGGTAAATTTATGCAGGTTTTTATTCCCTGGGATATCGTAAAAGCATATATCCCCTTCGAAGTGGCCGACAAATACGTGCCTCACTTCTATGGAATTGTATTTACACTATTTGCAATGTTCTATTCCATTATTGGTGGGATGCATAGTATTGTTTTGGGCGACGCCATTAAATATGGTATCATGACTATCGCTTGCGTCTGTATCGGGGTTATTGCAGTACAACATTTGCATGGGCAGACTTTAAATGTGCCCAAGGGATGGACAGACCCCTTCTTTAGCTGGAACCTTAATTTAGATTGGGCGAAAATTGCGGCCGATGCCAATAAGAAAATTGCCGACGATGGTTATAGCTTATTCGGTTTGTTTTTTATGATGATGCTCTTAAAAGGGGTATTCGCCTCGTTGGCTGGTCCGGCACCGAACTACGATATGCAAAAGGTTTTAAGCACCAGAAATCCAAAAGAAGCGAGTAAAATGACTGGCTTCGTAAGTATTATTTTATTACCTATTCGTTATTCGATGATCACTGGTTTAACCGTATTGGCCCTCCTTTATTATAATCAGTTATATTTAAAAGGTCCTGATGGAGTTACAGATTTTGAAAGGATTTTACCGGCAACGATAAATAATTTTTTACCAGTTGGGGTATTGGGTTTGGTATTAACGGGTTTATTAGGTGCATTTATGGGCACCTTTAGCGGAACTTTAAATGCAGCGCAAGCCTATATTGTAAATGACATTTATTTAAAATATTTCAATAAAAATGCCAGTACTAAAAAAGTAATGCGGATGAACTATGTGGTGGGTATTTTGGTGGTTATTGTGGGCGTGTTTTTAGGGTTTTTGGCTAAAAACGTGAACGATATTTTACAATGGATCGTGGGTGGATTATATGGGGGTTATGTTGCGGCAAACTGCTTAAAATGGTACTGGTGGCGTTTTAATGCCAATGGTTTTTTTTATGGGATGGCCGTGGGTATTATTGCGGCATTAATGATGCCTTATTTTACAACAGGTTTGCCCCTATATTGGTGGCCCTTGTTATTCGTTTTGTCGCTGATAGGGTGTTTTATAGGCACTTATATAGCCCCACCTACTCCTGTCGACGTTTTAAAATCATTCTATAAAACCGTAAGACCCTGGGGGTTTTGGAAGCCCATACACGAACTTGTGGTAAAAGACGATCCGTCCTTTGTAGCCAATAAAGGTTTCGCATTGGATATGTCTAATGTAGCCCTGGGTATTGTAGCTCAGCTTTGCCTTACCATCTTTCCCATGTATCTGATATTGGGTATGTACCAGCCTTTGAGCATCACGATAGCGTTATTAGCGGTTATCATCTTTATTTTAAAAAGAACCTGGTGGAATAGATTAGAAGATTAAGAACAACACTATGAAAACGAATTTCGAACAACGCAAAGCTCAATTGGCCTTTGCACAAGAAGCGCTTTTAAGCTTGGATAATGAAGCAGAAGCATCGGGTAATGGCCTTTTTACAAGATATAAGAATCCGGTTTTAACAGCGGCACATGTTCCCTATACCTGGAAATATGAGCTCGACCCAGAAACCAATCCATTTTTAATAGAAAGATTTGGCATTAATGCGGTATTAAATGCCGGTGCCATTAAATGGAATGGAAAATATTTATTAGCGGCCCGCGTGGAAGGTTACGATCGAAAATCGTTTTTTGCCATTGCCGAAAGCCCTAATGGGGTAGATAATTTTCGCTTTTGGGAATATCCGATCTGCGTTCCGGAAACCGACGATCCCGACACAAATATCTACGACATCCGCTTGGTGGCGCACGAGGATGGTTGGATTTACGGATTGTTCTGCACCGAAAGAAGAGATCCAGCTGCCAGTATCGACGACCAATCGGCCGCTATCGCACAATGCGGTATTATTCGCACTAAAGACCTGGTTAAATGGGAGCGTCTGGCAGATTTAAGAACCCCGTCGCCACAACAGCGAAATGTAGTACTACATCCCGAGCTGGTTAATAATTGCTATGCTTTTTATACCCGGCCACAAGATGGTTTTGTTGCTGCCGGAAGTGGCGGCGGTATCGGGTTTGGCTTATCATCAAGCATTAAAAATGCCTATATCGCTAAAGAAACGGTAATCGATAAAAAGATCTATCATACGGTTTATGAATTAAAAAATGGCCTCGGCCCGGCACCGCTTAAAACACCAAAAGGATGGCTTCATCTGGCTCATGGAGTTCGCAATACTGCAGCAGGATTAAGATATGTGTTATATTTGTTTATGACTGACCTTACCGACCTTACCGTAGTTACTCATAAACCGGCAGGCTATTTCCTGGCCCCCGAGGGCGACGAACGAATTGGAGATGTGTCGAATGTCGTTTTTAGCAATGGATGGATTATGGACGACGATGGCACGGTTTACATCTACTACGCTTCGTCTGATACTCGCATGCATGTGGCCAAAAGCTCTATAACCCAACTCTTGGATTATGTAATGAATAATCCTGCCGACGGATTGAGGTCGGCCACCTCGGTACAGACAGTTTATGGGCTTATCGATAAAAATAAAAGCTTAAATGCAGGCGATTGAGACTTATAGTACAGCACTTCGAACAGAATTAGCATCAATACTTACCTGGTGGAAAACTTATACCATAGACCAGGAACATGGAGGTTTTTGGGGAGAAATTAATAACGAGAACCAGTCGACACCGGCTGCGCCTAAAGGAATTGTTTTATATAGCCGGATATTGTGGACTTTTTCGGCTGCCTGGTTATTCGGTAAAAATGCCGACGATTTAACAATGGCGACCCGGGCCTTCTCTTATATTAACCAACATTTCTTAGATGCCAGGTATGGCGGATTTTATTGGTCGGTTAAGGCTAATGGCACAATGCTCGATGGCAAGAAACAGATTTATGGCCAGGCTTTTACCATTTATGGCCTGTCTGAATATTACAAGGCGTCGGGGAATGAACAAGCATTGGAATTAGCAAAATCAACTTTTCGATTAATCGAAAAGTATAGCTACGACCCGATTAATCAAGGATATATAGAAGCATTTGATCAGTCCTGGCAATTCCTTGCCGATTTACGCCTGAGTTATAAAGACCTCAATGCTAAAAAATCAATGAACACCCATTTACACATCGTGGAGGCCTATGCTAATTTATATAGCGTTTGGCAAGACGAAAGTTTAGCTAGTGCTATTAAGGAATTACTTTCGGTATTTAAAAGGTTCATTATTAAACCCGATTCCCATTTAGGGTTGTTTTTTACTACTAGCTGGCAACCGCTTTCGACCATTGTTTCTTATGGTCATGATATAGAAGCAGCCTGGCTTTTGCTCGAATGTGCCGAAGCTATTGGTGAGGAAATGGAAATTACTACATTTAAAAAAATTGCTCTACAACTTACCCAAGCTACCATCGCAGGCCTGGATATCGACGGCGGTTTGTACTACGAATACGAGACCGCGACCGGACATACCATTAAAGAAAAACATTGGTGGCCACAGGCTGAAGCTATGGTTGGCTTTTTTAACGCTTACCAATTAAGTGGAAATATACAATTCCTTCAGCAAGCCATCAAAAGTTGGTCGTTTATCGAAAAATATTTAAAAGACAATTGCGGCGGCGAATGGTACTGGGGTGTTAATGAAACTTACGCCCTCATGCCCGAACCAAAGGCAGGCTTTTGGAAATGTCCCTATCATAATGCCCGCGCATGCATGGAAATTGTTAATCGGGTATCTATTTTTCTTTAACACGGAAAATAAAGCTGCTACTTCCAGGAACTCCATCTTTAGAAATACCATTCATAATCCCGACATAAGTACCGGGCAAATCTGAAGTATAAAAACTTATTTGCTCTTTACCTTTTTCATCGACCTGGATAGATGGCGACCAATATAATACATTTCTAAAATCAGGCAGACGGCTATCAGCCCGACCCGGCCCATCGTAACTTGGGGCATAAAATTCGCGTTGTAACTGCATTCCATCGTAATCTAAGACAATCGCACTCGGGTTAATATCCAGATTGGCCAGGTTAGTTTTGAAACTCGAGAAACTTAGAATGCCATCGAACATCGACGAGCCATAATAATAGGGCTCTCTAATGATGTCTAATTTTTTTACTTTTTTAGGGTCAATTTGCATGGCTTTATTGGTGTTAAAATAAGGAGCACCGTCTAAGAGTATCAATGGTTCGCCATCCATAAACTCGACTTTCCCTAAAACCTTTATCCGAAAATTTTTCTGGGCTTTAGAAACGAAAGTTTCCGAAACATATTCTCTGAGCACATCTTCCATTAAACTAAACCTGGTATAATCGTCGAGATTATAAGTCTTAAACGGCTTTCCGTAAAAATTAAGCGTATCGATGCGAGGGCTATAAAATTGCTTTAATTTATTGGCAGCATAAATATTTTGTACCTGCATCCCAAAACTGTAATCTTGCAATTTGTTTAACAAACTGGCAGCGATAGGGAGCTCTGGAAAATTAAATGTATTATAATCTTCAGAAAAAGGGCTTCTTATAGAGATAACAGAGGTGGTGTCGACCGTGGCATTAGTTTGTACAATAATTTCGTTCGGGCCATAAAAATCTTTAGTATTAAACATAAAATTTCCAGCCATGTCGCTATCCGTTGTATAAAATTGAGTAATGCTACCAGGGATAGTTAAATATAATTTGGTTTCTTTAGGGCCGTTGCTGCTAGTTACTTTTCCGGTAATGAGATGGCCATTAAATTCGGGAAGGAACTTAAATGCAACCGGTTTTTTTTCCAGCAAATCGTTCCATGTAAAGCGGCGCCAACCCTGCGTAATTAAAAGGTTGTCTAATGCCTGGCTGCTTTCGCTGGTATTATTCGTAAAGTAATAGCCCGGCGATTCTATATTCCCTTTTAATTCAGAGCTTAACCAGAAATAGCTTACAATATCGCTTTCGTCCATTCCCTGTAAAGAATCTAATTTTCTTACTGCAAGAGAGATATCAGCATCAATGGCTTGGTTTTTTTCGTTTTTGGCTAAAATGTTAAGATTTATTTTTTCGCGGGTATTGTAAATCGATAAATCAGACCTAGCGCTAATTTGTAATTGTTTGTTAGGCTTCTTAAAGAATAACCTTTCGGCTACCGGTCGCCCTTCGGGGTTAAAAATAGTTAAATGCGATACTCCTTCATTGAGTTTCGACCTCTCGATGTCGAAACTGGCTTGGCCATTAACAATAGTTGCCATTTGAGCCAGGCTTACATGGGCTCCATCGTGCACAAATAAATAGACATTTTGATCCGTTAAATTAGTACTTACATTAAGGGTTAAAGGTCCGGAACCGCTCTCTTTTAACCATATCGAATAACCCTGTTTTTTAGCCGTAGGGAGCTCCCTGATTATAATTTCTTTTTTATTGTTTCCGGCAATGGCCTTATATTTCTGATTGGCCTGAGGGGTAAACGAAAATTGTCCGATGCCAAATTTGAAGGTCTGGAATCTGGCGACCGTATCATTTTTCTGATTAATAATTACTCCTTTCAGCGCCATGCCTTTGCCATCGATGCCTAATGCCTTAAAACCAACGTTGCAGGTAATCCCTTCGATAAGCTCTCCGCCCTCGGGGAAAAATTGTAAATCTTGCTCTGGTGTTATCTTATTTATTTTTTCGGGATCGTGAAGGGTGTTAATGAGGATAATTTGTTTTTCGAAAAAGTAATTGGCACCAAAATTTTGCATCCAGTTAGTATAGCCCCTCAATTTATAGCTGCCATTATTTAGTGTTAAGGGAATATAAATCGACCCACTTCCTTTGCCATTTTTAAGCTCAATTTTTGTTTGGATAACAGGCTGGTTATTCCGGTCTATTAATTCTATGTAAGCAAGCTTGCTAAGGTCGGCGGGTAAACCGGTGGCGGCATCAACATTATAAGCCTTAAACCATAAAAGCTCGCCGGCTATATATTGTTCTTTATCGGTATGAACAAACATCTTTTCCTGGAATACATTTTGGCGATAGGATTCGAACGCAGTCTGCACCGTTTTTAACACCTGAGCTCCGGCATTAAACGGTATTTGCATAACAAATAGCAAGAAGACTAGAATTAATTTATAATAAACGTTACTCATATTTCTCTATTTTATTGCCAGAAACTTGGTCTTTTAGTAGTACCTCTAATCGTACAATCTACGCACTTTCTAGCACCAGCATAATATCCAATTAATTTGCCGCTCTCATCAAGATACTCGGATGTGGGGATATTATTTTCGTCTTCGAAGTACATAGGCAAATCTTGGAAGAGAACTGGATCTGCTCGATAACAGTCGTCGAAAGGATAGGTTGCCTCCCATTTTGGTAAGCTATCTTTTGAGAGGAAGAACCTTTTTTTGGTAATGCTTCCTGCACTGATATATCCGATTACAGGCTCGTTTGCATTACCTAAATTATGGATGTTCCCAGTTAGTTGAGAGGGTTGTGAATCGAAAATAGATCCTAAACTCTCTGTGTTTTTCTTAAGACTCTGCCAAAACTCATAAGCTTCCTTTGTTAAAGCATATTGTTTGACTAAGATACTATACTTTAATTCTAATTTTTCTGATGTTGATGGAATGAAGGTTATTGGGTTTAAAAAAATGATATCATCTTTTAACTTTGCAGATGAACCTAAGTAAATAGTGCTGGAAGCACCATTCCCCCAGCATTGGTAAATGTCTTCTGCAGGTTGACGGGGTATTATGGATCTGTTACGATAAATAAAGGAAGAATTAAGTTTTGAAAAAAAGATCCAAGTATCTTCATATTCCCACCGATAGTAACGAGTTTGATTGGTCACATCTTTAGTGCTTACAAAAAGCTGTACACCATCTTGTTTAATCTCATAACTTACACTATCGATAGAAGGCGATACTTTTGTCTCCACAAAATCGGATTGATAAGTAGCCCCTTGCACCGTTTTTATATTGATTCTGTATTTTTTAAGTGGACTTAAATTTAATGGAGCAGAGGCATAAATTCCTTTTTCCTGCTCTGTAAGTACAAACTTCTCGTTTAGATCGCTTTCGACAGTAATAACAGCTCCAGATTCGGGCGTCTTAACTTCCTTGTCGGTTACTAAAACGGTTCTGCTTAATCGAATAAAAGTCGAATCCTGTCCGGTATTTATAAAACCCTCTACTACTAAAATATTTTCGCGATTTGTATTTGCTTCTGGGATATATTGTTCTTTGCAGCTCATAAGTGCAAGTAAACAACACAGAAGATATAAAGTTCTAAAACGGCTCATCTCTTTAAAATCTAATATTGTAATTGATAAAAGGAATTACTGAAGCAAAAATGGATAGCTTATAGCCATTAATTACACCACTTTCTTGAGTAAAATAAGTTGAATAGGCATTTTTTCTTCCAGTAAGATTATAAAATCCAATGGTCCAAGAATTATGGGTAAGCTGATTAACTTTGTGGTTTCCTTCGATATTAAAGGAAATGTCGGTACGGAAATAATCGGGAATTCGATAAGCGTTTCTATCCGAATAAAATACACGTTGGCTACCCGAATAAATATATTTTGCAACAGGTAAAGTAATGGGCCGACCAGTGCTATAAGTTACATTTAATGATAAATTATAACGATGCTTAAAACGGTAATTTCCTGTGAAGTTAAAGGCATGCGGCTTATCGTAATTCGCAGGATAATAACTACCCCCGTTTATTAAAGAGCCATTAAGGAGATCGACCATTTTTAAAAGTGTACGAGAATAAGCATAACTTGCCCAGCCATTAAGCTTACCTGCATTTTTCTTTATAAAGAACTCGACCCCATAAGCCTTTCCTTTCGTGTTAATTACATCAGTTTCGATGTGATGATTGAGCACTAAACTGGCGCCACTTTTGTAATCGAGGTAGTCTTTTAGTTTTTTATAATAAACTTCGATAGAAGTCTCGAAGGACTGAGAATTGAAGTTTTTATAAAGACCTAACGATACCTGGTCTCCAAACTGAGGCCTGATATTCGGATCGCTTAATTTCCAAACATCAGTTGGCGCTATTGCAGTAGTATTAGACAATAAGTGGATATATTGCCTCAGGGTATTATAGGCCATTTTAATGGAAAGATCGGGAGTAAAGTTATAACGTGCAGCGACCCTTATTTCAGGCCCTTGATACGTTTTAATTAGTTTGTTTTGGCCGTAAGTTGTCGTGTTAAGTAAATTATCTTCTACAATAGGTAGATTTGGCGCATAATTATTAATGGTTTGAGGGCCAAGATAATTGTAGATGGAATATCGTAGACCCGCATTTATAGAAAAATTATTGCTGATGTCGAATTGATCACCAATAAATACCGCACTTTCTAAGGCTTGCTCGGCTGGAATAAGGTCTGGTACAGTTAATGATTCGTCCCCGACAGGGGTAAAATCTCCAGGATGGAGTTTATAATAAATAGACGAAAATCCGAAGTTGAGGGTATGACTTTTATTTAAACCATAATTAAGATCGTATTTAAGACTAGACTGATTAATATTGAAATGAAGCCGATAAGCATTTACAGGGTTTACCTCACTCTCGATATTATATTCGTAAAAATCTGTTGCAATTGTAAAAGCCCCATTTAATTTCGGACTAAAAATATGCCTCCACTTAAGAGACGCGTTTCTATTGCTGTAATTATAGTTGGTATCGCTATTTAACTTAAATTTATCTTTACTATAATAGGCTGCCAAATAGAGGCTGTTGTTCGCATTAATTTCGTGACTAATTCCTAAATTAAAATCATAAAATGAAGCTTTGCTTTGCTTATAAGCATGCGGAAGTAATTTAAGAAGCCAGTTAGAATAAGTAGCCCTTCCACCAAAAATAAAGGACGTTTTTCCACTATCAATAGGCCCTTCAATATTAAACCTACTCGTAATAATACCAATACCTGCGGTTCCGGCAATTGTATCCTTATTACCTTCCTTGTTAGTTACTTCTAATACAGAAGCCAACCTACCACCAAATTTTTCGGGAATGGTACTTTTATATAATTGAACATCTTTTACAAGGTCGGGGTTGAAAGCCGAGAAAAAACCAAAGAAATGGGAAGGGTTATAAATGGTAGCATCATTTAGCAAAATAAGGTTTTGATCGGCCGAACCTCCACGTACATTAAACCCTGTACTTGCTTCACCAACAGACTGTACACCCGGTAAAGTTAATACAACCCGCAAGATATCGGGTTCGCCAAATACAGAAGGAATCTTTTTTATGGTTTTAATGTCTATCCTGTTTACACCCATTTCCAAGCTTTTTACATTCGATTCTTTATTCGATAAAATACTAACCTCTTTTAAGGAAATTACTTTTTCTTTCAATTCGATGTTTAGCTTACCATCGCCATATACCATTACTTGACGTCTAGAATCTCTATTGCCACTCGCACTAATAATTAATTTGTGGGCACCATAAGGTAAGGTAAACGAATAAAGCCCCAACTCGTTAGTAACAGCTCTTTCTTTGAGGTCGGCAGTAGCTATGCTGGCGCCATTTATAGGTTCGCCCGTATTTAGATCACGTACATAACCGGCAATAACTGCTGTCCCTTTCTTTAGTTCGTTCGTTTTAATACCAATTTCGTAAATTTTGTTTGGCGTAACCGCCTCTTGGACCTTGTCTGTTTCGAGCGAAGTATAAAGCCGGTTTTCTGTATTTACCCGGTTTTCGGGAAGTTTTAAACGATCGTTATAATACCCCTGCGCCAATTTTGTTTTAAGCAAGCTACCTCTTGTTAAAAAGACATTATTTTTATTAATTATAAAGTTGATGCCAGTGTTTTCGAATGTTTTGTCTAGAATGGAGTTAAGCAGTTGCTGTTTTATGTTGGCCGTTATAAGAATACTATCTAATAGCAAAGAATCATAATAAAAATGAAGCCCTGTTTTTGCTTCTAAATCTGCGACAACTGCACTTACTTTTGCCTGTTTAAACTCAACATCATATTTTTTTTGAGCAGTATCCTGTGCAAAAAGCATGGAATAGCTTAGTAATAGAATGCAACATATTCCTAAACAAGCTAAACGCATGTTAGTCGAGTAAACTTTCATAATAAGTAATTAAAAGTACAATAGACTCTTCGGGTTCTTTTTTAAACTTAATTTTGTGCGCTCTTGAATATTTTTTGAGCTCATTCTTTTTGTCTTTAAGGAAGCTAAGAAATGATTCTTCAGTGCTAATTTCCTCATATCTTTGACCTTGTTGTATATAATAAGTTGTTTTCGGGACGAAATAATATCGGAGATCATAATTTTCGGTCATTACCTGCATTTTTTTTGATCGCTTCACTAAGATTTTTGAACGGCCGTCGTAAATCAAATCATAAATGCCCGATTGAAGAGTACTTAAGTTTTCGTTAGGAATATGAATATATTTAAAATGATGACCGTTAAGATAAAAGTCGGAGATCTTTTCAGTAATTAGACCATACATCGAAAGGGGAGTATTGAAATAGGAAATTAATTTATCTTCATGTAAATTATATACCATAGGAATGCTATCATAACGAAAGCCATCATAAATAACTGTACCGCGATAGAATAATCTGGAATTTTGAAAGTTTGCTGAGCCATCGACCGAGGGACCGTAGTCTTGAAAACCTGTACCATTATATAATCGCGATTGCTGCCTAATAGCCGTTTTGAAAAAAGATTCAGCTTTTGCGATTGGGCTATTTACAATAGGCTGTTGTAGAAGATCCTGTGCGTATGCCACATTTAATAATAGTAGATTGATGTAAAATATTTTGATTACATTCTTCATAAACAGCGTTTTGTTATACGAATATAATCAAAAAAATTAATATACTAAGAAATTAGTTAATGATGTTTTTGTTTGAAAATTTGTTCAATTTTGCGGTTGTAAGGTATTGCTTGAATTATGATCGTTTTGAAATAAGGGTCGAAACCTTTATTAATGCCCTTTTCGACTCAAAACTTTTATTATCTTTGCACGATTAATAGGTGTTATGTGCTGCATTTAATGCTTTAATTAATTGGTTATTAGCTCGCTGCGGTAAGGTTAGTAACAATTGGTCCCGTAGTTCAACGGATAGAATAGAAGTTTCCTAAACTTTAGATATGGGTTCGATTCCCGTCGGGACCACTTAGAAAAAGAGAGCATGATAGCTCTCTTTTTGATTTTCTATTTGTTTAGTCAATACCTTATTAATTCCCTATATTTACCTCAGTAGTCGAATGGCGACCTCCTTATGAGCTGGTGCCCCCCTCGACCCAGGTTCGGCCCTTGCTGATAACAACGTGTATCTCCCGTGCAATTAAGCACTTAAATCTACGGCTATACACGGAGGAATTAAACGACAATCGAACAAATCTAAAACCATCATCATGGCAAAATTTAAAAAGGGCGTACTAAACTAAGCTTAAACCTCCCAAAATTACACAGCAAAATAATAATTGTTCCGGAGTATAAATTGTTAATTATCTCTTGTAAAATAGGCTATGATTTACACTAAGGTTTTACGATATTTAGTTAATTAAATTACCACATGAAAAAAGTAACCGGAATAGGCGGCATTTTTTTTAAATGCGATGACCCTAAAAAGATGAATGAATGGTATGCTAAAAATCTTGGCTTACCTGTTGAGAATTATGGCACTATGTTTAGATGGCGTACTTTGGAAGACCCAGACAAAGAAGGCAGTACGGTATGGAGCCCATTTGCGAAGGACACCAAATACTTTGAACCTTCAAAAAAAGATTTCATGATCAATTACCGGGTTGAAAATATAGAAGAACTGGTTAAGCAACTGAAAATCGATGGCATAACCGTTACTGGCGAGATAACAACCTATGAATATGGCAAGTTTGTGCATATACTTGACCCGGAAGGTAATAGTATTGAGCTTTGGGAAGATGCTTAGCAGATCAATCTATTTCCCCGAAATCTTCCTTTCAAGTAAAATTCTAAGTGCTTTTACCTTTTCTGGATATTGACTTGCCAGGTTGTTTTTCTCGGAAAGGTCATTATTAAGGTTATAAAGTTGTTCGGTTGCTAAATTGCCTGTTTCGATCCCCACCAACTTATTGTAAGCGACTCCTTTGTTCGGAATAATATATTTCCAACCATCGTTGATGATGGAGAGGGCGCCTCCCTGTACCATTAATTCAGCTCTGCCTTTTTTACTTTTACCTAAAAAGGCAGCAAGTACATCTTCACTATCGCCTGCTTCCCCCAAAGGAATTTGCTGGCCGAGCATGGCTGCAAAAGAACGTATAAAATCTACCTGTGATACTAAAGCGTCCGACACCTGTGGCTTTATACCTTTAGGCCAGCTTATAATAAATGGCATCCTGGTTCCACCTTCCAGCGCGCTATATTTTCCTCCTCGTAATGGCCCTGCGGGTGTATGGCCATTGAGTTTTTCTACCGCCTCATCCTGATAACCATCGTCTAAAACCGGCCCGTTGTCGCTTGTAAAAATAATAAGGGTATTGTTGGCTATACCATCGGCTTCAAGCTGCTGCATTAGTTGTCCGACGGTCCAATCGAGCTGCAAAATCGCATCCCCTCTTAATCCTAATGCACTTTTGCCCTTAAACATAGTAGCGGGCATTCTGGGCACGTGGGGCTCTGTTAAAGCAAAATAAAGAAAGAATGCGCTATCTTTCTTCGCGGTAATAAAATCTTTGGCTTGCGCTAAAAAAGTAAGGGAAAGCTCCTCGTCGGTCCAACGGGCCATCTTTCCGCCACTCATAAAGCCAATTCTACCAATTCCATTTACGATGGTATTATTATGCCCTTGTCCGGGCGAGCTTTTTAATTTTAGCAATTCTGGGTTTTCTTTCCCTGTGGGGTCATTGCCTACTTTTTGCTTGTAATTAACCAAGATCGGGTCTTGTGCCTTAAGGCCTAAGACTTTACGGTCCCTTAAGAAAACCGTTGGTACGCGATCTGCAGTTGCAGGAAATATAAAGGAGTAATCGAAACCCACTTCGTTTGGACCGGGTTTAATCTCTTGGTTCCAATCTTTTTCGACCTCATTACCTAGCCCCAAGTGCCACTTTCCAACGATCGCAGTTTTGTAACCTGCATTCTGGAAGAGCTTTGGTAGCGTTATTTTGTCGGTGGGAATAATAAGTGCTGCATCGCCAGGTAAGATGTTGGTTCCTTGTTTGCGCCAGGGATAGTTGCCCGTCATCATCGCATACCTGGAAGGTGTACATGTAGCAGAGGTCGAATGACCATTCGTAAATCTAATACCACTTTTAGCCAAACGATCTAAATTTGGAGTGCTTATTTTTGTGGCACCATAGCAACTTAAATCTCCATAACCAAGATCGTCGGCACAAATCAAAATTACGTTTGGCCTTTTCTGGGCCATAGTTCCCAATGCCCAAAGGGAAAATATTAGGGTTAGAAAGGTTCTTGATTTCATTTGTTAGTCCTAATTTTGTATAGCAGTTCTTCCAAAGGCTGGCTTTGGCCATTAGATTCGAGCTTAATTTTAAGGTTGGGTTTTATTTCTCCTTGCCGGAGCACATATATCCTAATCGGATGAAATCCCTTTTCGAGCACAATATCTCGCTTAATTTCTTTTCCCGAATAAGCAAAATCGGCATCAAGGGTAGCGGCATCATGTAACCTAACAAATGCTTTTGCCTTGCTGGTTAAGGAAAGCTGATAAGACCCTGTTTCCGGGATTTTTAAATAGGCTGTAAACACAAAATAGCCATCGTTTTTTACCGGCTTAATTTCAAAAGAAAGGGCGGACCCACTTTTTGAGGGTTTTACACTTCCGGGTCTGGCCAACCAGGGGAATTTACCGGCGTAGAAATCCCATTTCATGCCTTTTTGCATCGGTGTTTTTAAACCTTCGGCGGGGATAGCCGCAGAATCATACGGTCTTTTTGTGTCGTCAGATACGGTTCTTACCTGAAGTACCTTACTTTTCATTTTCGACTGCATATTTGCAAAACCAGGCAGTTGGGCAAGATTGTTTGCCTGTTTTGGGTCTTTAACCACATCGTAAATTTGGAAATCGTCGTTGGCCGACTTAATATCATATCGTACGCCCACTAAATCTCCAAAGCGGATCATTTGCATTTGTCCACGTTTTTGACCCTGCCTGCCGGGCTCGAACTCTTTAAACCGGGGAGTAATACCACCCTCAAAATATTCGGCATAAACTAAAGGCTCTTGCTGCTTTCCATTATCTAATAAAGATGGCAATAGCGAAACCCCATCGATCCTAACAGGAATGGGCAGGTTTGCAGCCTCTGCAAAAGTCGGCAACCAATTAGACAGCATGGAAGGCGTAGTTACCACTTTGCCGGCCTTAATTTTGTTGCTCCATTGCACAATAACAGGCATCCGCATACCGCCTTCCCAACAATCTCTTTTTATTCCATCGAATGGGCCGTAGCTGCCAAAGAAAGTAGGTTGGTTGGCGACATAGTTTTTAGGTAAATAGGATTCGATCGAGGGACCATTATCCGACGAAAAAACAATTAAGGTGTTATTGTCAATTTTTAAATCTTTAAGCAATTTTAAAAGATCTCCAACCGCATCGTCTATTCGCCTTACCGCAGTTGCATATCGTTTATAAGTTTCCGGCCATGCAACTTCGGGTGTTGCTGGGTTGTCGTCGTCGTCGTAAGTGGCATTTGCATAAGCTGGATGCACATAAGAATCGACCTTACCCGATGCGGTATTAATCATTTGCCCACTTTGGCCCAGCCATTTAAGGCCACCATTTATCCCTCCACCAGCTGGATATGCTTGAGTTGGCAATTCCAATACGGCATGGGGTGCATCATAAGCCAAATACATAAAAAAGGGGGTCTTAGTTCCAAACTTTGTAATCCACTCTTTAGCTTTGGCCGTCCATAAATCTGTGGTATAGCACTTTGCATAATCTTTGGATACTTCTTCGTAATCTGCCCAGACTTCTTTCTTACCCCGGTAAATACCTTCTACAGGATAATGTTCGTGCCCATCGGCATGTCGCATATAGCCGAAATAATGATCGAAACCTCTTTTTAGGGGATGTGCGGGCCAATTAGGTTTTTGCTTTTCATTAGTCCCCTGAAGCCCCCATTTCCCGATGGCTGCCGTTTGATAGCCTGCTTGTTTAAGCACTGTGGCTATCGTGTGGTTATTTTCTAAAGCCTTATCAAACTGATTGTCCCTGATATGGGCATTTCCTTGATTTACACCCGTTAATAAGGAGGCCCGGGAAGGTGCACAAACCGGAGCATTTGCGTATTGCTGCGTTAAAATTGCACCATTTGCTGCCATTTTATCCAATTCCGGGCTCAGTTCGAAAGGGAGCGCTCTGCTTCCAGCCAGCCTTCGCTGATTCTGAAAAAACACGCCTAGATCGCCATAACCCATATCGTCGACCAAAATATAAATAATATTAGGCTTTTGCTGGGCAAAGAGCGAACCGGTAAAAAGGAAAAAAATGATAAAGAAGATTGCTGATTTCATTAATGGCTAATTTAATTATTATGTCTAATAGGAAATAATAAATCTCAAAAACAAATTCACAGTCATATAACCCGTTCTCACAGTTTCATTATTTTTTGTTATTCCTGTCTTTAATTTTGTCCCATCAGGTAATTAAAAATTTACAGTACCTGAGTTGTAAATAAAACAAGACGCCTATGAAAACCTTTATTATTTTATTATTGAGCAGTATCTTTTGTATCAAGGGGAATGCAAGAGCACAACAGGCAGACATGTTGGGAAGCCAGATTATCGCCATGACGAAAGAAAAAGATCCTCAAAAAAATGTAGCTTCCATGCAAAAAATCATAAAAAAATTTAGACTGGATTCAATCAAAGACGGCGAGAATATTGATGTAATGAAAGGAACAATTGCCATTTCTTTCCTCAAAGAAAATGCTTTTCAGGGATTTGAGACTTACATTGGATTGATCAAAAACAAATTCAATCAGACTTCTTATTTGAACATGGCCGCAGGAATTTTGTTTAGGAACAAGATGCACCTCGATTATGCAGAAAGAATTGCACGGGAAACCATAGAACGTTATAATTCTTATAAAGACGATCCTGCGGCAAAACCCGTTAATTTCCCAGTCGACGATTGGAATAGGTTTATGAAAATGGCTGCATATCCTTATTATAATACCTATGCTGGGATACTACATGCAAATAGCAAAGATAAAATGGCTCTTCTTTATCAGGAGCAGGCACTAAAAGATCAGAATCTGGAAAATATGGAAGATTCGTCGATCGAACTTTATGCTATTTTATTGGAACAGAATGGGCAGGCGCAGAAAGCCTATCAACTACTGCTAAAAATGGCCGAGACGGGGAAATCCAATATTAACATGAACAAGCAGCTCAAAGAACTGTACCTAAAAAATGGTGGGAACGAAGCTGGAGCGAGCGTGTTTTTAGATTCCATTCAAAGAAATATTGATAAAGCCTATTTAAAAGCGACGGCAAAGAAAATGCAACATAACCTGGAAGCACCGCTGTTTAATCTGCTCGACCTGGGCGGAAAAGAGGTGTCGCTTACAAGCCTAAAAGGAAAAATTGTGGTGCTCGATTTCTGGGCTACCTGGTGCGCACCTTGTATCGCCTCAATGCCTGCTATGGAGAAACTTATAGAACGGCATCCTGAAGTTGCTTTTCTATTTATTGCGACCCAAGAAAATGGAACAGACGCCACCACTCGGGTAAGATCGTATATTACCAAACATAAATTTCCCTTTCGGGTATTAATGGATATACCTGCAAACAATGATCAAAAGACATTTCAGGTAGCTACAGCCTATAAATTAACAGGAATCCCCGCTAAAGTGGTTATTGATAAGCAGGGTAAGCAAAGGTTTTTAACGACAGGATATTCGTCAGATGCCGAGCTAATTAACGAAATGGAAGCGATGATCGCAATTGCCAAAGCGCAATGAGCAGCGATATCTAATATTAACATTATATTAGAGGCTTACCTTAAGGTTACGAACTTCATTATCAGAATTAAGAATGGGTAGTAAAAGAAATATCCTGCTTATTTTATTTTTCCTTACCAGTATTCCATACGTTTATGCGCAGTCGGGCAAGCCACTCGTACATATTGAAGGAAAGGGATTGCTTAACAACCAAATAAAAGAAGCGGTAAAGGGAAAACTTATCCCGATCTATACTGCAGGTGGCTTTGTTGAGCTCTCGACTACTCCTGCCTTCGATTATGCATTACCTCAGCGCTATTACCGTGCTTATTATAAAGAGAATGCTCTTTCTGGTAACGCTGAAAGGGCGCGAATTCAAAAAAATGAGGGACATATTGGCCAGGTGTACTTAAAAGTGAACGACGAGTTTTTCGTTGATATCATGGATCGGCAAACCGATACATTAGTAAACAGGTATGTGATTAAAAGACTTAAGCTCATCCCAGATATTAAACTCAGCTACCGATCCAATACAGCTCATGTTTCGTTATTAAACGGCTATTCTAATAAAATTACGCTAGCCCCTGGCGAAATATTAAGCTTTGCCACAGGTAGCGTCGCTCGTTTCGAAAATCCGGTTATCGAATACACTTTAGTAAATTTAAAGACAAGAAAATCTACTTACAAAACAGGCAGTCCCGGCTTTAAGCCATTAAAACTGGAAGCAAATACAGGTTACGAATTGCGATTCAACTATGCGCTTCAACCCGAAAGCACAGGTGTTTTTTATATTCAGGTAAAACCTCATTGGTATCAATTGCCCATTGTCTATGTTATAATTATAGGCGTGCTTGCAGCACTCAGCATCTTAATAATTACTTTAGTTTTAAAAAATAAAATCAGGTCTTCCCAAAAGGAACAGCAAAAAATGGAACAGGCAGCGATAACACTTCAATCGCTGTTAAATCCTCATTTTACTTTTAACGCATTAAGTTCGATCCAGGGATTGATGAATACTGGACGTATTGAAGAAGCCAATTATTATTTAGAGGAATTTAGCTCTCTGTTGAGAAAGATATTGGCGAAGCGCAAGCATATTTTTAATAGCCTGGACCAGGAATTAGAGATGATGCGCACTTATATCAGGCTAGAGGCTTTGCGTTTCAATTTCTCCTGGGATATTCAAATTTCCGAAATACTTAACCCATCTGTTATAGAAATACCTAACCTACTGTTACAGCCACTTGTCGAAAACTCAATTAAACATGGCCTGTCGGGTTTAGGCGATAAAGGACAGTTGCTTATCGTTTGTAAGGAAGGACAAAAAAAGGGTACCTTTATAATTATAGTAAAAGATAATGGGAAGTGGGTGGATAAGAAATCCAATTCGGGGTATGGCCTTTCTTTAACCGCAGAGAGAATACAGGCGATTAATAAGTTGAGGAAAGAACAGGCGATCGACCTTGTATTTAATAAACAACAGGAAACAGAAGCTATTTTAACCTTTCATAACTGGATAAATAATTAAATGATTACCGCTATAATAGTTGATGACGAAGCTATCAATATAAGCAATTTACAGGCTTTACTCGCCAATCATTGCCAAGAGATTGAAGTGGTGGCCTCGGCTACTAATGCCGACCAGGCAAGAGCGTCCATTCTGGAATTAAAACCAGCTGTCGTTTTCCTAGATATTGAGATGCCCGGAAAGAATGGCTTTGACCTTTTGAGATCGCTAAAAGATCCTGATTTTGAAGTCGTCTTTGTTACCGCATACGATACCTATGGGATCCTGGCTGTAAAATTCTCGGCATTAGACTATTTGCTAAAACCTCTAAATATTACGGAGCTTAAAACGACTGTAAGTAGGATTGAGAAATCGGTTAATGCCAAAAGGCAAAATGTGAGGCTGCATAACCTGCTTCATTTATTGGATAAGAACCATCCAGATGAAAATGAAAAAATAGCTTTGCCAACGCAAAAAGAAACTTACTTGGTGCCTGTTAGTAATATAGTTAGGTGTGAATCTTCAAATAACTATACGACTTTTTTTTTAACTAACGGATCGGCCTATCTTATTTCAAAACCGCTATACGAATACGATGAATTATTAAGCCCTTATGGCTTTATCCGTTGCCATCAATCGCATTTAGTAAATAAGGCACATATTACCAGCATTCTTAATGAGGATTCAGGGTACCTCATAATGAACTATACCGATCAAAAAGTCCCTATATCCAAACAAAAGAAAAGTCTGATAAAGTCCTTATTCAAAAGGTAACTAGCGGTGTTTGGTTAGGAATATTCTTTGAGTAATTGTCGATAACTAGTTAATATAGCCGACTTCGATAAAAAACCGATAAACCGGTTCTGGTGGTCTACCACCGGAAGATGCCATGCGCTGGTTTCATCGAATTTTCGGATAGTATCGGGCATTTCATCCTCGGGATGAACAAGTGCAGCCGGGGCCTTAATTAATTTGGAGATTGGCAAGGGTTCGCTGGGGTTCTTAAAGAGAAAAGGACGGATATCGTCCAGGGTCATTACTCCACAGAGCTCGCCACTGGGGTTAACAATGGCAAAAGCATTTTTCTTTCCTTTGCTAATAATCTCTACAATTTGTTCGGAAGTCGAGTTAAGCGGAATTAACTGGGAATCTTTATCGATGAGTTCTGTTATGCTCATTCTATTGAGGAGATTTCGGTCGTGTTCTCTCGTAAAGATCTTCCCATCGTCCGCCATTTGCCTAAGGTCTGGGGAAATCGGGGAGAACCATTTCGCAATAAGATGTGAGGTAACAGAGACTATCATTAGCGGAATAAAGAGATCATATCCCGAACTGGATTCGGCAATCAGGAAAATAGCCGTTAAGGGGGCATATAGCACGCCACTCATTACCCCCGCCATGCCAACGAGCACAAGATTAGTGGTTGGAACGTCTGGAATTCCAGCTAGTGTACAGGTTAAGGCGAAAAGGTAGCCTAAAGTGCCTCCGGCAAATAGCGATGGCGCAAAATTCCCACCGTTTCCGCCGCCAAAGATGGTTACCGATGTGGCAAATGCCTTAAGTAAGCAGACAAATAGCAGAAATACGATAACTAACCCTTCTTTAAATTCAAAGTATCTGAAGAAACTTTGGTTTATTATCGCTACAAAATTTCCATTAGTAAAAGACTTTACTGTTTCGTAACCTTCTCCAAAAAGCGGCGGAAACATAACGCACAATACAGATAGTACCATACCAGCAACAATTGCTTTCCGGAGCTTTGAAAACTTCAATTTTTTAAAGAAATGCTCGACAAACTGCGACACGATTACAAAATATCGGGCATACAATCCGGTAAAAATTCCGAGCACGATATAAAAAGGAGAATTATGATAATTAAAGGGTTCGCGCGAGTGAAACAGAAAAAGAATTTCCTCTTGCAGGGCAATTCTTGAAATAAGACTGCCACAAACCGCGGCCACTACGAGTGGGATAAAATCCGAAAAGACAACACCGGTTAATAGAATTTCAAAAGCAAACATCATCCCGGCTATGGGTGCATTAAAAGCAGAAGCAATTCCGGCAGTTGCCCCTGCAGCAAGTAAAAGTGTTCGTTCTTTGTAATCGAGCTTGTAAGTCTGAGCGAAATTGGAGCCTATGGCTGCCCCGGTAACGGCAATCGGACTTTCCAGTCCTGCAGATCCTCCCAGCCCCACGGTTATGGCGCTCTGTATAATCTGTGAATACATTTTAACCGAAGATACGATGCTGGAATTTTGTGCAATCTCGTAAAGAATGGCACCGATTCCCTTTCGGTCTTGCCCCTTATAAACAAACATTACGACCAGCGTGGTAAGCACAATCCCAAGAAATGGGAATACAACATAAAATAAGGATTGATATTCCAGGTATACTTTGTGCGTAATAAAAAAATTAATATAATGAACCAAAGTCTTTAAAAGGACACCCGCCAGCCCTGCCGTAGTTCCTACCAGGATCCCCGAAAGAATTAAAAACTGATTTCTGCTGAGCCTGTTTTTCAAGAAGTAGATAATGATTTCGTAGCTTCTAACCCTTTTAAGGCTCGACTTTTGGAAATCCCTCTTGAATTTTAGGAAGTTATGATATTTCTTCTTTTGATCAATTCGCACTAGAATAATGTTTTTCTGAACCAATAATCTGGCTTTATCGAGCCATAAGTAGCGGATACTGGTAAAGGTAATCATTTAATTATTTGTCGTAAACAAATACCGGGATATAATCTTTTAACGGATTAAACAAAAACTTAACCGTATTATGCTTTAATTTGAAACAAGAAATAGAAACATTTCGAAACGATTAACCTTAATAAGCATGAAAATCAAAGGCCCCTTAGTCCTTACGCTACTGTTGCTCTCTTTAATTATTCGGGCTCAAACGGTTTGGCATAACCCACTTCAGGAAAATTTTTCAGTAGTGCAGGGCCAGGGAGCTCCGGCGACCATTGGCGCAAGCTTCCAACGCCTGCCTAACGAATTAAAAGAACAAGTGAGACCACCAGTATGGGCACTTTCTCAAAATACGGCCGGTGAATATATAGAGTTAACAAGTGATGCAAAAAAAATAACCGTACGTTATCAGGTAAGCGGCGCACTCAACATGCCACACATGCCATCAACAGGGGTGAGTGGACTCGATTTATATGCCTATAGTGAGGAGCAGGAATGGGATTGGGCTCCTGGGAAATATTCATTTAAAGATACCATTACCTATATCTTCGATAATCTTGCACAAAAAAGAGGAAACGTTTTTAGGCTTTATTTGCCGTTGTACAACTCGGTAAAATGGTTAGAAGTTGGTGTAGATGCCGGTGCAACATTAAAATTTCTACCCGTTAGCCAACAAAAGCCAATTGTTGTATATGGTACTTCCATTGCGCAGGGGGGATGCGCCAGCAGACCAGGTTTAGCCTGGCCATCTATTTTTGGCAGGAAGGTAAATACCCCTGTTATTAATATGGCTTTTTCGGGTAATGGCCGATTGGAAACACCAATTGTTAATTGGATTGCCAACATTGAGGCAAAATTATTTGTGCTCGATTGTATGCCGAATTTAGGTTCCAGAACCTTATATCCGGAGGCAGAAATTAGAAAAAGAATAAATGAAGCCGTTGCTCAACTCCAGCATAAACAACCACATACCCCTATTTTACTCGTCGAGCATAGCGGCGGCGGAAATGACCACCTATTAGATACCGCTCGAAATATGGAATTTAAGACCTCCAGCCAAATTCTTACCAAGGTTTATAACGAACTGAAAACCAAAGGCATTAAAAATATTTACCTCTTAACCACAAAAGAGATCAATATGGGAATCGAATCGACGGTCGACGGCACACATCCTAACGATATTGGGATGATGGAACATGCAACCGCTTTTACGAAAAAATATAAAGAGCTATTTAAATCGAATTAGTGCTTATCTAATTACGCTTCCTTCTTCGAATTTGGTTCCGGGTGCCACGAAGGTTAATTTTCCTTGCGAGTCCTCGGCCATTAAAATCATGCCCTGCGACACAATGCCCTTAATTTCTCTTGGCGCCAAATTAATCAATAAACTTACCTGCCGGCCAATAATGTCTTCGGGTTTATAATGTTCGGCAATGCCCGAAACGACAGTACGTTCGTCTAAACCGGTGTTTAGGGTTAGCTTTAATAGTTTTTTTGTTTTCTCTACTTTTTCGGCGGCAATAATAGTAGCCACACGAATGTCGAGTGCGCTAAAACCTTCGAACTCAATATTTGGTTTAGCCGGAATGATTTCCTTATTTGCCGCGATATTTTCGGCCTTGCTGTTATTGAGCTTATCGATTTGTGCCTGTACGGCTTCATCTTCAATTTTCGAAAATAACAAAACAGGTTCGTTAAGCTGATGGCCACGTTTTAATAGGTGAATGCTCCCGGCGTCTTCCCAAAGATGACCGCCATAGTTAAGCATATTCATTAGCTTATCGGCAGTAAATGGCAAGAAAGGCTCGATTAAGATTTCAATGTTGGCTACAATTTGCAAACTAATGTTTAAGATGGTGCGAACCCGGTCTTCGTCGGTTTTAATTACCTTCCAGGGCTCGGTTTCGGCCAGGTATTTATTTCCTAAACGCGCCACATTCATTACCTCGTTTAAAGCTTCTCTAAATCGGTAATTTTCTATAGACGCACTAATCTTTGCCGGGGCAGCGGCTAGTTCCTCAATTACGGCATGGTCTTGTGCAGTTAATTCCATTAACATAGGCACTTTACCCTCAAAATATTTATGAGTAAGCACGGTAACTCTGTTAATGAAATTCCCTAAAATCGCCACCAATTCGTTATTATTTCTGGCCTGGAAGTCTTTCCAGGTAAAATCGTTGTCTTTAGTTTCTGGAGCTGTCGCCGTTAATACATAACGCAAAACATCTTGCTGGCCTTTAAAGGTTAGCAGGTATTCGTTTAACCAAACTGCCCAGTTTTTAGAGGTCGATATTTTTTGCCCTTCGAGGTTTAAAAACTCATTTGCGGGAACATTGTCGGCTAAAATATAATCACCATGTGCCATGAGCATCGCTGGGAAAATAATACAATGGAAAACAATATTATCCTTGCCAATAAAGTGAACTAATTTAGTGCCTTTATCTTTCCAATATTCTTCCCAGTCGCATTTATCGGTCTCTATTTGCCGAATATAGTATTCTTCTGCTTTTGGATTCCAGACATCTAATTTGGCATAATTGCAAAGCTCTTTAGTTGCAGATATGTAGCCTATTGGCGCATCGAACCAAACATATAACACCTTGCCATCTGCGCCTTTAATCGGCACTTTTACCCCCCAATCTAAATCGCGTGTCATGGCTCTTGGCTGCAGGCCGGCATTTAACCAGCTCTGACATTGGCCATATACATTTGGTCGCCATTCTTTATGGCTTTCAATATAAGTTCTTAATTTATCTTCGTACTTGTCTAATGGTAAAAACCAGTTCTTGGTTTCCCGGCGTACCGGTGGCTCGCCCGATAAGGTAGATTTTGGATTAATTAAATCTGTCGCATTTAAAGTACTGCCACAATTTTCGCATTGGTCACCATAAGCATTCTCATTACCACATTTCGGACAAGTACCGGTAATATAACGGTCGGCCAGAAAAGTCTGTGCTTTTTCGTCATAGTATTGCTCGGTAACCTCTTCAGTAAAGACTCCATCTTTATAGAGCTTCTCAAAAAAATCTTCGGCAGTCTGATGGTGTGTAAGGGAAGAAGTGCGATGGTATATATCGAAAGAAATTCCAAATTCCTGAAAAGAATCGCCAATAATTTGATGATACTTATCTACGACCTCTTGCGGAGTAATCCCTTCTCTTTTTGCTTTCAGTGTTATAGGGACGCCATTCTCATCCGATCCGCAAATAAATTTTACATCTCTTTTATTAGAACGAAGATAGCGAACATAGGTATCTGCAGGCAAATAAACGCCGGCTAAGTGGCCAATATGTACAGGGCCATTAGTGTAGGGCAAAGCTGCCGTTACAGTATATCTTTTTATTTGATGGTTATCCAAAACTATTTTTTTATTTTGCAAAGATATTGTTTTTACCTATGATTAAACAGCCAGCGAAGCTAAAAAAAGGCGACAAAATTGCAATTGTTTGTCCTGCTAAGAAATTACCCAAACCTATAGATGCCGCTATTGCAATTTTAACCGGCTGGGGCCTGGAAGTAATATTAGGCAAAACAGTACAAGCCGACTATTGTCAGTTTGCCGGTAACGACGCTTTGCGAGCACAAGATTTGCAGCAATATTTAGACGACCCAGACATTTGCGCAATTATAGCCGGCCGGGGGGGCTATGGCACCATCCGGATTATCGACGAGTTAGATTTTACAGCATTTATTGAAAACCCGAAATGGTTAGTCGGATTTAGTGATATTACTATTTTATTATCGCATGTGCTGGCAAAGCTTCATATACAAAGTATACATGCACAAATGCCTTATACTTTCGACGAAAGTACGCCAGAGGCATTAGAAAGCCTTAGAAAAGTGCTTTTTGGAGAAGAAGTAGCGTATCAGTATTCGAGCGGTTTTGCCAATAAGCCAGGCATGGCCGAAGGGTTATTAATAGGGGGTAATTTAACCCTCCTTATTGCTGCTGAAGGCTCCGCATCGGAAATGGATTATACCCATAAAATTCTCTTTTTGGAGGATGTTGGGGAGCACGAATATGCCATAGACAGGATGATGCGGACCTTAAAACGGAAAGGGAAGCTGAAGAACTTAAAAGGCTTAATAATAGGTGCTTTTAATGGGCTTACAGAAGAAAAAATCCCTTTCGGTCAAAGTCCCGAAGAAATAATTTGCGAATTGGTTAAGGAATATAATTATCCGGTATGTTTTAACTTTCCGACAGGCCATATTGATGATAATCGGGCAATGGTATTGGGTAAAATGGTATCTTTAAAGGTAGATCAGCAAGAGGTTCAATTTAAATTTATATAAACAATGGCGATTTTAGAAAGCTTAGGCAAATACCGCAACACCGGAATATTAATTGTAAGAATTGGATTGGGGGTAATGATGATGGTTCATGGGTTCCCCAAAATAACCGGTGGTGTCGAAATGTGGAAGGGTTTAGGCGACAGCATGAAATTAATTGGTATCGATTTCTTGCCTGTAGTTTGGGGGTTTATAGCTGCTGCTGTTGAAACCTTTGGTGGCTTTTTGTTGGTTTTAGGCCTGTTTCTTAGGCCTGTAAGTCTGTTACTTTTCTTGAATATGTCTATGGCTGCGGTAGTACATTTATCCAACCCTAAACAGGGAATAATGGATGCTTCACATGCCATCGAACTTGGTTTTGTCTTTTTAGGCTTGATGTTTATTGGCGCAGGGAAATATAGTATAGATAAGAAATAAAAGGCTCTTTTAAAAGGTTTCACTATCGGGTGGAATCCCGTAATCTACAAATGCAACCTCCTCTTTAACCTGCTTTTTTTTCCCGGTAAATGCCGATTTTATCAAATTGAATATTCCGGATAAGCTTTCCGCGTCTAAAGATTTACCTATTTTACCCGAAACCAAAGCAGCTAAAGCTTTGGTTATTAAGCCCGAACCGCGCAGAAGGGTACTGTTTAGTAGTATCGGTAATACCACAGACATTATTTTACTACTTATATTGGTTTTTTCGTCTAATTTTAGAAGCCCGTTAGGTGTTGCGTATTTTTTAAAAAGACCACCGATGCTGAATTGCTTAATATAAAGTTTAGCATCAGCTTTAAGCATTACTTCCCGATGCTTAAAGTCTGTCTTTAGGCGATGCATTTCGTTGTGTAATTCTTCCAGTGTTTGTATATTCTTATTTGTCTTCATCGTTGTCGTCTTTATCGGCCACTTTGTCGAAATATTTTCTGATAAACAGATTTACCAATCGCCGCTCAATAAATTTATCTTTAGCAAAATAAAAAATAATAGCCATTGCCAGATAGATCGCAGCAACACAGCCAAAGCCTCTTGTAAAGCTACCTAGGACATCTGAAAGATAAAGCGCAAGGGTAAAGGTTCCGAAAAGAAAAGCCAGAATAAAGCAAATCGCTACGGCTCCATTAGTAATTAAATCTGCGAATATTTTGGCGCCTTTTTCGACTGCAGATAGCCGGATATATTCTATCCTGGTATCGATATAATCTGTGGCATCCGAAAAAATAGCTTCAATATCTTTTTCTTTGTTTTCTTCCATTACGCTTTATACTATTAATTATATCGCTCAAACATTTTCTACTTCAGAAGAGTACTCATCTTCTACGTCTTTTAATTTACTTTTAATAGAGGAGACCACCTTATCTTTTAAGCTACTCAGGTTATTAATCTCGTCTGCCGCTTTATCCTTAATAGAATCGCCGAGATCTTTTAACGACTGATTTAGCTTGTCTCTGGTTTCACTTCCTTTTTCGGGCGCAAATAATAGACCTAGTGCTGCTCCTGCCGCCAAACCCGCTAATAGCGCTACTAATACTTTCGAATTATCGTTCATGATATTTAATTTATGTTTAACAATCTGCCTAATTATAATGGGCTATAATTTCATAACCGTTAATAATTACAACCCCTCTTGCTCCTGATTTGTTTTAATTCTTTCTAATCTGTCGGAAGCCATCGCGCTGGTTTCGTAAATTCTAATCAACAAAAAGAAGTAGGATAATAACAACGGCCCAAAAACTAGGCCCAATATACCAAATAATGGAATACCAATAACCACGCCAATTACCGTAATAATGGGGTGAATGTTGCCAATTCTTTTTGCAATAATGAAACGAAGTACATTATCGATATTAATAATAACGACAAAACCAAAGATTAACATTGCCCAACCAGCAAAATTATGACCATCGGCAATTTGCAATAATGCTGCCGGGACAAATATTACCGGCGGACCAAGAATGGGGACTAAGGAAATAAATGCTGTAATTACTCCCCAGAATATAGGGTCGTTGTAGCCCAACACATAAAAAGATAAACTAAGCAGCGATCCCTGTACGAGTGCTATAAACCCTTGCCCCACTACATTGGCATAAGTGGTATTGCGCATTTCTTCGGCAAAACGTTTTGCATTTTGTTCTCTGAATGGGGCATATTTAATTAGGGCCCTTTCGAAACGGCCTCTTTCTATGAGCATGAAGTAGAGTAAAAAATACATCAAGAGTAACCCCAGTACAATATTGAATACGCCAGAAATTAAAGAGGGGAAAAGTCCCGTTGCCCAAATACCTGCCTTTTTTAAACTTTCTTCAATAATTTGAGTTGCATTTTCGCTGAACTCGAAGGCATGCCTTATCTTATTTAGTAAATTGGTAAAATAAATCTGATCGTTATTTAACGCGGTAATTTTGGTAATTACCATACTACTCAATCCATAAAATGGAAGTACGATTGCAATTAACGAGAGAAATAATAGAGAAATAGCCGTTACACTGCGATTCCATTTTTTTTCCTCTGCCAAATAAATGTAAGCAGGCCGTAAAATGGTATAAAGAACTAGTGTGCTTAAAATCGAACTAAAAATACTCTGTATGGAATAAACAATTAGGCAGCCTATGGCTATAATAATACCCAGGGTAATGTTATTGCGTTGTTTATAGGTAAATATAGACATATCTAGTGCCCAAGGTCGATAGCTTTCATTTTATTATAAAGTGTTTTCCGGTCGATATTTAAGAGTTTTGCAGCTTTGGTTTTATTGAAATTAACCTCTCGCAATACATTTAAAATCGTATCATATTCGGCCTCCAGCGCTGCATTTTTTAGATCTCTTGGTTTACTAGAGCGAAGAATAGAGTTTTCTACCGCAGCTTCAATAGCCGAAGCTTTTGCATAAGTAGAAATTTCTAAAGGAAGCGCTTTTAGCTGAATTTCATTACTCTCGGTTAAAAGTGTGGCTCTTCGCACTACATTTTTTAACTCTCGTACATTGCCTGGCCAATTATAGGTAAGGAAACATTCTTCAACCTCTTCAGAAAAAGAATCGACATTTCGGTTAAGTTCTTCGTTGGCCAGTTTTAGAAAGGTATTTGCAAAGACAATAATGTCACGACCCCGTTTACTTATAGGCGGTAAATGGATAGAAAACTCGTTAAAACGATGGTATAAATCTTCTCTAAACCGCCCCCTTTGAATTGATTCACCCAAGTTTTCGTTGGTTGCCACAATAATGCGGACGTCTAAATCGATCTCTTTGGTGCTGCCTATACGCTTAATCTTTCTTTCTTGTACGGTTCGCAATAGGGCAGCCTGGATATCGTATGATAAATTACCAACTTCATCTAAAAATAAGGTGCCCCCGTTTGCCATTTCAAAATGGCCGATTTTGGTATATAGGGCACCAGTAAAGGAGCCCTTCTCGTGGCCAAAAAATTCACTTCCAGCAAGCTCTTTGGTTAAGGAACCACAGTCCATTGCCACAAACGGTTTGTTTTTCCTGGGGCTATTTAAATGTATGGTCTTCGCCACCGATTCTTTTCCAGTGCCACTCTCGCCCGTTAAAATGACGCTATAAGAGGTTGGAGCCACTAACATAATCTGCTTAATTAACTCTCTCGAAGCATTGCTCTGTCCAACCACGAATTCGTCGGTTTCGAAAACCTGTTTTGCTGTTTTATCTTTTTTCGAATCGACCGGGGCCGGCTCAGAATCATTCGCGTTTAAAGCAATTTGGGTTTCGATCGCCTTGTTAATCGTGTTCAGAATTTCGTCGGGGTATAGTGGCTTCGAAATATAGTCGTAAGCACCTAATTTTATTAATTCTACAGCTAATTTAATGTCAGAATACCCGGTAATAATAATAACACCTGTTTTCGGATACTTTTCCTTTATCTTAATTAAGATATCTTTCCCATCGGTGTCTTCTAAACGATAATCGCATAAAACCAGGTCGAAACTTTGTCTGGAGAGATGGTCCATTGCCGAACTTCCACTGGTAGCAGTTTCGACACTAAAAGAATTTCTTGTTAAAAATTTGGATAATAAAAGCCCAATGTTAACCTCATCATCTACGATTAGTATTTTCTTCATCATAAATCGCGCTATAGTCAATAATAGTTAAATATAACTAAATAATTATAATGGGCAATATTTTCTACACTATTTAATAAAAACTTCGCAGGTCGTGATGAAGGCCTGCGAGGTTTTTATTAAAAATTAATACGGCTATTAAAAATCGTAACCAATTCTTAATCCTAAAAAGCCGCCCGATTTCTCGGCGGTAACGGCACCGCCACTTACAGCAGGTGCTTTTCCTCCGTTAACATCACTTATTCCCTCGTAACGTAAACCCAAGTCGAGGCCGCCAAAACGAACACCAATGCCTGGCGCATACGTAAAGGTCGAGCCATTTACAAATCCTTCGGTTGTGTCTCCATTGGTCATGTTTACGCTGGTAGCCTGATAAACTTTAGTAAGAGTCATTCCGGCTTCAGCCATTAAATAGAAAGTATTGCCAAGCATTAACCGGCCACCAAGCTTAATAGGAATAAAAACAGAAGCTTTGGTGTCGAGTGTTTTGTTGGTCAAATCTTCCGGAACAAAGGCGATTGCGCCACCAGTTAAGGTAAGGTCGAAATTAGAAGCAATTCCCTGGGTAAACCTTAAAGACAAGCCACCGCCATATTTATAATCCGAAGCATCTTTTAATGCTCCCGAAGGTAAAGCACCTTCCAGGCCTAGGCCAAAACTAAAGCCTTTTGCCTTATCTTTTGGTTTAACTGGATCGGTTTGCGCCATTACATTAGCTGTAGCAAAGAATAGCATGGCACATAATACCACTAATAATTGTTTTTTCATCATTTTAATAATTTGTTGTTTGGTTTAAAATTTAAAGTAAATATTACTAAAAAAGTGATGATAACCAAAATCCGAAAACAGGTATTTGCTCATCTCTCCTTTTGCGTAGACCAAACCCTATTAACAGCCGATAAAGTAGCTTAATTTAAGCTTATTTCCCTTTAAATACAGCTTTACGTTTTTCTAAGAATGCAGCTACCCCTTCTTTAAAATCTTCTGTGTTAAAGCAATTGCCAAACTCTTCAATTTCTGTTTCAAAGCCATTTAATTCAGGATTTAAAGAGGCATTAATTGCTTTTATAGCACTTGCCACAGCTAAAGGCGCTCTTTGTTTAATTTTACCTAAAATTTCTTCTGCCCGGGCAATTAATGCTTCATGGGGTACAACTTCGTTAACCAGGCCAATACGAGCGGCTTTTTCGGCAGTAATCATTTCGGCGGTAGTAATCATTTCCATAGCCCTTCCTTTGCCTACTAATTGGGTTAAACGCTGCGTGCCTCCATAACCTGGGATAAGGCCTAAAGTTACTTCAGGTAAGCCTAGCTTTGCATGCTCGGCCGCAATGCGGATATGGCAAGCCATCGCCAACTCTAATCCACCGCCAAGCGCGAATCCATTAATTGCTGCTACAAAGGGTTTGGGGCAGTTTGCAATGGCATCAAAAACGTTTTGCTGCCCATCCCGACCCAGCGCTTTCCCCTCTGCTAAATTGTAATTTTGGAACTCCGAAATATCTGCGCCGGCGACAAAAGCCTTTTCGCCAGCTCCGGTTAACAATACGCCTCTAACCTCGGCAGCATTTTTTGCAAAGGTAATTACTTCGGCCAGTTCGTTTAAAGTCGCTTTATTTAAAGCATTTAACTTTTGCTCCCGATTAATGGTTACATAAAGGATATTTTCTTTTATTTCTGATAAAATGTTCTGCTCGACCATGTTTTAAAAATTTCTATGTGTTACAACCCAATTTTCTATATATGCCACGATAGACAACATTGGTGTACCTGGCGGGAACAACCCGCCAACACCCAGCTCCTGGAGGGCAACCATATCCTGCTCCGGAATAATGCCGCCACCTGTTAACAATACATCGGTTAATCCACGCTCTTTCATGAGGGCTATAATTTTAGGAAAAACCGTCATGTGCGCACCAGAAAGAATAGAAATCCCGATCGCATCGACATCTTCCTGTAAAGCTGTATTGACCACCATTTCGGGAGTTTGACGTAAGCCCGTATAAATAACTTCCATACCAGCATCTCTTAAAGAAGTTGCAATTACTTTTGCCCCTCTATCGTGCCCATCGAGGCCTACTTTTGCAACTAAAACCCGAATGGGCCTGTTCAATGTCTTATTCATAGTGCTCTTGCTTATTTATTTTAGCTGCGCCGGATTATAAAATACGGTGTAAATGTAAATAATTTGACCGTTTTATTAATCAAGCCGTTAAAAACAACCCTAAAATGCCCTTAATTTATTAACTTTGGGGTCAAATTTATAACTTTTATGAGTGAAGAAAAATCATTGAACTTTATCGAAGAGTTGATAGAGCATGATTTAAGCAGCGGCAAATGCGAAACTTTAGTTACACGTTTCCCGCCGGAGCCTAATGGATACTTGCACATCGGACATGCAAAAGCGATTTGCCTTAACTTTGGCCTGACCCAAAAATATGGCGGTTATACCAATTTACGTTTCGACGATACTAATCCCGTTACGGAAAAAACAGAATACGTAAATAGTCAACAAGAAGATATCCATTGGCTTGGCTTCGAATGGAAAAACGAATTATATGCCTCCGATTATTTCGATCAGTTACATAATTTTGCTGTAAACCTGATAGAAAAAGGATTAGCCTATGTAGACCATAGTACGGCCGAAGAAATTGCCGCACAAAAAGGAACCCCAACAGAACCAGGTGTAGAAAGCGCTTATCGGAATCGTAGCATCGCCGAAAACTTAGCTTTGTTTGCCACTATGAAAAATGGAACACTACCCGACGGAGCCTGCACTTTACGGGCTAAAATAGATTTGACAAGCCCAAATATGTTAATGCGCGACCCTATTATTTATAGAATTAAACATGCGCATCATCACCGTACCGGCGATACCTGGTGTATTTATCCGATGTACGATTTCGCTCATGGGCAAAGCGATAGCATAGAAAATATTACGCATTCTATTTGCACTTTAGAATATGTATCGCATCGTGAACTTTACGATTGGTTTATTGCACAGTTGGGTATTTTCCCCTCAAAGCAATACGAATTTGCCAGACTAAATCTTACCTATACGGTAATGAGCAAGCGTAAATTGCTGCAATTGGTTAACGAAGGTTTAGTAAGTGGTTGGGACGACCCCCGGATGCCAACCATTAGCGGTTTGCGCAGGAGAGGATATACACCAGAAAGTATTAAAGAATTTTGCGAACGTATAGGTATTGCAAAAAGGGAAAACCTTATCGAACTGAGCTTATTGGAATTCTGTATCCGCGAAGATTTAAATAAGCGGGCTACCCGGGTAATGGCGGTTTTAGACCCAATTAAATTGATTGTCACTAATTATCCGCAAGACCAGGAAGAAATTCTTATCGGCGAAAATAATCCCGAAGCTGAAGATAAGGGCGGTACCCGCGAAATCCCTTTTGGGAAAGAACTATGGATAGAACGTGAAGATTTTATGGAAGAGCCGGCCAAAAAGTGGTTTAGGCTGGCGCCAGGCGCAACGGTAAGGCTAAAACACGCTTACATTGTGCAGTGTCACGATTATAAGAAAGACGACAATGGCAATATAACCGAAGTACATTGTACTTATATTCAAGAATCGAAAAGTGGTGAAGATACCAGTGGAATAAATGTGAAGGGAACAATTCATTGGGTAAGTGCAGCAAAAGCACAAACTGCCGAAGTACGCTTATACGATCGTTTATTTAGTGTAGAGTCGCCAGATAGTGAAGAAGGAGATTTTAAAGAGTATTTAAATCCTGCCAGCATGGAAGTGATTCGTAATGCTTATATCGAGCCTTATTTAGCTACACTCCATGCCCACCAACCTTATCAGTTTATTCGTAAAGGCTATTTTTGTGTCGATAAAGATTCGACTCCTGGGAAGCTAATTTTTAACAGAACAGTTTCCTTAAAGGAAGCTTGGAAGCCGAAAATTTAAAGAAACTTAACCTCTAGCAGGTTTGCAAACCCGCTAGAGGTTAAGTTTACATATACTTTTTATACAAGTTATACAAGATCAGTTTATCTGGCTCAGTTAATTTCGAGCTAATATCCGTACCGACAAAATGACGTTTAAATGCGGTAATTGCCGCACCTAAATTTCGTACGTCGTAGCCAATAATACGGAGGGCAATAGTAGTGTCGAAATCGGCTGGTGGCATTTGCAATACATCGTCGTACCACAGGCCAAACCCTCTTTTTGCCAAAGTTTTCCATGGGAAATTATTTGGATCTGGTTTACGCGTAGGCGCAATATCCGCATGGCCAATGAAATTTGCCGTCGGAATATTATATCGCTTTTTCAAATTTGCCAGTAAAGTGCAAAGGCTATTAATCTGTGCGTCTGTCCAGGGGTCGGTCGTGCCATTATTGTCTAATTCGATTCCGATCGACGAAGAATTTAAATCTGTATCGTTGCCCCAGCGACCTACACCGGCATGCTGCGCTCTTAAATAATCGTTTACCATTTGATAAATCTTTCCATCGCGCCCTACTACATAATGCGCACTTACGGCAGTTCTTTTTAAAGTAAATGTTCTTAGTGTTTGAGCAGTAGAATCTTGAGCGGTATGATGTATAATCACAAAATTAGGTCTTCTGATGCCAAAATTTACCGTACCTACCCAAAATTGTTCATTGTTTAACGAATCTATAGCTTGATTTACAGGAGGAACAGATTTGATAACTTTAGAGAAGTCTTTGGCCATTTTTTTATATTCCTTATCAGTGGTAGCATATTTGGAAGAGGAACAGCTATTAAATAAAATAGCAAAGGTAAACAACAAACAGGCAGGATAACTTATTTTTTTCAGTAACATGTATTTTAGGTTAAGGATCGAATTAATTCGTTAATATTGAATTCGAGGTTATATTTTTTGCTAATTTAGTACATTGATATAATATATAATAACACAATTACGTAACTAAAACGATGAACTTAGATAAAAACAAAATACTATCGATAGGTATTGCACTTATTATTGGTCTTTCGGCTTGTAATAATGCTCAAGAATCGGCCGAAAAAGAGACGGATAAAAAAGCAAAAGACACATTGCAGAACTATGTAGATCAACGGTTGGCTATTTACGAAAAAGTAAAACTAACAACAAACCTAAATCAACTTACTACGAGCGAACGAAAAGTTCTTCCTTTATTAATTCAGGCTGCATCCATAATGGATCAATTATTTTGGAAACAGGCCTACCCACAAAAAGACAGCTTGTTAAATGCGGTTAAAAACGAAAACACTAAACAATTTATCAATATTAATTATGGCCCCTGGGATCGACTTAATGGCGATAAACCCTTTGTTGCAGGTATTGGCGCTAAACCGGATGCCGGAAGTTTTTATCCTCCGGGTATGACCAAAGCCGAATTAGATAAATCTGATGTAAAAGATAAATACGGTCTCTATTCGGTTATCCGTACCGAGAAAGGGAAATTAATTTCGGTTCCTTACCATGTAATTTATGCTAGCGAGCTCCAAAAAGCAAGTAATTTATTAAAGCAAGCGGCTTTGTTAACAGATGATGCAGGCTTTAAGAAATACCTTAACCTGAGAGCTGAAGCTTTGGTTACCGATAATTATAAAGCTAGCGATTATGCGTGGCTGGATATGAAAACTAATGGGTTGGATATCATTATTGGCCCAATAGAAAATTATGAAGATAAATTATTTAATGCACGAGCCTCTTTCGAAGCCTATGTTTTAGTAAAAGATAAAGTTTGGAGTAAGCGTTTAGCTAAATATGTGGCCATGTTGCCGGCATTACAAAAAGGATTGCCTGTTGCTGCCGCTTATAAAAATGAAGTGCCTGGAACCGATTCGGAGCTTAATGCTTACGATGTAGTTTACTATGCAGGCGATTGCAATGCGGGCTCTAAAACTATTGCCGTAAATTTACCAAACGACGAAGAAATTCAGCAGCAAAAAGGCACCCGCCGATCGCAGTTAAAAAATGCTATGCAGGCCAAATTTGATAAAATTATGGTGCCAATCTCGGAAGAACTGATCGATAAAGACCAGCAACAATACATTAAGTTCGATGCGTTTTTTGCTAATGTAATGTTCCACGAAGTGGCTCATGGGTTAGGGATTAAAAATACCATTAATGGAAAAGGAACGGTACGCTCGGCATTAAAAGAGCAATATTCTTGGCTGGAAGAAGGCAAAGCCGATATTTTAGGCTTGTATATGGTTACTGGCCTGCTTAAAAAAGGCGAACTAACAGGCGACATTAAAGACTATTATACGACATTTATGGCGGGCATTTTACGCTCTGTCCGCTTTGGTGCCTCCGAAGCGCATGGTAAAGCTAATATGCAATGTTTCAATTTTTTTAAAGAGAAAGGCGCATTCGAAAGAACCGCAAATGGAACCTATCGTGTCGATTTCGATAAATTTGCAAAGGCGATGAACGAGCTGAGCAATTTCATTATTACTTTACAGGGCAACGGCGATAAAGCGGCAGTAGAAAACGCCCAAAAAGAAAAGGGGATAATTGGACCGGAACTCCAGGCCGATCTGAACCGATTGAGTGAAAAAGGCATTCCGGTCGACATCGTATTCGACCAGGGCGTAGATGTATTAGGCGTGAAATAAAAATAATTTTTAGGATTAAAAGGCTGTGTATATAAATGATGTGACTCCAATAAGTTGGACTGATTAACAAAATTAAGTTTTTTGTACGAGAGCTCGGTATTCCACCGGTCTCTTTCCATTTAACCGATTTTTTATTCTTTTATTGTTGTAATAGTGAA
Organism: Bacteroidota bacterium; assembly: GCA_040388055.1. GTDB lineage: Bacteria > Bacteroidota > Bacteroidia > Sphingobacteriales > Sphingobacteriaceae > Pedobacter. The sequence continues at coordinate 813,049 of JAZKCO010000002.1, forward strand.
TGTATTCTTTTGCTGAAAGGATAAACTCTTCTGCTGTCTCAAAGCTTTGTGAGTACAGTAATTCTGTCTTTAAGATTCCAAAAAAGTTTTCGGCCACTGCATTATCTAAGCAGTTTCCTTTTCTGGACATGCTCTGTATAATTCCTTGTTTCTCTAAAGCCTTTCTATATCCATAATGCTGATATTGCCAGCCTTGATCAGAATGAAAAATAAGCCCCTTTGTATCTTTTACTTTGTCAAAAGCCTTATATAACATTTCGTCTATCATATTCATATTCGGACTTTTGGAGATACTATAGGAGATAACTTCCCCATTGAATAGATCAAGTATTGGAGATAGGTAGATCTTCTCGCCTTTGATATTTACCTGAGTGACATCCGTAGCCCATTTCTGATTTGGCGAACTTGCCTTGAAATTCCTTTCAAGTACATTGGGAGCAATTTTACCAACTTTACCTTTGTATGATCGATACCGGACTTTCCTGATGTTATATTTTAGGTCCAATGTTCCCATTAATCTTTGAACAGTCTTATGATTTATATGATAACCCAGATTCTTCATTTCGGCCGTTACCCGCCGATACCCATACCTGCCTTTATGCAAGTGATAGATGCGTATAATATCTTCCTTTTCATTCCTATATTTATCATCAGCATTCAGGCGCTTGAGATGATAATAAAATACTAAACGAGCCATCTGTTTACAATCCAATAGAATTGCAACATCATGTTCGGGCCTTAGTTCTTCGATGGCTTTTGCCCACTCATGCGTTCGCGGGCTTCTCTTTCCTTGACTAAGGCCGTGACTTTTTTTAATAGCGCGATCTCGGCTCGCAAACGAGCATTCTCCGCCTGGAGCTTCTCTAGTTCTGTTTCAGACTCATGCTTCTTTGATCTACTCATATCTTTAGGCGGTCGTCCACGATCTTTTTGTTGATGTAGTACAGCATACCCCTGGACTCGTACCAATTTTACCCAGTCCTCTAAAGCGCTCTTGCTTACTCCATACTGCAGAACAACCTGTACTAAAGGTACTCCTTTTTCTAAAATAGTCCTTACAACTTCTTCCTTGAAATCAGACGTGCCCCGTACATTAGGCTGTTTCAGTAGCCCACTTTCACCATAAAGATCATACTTCCGAACCCATTCCAATATCATGCCTTCGCGGATATGGAGTTCGCGGGATATGCGCAATATCGGCTTCCCGTTTTTCACTTGAGAAACTATATCTAGTTTCTCATCAAATGTGTGTTTTGTCATAAATAGTAAACCCCAAAAGTTTTTGTCCAACTTTTGGGGTTCACTTCAAAAATGCACAGCCTTTTTTTATGTTTAGCCCTACAGTCCGCCTATAAAAAATAAAATTCATGTAACCTTTCTTATAGGCTCATCGTCTATAAGGTACAAACTAAATAAAGAGACCTCCGGTCTTTTTAAACTAAACTAAAAATTTATGGAATGAAAACATAGGCGTGTGAACGCCAGGACTTTTTATGCCCAATTTTTTTAACCTAAATAACCAAAACACAAATGAAACAACTTTACTTTTTATCGCTTATTTTTATTGCGTTGCTTACTGGAGAAATGGCGCTTGCCCAAGAAAAAACCACTCAAGGAACAATTAACGGAACAATTTTAGACGAGACTCAAAAACCTGTCGATTATGCCACAATTGGACTTTTTAAAACAAGCGATTCTTCCTTAGTAAAAACCGCTCTAACCAACATGGAAGGGAAATTTCAATTCATCAATGTAAATACTGGAAATTATTACCTGAAAACAAATATGATGGGTTTTTCGACTTATAAAGGAAATCCATTTAAGCTGGAGGCAACGAATTTGAGCTTAAACCTCCCCCTAATTACTTTCCGGTCGGAAGGTAAAATGCTAAAGGAAGTAAGTATTACGGCTACAAAACCCTTAATCGAGCGTAAGGCAGATAAATTAGTGATGAACGTAGAAAATAGTAGCATCGCCATTGGGTCTACTGCATTGGAAGTATTGCAAAAAGCGCCAGGGGTTACGGTCGATCAGAACGATAAAATTTCGATGCAGGGAAAACAAGGCGTTTTAATTTTATTAGATGGTAAACAAACCTATATGAGTAGTGCCGATGTTGCCAACCTGCTTAGGAATATGCAAAGCTCACAATTGGAAAGTATCGAACTCATTACTAACCCCTCGGCAAAATACGATGCCTCCGGCAACTCTGGAATCATCAATATCAAAACTAAAAAAAATAAAAATGGAGGCACAAATGGGAGTATAAACGGAACTTTGGGTTATGGAAATCACCTCAGAAATAATGCAGGAATAAACTTAAATAACAGAACTGCACATGTCAATATTTTTGGTAATTATAATTATGGAAATAACAAAAGAGATAATCGTTTAGTAATAGACCGGATCTCCAATGGTAATCCAGATACCTATTTTATGCAGATAGGAGATAACCTTCGTAAAAACAGGAATAATAATTTTAAGGCCGGGCTTGATGTTTTTATTAACAAGAATAACACCATTGGCTTGTTGGTTAATGGTTATATGAATAAGGGCTCGGAATATACCGACAATAACACCCGCATTGGCTCTTCCTTTCAAAAAATAGATTCGATTGTAATTGCTAATAATCTGGTTAGTAATAAATATAACAATATGGCTTATAATCTTAATTACAAGTCGATATTGGATACTGCCGGCCAAGAAATTTCGGCCGATCTTGATTACTCCAGGTATAATGGAGAGGACGGCGCGAACTATGTAAACAACTACTTAAACATAGATGGATCTTTATTACGGCCTGTTAACTACATGAGAAATACAACGCCAACTAAAATTGATATCAAAGCGTTTAAGGTCGATTATGGCACTACTCTTCTTAAAAAAATAAAACTGGAAGCCGGGGTAAAAAGCAGTTGGGTAAAAACCGATAATAATTTAAGGGCTGAAGAGATTGTTGACAATGTTTGGCAAAATGATGTACGTCGGAGTAATCAGTTTATCTATAGTGAGAATGTGAATGCCGCTTATGCTAATGTTAACCGTCAATTTAAAAACACGAGCATCCAATTGGGCTTACGAATGGAGCAGACCAATTCGACCGGAAACCTAGTTACAACCCATACTGTTGTAGATCGGAGTTATTTAGATTTTTTCCCAAGTGTTTTTATTAATCAAACATTAAATAAAAATAATCAGGTTGGTATTTCCTATAGTCGTCGTATAGATAGGCCGAGTTACGATGCCCTAAATCCATTTATTTACTATCTAGATCAATATACTTATAGCAAAGGGAATCCGTTCTTAAATCCCCAATACACACATAATTTCGAGGTTTCTTATACATTAATGGGAAAATACCTGCTTAGTGTAAATTATAGCCTTGTTAATGATGTAATTACCGAGGTTATCTTACCAGACGAATCGAAAAAAGCACTCTATCAAACTAATGCTAATATTGCAAAAAATAAGAGCTATGGTGTTAATTTAAATATTCCCATTAAAATTGCAAGATGGTGGGAAAGCAATCAGAATTTGAATATATTTTATCTGGGTTTTGAAGCACCAGATTTAGCGGGTCGGGCTTTAAAAACAGGGAAGACTTCCTTTCAATTTAAAACCCAGCATACTTTTACAATTGTTAAAGGATTTACAGCCGAGTTAATGGGTAATTATCAATCGCCGCTTGATTATGGTACGTTAAGCATCGAATCACAATATGGGGTCGATATGGGTTTAAGCAAATCTTTATTTAACAAGAAAGCAAGTTTAAAACTGGCATTGAGCGACGTGTTTAATACGCAAAACACAAAATTATCTAGTACCTATCCGGGTTTAAGTTATGCGTTATACCAGAAAAATGAAAGTCAGGTGGGTAGAATTAGCTTTACTTATAGATTTGGTAAAAATGAAATTAAACCTGCCCGTCGCCGTACCACAGGAACAGAAGCCGAACAAGGCCGGATGAAAAATTAGCCGATATGTTGATGTACCATATCTTCTAAAGATTTAATGTCGAAGGGTTTTGATAAATAATTATCAGCACCTGCTTTTTCGGCTAATAATTTCACTTCATTATTAGCCGAAAAATAGATAACCGGAATATGCTGCAACGCAGGATGATTTTTTAATTCCCGGGTAGCTTCGACACCGCCTACATCGGGCAGCCAATTATCCATGAAAATTAAATCGGGCATATAGGCCAATACCTGGGTTATGATTTCGTTCGAAGTCGTCGAAGTTTTAATCTCATAACCAGCTTCTTCCAGAATTAAGCTGCACAATTCCAGAATGTCATTATTATCGTCGAAAATAAAAATCTTTTTAGTCATTTTATGGAGCGCTAAACTAATGAGTTAATATATTTTGCCATTTCGGCTGTAGTTAATATCTTATCTATTTTAACTTTCGAAATTGCCTGTGCTGGCATATAGCTAACAGCGGCAGTTTTGGGGTCTTGAACCACTGCTTCACCACCTTTATTTTTAACTGCTTGTAACCCGTTAACGCCGTCGTTGTTCGAACCGGAAAGCAATAGGCAAGCTAGCTTATTGAGGTAAACTTCGGCCGCCGAATGGAAAGCTACGTCGATAGAAGGCCTGCTATAATTTACTTTTTCCGAACAATCTAAGGAAAAAGTATAGTCTTTTTCGAATAATAAATGATAACCAGAGGGAGCGATATAAATAGTACCAGGCATAATTAACTCTTTTTCTTCGATTTCTTTAACCTTTAAAGTGGTTTTTGAGGATAAAAGATCAGCAAGCAGGAAATCTGCTCCTTGTTTGCGATGTACAACCACGATAATCGGAAAACTTAAATCGAAGTCGAGCCCCGGAAGTATTTTTAATAACACATCCAAACTTCCTGCAGACCCGCCAATAATCAGTGCTTTGCAAGCTTTCATCAATCTATTTTCCTCCAAATCTTTTCATGATCCAGTCTTTTATATTTCTTTACAATCGTCGAAAAGTCGATCGTTTCTTTTGTTCCCAGACCCAAATAACCCGATTTTTCTAAGCTATTATCAAAAAGTTGTAACACATTCGATTGTAATGGTCTGTCGAAATAAATAAGTACGTTTCTGCATAAGATTAACTGAAATTCGTTAAACGAATGGTCTGAAACAAGATTATGGGTCGAAAAAATGAGTTTCGACCTTAGGTCGTCATTAAATTTTGCTAATGAATAATTTGCACTATAATATGCAGAAAAATCTTTTATCCCGCCCGATGCTATATAGTTCTCCGAATATTGTTTCATCTGGCTAAGTGGAAACATGGCCTGACTTGCTTTTTCTAAAACCACCGGGTTAATATCGGTGGCATAAATTAACGATTTATGCAATAAACCGAGCTCTTTTAAGACAATTGCCATAGAATAGGCTTCTTCTCCTGTAGAACAACCAGCAAGCCAAATTCTAATAAACTGATGCGAACTAAGCTGCGGAAATACTTTAGTTCGTAAGGATTGATAAAAAGTTGGATCACGGAACATTTCGGTAACATTAACCGTAATTTGTTCGACGAAACGTTTAAAATAGCTGCCATCGTTGCCAATTTTATACCTGAATTCTGCAAAACTCACTTGTTTATCCAAACCGAATAGCCGTTGTAATCTACGCTTTAAAGAAGCCTTCGAATAGCCCATAAAGTCGTAACCATACTGTGCCAGTACATCGGCAAGTAAAACCTCTATTTGCTCGTCGCTTATCGAAGATTGATGTGACATCTTGCTAGATATAATTATTCAATTGATAAACAAGATCATCAATATTGATAGGTTTAGCGATATAACCTACTGCTCCGGCCTCGATACATCTTTCTTTATCGCCAACCATGGCTTGGGCAGTAACTGCAATTACCGGAATGCTTTCCATTTCGGGATGCGCTTTCATTTTTGCTATCGCCTGATAACCATCAATTTCGGGCATCATCATGTCCATAAGCACTACTGCAATATCCTTATCGCTAGCTAAAATATCGAATCCATTTTTTGCACTACTAGCCGATAAGCACGCATATTTCTTCTTTTTTAATACTGCTGCTAAGGCAAATATATTTCTGCTATCGTCGTCTATTATTAATATTTTCTTTGTTTTAACTTCCATAAAATTAAACCTTATCGTACAACCATACCCTTAAAAGGGATACCAACTGGTCTATATCTACTGGTTTAGAGATATAATCTGATGCGCCGGCGGCAATGCATTTTTCTCTGTCACCTATCATTGCCTTTGCAGTAACAGCCAGGATTGGCAATTGTTTGTAAGCAGCCATTTGCCTTATTTTTCGAGTAGTTTCGTAACCATCAATTTCAGGCATCATCATATCCATTAATACCACATCGATTTTAGGGTTCTCTGCTAAAACACGCAATGCTTCTTTTCCATCGGTGGCCGATAAGACTTTCATATTATGGTGTTCGAGCGCTTTTGATAAGGAAAAAATATTCCGAACATCATCGTCGGCAATAAGTACCGTTTTACCCTTTAATACCTGGTATAATCCACCCAGATTTTCTGGTGCCGACGATTTACCTTGCTTCCCATTTTCCTCAACCAGGTGTAAAAAAAGACCGGCCTCATCCAATATTCTTTGATAAGAATGAACGGTTTTTACGATAATCGAATCGGCATATTGCTTAATGCGGTTTTCCTCTCCTTTTGAAAGATTCTTACCTGTAAATACAATGATAGGCAGATTTTCGAGCCCTGTAGTTGTTTTAATAGCCTCTAAGGTCTCGTAAGCTGCTTTATCGGGAATGCCCATATCTAAAATAACACAATCGACTTCTTTTGTCTGGAGTGTCTTTATACTTTCGTCGACATTTTTAGCAATTAGAGTCTGGATATCAGCATTGGTTAAAAAGTGCCCCAATGCTTTCGCGTGTTGTTCATTTTCTTCGACTATTAATACTTTTTTTGGATGCCGGCCTAAAACATCTTCCAGCTTTTCGAAGATCTTTTTCATGTGCGCAAACGCAACCGGTTTATTGATAAAATCGACGGCCCCTTTTAATAAGCTTTCTTTTTTTACTTCGAGCGACGACATGATATGAACTGGAATAGGCCTGGTTTTTGGATTGGATTTTAACTCTTCCATTACCTGCCAACCATCTTTAACCGGGAGCTGGATATCGAGTAAAATAGCTAAAGGATTAAAAGCATTTGCCATATCTATGCCAGTATCGCCACGTACAGCAACCAAGCCCTTATAATTTCGCTTATGGGTAAATTCGAGTAGCGCCTTGGCAAACATAGTATCGTCTTCTACAATAAGAATTACCTTATCGCCAGGCAAAATATTATCCCGGTCGTCGTCGATATCGTTAGGAATATGATCAACCGTAAAATTCCCCTTTATTGCCTCATTTTCAATTATTTTTGGTTCTTGCCATTGTTCTTGTATGGCTTGTACATCAGAATGCGGGATTTCTTCGGTATAATTTAATGGGATAGAGAGTGTAAAAATGCTACCCGAACCTTCAATGCTTTCTAACTGAATGTTTCCACCCAATAGCTTGGCAAGTTCCCGACTAATGGATAAACCTAATCCGGTACCCCCATACTTACGCCTGGTCGAGCCGTCGGCTTGTTGAAAGGCCTGAAAAACTAACCTTTGTTTAGCGGGAGCAATTCCAATTCCAGTATCTTCTACACTAAAGAAAATGGTTTTATTGGCAAGATCGGCCGCAAGGTTTAAAGTTATTTTACCGCTAGAGGTAAACTTAAAAGCATTAGACAGCAGGTTTTTTAAAATCTGCCCTAAACGCATTTTATCGGTTACTAATTTGTTTGGCGAATTTTCGTCGATGTTAAGTTCGAAGCCAAGATTTTTGCTTTTTGCAATAGGGCTAAACAGCGATCTGAGGTCGGCCATTATTTCCCTAACAGGGACCTCTTCTATCTCCAGTTCCATTTTGCCCGATTCGATTTTAGATAAGTCCAGAATCTCGTCTATTAAGATAAGTAAACCTTGTCCCGAACTTTGAATTACTGCAGCATATTCAGTATACTCTTTATCTAACTCTTCGTTATCGGCCATAAGTTTCGACAGCAATAAAATAGAATTTAAAGGCGTGCGTAATTCGTGCGACATGTTGGCCAGAAATTCCGATTTGTATCGTGTGCTTTGTTCGAGCTGCTCGGCCTTTTGTTGTATTTCTATGTTTCGCTCTTGTATAGTTTGGTTTTTTTCTTCAAGCAAACTACTTCGCTCTTCTAACTCCTGATTGCTTTGCATTAACTCCTCTTGCTGTACTCTTAACTCTTCTTCCGAAGCTTGTATTTTTTGAGTTTGTGCTTCGAGCTCGGCATTTAAGCCTTCAAGTTCACTGTGTTGTGCCTGTAACTCTTCGGTTTGTGCCTGCGTCTCTTCTAAAAGTTCTTGTAGTTTTTTACGGTTTTGCGCTACATGTATAGCAATCCCGATATTACTCGATATTGCATTTAAGAAATCCAATTCTCTTGGTGAGTAGGTATTTATAGACCCTAGTTCGATAACACCGATAATTAAGCCATGCCTAATAATAGGGAACGCAATTACTGTTTTAGGCCTGGTTTCGCCACTGGCATAGCTTATGGTAAGGTCTGTGTCGGGAATGTTCTCTATTAAGATTAATTGACGCGATTCCATACACTGACCAATTAATCCCTCGCCTAATGCGATAGCATTTTTTTTCGTAGCTTTATTAAGGGCATAACCACCAGCCAAATGAAGAAACCTGTCTTCGCCCGATACATACAATGCAGCAACATGACTTTTGGTATGCGCCACAATATGAGCCAGCACATCGTTAGCCAAAGCCGGAATATCTTTTTCGCCAACCATTTTATCATTTAATCCAGCTATTCCCGTTTGCAGCCATTCTTTATCTTCTAATAAATTAAACGAGTATTGCAAAGATTCGGTCATGGCATTTAAAGAACCCGCAAGGCTGCCCAGTTCGTCCTTAATCTCTTCGTTAAGTCTGATCTTATAATTCCCGCTCGATATTTGTCTGGCAATACCTTGGATAGCGTCGATCCTATTAGTGATTTCATCACTTTTCTCTTGTAATTGATGCTGCAACTTAACACGCTCATTAAAATCTAACGATACTTTTCTATAAAAGAATAAAGTAATGAGAAGTGCCAAAGCAGCCGCTAAAACAACTAGTAATGGCGTATAATTTGCAAAACTATTCATTCGGGAAGTAGAGGCTGCTAAAATCCTGTTTTCCTCGACCCGCATCTCCCCAATAATCTTTCTTACCTTATCCATGTAAATCTTGCCGTCCAATAAATCGGCTTCAGATACTTTACCGCCTTTCTTTTTAGTGAGGATGGTTTCTTCGATAATATTTAGCCGGTTGTCTAGCAGGCTTTTAAAAGCATCGAGTTTTCTTTGCTGAAAAGCATTGTCTTTGGTTAAGGCATTGATGGTATGATACAGGGCATTAACTCTTGCTTTGGCACCGGTATAAGGCTCCAGAAAAGCCGGGTTTCCCGTTAAGAGATAGCCACGCTGCCCGGTTTCTGCATCTTTAAGTGTCGAAATAGAATTATCCAGGCCACTCATTATTTCGTTACTATGCGATACCAAATCCGCGCTTTTGATGAGACTGCTTATGCTAAGATATGAAGCAACCGAACTAATTATCAGTAAAAAGAGCGATAAGCCAAGCCCAAGACGGAGGTTATTTTTTAAAGACATTTTCATTCATTCTTATTTAAGAGATTAAGCTTCAGTTTGTAAGTTTACAGGCAGTTGGAAGTAAAATTCGGAGCCTTCTCCGTAGGTGCTTTTTACTCCAATTTTTCCACCATGGCGGGCGATTATTTCAGACGAAATGTAGAGCCCGATGCCTAAGCCCTGAAAGCGCTGAGAGGTTTCCTCCACCCTGTAAAATTTATCGAATACACTTTTTTGTTGTTCCGGAAGCATGCCGATGCCCTTGTCTTTTACAGCAAAGTACAGTTGATTATTGGCCAAATTTAAAGTGATAAAAATCTGATCGGTACCCGGAGAATATTTAATAGCATTGGTTAGGAAATTAATAATTACCTGTTCAATACGCATTTCGTCTGCAAAGATTTCTTGGCTAACTTTTCCCTTTCTTAAAATCTGAAATTCCGGATTTGATTGATGCATAATCTCTAAAATATTATCCAGTAAAGCATCTATCGAGAAATATTGCTTGTTGAATTTTAATTTTCCACTTTCAATTTTAGAAATATCGAGCAGATCTGCAATCAAACTATTTAACTTTTCTAATTGGATCTGTACCTTGTCTAAATGTTTTTTCACAGTTTCGGTATCGCCTTTATCCACACTTCGAGCTAATAACTGAACATATCCTTTCACACTAGTAAGCGGTGTTTTAAGCTCATGACTAGCAATACTAATAAATTCGTCCTTTTTTTGCTCTGCTTCCTTACGATACTCGATCTCTGCTAATAAACTGTTTTGCATTTCTTTTAGCTGTCGGCTTTGCTCGTAAATGCGGTAAAAAGTTTTAACCTTTAATAAAAGGACATCAATATCTACCGGTTTGGTAATGTAATCCAGACCTCCCGACGAATAGCCTTTTGCTATAAATCTAAGCTCTGTATTAATAGCAGAAAGGAAAATAATCGCAGTTTCTTTTGCTTTGCTATATCCCGAAATGGCTTCTGCTACTTCAAAGCCATCCATGTCCGGCATTTGTACATCGAGTATAATTAATACATAAGATTTTTTTAGGACCTTCTTTAACGCTTCTTCACCAGATGCGGCTGTATCTACCTCGAAATGATTTTTTTCCAGAACTTTTTTTAGAGAAATCAGGTTTTGGGGGGTGTCGTCTACAATTAGGATCATTCTCAAAAATAGTTAAAGCAAGAACAAGGTTGTTAATAAAAATAAATAATTTCTAATGAGTTAACACCATTAATAAGGAGTGATAACAGTTAAGTATTGAAATAGTTTTAGCTTTATCGATTACTGTTAAAAGTATCCCCCTGTCTTATATCGCCGGTATCAAATCCTTTTTTAAACCAGTACATTCTTTGCGCCGAAGTACCATGAGTAAAGGCATCGGGAACAACTTCGCCTTGGGCTTGTTTTTGCAATTTATCGTCGCCTATAGCATTTGCAGCATTTAGTGCTTCGTCGATATCGCCCGCATCTAACCTAAAATTTTCCAAGTTTTGCGCATGGTTTGCCCACAACCCGGCATAAAAATCTGCCTGTAATTCGAGTTTTACAGATAGCTTGTTGTAGTCGACTTCGCTTAACCTTGCCCGGGCTTCCTGCATTTTTTGGGAAATGCCTAATAAATTTTGTACATGATGCCCCACTTCGTGAGCGATAACATAGGCCTGTGCAAAATCGCCTGCAGCGCCAAAACGATCTTTTAATTCGGTATAAAAAGAAAGATCGATGTAAATCTTATGATCTGCCGGACAATAAAAAGGACCAACAGCCGAGCTGGCATTGCCGCAGCCCGAAGGAACCGCATCTTTAAAAAGAGAAACTGTAGGTCTTTCGTAGGTTTCGTCCATCGCGTTAAACTGGGCAATCCAAACAGAATCGGTCGATTCTAAAATTCCGGCAACAAATTTTCCTTGCGGATCTGAAGGAACTCCGCGCTTGCCGGCTGTTTGTGTGCCTTGTTCTAGAGGCAGCTGACTTACCAAACCACTTAAATCCTTGCCGAATAATAAGCCTACAATTACTATAATTACCCCAATGCCACCCCCTACGGCTACACCACCGCCCTTCATTCCTCTTCTGTCTTCTATATTTTCGCTGCCTTTACCAAACCACTGCATATTTTATGTTTTAAGTCAGAACTATCTAATTATAGTACCAATTTAACAAAAAAACTAATTAAAAACAGCGATTGCTTTTGTAATACGGTTTTGGGTTTCGGCAAGGCCAAGCAGGAGAGCAATATCAAAAACACCGGGTCCAAATTTACCTCCAACCAGCATAATTCTAAAAGGAAGCATTAATTCGCCTGGTTTAAAACCTTTTTCGACGGCCAATGCTTTAAATTCCTCTTCCCATTGGATGGTTGTCGAATCTTCGGTTATTTTTTTTGAAAATTCTTCGAAGAATTCTGCCTTTTCCGGGCTCCATTTTGGTTTTACTGCTGCTTCGTCGTAACTAAGTGGCGGGCTAAAAAAATAGGCGCTTTGTGGTATAAAATCTGGGAGCAGGGTGCAACGGTCTTTTACCAGGTCGATTACTTTCAATAACAAATCTTCGTTATTAACATCGATGTTATTAACTGCCAAAACATTTTTAACAGCAGGTAAAAGGTTGCGGGGCGAAGAAAGTTTAATCCATTCGTGGTTATACCATTTGGCTTTTTCGAAATCAAATTTTGCTCCGGCCTTACTAATGCGTGCTATCGAAAACGAATCGATTAATTCGGTTAGTGTAAATAGTTCTTTATCCGTTCCGTCGTTCCAACCCAACATGGCTAAAAGATTAACAAAAGCTTCGGGCATAAAGCCTAATTCTTTAAATCCAGCAGTAACCTCGCTTGTTTTGGGGTCTTTCCAGTTTTGGGCGTAAACCGGGAAACCTAAACGGTCGCCATCGCGTTTACTTAACTTACCATGTCCGTCGGGTTTTAAAATTAACGGCAAATGCACCCATTCTGGCATTGTATCGGCCCAGCCTAAGTATTCCCATAATAAGATATGGATCGGCGCAGAAGGAAGCCATTCTTCACCTCTAAAAACATGACTAATTTCCATTGCTTTATCGTCGACAACTACTGCAAGGTGGTAAGTAGGCATGCCATCGGCTTTGAGTAGTATTTTATCGTCGACTAAATTGGTGTCGAAGCTTACTTCGCCCCTTATCAGATCTGTAAAAGTAACGGTCTCATTTGCAGGAATCTTAATCCGTACTACATAAGGTTGGTTTTTTTGTAGGAGGTCGGCAACTTCATTGCTGCTTAACGTGAGCGAGTTGCGCATTTGCATGCGACTAGCTTGTCCGTATAAAAAATTAGGGAATGCTTTACGTTTGGCCTCTAATTCTTCGGGGGTATCGAAAGCATAATAGGCATGTCCAGAGGCAATTAACTGATCTGCATATTGCTTGTAACTTGCTTTTCTTTCACTTTGGCGATAGGGCCCGCAATTACCGGGTTGTTGCGGGCTTTCGTCGGGTCTAAGGCCGCACCAGCTGAGGCAATCTACAATATATTGTTCTGCACCAGCCACAAAACGATTTTGATCGGTATCTTCTATCCGCAGAATAAAGGACCCGCCATGTTTTTTGGCAAATAAATAGTTAAAAAGGGCGGTTCTAACTCCGCCTAAATGTAATCCGCCCGTAGGGCTTGGTGCAAATCTAACACGAACTTTCTTTTCCATAAATTGAATGTATTCCCTTATTTCTTAACAAAAAAATGCAAATACCATGCAAAGATATATTTTCGTAGCTTGTTTACACTTCAGTTGCGCTATTTTTGATAGCTATTTTGTAATTTGCCTTCAATCGCATGAACCCATATCAGAAAAAACGGCGCTGGAAATTATTCTTACTCATTTTTGCTATCGTAATAGGTGGGGCATCTGTGCTTTACTCCAATTTTTTTGTGCAAAAAATGGAGCGAGAAGAGGCTGCTCAGTTTCAACTTTGGGTAAAGGTGTTAGAGTTGCGCATGCAAATGTACGATAACGAGCAATTAACCGATGTAATAGAAACCATTAAAAAGAACACAAAAATGGGAGTTATTGTGACGAAAAAAGATGGCTCTATTTTTACCTGGGATGGGTTGGACACGACTAAGACCTTTTATAATGTAGCGGATCAGAAATTGGTTTATGATTCACTTTATTTTGTGCGGCAATTGGCCAACATGAAAAAGCAACACCCGCCCGCGATTATGCAGGGCATGGGCGGAGAAAAACTGATCGCCTATTATAAAGATTCATTCATTTTAACTCAACTAAGGTTTTTCCCCTACATCCAGCTTGGGGTTGTGGCTTTATTTATATTGGCGGCTTATGTTGCTTTTAGTTCCGCCCGAAAAGCGGAGCAAGATCAGGTATGGGTGGGATTGGCTAAAGAAACAGCGCACCAATTAGGCACCCCAATCTCGTCTTTAATGGCCTGGGTCGAGCTCATTAAATCCCGCTTTAATGCGGAAGATGATCCATTGGTTGCCGAAATGGAGAACGACATAAAGCGCCTGGAAATAATTACCGACCGTTTTTCTAAAATTGGCTCGAAACCAATGCTCGAAGATCATATTGTATATGTTGTTATCCAGAATTTTGTAGATTATTTTAAAATCCGGACCTCCGATAAAATCAACTTTGTTGTTACCGGCGATAGCCAGGTAAGAGCCATGTTAAGCGTTCCGCTTTTCGATTGGGTAATAGAAAATTTGTTAAAAAACGCAGCAAATGCAATCGAGAATGAGGGAACCATTGCCATAAAAATTATAGAAAACCTAACCAAAGAAGAAGTGTTTATCGATATCGTAGATACGGGTAGAGGCATTCCCCGATCTAAATTTGATACGGTATTCCAACCGGGCTATACTACCAGAAAACGAGGCTGGGGATTAGGCCTTTCTTTAACTAAAAGGATAATAGAGAATTACCATAGCGGCCAAATCTTTGTAAAAGAATCGGAGATTGGCAAAGGCACAACCTTTAGAATAGTATTAAAAAGCAGTATAACTTATGAACCGACCACAACCACATGAGTATCCCGAATGGGGACAAAATTACATTAGCCAGGTAGCCGGCGATGTACTGGAAATTTTAAATAGCCAGGCTACCGACTTTCCCAGTTTTATAAAAAGTTTAACCAATAAGGCCGACTATGCGTATGCGCCAGGAAAATGGACTATAAAAGAGCTGGCTGGCCATATAATAGATACCGAACGTATTTTAGTGTATCGGTTACTTTGCTTTGCGAGGAACGAACAGGCAGGTTTACCAGGCTTCGACGAAGATAGCTACGTTACTAATGCCCATTTTAAAGATGGAGACCTGTCGGGTTTGGCCGACGAATTTTCGTTACTAAGACGAGCAAACCTGTACCTTATCGAATCTTTAAACGACACCGAATTAGATAGAATAGGTACTTCGAATGAGAAGCAAATGAGTGTTAGGGCCTTGGTTTATGTGCTAGCGGGCCATGTTATTCACCATAGCAAAATAATTAGAGAAAGATATTTATGATCTGGTTTAAGCCATTTACACTTTCAATGCTAAACGATAGGCCAAAAAATCATATTGGAGCACTATTGGAGATTCAAATTACCGAAATCGGCGAAGATTTTATTTGTGCTACAATGCCCGTAAATGAACGAACCCATCAACCAGCTGGCATTTTACATGGTGGTGCATCCGTGGTTTTAGCAGAAACTTTAGGGAGTATAGCGGCTTATATGTGTATAGACCCCGAAAAACAGATCGCTGTGGGTCTCGAGGTTAATGCCAATCATCTTAGACCAGTTAGCAGCGGCTTGGTAAAAGGCGTTTGTAAACCATTACACATTGGCGGAAAAACACAAGTTTGGGAAATAAAGATGTACAACGATAAAGGTAAAATGAATTGTATAAGCAGGTTAACGGTCGCCATATTACCTAATCATAAGGCCTAAGACCGCAACCTTTAGTCTAATTTGTCTGTAGACTAAAGGCTGCGGTCTTAAAACTATCCCTGGTTGTCTAACCATTTTTTCTCTACGAAGTACGACACAATTAAGCCTAGACCTCCGAAGATGCCAATACAGCCAAAGTAAATGGCTACGGCCTGACTTTCTTCGTTATTAGTCATTTGGCCACCAAAAACACCTCTAACCGAAAACAAAGCGACTAGTAAACCGATACCTAAACCTACCATTAATAAGCCAAATTTTAAACTTAAGAATGGCTTAGGTGTGGCTTTATGAACGCCTGGGTCAATGCCACGCTCTATCATGGCCATTTTTTCTTTACTCGAAAAATGTCTGATGCCAAAGATCATTGCAAAGGCACCGATAAAAAAAGTTATTGCTACTAATTCTCCACTCATGGTTTTATTTTTTATGGGTTAAACATTCTTTTATTTTTTTTGAACGATGTTCTGCATACTACGACAACAAAATAAAAAAATAGGTTACACTCAACAAGAAAAATTTTGATCATTCTGATTAACTTTACCTAAAGTTAAATGTAGTGCAAAATATTCTTCAAAAAATTAATCAGATTTATCTTTTGCCTAAAACAGAATTGCAATTACTGTTAGCTGCATTAGAACGGGTCGAGCTCCCCAAAAATCATTTGATAATGAGTACGACAAAAGTAGAGCGTTACCTCTATTTTATCGAAAAGGGAATTGCAATGGCTTATTGCCATACCGATAAACAACAAGCTACTTTTTGGTTTGGCCAGGAAGGAGATTTGATCTTATCTTATCATAGTTATATTAACCAGCAACCCGGTTACGAAGATATTATGCTGCTAGAAGACAGCATTCTCTATCGTATATCAAATTACACGCTTCAGGAATTATATGCTGCTAATATTGGTCTGGCTAACTGGGGGCGAAAACTTGCCGAACAGGAGTTAATTAAAACCGAAGAGCGGTTAATAAATCATCAGTTTAAAAATGCGAGCGAACGATACACCGAACTTTTGACCTTAACACCAACCTTATTACAAAGAGTGCAATTAAAATACCTGGCCTCTTATTTAGGGGTAACGCAGGTTACCTTAAGTAGAATAAGAGCAGGGCTTAAATAAATTTTTTAACATTTGTTAAACAACTTTTGCTTGCCGAAGCTCACTTTTGTAAAAAAATAAAGAATGAGCTGGATTTATCTAATTATTGCCGGAGCCTTAGAAATTGGCTTTACAACCTGCCTAAAATTATCTGTTAATTTTACCAATCTGAAATGGGGAGCTGGGTTTTTATTTTGTGCCATTATGAGTTTTGTGTTTTTAAATAAAGCCACCTCGACTTTACCAATGGGTACAGCTTATGCAGTTTGGACTGGCATAGGCGCGGTTGGAACGGTACTTATAGGGATTATTTTTTTTAAGGAACCCTTTAACTTTTGGCGCATGTTCTTTATTACTACTTTGATTGTCTCTATTTTAGGGCTAAAATTTTTTGCCGAAGGTAAAGCATAACCGAGCGAATAATTTGTAATTTGCTGTAACCTGTTAATCAGACTCTGCGTCTTAACCTTAACTTATGCAGCAAAATGAAACAGATTTAGCTTTAATTGCAGCCGTACTTGCTGGTCATACCGCAAGTTATGGCGTATTAGTTAAACGCCATCAACGTTTTGTATTTACATTAGCCATGCGTTTTGCTAAAAACAGGGAAGATGCCGAAGAAATTGCACAAGATTGTTTTGTAAAGGCCTACAGAGCGCTAGGAACATTTAAGCGGACCTCTAAATTTACCACCTGGTTGTATACGATAACTTATACAACGGCGATGACTTTTCTTCGCAAGAACAACATAATAACAACCTCTATTAACGACGACGATAGTCTATTGCAGATTGCAAATAGTGGCACGGGTTTCGACGCGAATACGATAGAGAAAAAATCAGCGTATGTCTATTTAAATCAGGCAATCGACAGACTACTACCAGATGATGCGGCGATTATTACATTATTCTATAAAGGAGAACAAAGCCTGGAGGAAATTGGTATTGCGTTAAGCATGGACCCAAATACGGTAAAGGTAAAATTGCACCGGGCAAGGCTCAGATTAAAAGATAAATTACAATATTTATTGAAAGACGAAGTTAAAGAATTAATATGAATACAATAGAAGAGCAACTTTGGAATTACATTGATGGCCATTGCACCGCGGCCGAAAAATTAGAAATCGAAGCTATACTGGCGATCAACCCGCAATATCATAAAGTTTATGAGGAGTTAATGGCCGTACATCAAGAGCTTGGTAAACTCGATTTCGAAGAACCTTCGATGTCGTTTAGCAGAAATGTAATGGAGCAGGTAAACCTGGAGCTTAAGCCGGTTGCTTTAAAAACAAAGGTCGATAATCGTATTATTTATAGTATTGGTGCTTTTTTTGTGCTTTCGCTACTTTGCATTTTTGGCTATGCCCTTGCAACTAGTGATTTGAAATTCGATTTTGGTGCCGCTAAAATAAATATTCCATTTAAAGTAGACCAGTTAGTTAATCATACTTCATTAATGATATTCTTATTTGTAGACGTTGTTTTGGCCTTAATTTATTTCGATAGTTTTTTAAGAAAGAGAAACTTTTCGGCACAAAAAAAGGGAAACTAAAGCCTCCCTTTGCAATAAAATAACCTGATATGGCCGCTATTTCTTAAACCGGATAGGTAAAACCACCTGAGTAGTATCCCATGCCATTACTAAATTGGCCCCATCAGCTAAATCTGTAAATGTAATACAAAACGATTCGATTGCTTTATTTAACTTAACTACAGGAACATTAGTCCTTACTATGTCTTTTGTTTCGTCGTAGGTAAAAGCACCCCACCTGTCGGTTTGCTTGTTAAGAATAATCGTCCAATTATCTTTATTTGGGATTGCAAACAAACTATAGCTTCCTTGTTTAATTTTTTTATCTCCAATAGTTACAGCTTTGTTAAAATAAATTTCAGTGCTTTCGTTGGCTCCTAAGCGCCAAACTTTGCCGAACTGTTCTAAAACGCCAAATATCTCTCTTCCTTTTCTGGAGGGGCGGGAGTATAAAACCTTAATGATAGGCATTGATGCATCATCCTTTTTAACTTTTGCTGCATTTACAGGGTAATATGCTACGTCTAAAGGACTTGCATCTAATGCTGGAAATTTTACTGGTGCTGTATTTTGCGCATTTGCAGCGAAGCCAAATAAGGCTAAGGCAATAATCAGCGTTAATTTCTTCATCTGACAATAATTTTTAATAAAGAAGGCTAGTATTCCCGGCCTTTTACAATTTTATTCAAGAACAGGCCTGCGAAGATTAGACCCAAAATTCCACATAAAACAACTAAACCAAAATTAGTAGTTACCGATAAAATAGATAACATACCTGTTAAAAGTCCTATTACGTACCAAACCCATTCGAAACTATTTTTATTTTCTTCTGTATTCATCGCTATTAAAATTTGCTCAAAGTTAAAATATTTATTTTAAATGCATAAGCATTTAATTCTACTGCGTTAATAATTCGTTAATAGTAACCAATTCGTAACCTGCATTTTTAAGATAGTGGATTAATTCTGGTAGTTTATCATAAAATTTATCGGTTCTTTTCGGATCGGTACCGATATGTAATAAAAGCATAAAACCATTTAGCCCATCAACTTTGCTTTTGTCGTAATCGATTATAGATTGATAAATTTCGTTAGTCGACCGATAAGACTTGCCCATTTCGGGATAGGTATAATCGGCATTGGAGCGAGTTCCAGGTGTGAAATTTACTAACTGCAATCCCATTTCGCTGGTCCAGTCGGAAATACTTTGATTGTACCATTCGTAAGGCGGTAAAAAATAAGGCGCTTCTTTTTTTACTATTCCAAATTGCTCCATTGCCTTGTAATTGTTCTTTAAATCGGTCGAAAACTGTGTTTTACTAACTAGTAAGCTGTCTCTTTTTGTCCAGTCGTTATACAATAAGTGCTCGTTAGAATGCGGCCCTAAATAATTTCCACCAACTTTTAGTGTTTTAATGAGCTTGCTAAATTTAGGATTGCGATAAAATTTGCCGGTAAAAAAGAAAGAGGCATTTACCTTATTTTGACGAAGAGTGGAGCTAATGCTTTTTCCTCCATCTGCAAATTCGTCGCCTGTAAAAACCAAAGCAATCTTTTTTTCGGTTGTCTTGCCTCTAATAATGGCTCCTTGCACATTTTGGAAGTTAGCAGGAGCAGATTTTGCCTGATTATCGAAAGCCGCTAATAAATAAACAAGAGAAGCTGTCCCATCCATTGTAGGCTCGTTGGTGCTATAGTCGCCATAGTCGTCGTGATAAACCGCTAAATCGCTCTGAAAAGCAGCATAGTCGTCTGGCTTTGTGAGTTGAATGCCGATTAGATTTTTATAGATACTCGTGTATACGGGCCCGTCGACTAAGCCACCATCTATCGGATAGTTTTTTAAATGGGTAAAAGCCGAATGTGGGTCGGAAGGGGTATCGCCCCAATTGGGTAAGCCATAAACCATACTGGTACCCCAGGGGTTGCATCCAAAAATCCAATCGAAATTTGATTGCGCTAATTCAGAAAATGAAGTATCACCGGTTAATTGTTTATACCAATAACATTGCATGGTAAAAGCAACGGTTAAGTTATTGCTGCACCAAATAAAGGGTACACCACGATAAAAAGCATTTTCTTTTGCCCGAGCCCAAACCTGTTCTATACCTTGCTTATAATAACCAGTTAAAGATTCCCTGGTTTGGCCTTCGGTTTGTTTGGCGAGCTCGTAATGCCCAAGATTTACGAAAGGGTACCACTGATAGTGGTTTGCCGTATCGTTAACTAGCCATGGGGTAATTTTTTCTTGCTCGGCATAATTAAAAGCCTCTTTTAAATGCAGTTTTTTACGGCTCTTACTGGCCGATTGTGCAGTAGCAGCATAAGCTAATTCCATATCGTCGACCCAGTTATCTTCGGCATAGATGTAAGGCGATTTAACAGAAACAGTTTGTGTTACCCCTTTCTTTAGGTTTGCAAACTGAAGTGCACTAACTGCTTTTTTATTTAATAGGTCTGCATACGCAGGATCTTGCTGGTTAAACAAGGAGGCCCCTAAAACGAAGGCACTCGCAAATTTTGCTGCGGTAGAACTCGTGCCTGTTGTTTGGTTTAAAAACTTACCCCTTTGCTGCGGTTCGCCATTAATAAAATACAAAGGTCGCTCGAAACCCCGCCCGTACTGGCTGTCTTCTTTAGGAATACGCATCGAAATATGGTCTCTATCGTCTGCCAACTGGTTAAACATTACCTTATCTTTTGGGTGCATTTTAAGGAGCCAGTCTAAGCCCCATCGTGCTTCGTCTAAAACATCGGCAACCCCATTTTTGCCGGCTAAACCATTTGCTTGTTTCTCGTCGCCAAAAACTTTTGGGAAATCGCGGTAAGCCATTAACAAATGGTAAGTGGCATTAGCCGACGTTGTCGAATATTGCAAATAATCGCTGGCGTCGTGCCAGCCACCCGAAGCATCGAAATGGGTACTGTCCTTAATCTCAACGCTTTCGCCATACAAAGCAAAGCCATCGTGTGTATGGCAACTATCGTTTAAGTAAGGGTTAAAACCGCTTCGCTGCTGGCGCATATAACGTAAGGCAAAATCGGCCGTATTCTGGTAAACGTCGTCGTTAATAATTACTTTCGGCGAAATAATGCCTGCAGCTCGAATAAAGTAATTACCTGGCTTTTTGAAATCCGAGAAATTAAATCTTGCTGTAGTAGCAAATGGCCCGTAAGCGCCAAAAGGTTTAATATTGGAAGATGAATAAACTACTTCCCCATTTTGGGCGTCGACAAGCTCAAAAGTTTTGGGTAACAGCTGGCCCTTGCTCGACCAAACGGCAACTTTGCTCGATATAGGCAGATAACCCAGTAAATTTATTCTTATCCAACTATTAGCTGTACGATAAATAGGGTTTGGCAAATTAAAAGATAGAAGCGGTAACAGGAGTAGCAGCAATAAAGGTTTAGATATAAACTTGGGCATGAGTTAATTTTTTAACGATAAATGTAAATAATTATAATCAAACTGTAAAAATAATGCTTTTTGATTTGGAAATTAATCAATCGATTGATTAATTTTGCACACCAAATTAAATATGGAAAAAGCAGATAAGAAAACAGATATCCTAGTAGCAGCAGAAAAATTATTTTCTGAACTAGGTTATGATGGTACTTCTACAAGACAGATCGCTAAAGAATCGAACTCCAATATAGCTATGATTAATTATTATTTTGGAAGTAAGGAGGGAGTCTTTAACGAAATTATGGATAACCGGATTGCCGGGTTTAATTCTCAGTTAAATACTATTGAAAAGGAAAATATCCCTGCTAAAGAAAAGCTGTTAAAAGTTGCTGACAAATATGCATCGAGAATTTTCGCCAATATTTCTTTTCATAAAATGATGCAAAGAGAACTTTCTTTATCGCAAAGGCCCGAAATGTTCGGCAGAATAAGAGAAGCTATGATTAATAATTTAATTATTATAGAAGCCATTATAGAACGGGGCATTTCCGAAAAGCAGTTCAGAAAAGTAGATACCCGAATGCTTATTTCGTCCATAACCGGAACGATTACCAATGTAGTGGTGTCGCCCGGTAAAGTAATGAAGGATCCAAACTTCGACATCACCAACGATAAGGCCCGCGAAATTTTAAGAAAGCGCGTGGTTGCCCATTTACAAGACCTTTTAATTACACACCTAACCCCTCAAAAATGATAAAAAACACCCTTAAACTTTTGTTGGTTGCCTTGTTACTGCCAGCTTTTTTATCGGCGCAATCTGTTAAAAAGCTAAGCCTCGACGAAGCCATTACACTAGGCATAGCGAACAGTAAAAACTTAAAATTAACACAAAATAAAATCGACGTTGCGATAGCCAAACTCGAAGTGCTTAACGATAATGCTTTGCCCGAAGCTGCTGCGAGCTTTTTATATAACCATACCGAAATTCCAACCAGCACCTTAAGTATTGGCGGTGGCGACCCCATTCATTTACCAAACAGAGCCGATGCTTTTGTAGGTACGACCAGTATTCAGGAATTGGTATATGGCGGGGGTAAACTAAAATATGCTAAAGAATCGACAAAGCTATTAATCGATATCGCTCATTTAGATGTTGATAAAAGCCGGGAAGAAATTAGCTATGTCGTTATTGAAACTTATTTTTCACTGTTCAAAGTAATGCAGAGTAAAAAAGTAGTAGCACAGAACCTGGAATCCATTGCTAGTCAGTTACAACAGGCACAAAGATTTTTCGAGCAGGGAATTGTTACTAAAAATGACGTGCTCAGGTTTCAATTGCAGCAGGCCAATGTTTCGCTAACGGATCTGGAAATAGAAAACAATCGCAAAATTATCAATTATAATATGGATGTTCTTTTGGGCTTGCCCGAAGATACAGAAATAGTACTCGAAGAGAATGGGCTTACCCTTAACCCGGTCGAACCTTTAAATAGTTATTTGAGTAGAGCCTTAGTCGATCGGCAGGAATTGCAACAATTAGATTTGCAAAATAGAGTGGCCGATTTCGACATCAAGGGGATAAAAGCCGAAAAATTACCAACAGTAGGAATTGGCGCAAATTTATATTTCATTAATCCAAGTGGTAGTTTTATTCCCCCTGCCCAGCAGTTTATTATGCCAGTTACTGTAGGTGCTACTGTATCATGGAATGTGGCCAACCTATGGAAAAACAAAAATAAAGTTGCCGAGGCGGTTATTCAGCAAAAAGAAATCGGCCTGCAAAAAAGCAGCCTAACCGATCGCTTAAAAACAGAGGTCAACAAGAATTATCAAAATTATAACCTAGCAGTAAAAAAGATAAATTTACTTCAGACTTCAATTACCCAGGCTACAGAAAACGACAGGCTATTAGCGTCGAAATACAAGAATAATATCGCTTCAGTAACCGATAGGATCGATGCCGAAACACTCTTGTATCAGGCTAAAATAAACCTCGAAATCGCAAGAGCCGACGCAGGGTTGGCCTACTATACTTTATTAAAATCTACAGGAAAAATTTCAAAATAATTAAACAGCATACCAAAATGACAAAACCAGTAAAAAAGAAAAATAAATTTCTTCCAATCATATTAGGCGTATTGATCCTTTTAGGCGCCGCACTAGGAGTTAAAGAGTATTTATATTACAGCAAACATGTCGATACAGACGATGCCCAGATCGATGGAGATATTAGCCCGGTGGTAGCCCGCGTAGGGGGCTATGTAACCGATATTAATTTCGAAGAAAATACAAGGGTTAAAGAAGGCCAGGTTTTAGTGTCTCTAGACGACCGCGACTACAAAATCAAATTGGAACAAGCAAAAGCCGGGCAAGCCAGCGCCAATGCAGGAGTAGGTGTATCGCAGGCACAGATTGCAGCAACTGCTGCCAATACAAATACCGCCAAAACAAATATAGATGCAGCAAGAGTTAAACTAAACCTGGCACAAAAAGATTTTGAGCGTTATGCAAACCTCATTAAAGATGGCGCTATTACGCAACAGGCTTTCGACGAAGCAAAAGCAAGAAAAGAAACCGCACAGGCCACTTATACAGCTGCTGTAGATCAATATAATGCTGCTGTAAAACAAGTGGGTACCAGCCAGTCTCAATTAAATGTGAGTAGCTCTGGTGTGGCACAACGTAAATCCGATATAGATTTTGCTGCATTACAGCTTTCTTACACCGATATTAAAGCGCCTACCTCTGGGATTGTCTCTAAGAAGAATGTTCAGAAAGGACAGTTAGTACAAGCCGGACAATCGCTATTTGCTATTGTTAACGATAATAGTCTTTATGTGACCGCTAATTTTAAAGAAACCCAGCTAGAAAAAATAAAGATAGGCTCGAAAGTCGACATCGAAGTCGATGCGTTTCCAGACTTGAAAATAGAAGGTCAAGTTTATAATTTCGCACCAATAACAGGAGCAAAAGGCGCTTTGTTGCCACCAGATAATGCAACTGGTAATTTTGTAAAGGTAGTGCAGCGCGTGCCGGTAAAAATTAAGATCGAAACCAAAGATAAAGGGATTTTAGAAAAACTACGTCCTGGAATGAGTGTTAAAGTTTCTGTAGTTATAAATAACTAACAATGGCCGAAGTAGGTTTAAAAAAGTGGATCATTACCTTTACGGTAATTACTGCAGCGTTATTGGAGCTTATCGATACCACTATCGTAAACGTAGCTATACCCCAGATCCAGGGTAACTTAGGGGCAACGCTCGAAGATGTGGCCTGGTTATCGACAGGGTATGCTGTGGCTAACGTAATTATATTGCCAATGTCGGGTTGGTTAGGAAGCCGCTTTGGTCGGAAAAATTACTTCTTAACTTCCATTATCGTATTTACCATTGCCTCATTTCTTTGTGGTAATGCTACCTCACTCGAAGAGTTAATAGCTTTCCGTATTTTACAGGGTTTAGCTGGCGGCGGATTAATTTCGACCGCACAAGCCATCCTTTTAGAAACCTGGCCAAGGGAAGATGTAGGTATTGCCACCGCACTCTTTGGTTTGGGAGCCGTAGTTGGCCCAACGGTAGGCCCCACCATTGGGGGGTATATTTTGGAGCTAACTAATTGGCCGTGGATTTTTTATGTAAATATTCCGGTCGGGATACTCGCCGCCTATTGTACCCTTACCTTTATAAAAGAAACCCCTAAAGACGGTAAGGGTCTGCCTATCGATTGGTGGGGCATTGCCTTATTAGCAATTGCCGTTGGGAGCTTACAAACGTTACTAGAAAAAGGAGAAAGTGAAGATTGGTTTGCTACGCCTTATATTATTGTGCTAGCCGTTACTTCTGTGTTTGGCTTGCTCTTGTTTATCTGGCGAGAGCTTAGTACCGACCACCCCATCGTGAACTTCAAAATTATGAGACACCGGAGCTTTTCGGTCGGAATGTTTACCTCTTTTATTTTGGGTTTTGGATTATATGGCTCTGTATTCGTATTTCCGGTTTTTTGCCAAAATTTATTAGGCTTTTCTGCCTTGCAAACTGGTGAGATCTTATTCCCTGGCGGATTATGTACCATTGCCATGATGCCATTTATCGGAATGTTCCTTAAAAAAGGAATTCCCGCACAATTTATGGCAACCGTCGGGATGTTCTTATTCTTTGTTTTTTGTAGCATGCTCAGCAAATCGACACTCTCGTCGGGTACAGAACAGTTTTTCTGGCCATTGGTCATCAGAGGTGTGGGAATGGCTTTATTATTCGTGCCATTAACAACGCTGGCAGTTCAGGATTTAAAAGGAGCCGAAATAGGCCAGGGCTCGGGCTTAAATAACATGATGCGCCAGTTAGGAGGCTCGTTTGGTATTGCTGCACTAACCACTTTGATCCATGTTCGTCAGGGTTTTCATCGAAGTAACCTGTTAACTCATGTTAACGAATATAATCCAGCCTTTACCGATCGGTTAAATGGCTTGATTCATAATTTTATGGCCAAAGGCTCCTCTTATTTAGATGCAAAAATTATGGCAATGAAAGCGATAGAAGGCGCAGTAATGAAGCAAACGCTCTTACTTACTTATAGCGATGCTTATTGGATTGCTGGGCTGGTATTGTTATGCTCTATTCCTTTGCTCTACCTGCAGAAATTTAAAAAGACCACTAATATACCGGTGGATGCTCATTAAATAAAACAATCCCGGCATATTGCCGGGATTGTTTTTCCCAAAAAATTAACAATTGTTACAAAATTCCTCTTACAAAATTTTGTAGATTCTTTTAAAAGATTAGTTTTAACCTTTGTAATACACAAGGTAGTAAATCTTTTCTATAATGCCAACATTATTGTATGCAATTTTAGCACATTTTGTATTATTTTTGTTGTTAAGGGACAATATAACTACCTTAAGCGCATGCAAGCACATCAACCTATTAGTAAACGGGAATCTGTATTTAATAACGAGGTCATCTCTCGTTTCGAACTTTATAATAGCCTTTTTCTAACCCTTCCTTTTTATAAGGTTAAAGATACCGGAACTTTATTGCCATTGTTTATAAAGAATTGCGAGGAAGGTGTTAAAAATCACGAAACTCCTGCCGAGGTAATTGAAGAGTTTTTTTCAAAGTACACGGCAAATACAGCAGCTAAAGAAATTACCGATTTATTATTCAGGTTTATCCAGTATATCGAAAGACAGGTTGTTTTGTTCGATGCAGTAGAAGATGCATCTTTTAATAAGTTAAATGTTAATGAGGAACAAAATTCGTTAAGGGCATTGTTTCAGAAAACGATCGATAGCAAAGAATTGCACGACAAGGTCGACCGGCTAATCGACGAGTTTTCGCTGAGACTGGTTTTAACTGCACACCCTACTCAGTTTTATCCAGGAAGTGTATTGGCAATTATTAACGACTTAACTGCTGCCATCAAAGTAAATGATATTTCCAGTATTAATCAGTTATTGCAACAACTGGGTAAAACGCCCTTTTTTAATAAAAAATCGCCAACGCCGGTCGACGAAGCATTAAGTTTAGCCTGGTATTTGGAAAATGTATTTTATTTTGCAGCCGCTAATATCCAGGCCGAAATTAATCAGCTTTTAAACGAATTTCATATCGATTCGAAAAAAGTAATAGAACTTGGCTTTTGGCCTGGTGGTGATCGCGATGGCAATCCGAATGTAAGTCCCGAAACAACCCTCCAAGTAACTAAAATGCTGCGGCAAATTCTATTTAGATGCTATTATCGCGATTTTAGGAATCTGAAACGTCGGATCACGTTTAGGGGCGTCGAAGAAACCATTGCCGTTTTACAGGATATTTTATACAAAAACGCCTTTGATAGCAATTTAGCGCCCGAAGATATTTCGAATACTCTTATTGTCCATTTAAATCAGATAAAAGTTATTTTGACCGACGATCACGACGGCCTTTTTACCTCGCTGGTCGACGATCTGTTAAGAAAAGTCGAGCTATATGGATGTCATTTTGCTTCACTCGATATTAGACAAGATAGTCGCATATTGCGCGATGTACACACCTATTGCCGTCAACAAAAGCCAATTAGCGCTTTGTTTAGCACACATTATAACGATTTATCAGAAGCCGGGAAAATTGAGTCGATGAGCTTTAAGACGGCTAAAATTATTTATGCCGACCAACCCGACTCTGTAATTAACGATATTTTGCAAACGATCGCCGAAATTGGACAAATGCAAAATAATAATGGCGAAAGGGCCTGCCACCGGTTTATTATTAGTAATTGCCAGCAAGCCAGCGATATTTTACAGCTTATAGAGCTGTTTTTATGGAATGGCTGGGAGGCAGAAAAATTGCATATCGATTTTGTTCCGCTTTTCGAAACCGTAAATGATTTATCAGGCGCAGCCGAAATTATGGAAACGCTTTATAAACATCCGTTTTATAGCGCGCATTTGGCCCGTAGAGGTAAAAAACAAGATATTATGCTTGGCTATTCCGATAGTACCAAAGATGGTGGCTATTTAGCCGCTAACTGGTCTATCTTTAAAGCCAAAGTTTCCTTAACAGAAATTACTACAAAATATGGAATTCAGCTAGCCTTTTTCGATGGCCGTGGCGGCCCACCGGCTCGTGGAGGAGGTAAAACACATCGTTTTTATGCCGCAATGGGTAAAGAAATTGCGAATAAAAATATTCAATTAACGATACAAGGGCAAACAATAAGCTCGCAGTATGGCTCTATAGATAGTGCCGAATTCAACATCGAACAACTCGTTAATGCCGGTATTTCTACCGGAATGAAAGAAAAGCACAATGTGCTCTTAGACGAGGCTAACTTTTCGACATTAGATGCAATGGCGAACGACAGCTATCATGCTTATTTAGCCCTGCGTAAAAATGAATTATTTTTACCTTACTTAGAAACCTTATCGCCTTTAACCCTGTTATCGAAAATAACCATTAGCAGCAGGCCCGTTAAAAGAAATTCTGGAGAAGCCTTAAAACTGGAAGACTTACGAGCAATTAGCTTTGTAACTTCGTGGAGCCAGCTTAAACAAAATATCCCGGGCTTTTATGGCATAGGAACGGCATTAAAAAACCAGGAACTGAATGGAAATTGGGAGCAGGTTGCGAAAACATACCGGAGTTCGGGCTATTTTAAAACGATTATAGATAATTGTACCATGTCTATGAGTAAATCTGATTTCTCGATTACCGCTTATTTGGCGAATGACAAAAAATTTGGCGAATTCTGGAAAATACTCCATGCTGAATTCGAGCTTTCTAAAACCATGTTATTGAAATTGGCAGGCCATGAAACATTAATGGAAAATTATCCAGTCGAGAAACTCTCTATTGCTGTTCGCGAAAGGATTGTACTTCCGCTGGTCCTCATCCAACATTATGCCTTAGAGAAACTGCAACACGAATTAAATGACGAAGCACAACAAGCCTATCAGAAACTGGCAATTCGCACCGTATATGGTATTGTTAATGCAGGACGAAATTTAGCTTAAACCCATAATTCTCCTCTCAAAATGAAGCTTACCTGGGTCTATAAAAACTTCGATGAACTTACCACTACCGAGCTTTATGCGATTTTGCAATTGCGTAATGAGGTTTTTGTAGTCGAGCAGAATTGTGTTTATCAGGATATAGATTTTAAAGATCAAAAATCACTTCATCTAATAGCTTTCGACGGAAACGAAATAGCAGCCTATTGTAGAATTGTTAAACCCGGAGTTTCGTTCGAAGAGGCTAGTATTGGCAGGGTAATTACTTCTCCTCGCTATCGCGGTAAGGGTATTGGCCTTACTTTAATTGAAAAGGCAATTTCAAATACCCGGCAAAGCTATGCCGTTAACTCAATTAAAATTGGGGCTCAACTTTACCTGAAAAGATTTTACGAAAACTTTGGCTTTGTTCAAACCAGTGAAGTTTACCTGGAAGATGGAATTGAACATATTGAAATGCTGCGGGCCTAATCACCTTGTGCAGCACGCCTAATTTGTTCTTTTCGCCGTTCTATTTCGGTACTTACTCTCGTTTCGTAAATCCCATCGGCGACTTCAATTTCAAAATCTTTATCCTTATCAGATAAGTGGTTTTGGGTAAGTTCGAGGTTTTCGATAGTATTATCGTAAGGCCCACGACTACTCATTAATTTTACAAATACAGGTAAGCACTCGAAGAAAATAAACAAAAGGCCTATAAAAGTAATGGCAATTGCCGTGTTGCTGTCTTTACTCCCATCGGCATTAAAGCTTAGCTGCCCTAGTGCCCAGTTACGATCGGCAAAACCTGCAATATTGCTTAAGCTATCTAATTGTTTAGAAGTATAAAGCTTTTCTGTCATTAAGCCATCGAATTGCTTTCGGCCATCTACGAATTTTTCGAGCTGCCGTACCTCACTGTTTAAAGTATCGAGGTTTTGCTCCCTTTGTTTTAATTCGGCTTCTTTTCTTTTGGCATAAGGCCCGTAGCCCATAATACCAGAGGTTTCGGTTGTCTTATTGCCAAAAATTTCAAAATTTAACTTCTGACGGTCAGCCTTTATTGCTGATGCGAGTGAGTCTCGCTGTGTTTTACTGTCCTTTAGCTTGTTAATTTCTATGGTGTATTTGTTGCCAAAAGCTTTGTTTAAGGTATCAATTTTAGCTCTTTGTCCATTCAGATAACTTACTTTTAAACGGTCCTTTATTTCTTTGTCGAAGATCTTTAATTCTAAAGGCCGCGAAATAACCATCCCTATCATAATCGCTAAAAGGATCCGGGGTGTAGCTTGTAAAATTTGCTTATTAGTTGATGCGTTTTTGTTAATGCTCGATACAATGTATCGATCCATATTAAAAATGGCCAGACCCCAGATAATGCCGAAAACCATTGCAAAAAGCCAGGCAAAATCGCCGCCTTTAAAAACGAAATACATGGCATATCCACCAGATAATGCAGCAAATAGACCTGTGAAAAAAATGGTAGCACCAATCCCAATATATTTATTCTGTTCGGTGGGATGTTTTTCTAAAGTATCGAGGTGTATGCCGGCGCAAAACCAGAAGAAACGAGAGATGCTATTCATAATTAGCGTAATAATAAAGATTTATTATTAAACGCTTCAAAAGACAAGTTGTTACAAAGGGTGGGTTAAAATAAAAAACCTACGCGTTATTGGGTATATAAAAATACCACATTGAGGGTATTTCAGGGCGCACTATTTTCGTCCAATTTTGAGGAAGTAAAAATACTTTCTCCATGCAAAAGTCTTTGCCTATAAATCGTTACCTGTTTGTGCTTTGCGTTTTGGCGGGTACTTTTTTTTCGTCGAATATCCACGCTCAAAAACGACCTGTTTTAACCGACGAAGAACAGGTTCAGGAGGCGGTATCAAAAGAGGTCGATGCCTTGTTTAAAAGCCCTGATTTCTTAAAAAAGAAAAACAAAAAATTTAGCGCAGTAAAGGGTTATATCGTGGTCGATATGGCGGTGGTACAAAACGGCAAATTATCGTCCTTTTTTAAAGTGGATAGCGATATCAAAGACATCGATTTTATCGAATACATAGCCGACCTGGTATTGAAACAAAAATTTGAATTTAAACTACCAAAACAACAGCGCTACAAGATTAGACAAACGATAAACATTGAATAATAAATTAAAAACCATGAACAAAAAATTAATCATCTTAGCTACGCTGATGGCCATAACCAGCGTAACTGCTCAAGCTCAGTTTGGCAAATTAAAAAGCCTCGTTGGCGGTGGCAAAGCAAGTAAAAAATCTGGCAATTTTAAAACAGTCTGGGAATCGGAGTTTTCGAATAAAGCAAATGTAATTTCGATGATTAACGAGGAAGGTACATTTGTTTTAGGAACTGATGGTAATTCTGCAACGGTATTAGATGGCGAAGGGAAACAGCTTTGGGAAGGCGATTACAAAAAAATAACTACGAATAAAACGAATTCTTCCGAGTTTCAATATTATATCAGAAATAAAGACGGGGGCTATCTGTTTCTATTCGATAGCAGAAAACTAGGAACCGATCGCATTGCGGTAATCGATGTAAAAACCGGTAAAGAGATGTGGAACTCAGAAAACTATCAGAACCTGCTGGCTAAAGATGGTGGCCCGGTAGAAACCGTAAACTATATTAACGAACTCGATGCTTTTATGATTGCCCAAAAAGACGGCCTTAATATGGTAAAGGCAAAAACTGGCGAAAAGATCTGGGAAACAAAACTATTTAAGGGAAGTGTTGGCAAGTATGTTTACGACAAAGACAGAAATGAAATTGTAATGCTCAATTACAAACCAACCGCTTTAGCAGCTTTATTCTCAGGCTTCAAAAATCAATTGGTTAAAATAAATGCCGCTAATGGAGAAATTTTATGGGATGCAACTTTTAGAGGAACCATCGAAAAGAAACTGATTACCAGAGAGGCTATCGTAAATTTAGATATTATCGGGAACAAGGTTTATTTATGGCTAGATGGCTTACAATGTTTTAATCTAGATAATGGCCAGAAAGTTTGGGAAGTAGATTACGAAAACGATATGACTAAATCGTCGAGCTTGTTAGGAAATAGGTCTCAAAAAGGAATTTATGGAACATTGGCCGACCCGATCTTTACCAAAGATGCCGTATATATTGTCATTTTTGCAAACCGCAGCCGTACTAAATATGTCGAAAAGCACGACCTAGAAACCGGCAAACTGATCTGGGCATCAGAAAAAATTGCTGGAGCCTTCTCTATGCCTCATATTCACAAAACTAACGATCGGGTAATGGTTCAGGTGGGTGGTAAAGTAGAGGTTCAGGAAATCGCAACCAGAAGAACCCCTAATGGAACGGAAAAAGAGTATAAAATTTATACCGATTATATCGCGCAGAAAAATAGCATCCTTTCTTTAGACGATAAAACCGGACAAACAGTTTGGCGCTCCGAAAAATTTGATAAACGCATAACAGATATGATTATCCACGAAGATAAAACCGTTTTTGTGGGCGATGGAGATGAGTTTTATTCGTACGATATTTCTTCGGGGAAACAACTGTTTGATGTAAAACATAATGATGCCAGGGTTGGAAAGGCTACCGATGTAATAGATTTCGACGATAATGTAGTGATCTTATCGGAAAAGGGCCTCGCTAGTTATAAAAAAGAAGATGGCAAAAGAGTTTATGCCACAGATAAACTACCCGATGTAGATTTCTTTTACGAAATCGGCGGTAATTACTTCTTGCGAAACCAGAAAAACTCGAAGAATGTTATTTATGGGGTTGATATGACCAATGGGGAAATTAAAGGAAAGGTAGAGTCGAAAGGTAAAGGCGGAAGCGATAGATATGGCGATGGAATTGATATTACAGCCGATGGGGAATACATTTTTGCCTTTAAAGGGAAAAAAGTGGAAAAAATTAAGGTTAACAACTAGTTGTGCAAGCAACATTGTTTATGGTTCGGTTGCAGGTTTACCTGCAGCCGTTTTTGTATTCATTAAAACGATAACGATGAGGAAAATTCTTTTCTGTTGTTTTATACTCCCGCTATTGGTACAGGCCCAACAAGTACAATGGGCAAGCAAGGTTTTAAAATATTCGTCCGACCTGGGTGGAAAATTAAATAGTATTAAACGGATTTTAGGTAAACCCGATGCTTTTCCACAAGGTGGCCCCAGCGCAAATGCCTGGGTCGCTAAAGACGCGCAGGGAACTGCTTATGTGGAAGTCGAATTTGAACAAGCGCAAACGGTAAAGCAAATTGCAGTTTTCGAAAATTTAAACGCAGGCTGCGTAAGTAGAATTATGGTTGGAAATGCTGCCGGGAAATTTCGAACAGTAAGTAAAAAGACAGGAGGATTTACGAGATGGATAAACTCCCTTCAAAAACAAGGTAATCCAGATAGGGCTTACTATTTCAATAAAAAACGACGTAAAATAGAAGTGGCCCCCAACGTGGAAAACAATGCCGATATCGAATACTTTTTCTTAGAACAGCCAGAGCAAGACGTAAAAATGGTACGGGTCGAATTTAACTTTGCCTTAAAACCCGGTCAAAAACAGGTCGATGCCATTGCTATTTCAGATCTTGAAAATCCCATACAACCGCCACTAAATTTAATAAGAGACGCCGAGAAACTATCCGATCCGGTAACCTTTATCAAGGCCCCAAATCAGGATTACGCACTCAATTCCCTATTTATTTTAGGGAACGATTTTTATTATACCATTAGTGTCGAGGATAGCGCCGGAGAGGTACACGTGCTTAACTTAATCCAGCCAACAGCAATAAAAGATGTAACAAAACACATAAAAAACGACGACAAATTAAACTTCATATTGGGTTATGTTCCCGAAACAAAAACCGTGTTAATGGGCAGCGAAAATAAATATAGACAAGGGAGCGATATACTAGGGTTTGATTTCTTTAGCTTAAACGATGGGGATTTTACTTATCAGAAACCATTAAAAATTACGGCCTATAATAATTATGGCGATTATGCCGACGCTTTCTTAACCAGAGATGGGAAACACCTTATTTTTGGGATCGAATCTGATTTAACCCAGGGTGGTTACGACCTTTATTTTACTCAACCAAAAGACGAAAATACCTTTAGTCTCCTTCAAAACATGAGTAAAGGCCTAAATAGCGCAGCCGACGAAACCAATCCTTTTATGTTAAGCGACGATAAAACTCTTTTATTTGCAAGTAATGGTTACAGTGGTTATGGCGATTTTGATCTTTATGTAAGCACGCGGCTGGACGATACCTGGAAAAACTGGTCGAAACCCAAAAATTTGGGGCCTAAAGTAAATGGACAAAGCTTCGATACCAACCCTTATTATGATGAGCAAACGGAAATGCTTTATTATGTGTCATTTCGTGATGGTCTTTCGACGATCCAAAAAATCAAAATCCCGATAGCACAACTAACAGGGACTGCACAATGATGGTTTTTTGTATATTTGTAAAAAAAAAGATAAACATGAAAGAAATTTCAGTACAAGAGCTTAAGCAGAAAATAGATAGCGGTGAAGATTTTCAACTAATCGATGTGAGGGAAACTTTCGAATATGAAACCTCAAATCTCGATGGTCTTAATATTCCACTAGGTGGCATTTTAATCGAAACTGATAAAATTGCTACCGATAAACCGGTAATTGTGCAGTGCCGTAGTGGAAAGAGAAGTGCTGCTGCAGTAATGCAATTAGAGCAACTACATGGCTTTGATAACTTATATAACCTAAAAGGCGGTATTCTAGCTTGGCAAGAAGCTTTCGACCCTAATATGCCGGTTTACTAAATTGAAAGAGCGAATACCCTGTTATTCGCTCTTCCGAATTTTTTTTGAGATGTTTAAAAAAATTGCGATAAACGTATTTTATTACCTGGGGCTTATCTTGTCAATTGTAGGGATGCGGTGGGCTTATAAAAATGACAGTTGGCTAATTGTGGCCTTCTTTGGGGCTACTTTTGCAGCAATCCTGTTTTTTAAAATCCAATTGATGAAAGATTTTGGAAAAGAAACTAAAAAATAAAGAGAGTCTAAACCTCAAACAAATTCTCGTCCATTCCGCTGAGCCCCAAACCCGGCTTATTAGATAAAACATACCGGCCATCTTTTAATTGAGGGGTGTCGAAGGGGTTGTTTTTAGTTAACCATGGCCCATCTAAATCTGCCCAATCGCAAAGTGGGGCTAAAGAAGCTCCGGCTAGTGTTGCGATCGAAGTTTCACTCATACAACCAATTAGTACCTTCATGCCAAAACTTTTGGCTTTCAGGATCATCTGATGCCCTTCGTACATCCCGCAACTTTTCATCAGTTTTACGTTAATACCATGATAGGCCCCCTTTAAATTATCCATATCCTTTAGCCGTTGTACCGCTTCGTCGGCCAAAATGGGGATCGGACTACGCTCAGTTAACCAGGCATTGCCATCCAGGTTATTTTTGTCCATTGGTTGCTCGATTAGCAAAACACCTTGGCTATGAAGCCAATAAATCATGTCTATCGCCTGTTTACGATCGGCCCAACCCTGGTTGGCATCCACATATAAAGGCAAATGGGTAACACTTCTAATCGTTTCTATAAGCTCTTTATCGTTGTCTCGGCCCAATTTTACTTTAATTACTTTAAATGCCTCAGCATCTTTTAGCTTTTCGCGAATAACAGCAGGAGTATCGATCCCGACAGTAAAAGAAGTAAGCGGCATTTGTGCAGGATTAGCACCGTAGATCTCGTAACAGGGTTTATTAGTTATTTTTCCATTAATATCGTTTAAGGCAATATCTATGGCGGCTTTTATTGCCGGTTGGCCAGGGGCAACGCTATCCAGGTACGCAATTATTGCTGCGAAATTAAAAGGGAATTGAATTTGCTTCCAATCTACTTGCTTTAAAAACGCATGGGCGGTTTCGTAGCTCTCGCCCATATAAGGTACCATACTGGCTTCTCCATAACCTATAATGCCTTCATATTCTATTTTTAAAAGCAGGAGAGGCGTACTTGTCCTTGTAAATTTTGAAATCGAGAATGGATGTTTTAATAGTAATTCGAATGGTTTGCAACTAATCTTCATTTGGTATCGTCTTATAATTAAACAGGGTTTTAAAGCCTTAAATATAGAGGAGTTCATGTTAACGCAAATCACCATGAAAACTATTTCAAGATTACGGTATTTTATTTATTTATCCATACTAATTGTTGGATGTACCACCGGAAAAAAAGCACTGCAAAATGGAAACTATGATGCTTCGCTAACAAAAGCCGTAAATCGGCTTCAAAATTCGCCTAATAATGCAGAAGCAAGAACCGTTCTGGTTTCGGCCTATCGTTTTTCTTTACAAAGCCATCTCCGGAAAATCGATGAAGCTAAACTTTCTGGAGAAGTGCTGCGTTGGGAGGCTATAGGATACGAATATCAACAAATTAACTGGCTAAGCAACGAAATTAATAATTGTCCGTCTTGTTTAACATTGATCCCCAATCCCCAAAAGTTTGTTGCAGAATTGGCCGAAAGCAATTATAAGGCAGCCGAAGCCCGGTATAATTTGGGGATCAATCTCTTAAACGAGAACAATAGAATAAGTGCAAAAAAAGCGTTCGATAATTTCGAAAGGGCGCAAAGATTAATCCCAGATTATAAAGATGTTCAAGAAAAAATTAACGAAGCATACCGGGCAGCAGTTTTAAAAGTAGTTGTAGAACCGATTAGGATAAATAATAACCCTTATAAATTGAGCACCTCTTATTTTCAGCAGGAAATAGAGGAGTTGTTGAGCAGTTATCAACAACCTAAATTTGTAATTTTTTATACAAAACGACAGGCGGTCGAGCAAAATATGGTCCCAGATCAGGTAATTCATTTAAGCTTTGATGATTTTATAATTGGTCAGACTTACGTGAAAGAACGGGTAGAAAAATTGAAAATGGATAGTGTTAAAATTGGTGAAACCAGAGCGAAAGAGCCGGTTTATGGAACTGTTAAAGCGACTTTAAGTATTTTCGACAAAAAAATTGCTTCTTCGGGCTTACTCAACTTAACTGTAACCGATTGGAACAGCCGTAAGGTCATTAATCGGAAAAAATTAGATGGCACCTATATTTGGCAAGATCAGTGGGCAACCTATAAAGGCGACGAACGGGCTTTAACCAGGCAGCAGGTGGCTATGAGTAAAAAGAAAGAGATATTGCCTCCCGACCCTCATGCGTTGTTTGTGGGGCTTACCAGGCCTATCTATAGCCGATTAGTAGCCGAGATCAGCTCTTTTTATAAAGATTATTGAGAAACCAACTATATCGATCGGTAATACAAAAATTAAAATATTTCAATATTAATTATCAACAATAATAATTAGCTAATATTGCAGCAGAATGAATACTGCGATATATAATCCTTTCAAGAATTTTGATTTTAAAAATAAGCAATGTTTTTTAAGCGGAGCTGAACCTGTACAGCAACTCAGAGTTTTGCCGGACTGGTTAATTAAAATGGCCCATTTAACGGGCGAAGAACAGATTAAGCTGCTCGACGAGAGCATTCGGACCTACCAGAGCTTAACGGTTCCGGCAAACCCAGAGATCGACGAAAAGTTTATCACACCATTAGAAATTAAAATTGAAACCGCTTTCGGAAAGGGGTATCAAGGTTTAGCCGGGCTACCAGAAAAGGAGTTGTTTAATTGGATTGGGAAGTTGATGTATAGTTTTTTATATATCGAAATGCAGGGGGCGATCCGCCTCAATCAACTAAGAGATAATGGCGTAAATATGTCGCAGGGCCTCATGCATAAGTTTGGCAATTTGCACATCATGTTGCAAAATATACATAGGGCTGTGATTTTCGAAGAATTTAGCCCCTGGTCTATAGTTGTTGTTCCTTTAACGGCTGCCGATACAGCCTTTAGCTTTCGCGACGAAATTAATACACTTTCTTTTTCTTTAAAATTTAAAGATTTTGGCATTATTGCCTGCTTGCAGGACAATGGCACTAATAAAAGGTATCATCAGGAAATTTTAGATTCGATAAAAGGCAAAACCCTTTCAGAACCACAGTTTGAAGAGCTTGCTGCACGCTTTTTCTATTCTGCTTATCTATTTAACCGCCTTCCCGAATACACCATTATGCCGGTCGATGAGGTAATTTATATAGATGCCATGCCGCTAAAAGGCACACAAAATAAGGCTCTATTCGATGTATGGGCACATAAAACTTATGCCCAGGTCTTAGAGAATTTTTGGAAACCCTGGGGGCACACTTTATTCGAAATTATCAAAGATCCCATGGCACCTTTAAGCTATTTCGATCAGCCTTTTTTACCCGCCACCTAACATCTGTAAAAAGTGCGGGATAATTCCAGGCACTAGAATTACAGTAATAATCATGCCTGCCAGAGCGCCAAACAAATGGGCATCGTGGTTTATGCTGTCTTTAGATTGCTTGGACATATAATAGCAGTAAACCAGGTACAAAATCCCGAAAATGATGGCGTATATATTGATGGGAAGTGGGAAAATCCTTAAGGAAGATAAAGGGTAAAACAAAATGAAGCTAAATAAAACCGCACTAATTGCACCCGATGCACCAAGGCTGTTATACCAAAAATGTTCTTTGTGCTTAATTACCGAGGGGATGTCTGCCAAAATCATGCTTACAAAATAGAGTAGGCCAAACTGCCAATGACCGAGTAAGGTTTCTAATTTAAATGCAAAAGCATAGAAAGTAAAAAGAT
This sequence comes from Bacteroidota bacterium, assembly GCA_040388055.1. Classification (GTDB taxonomy): domain Bacteria; phylum Bacteroidota; class Bacteroidia; order Sphingobacteriales; family Sphingobacteriaceae; genus Pedobacter. The sequence goes on from JAZKCO010000002.1 coordinate 851,894, forward strand.
TGAAAAATAAGTGCATCCAATCGGCATGGATTAATCCGCTGGTAATAAGGGTATACCATTTACGCCCCTTTGCTACCGAATAAGGATGGAGCATAAATTTGCCATATAAATCGCGGTCGTTAAAGGCATAGATACTGGTAACGATGGTAAACAGAAAAATAATTGAAGCTACGGGAGTCTCATTCAAATACTGCATCATATTATTTTAAGTTTAGCTTTAAATCTTGCTGCAATCGCCCAATTGGATAGCGCATATAAGTTTTTTCCAAATAATCGGAGTTCTTATAGACAAAAGCGAGCTGAGCCCTCCCACTTTTTGCCAAATCGGGATCTTTTAACTTTGCTGCTTCCAGTTTTTGCTTTAAATCCGGATGTTTTTTTAGCAATTCGGCCGCAGTATCTTCAAAGACATAAGATGAATAGCCTTCTTTTTGCCCCAGAACAGAGTCGAAAAAGTTCCAGTTAAAAAACGAATCGATTGCTTGTGGCTCGAGGGTTTCTACAATATATCGATTGTTTGCCTGGTTAACGTATACCACATAATCGCCGGCATAAAATTGTACCTCTTGCATTACCGGATTTAAGGTAACTGCCGAGTGCTGATAGTGACCTTCGTATGGCCTTGTTCCGGTTTTCATATCGCCAATATAATACATCTCTAAATTAAGCTTGGCATCGACAGTTAGCTGCTGCATTTTAATATTATTTAATTGAAGGAGCTTAATTACTTTATCCCAAGCCTTTGGAATAATATAGGCGATCGGTTTTTTTACTGTTATACTGGGTTCAAACTTATCCCAGTATTTTATTTTTTTGGTATAAGGTTCATTTCTGTCGTAATATAAACGATCGGCACCACTTACCTCACTTGGTTTTTGTTTACCGGCGTAACCTTTAAATTCGATGCTGTCGTAAACTGAGCGGTTCAATTTCCAATCTAAAGGGAACTCTTGCTGAGCAGCAGTAAACGCATCAGCTTTGCGTTTATTTTCGCCAATAACTTTTGCATCGCGAACAATAATATCAATATAAGTTCGCAATAATTTATAGGTTGATTCGACACGCTTGTCGAATGATTTAAGCATGTGGGTCTCGGGCATAAAACCGATACTGTTATGTAATGCAGCATAACCCGTCGAATAACGTGGCGATTCGATATAACCCGTAATCCCGGCATCTGGAGTTTCATTTATCGAATTTACATAAGGGATTAATTCATAACCTTTTCCTTTCATCTGACGATATAAATCGGGAACCATGGTTTGAGTAAGGTAGGCTGATAATACCGGGTTTAGCTTATCTTTTTGGGTCGGAATAAGAGTCATGGTATATTGATAATCGGCCCCATTGCTGGTATGGGTGTCGACAAATACCTCGGGTTGCCAGGTATTAAAGATTTGCTGAAAAGCTTGTGAGTTTTTCGAATCGGTTTTAATAAAGTCCCTATTAAGGTCGTAATTTTTGCTATTTCCTCTAAAACCATAAGCAACAGGGCCGTTCTGGTTGGCTCTAGACGTTCCGCTTCGGTTGTGGCTACCATCGACATTATAAATAGGAATAATACAAATGACCACATTTTCTGGTAGTTTATTCGCTTTTAGCAAATCGCGGGCAAACATCATGCTGGCATCTATGCCCTCTGGCTCACCAGGATGGATGCCATTATTAATTAAAAAAATCCGCTTATCGTTTTTTCTTAAAGCAACTGGGTCAAAGTTTCCTTGCTTAGAAAGCACTAATAAATGCAGGGGCTTACCAAAATCGGTTGTACCATAAGTTAATAATTTTGCTTGTTTTGGAAATGCTTTTGCTAAATTCTCATAAAAAGCAATCGATTCTTCGTAGGTGGTGGTTTCTTTCTGGTGGCTACGTTCGAAAGGAGTTAGTTGTGCACTAGCTTTTAAAGTTACAAAAAGCAAGATAAAAAGGAATAATCTTTTCATTGGATAAGCTTAAAATATAAGCCCCTAAATTACTTTTTTTATTTGAAAACAATGTAGCATTATCGTTTCCTATCCAAACCCATGGGGCCAAAATTATATTTAAACCCAATAGAAAAGAAACTATAGATATCGTTAAAATTGCTAAATGGATTTAGGTCGCCATCCATACCATCTTCTAATGAAGTTGTACTCTGTACGCTTAAATTTAAAATAAACCGGCTATAATCCCAATGGTTCTGGAAATAGAAATTAATGCCAGCGCTAAATGGGAAAATAACATCCTTATTAATCCCGCCCGAATTTTCTCTTCTATTCGTCACATTGCTCTTAATAAGCCCGACTCCAACGCCTACATATAATCCTCTAATGCTATTTAAAAAAACATTATTAAGATCCTGTCGCGTCATAAACTCTCCGGCATGGATTTTAGTGTTCATCGCTGTGGTAAAATAGTTGTTTTTAAATTTCGTGAGGTCTCTCTCTTCCCCGCCCTTTAATTTACCCTTTTGCACTTCAAAACCTAAAGTAAGGTAAGGCGTGAGGTAATAGTCGAGATTTCCATATCCGGCCATCGAAAGGCTGGTTTTCTTTGCATCAGCGAAAGTTAAGGTAATTCCATACCCCCCTCCAGCACTAAACTTGTAAAAATTTGATTGAGCAAATAACCCATCAGCTAAGCACGAAATTAAGAGGGTAAAAAGGAAGGTCTTTAAGCACGAACTTAGACGAGACATAGGCAGGGGCTGGATTTGTGTTGCAGGCAAAATTAAAAATCTTTGTTGTATTATTTTTATATTAATTTTGGGACTTATGTTACTATATCAAAACATCGAACAAAATCTTCAGCGAAGATTTATCAGCTACGCTAAAATAGATACGCAATCTGACCCTTCTTCTTCCACTTGCCCATCGACCCTAAAACAAAAGAATCTGGCTAAAATACTGGTCGAAGAGCTACTCGATTTAGGAATTAGCGATGCCCACCTCGACAATTTTGGCTATGTATATGCTACAATACCGGCAAATACCACAAAAGACGTTCCAGTTATTTGTTTTTGCTCGCATATAGATACTTCCCCAGATTGTAGTGGCGAAAATGTAAAGCCTATTATTCATAGTAATTACCAGGGTAAGGATTTGATTTTACCCGACGACCCTTCGGTAATTTTAAAAATGAACGAACATAAAGACCTGAAAGACCAGCTTGGTAATGATATTATAACAGCAAGCGGAACAACGCTTTTGGGTGCAGATAATAAGGCAGGTTTAGCCGAAATTATGGAAGCAGCAGCTTTTTTAGTTCAACACCCCGAAATTAAACATGGAACCATTAAAATCTTGTTTACACCAGACGAAGAAATAGGAAGAGGAGTGGACCAGGTTGATTTAAAAAAACTGAATGCCGATTTTGCTTATACAATTGATGGGGAAACACTGGGCGCTATCGAAGATGAAACCTTTTCGGCCGATGGGGTTAAACTCCTTATTAAAGGCGTAAGTGCACATCCCGGTTTTGCCAAGGGGAAAATGGAAAATGCACTTCAGATCCTGGCAACTATTTTAGCAACACTACCAAAGGATAAATTAACACCAGAAAGCACAGCTGGAAAGGAAGGCTTTATTCATGTTGTAGGGTTTAGCGGACAAGCCGAGCAAGCCGAAGCGCAATTTATTATTCGGGATTTCGACGACGAAGGCTTAAAGTTGCACGAACGCCTCCTCGAAAATATTGTTAAAGAAACTTTAAAAGCATACCCAAATTCCAGTTACGAGTTTATGGTAACCGAACAATATAGAAACATGAAAAAGGTATTGGATAAATATCCCCAAATTATGGAATATGGGATAGCGGCAATCGAAAGAACAGGCTTAACGGCCAAAAGACAAAGCATTAGAGGGGGTACAGACGGCTCCCGCTTATCGTTTATGGGCTTGCCTTGCCCCAATATATTTGCTGGCGAGCACGCTTTTCATAGCAAGCAAGAATGGGTGTCGGTACAGGATATGGAAAAGGCAGTACAAACGATTATTAATATTGCCTGTATTTGGGAAGAACGATCTTAATTAACTGGTTAAAGTAAGACGAGCGAGGTACTGATCTTCGCCATCATCGAAAATAACAGCACATTGCCATCCCAATTGGCTCGCTGTGCTAATTAAAGTAGCTCGATCTAAATACAGCCAATTAAACCAATTTCCTTTCTGTTGTTGATATTCGTAGCAATAACTAACTTCTCCAAAATACTGGTTCTCGGGTTTGGGCTGGTCTTCATATAAATAAGCTATGTTTGAACTATCAAAAATGAGCTGGCCGCCAGCTTCAAGCAGCGTTTTTGCTTGCACTAAGAAATGCCTAAAACCGTTTAACGTTCCGGTTAAACCAATGCCATTCATTAAAAACAGCAGCGTGTCGTACTTTTCGGTTAATAAAAAGAAATCCTGAACGAGTGCCTTTTTAACCCCGCGCTGTTTCATAATTTTAACCGCGTCAATCGATATATCGATAGGCGTAACATCGATACCTTGTGCCTGCATTAGTAAAGCATGACTACCAACACCAGCTCCTACATCGAGTACTTTCCCTTTACATAGCGATAAAGCGGTAAGTTCGAGGTCTGGCATTTCTGCTTCCATTCTAAAGAATACATCGACCGGCATTTCTTCTGGTTCGCCATAAGAATTATGGAGCCATAGAATCTCAGTTTTGCCATTTTTGTAATAATCAGAAAGGGCTAAGCCAAATACATCCATGCTTCAAAGATAACTATTGCTAAGCTTTAATCCTTGCCAAGTTATCTTTTACTAAATTACCAACGATGCTCATTTTGTCTTTCGAACTGGCAAGAAGGTCGCAAAGCCAGTCGTTAATTTTTTCTTTAAGCTCGTCGTTTTTTGGAGCAGCAATTACCAATGCAATAGTTGCGCCCAAGGCCGCACCAGCAAGTAAGCCGGTTAATATTTTCGTTTGCTTTGTCATCTTTTTAATGTTTTATAAAATCTAACAATATTAAACCGTCTTTGTTCTAATTAATTGTTAATTTGATACCCATGCTTCAGAAATTATCTTATTTTAATTTAATTGCTGCAATAGTTTATCTATTGACCTATTTAAGAAATGGAACATTGGGTTCTACAGCTGGAATTTTGATGGTTATCGTGTTTAACTGGCTTTGTTTAAGAAGTTATCAACTTGATAATTATAGCTGGAAAGCCGGACATTACTTAACAGGTTTATGGAGTTTGTACTTCGTCTCGACACTGCTTTACGGATCTGTAAATATTATGAATTCTTTAACCGAGTACGATTTTATAAGTAACGATACGATATTTTATCTTTCGATTAGTTTTATTTTTTGCACGGTAGTAATTGCTCATTTTATCCTTTATCTTTTTAGAAGTTTTCGCTAAAGCTAAGCCCAACGCCCTCAACGCATAACCGATAACCTGCAACTCACAACTTTTTTCTTCTTACTCTTTGGTAATTAAACTTTTCTCCCTATCTTTGCAGTCCCTAAAAAACAGGGAATTAAAATATTTTTTAACAAATTAAATAAAAGCAAGTGAATACGTTAAGTTACAAAACTGTCTCTGCCAATGCAAAAACTGTTAATAAACAGTGGGTTGTTGTTGACGCACAAGGAGAGATTTTGGGGCGCTTGTCTTCTAAAATCGCAATGATTATTAGAGGAAAACACAAGCCAGAGTTTACCCCAAACGTAGACTGCGGTGATAACGTTATCGTTATTAATGCAGACAAGGTAAAATTGACCGGAAATAAATTCGAAGAAAAAGAATATATTTCTTACACTGGTTATCCAGGTGGTCAAAGATTCATTTCTCCAAAAGAGTTAATGGCAAAGCACCCAACTCGTGTTATTGAGAAGGCTGTTCGCGGAATGTTACCTAAAAGTCGTTTGGGCAAAAAATTGTACACCAATCTTTTTGTTTACGCAGGTTCAGAGCACCCGCATGCAGCACAATCACCAAAAACCATTACACTTTAATTAAAAGAGAAAAGAAATGTCAGTTACAAACACTTCAGGAAGAAGAAAAACTGCAGTTGCCCGTATCTATTTAAAAGAAGGCAACGGCACTATTACCGTTAACGGTAAAGACCACAAAGTATATTTCCCTACCTTACCATTACAGTATATTGTTAACCAATCGTTCGAAGTATCGGAATTGACTGGCAAATACGATGTAAATGTAAATGTAAATGGTGGCGGAGTAAAAGGACAAGCAGAAGCAGTTCGTTTAGCTATCGCTAAAGCTATTGTTGAATTAGATGCTGAGAAAAAACCAGCATTACGCGCTAAAGGGTTAATGACCCGTGATATGCGTATGGTTGAACGTAAAAAACCAGGACGTAAAAAAGCACGTAAAAAATTCCAATTCAGTAAACGTTAATCTTAAAGGAGACAAACACAATGGCAAGAACTACATATCAAGACTTATTGGATGCAGGTGTACACTTTGGTCACCTTACCCGCAAATGGAATCCGAAAATGGCACCATATATATTTATGGAACGCAATGGAATTCACATCATAGATTTAAATAAAACTTTAACTAAAACTGAAGAAGCTGCAGCAGCGATTAAACAAATCGTAAAATCAGGTCGTAAGATCTTATTTGTGGCTACAAAGAAACAAGCTAAAGAAATTGTTGCAGAACAAGCAAAAAAAGTAAATATGCCTTTCGTAACCGAACGTTGGTTAGGTGGGATGTTAACTAACTTTGCAACCGTTCGTAAGTCGATTAAAAAGATGGTTACCATCGATAAAATGACTAAAGACGGTACTTACTCTATTCTTTCTAAAAAAGAACGCTTAATGATCCAACGTGAGCGTATTAAATTGGAAAGCTTACTGGGTGGTATTGCCGACTTGAATCGTTTACCGGCGGCAATTTTCTTAATCGACGTTAAAAAAGAACATATTGCTGTTGCTGAAGCGATGAAATTAAACATCCCTACTTTTGCAATGGTTGATACTAACTCTGATCCGTCGAGCATCGATTTTCCTATTCCAGCAAATGATGATGCAACGAAATCAATTTTATTAATTACTGATGTAATTATTAAAGCAATTGAAGAAGGTTTAGAAGAACGCAAACGCGAGAAAGATGAAGAAGCTGAAAAAGAAGCTGTGGCCGTAAAAACTGCTGCTGATGCTCCAGAAACAGCAGCAACACCTAGAGAAGCTGGCGCTAAAAGACCAACTAAAAAGGAAACAGCTGAAGCAAGTTCAGAAGATTCAACAGAAGGATAATTACAGTTATGAGTTGCGAGTTGTGAGTTAGGAGGCTAGTCCTATAACTCGTAACCCGTAACTGGTAACATTCATAAAACTCATAAAAATTAAAAAATGTCTACAGTACAAATTACTGCCGCAGATGTAAATAAATTACGCCAACAAACTGGCGCCGGAATGATGGATTGCAAAAAAGCATTAGTAGAAGCCAATGGCGACTTTGAAGCTGCAGTCGATTATCTTCGTAAAAAAGGTGCTAAAGTTGCTGCTTCTCGTCAGGATCGCGATTCGAACGAAGGGGTAGTCATTGCAAAAGCTACGGCTGATGGAAAACGTGGCGTTATCGTAGAATTAAACTGTGAAACAGATTTCGTAGCAAAAAATGCAGACTTTATTGCGTTAGCAACTAAATTTACAGATTTAGCCATCGATAAAAATCCTGCTTCTTTAGCCGATTTATTAGCATTGGAGATAGACGGCCAAAAAGTTGAAGAAATCATTGTAGAAAATACTGGTAAAATCGGCGAAAAAATTGGTATCTCTAAATTTGAAACCATCGCAGGCGAAAGAGTAATCCCTTATATCCACGGAAATTACCGTTTAGGTGTATTGGTTGCACTTAATCAGGATTTTGATGGAGCTGCCGATGCAGGTAAAGACGTGGCCATGCAAATTGCTGCAATGAACCCTGTTGCTTTAGATAAAGCAGATGTGGATACACACACCATCGAACGTGAAATGGAAATTGCTAAAGAAGTAATCCGTGCTGAAGGTAAACCGGAAGAAATGGTGGAGAAAATTGCGGCTGGTAAACTGAATAAGTTCTACAAAGACAATACTTTATTAAATCAGGAGTTTGTTAAAGATTCGGCTAAAGATGTACGTAAATTTTTAGACGAAACGGCAAAAGGATTAACGGTTGTTGCCTTTAAACGGGTACAATTAGGCGCTTAATAAAGAGCTACAAAACTTTATACACCTCGCAGGTTTACCATAAACCTGCGAGGTTTTTTTTGCTATTTCCTTTTTGCCGTATAATGGCCAACTTCTTTCCCGGAATCGTCAAGCATAAGCACTTTAAGTTCGTTTTGGTTTGCTGTAATTTTAGTTAAGGTCCGGCTCCCCTCTTTAGGGCCACCGCCAATAATTAAGGGGTAACTATTGCCCGCTTTATTTGGTTGATGTATCATATACTTATGGGTATGCCCACTCAATACTAAATCTACTTTTCCTTGATTTAGCAAGGGCTCAAATACTTTGGTACAATGTAAAGGGCCATGCCAATCACCCGAAAAACGAGGTGGAATGTGCATGAAAACCACCCTAAATGGCGCTTTTTTAAATGCCTTACTCGCTATTTCTGCTTTTAATAATTCAGCTTGTTGTACTCTATAGGCATCGAAATCTACTATACCCGCATAAACCGGGTGCGTATCTTCTTTGTCTTCGCCGGTATCTAAAATTACAAACCTAACAGGCCCTAAAGTAAAAGCATCATAACCCACGTTTTCGAAATATTGAGGAAACTCGCGGCAATATTTGCCCCTGGTTTCGTGGTTGCCCCTCACATATACAAAAGGTATATTTTTAGCAAACGCCTCTGTACAAGGCTGTAAAAAGTGATCGATAATTTGCTGTTCATCTGTTTGGTAATCGAAAATATCGCCATTAAAAAAGATAAAATCATTTTTCTGTTCTTTATCCAAATCGAGTAGATGCGGAATGGATTTGGGCCGATCGTGAATGTCGTTGAGCATTAAAAAGCTAACCTCATCTTTTGCAATATCTAGATTTGTAAAGTAGGTAATGTTAGTACTAACTACCTCGCCATAGGTTAGTTTATAGGGTTGAAAATCTTTTATCTCTTTTGAAACTACGCGGTAATAGTATTTTGTGCCAGGCTGTAACTGTTCCAGTTTTATGGTATTGATGCGGCCAATAGGCTTAAGGCCAATTTCCGATTTTCCATAGGCATTTTTGTCGAGATTGGTGGGGTCGGTGCCATATTCTACCCAGCTGGCGGCATTTTTATTGGTAAGCCATATAATGGACATGGTATTTTTAAACGAAGTTTGAAGGCAGGGTCCGGCTATAATTTTAAAACTGTCCTCATGGGCAGGCATGGCTGCAATTGCTTTTGAGGGAGCCAGCAAGGTAACCGCACCCAGTGCTAAGCTACTTTTAAGAAAGGATCTCCTTTCTTGTTTTAAAGACTTGTTATTCATTTTCGGAGGGTTGAGATGAAGACCCTAAGATAAAATATTGAAATGGTTACCTTTGTTTCGGATATATTATTTTTACAGGATGGATAAAATCGAGAATTGTAGCTTTTTTGAGCACCAGGCGCACATTGATCATCAGGATATCACGATAGCAGATGGAAAGATCGCGGCCATCAACCCCTCATCTGAAAAGGATAAAAGTGGTTATTTGGTAGTTTCTGGCTTTATAGACCTTCAGATTTATGGGGCTGGCGGCAAATTATTCTCAGCCGAACCCACCGTAGAATCCTTAATTCATATAGAAAACAGCTTATTACAGACCGGAACTACCAGTTTTCTAGCCTGTATCGCTACCAATACGCCAGAAGTCTTTAATCGTTGCATCAAAGCGGCTAAAGAACATCGGCCCATCGCGAAAAATTGCTTAGGTCTTCATCTGGAGGGCCCCTTTTTGAACGCAAAAAGAAAAGGCGCTCATGTGGCAGCATACATTCGTAAAGCATCATTAGATGAAATAAAGGCTTTGCTCGACTTCGGAGATGGTGTAATTAAAATGATGACCATCGCTGCCGAGTTACAGGATGATGCCGTTATTCATTATTTATTAGATAATGGGGTGGTCGTTTCCCTGGGACATAGCGATGCATCTTTTGAGGAAGCCACAGCGGCCTATAACAAGGGAATACAAACGACAACCCATCTTTTTAATGCCATGCCCTCCATTCATCATCGTACCCCTGGTATTCCTTCAGCAGTTTTTAATCATAATAAAGCGATGGCCAGTATCATTGCCGATGGCAACCATGTAGATTTTGAGGTAATAAAGTTTACCCAGAAGTTATTAAGAGAAAGATTGTTTTTAATTACCGATGCGGTAACTGCCTGCGCAACCGGCCCCTATCAGCATGTGCTGGCTGGCGATAAATTTGTAATGCCCGACGGAACTTTATCAGGTTCGTCGCTAACGATGCTACAGGCGGTTAAAAATTGTGTAGACTATTGCGATATCGGTTTACACGATGCTATAAAAATGAGCTCCTTATACCCGGCAAAATTAATCGGACAAGATCATATAAAAGGAAAACTGGAGGCAGGCTATCAGGCCGACTTACTTCTTTTAGACCAAGAATTAGGCCTTAAAGAAGTTATATTTAAAGGGTCAAAAATTTTAACAGAAGAACTAACTTAAGGGCTTAACTTTTAATCCGACCTTTAAGCATTAAAACTTTCCAACATTAAAACATTTATCCTATTTTTGAGGTCATGAAGTATAAACGGATTTTATTAAAACTGAGCGGCGAGTCGTTAATGGGCGATAAGCAATACGGAATTGACAATGAGCGTGTAAGGCAATATGCCGAAGATATTAAAGCTGTTCACGATCGAGGGCTGGAAATAGCCATCGTTATTGGTGGTGGTAATATTTTTAGAGGCTTAAGCGCGGAGAAGTCTGGAATGGACAGGGCTCAAGCCGATTATATGGGAATGCTTGCCACTGTAATTAACAGTATGGCCTTACAAGATGCATTAGAAAAAGTAGGTTTAAAAACCAGGTTGTTAACTGCCATTAAAATGGAGCAGATCTGCGAACCATTTATTCGTCGCAGAGCAGTTCGGCATTTGGAAAAAGGCCGGGTAGTTATTTTTGGTGCCGGAACTGGAAACCCTTATTTCACTACCGATTCGGCAGCTGCACTAAGAGCTATAGAAATTAAGGCCGATGCGGTATTAAAAGGCACCCGTGTAGACGGAATTTATACGGCAGATCCTGAAAAAGATCCGACAGCAACAAAATACACCGAGATTTCTTTCAAAGAAGTTTATGCCAAAGGCTTAAATGTAATGGACATGACCGCCTTTACGCTTTGCGAAGAAAACGAGGTTCCAATTATCGTTTTCGATATGAATAAAACCGGCAACTTTATGAAAATTGCCAATGGCGAAGAAATTGGAACCTTAGTTCAAGGTTAAATTCTTGTCATTTTTTATATTTTTGTATAAACATAACACATTATGAACGACCTCATTAAAAAACAATTGGTAGAAGCGCAGGGAGCAATGGAAAAAGCGATTATCCATTGCGAAGCCGAACTCACTAAAATAAGGGCAGGTAAGGCATCGGCAGGGATGCTAGATGGGATCTTGGTTGATTATTATGGCACCCCGACACCATTAGCTCAGGTTGGCGCTATTAATACCCCGGATGCCCGGACATTAATTATTCAACCCTGGGAAAAGGCTTTGTTAGTGCCAATAGAACGCGCTATTATGGAAGCAAATATTGGTTTAAACCCTCAGAACGACGGTGTAATTATTCGCTTGGTGGTGCCTCCTTTAACCGAAGAAAGAAGGAAGGAATTAGTGAAAAAAGTAAAAGAAGAAGCAGAAAGAGGCCGTATTACGGTGCGTAACATCCGTAAAGATGCCAATAGTAAAATACAGCGGCTAAAGGGCGAAAGTGTTTCTGACGATGAAATTAAAACCGGAGAAGCAGAGGTTCAGAAAATTACCGACACCTATATCTTAAAAGTCGATAAACACGCAGAAGCAAAAGAAAAAGACATCATGACCATTTAAGGTCTCTATCTGATAAATGTAATTTAAAAGGGAATGTAGCATAGCTTCATTCCCTTTGTTTATTTTTGCAACCCAAATTATAGAAAATGAATTTATTGCTCCAATATTTAAAAACACACCGATGGATAGTCGTTTTGGCGCTTATACTGGCAGCCTTTAATATAGGCTTCTCTTTACTCGACCCCTATTTTACGGGTAGGATTTTAGATAAATTTATAAACAGGCATCAAGAGTTAAGCCGGAGCGAATATACCTGGGGCGTTTTGGGCCTGGTTGGTTTAGCAGTTGGAGCGGCGATGGTTTCCCGGATTGCGAAAAACCTGCAAGATTATTTTACCAATATTATCGTTCAAAAAGTTGGGGCCAAAATGTACGCCGATGGCTTAAGCCACTCTTTAGAGTTACCCTACCAGGTATTTGAAGACCAAAGAAGTGGCGAAACCCTGGGCATTTTACAAAAAGTGAGACTCGATAGCGAAAAATTTATTACCTCTTTCATTAGTATTCTCTTTGTTAGCTTAATAGGGTTGATTTTTGTTATTGTTTATTCCCTTTCGGTAAGCTATAAAGTATCCTTAATTTATGCGGCATCTATTCCGATTATTAGTTTTTTAAGCTGGTTTTTAAGCCGAAAAATTAAAACTATTCAACGGTCTATCGTTGCAGAAACAACGGCGCTAGCAGGTTCTACCACAGAATCGTTGCGTAATATCGAATTGGTTAAAAGTTTGGGGCTGGCCAGTCAGGAAATAGCGCGTTTAAATAAAACAACCTATAAAATATTGGGGCTGGAGCTTAGAAAAGTAAAGTATGTACGGAGTATGAGTTTTGTACAAGGAACTACTGTAAACCTGGTGCGAAGTACAATGGTCGTGGTTTTGCTCATGCTGATTTTCGAAAATACCATATCGCCAGGGCAGTATTTTTCTTTTTTATTCTATTCCTTTTTCCTTTTTGGCCCTTTACAAGAATTGGGGAATGTGATTTTATCGTGGCGGGAGGCAGAAGTATCGCTTGGGAATTTTAAAAAGATCTTAAATACACCGATCGATTTGAAGCCTACAAATCCCATTAAGATAGATAAAGTAGAAACATTAGCATTTAAAGACGTAAGTTTTAGACACCTGTCTGGAAAACATAATGCACTAAACCAGGTTAGTTTTACGGTTAATAATGGCGAAACCATTGCCTTTGTGGGGCCATCGGGTTCGGGAAAAACAACCCTGGTTAAATTATTGGTTGGCCTTTACCGGCCGGTCGAAGGAGCAGTATTTTATAACGAGACTTCGGGTCGGGATATAGATTTAGATCAGCTTCGCGAAAAAATAGGTTTTGTAACTCAGGATACTCAACTTTTTTCGGGAACTATTCGCGAGAACTTACAATTTGTAAAGCCTGCGGCTACCGACGAAGATTGTATGCGGGTGTTGCAGCAGGCTGCTTGTCAGAATTTATTGGCAAGGGCCGATAAAGGCTTGGATACGGTAATTGGAGAGGGTGGTGTGAAAGTTTCGGGTGGAGAAAAACAACGCTTATCTATTGCCCGGGCCTTATTACGGAATCCTGATATTTTAGTGTTCGATGAAGCAACCTCGTCTTTAGATTCGCTTACCGAAGAAGAAATTACGGCAACCATAAGAGATGTATCGGTGCTTACGAGCCATGTTACCATTTTAATTGCTCACAGGCTGTCTACCATTCGGCATGCAGACCGGATTTATGTGCTGGAGAAAGGAAATATCATTGAGCAGGGAAAACACGAAGATTTATTGGACGAGAAAGGTTTATATTTTGCGATGTGGAGGCAGCAAGTAGGAGAAAGATTAGTGTATTAATTTTGCACCTTTAATCGGCGCTGTTATTTATCTATTCATGAAACGTAATTACCTTAAACCAAGAGCGCCATTTGATACTTTTTTCTAAATCTGATCTTCTATGTTTTCTGCAGGTTTAATATCGATGAGGGTTAATGGGAGTAGCGTTTTGGTCTTAAAATAGGTAATAATAGCAATGCCAATTGTCATGCTGCCACCGAAAACGACGGCGGGTACAGTACGCATCAGCTTTGCGGTTAGCCCAGATTCGAAAGCGCCTATCTCGTTCGAAGAGCCAATAAACATGCTGTTTACCGCCGAAACCCGGCCCCGCATCTGATCGGGAGTAAGCAACTGCATAATGGTCGACCGGATAATCACACTCACGCTATCGAATGCACCTTCGCAGAAAAGAAAGAATAAGGTTAAATAAAAACTTTTAGAGAGTCCGTAGCAAATAATACTTAATCCAAAGCCGGTTACGGCAATAATTAAATTGCGCCAGGGTTTGTTCATCGGCGAAAAGCGGGTCATGGCAAACATGGTAATTACCGCTCCACCAGAGGCCGCTGCACGCATAAAGCCTAGGCCTTCGGAGCCTACTTTTAAAATATCGTTGGCAAATACCGGAAGTAAGGCGACCGCTCCACCAAAAAATACAGAAAATAGATCCAGGCTCATAGCACCAAGCATCATCTTGCTTTTAAATACGAAATTGATGCCTTCCTTTAAACTTTTAGCGATACTTTCTTTCGGAATAAATGTTGGCGGATGTATTTTTAAGAAGTAAATGCAAACCAGCGCGACCAAAATAAAAATGATAATGACAAAATAGGTAGGCGTAATTCCATAAAACCCATAAATTAAGCCACCGGTTGCCGGGCCTAAAATAGAGGCTAACTGCCAGCTGGAACTGCTCCATGTGCTTGCATTTGGGTAGAGCGTTTTGGGTAAAATCTGAGCCATTAACGAAAAAGTGGCCGGACCAAAAAAGCCCCTTGCCAAACCAATTCCGAAAACCATAGCATACATAATAGGGACGATGTAGCTGGTTGGAATATAGGCATGCATTTGTGTGCTGGTCGCAATGAGCATTACTAAGGAACACATAAACACGCCAAAAAATACTTTTAACAATAAACCTCTCTTTTCCGATTTGTCGGCCACATAGCCGCCATATAAGGCAATGCTAATGGCAGGTATGGCTTCGCATAAGCCAATTAGTCCTAATGCTAAAGGATCTTTGGTTAAATGGTAAATGTGAAAGCCAATAATTACCGCCTGCATCTGATAAGCAAATGTGAAAAAAAACCGCATCCCCAGATAAGAACGGAACTCGCGGTACCGCAAGGCAGCATAAGGATCTTTTTTTTCGATAATTAGGGATTGGTCTTCCAAGGCAGTTAATTTCTCCTAAATTAGGATTTCGAATGCTAAATTAAGGGTTGTGCCGGATTGTTTTTATAATAATCCAATTTATATTGAAACATTTCGCTCATCCTGGCAGCCCTCCATTTGGCTTCATCGGCTTTTGCCCCTTTAAAATGCTGGTCGACAGTTTCATTAAACAAACTGATCCAGGTATCGAAATGCTCTTTTGCTATAGGGAGTTTTGCATGCTTTAAGAAAGGACTACCGCTATAGGCCGGGGTATCGAGTAGAATAGTCTGCCAAAAACCATACATTTTTTCTAAATGCACCGGCCAATTATCGCCAATAACCTTATTAAAAATGGGCGATAGTAATTCATTGTCGCGTATTTTGGTGTAAAAATCGTCGACCAATGTTTTAACATCAGCTAAATTGAGAATATCTGTATTTTCCATAACGGCTTATAATTTGTAAAGATACGATTCTAGGGAATTCACTTATCCAATTAAATTATTGCCGATGCAGTTATGACTATTTCAGTAGATTTCCGGGGCTTAATAGAAAGGTTTGAAACTGCCACTAAAGCCGTCAAGGCAGGCTTCTTCGGGCAGCGTCCTGCGATTTTTAGGCTTTAATTAGACTTTCCTTAGACTTTCGTTAGATAAAGGTCTAACAGACTCTGAGCAGACTCTGACCAAAGTCTAATAAAAGTCTAATAATTATTAGAAGTAAGCAAACCAAGTATTAGCGATTGCCATCGCTGAGCAAGGCCGAATTTTCATTTATTTCAAGTTAAAAAGTTTACGGATGTAGAGATAGAATTCCTAAAGCAGGAGGCGAGGTTCATTATCGAAAATGAAGGCATTATAGAAGCAATAGAATCGGTTGGGAAGCAGCAAGAAGAGGTTAAGTTATTGCCATATAAAAATCCTGATAAGCCGAAAACAAATCATCGGCCTGGTTAATGGCCGATGATACTGCGATTCCAAATACACCTGTTTTTAAAAGACCTTGTACCTCATTTAAAGTAACGCCACCAACGGCTAAAATTGGCAAATCGATTTGCGCTACTTTTAGTGCTTTAAGGGCCTGTTCATAACCGGTTAAGCCTAGTAATGGTAAATCATTTGGCTTAGTGCTTGTCGTTCTAAATGGCCCAAAACCAGCATAGTCTACACCCTCGTTCGCTAGCCTGATTAAGTTTTCGAGGGTATTGGCCGAGCCTCCTAAAGTATATTCTTCTCCAATTTGCTGACGTAATGCGATAAAATCTGCCTCCATATCTTCGATGTGAAAACCTTGAATGTCTGCTTTCCCTTTTAGCCGAATATGATTGGTTACAATTAATGTAGCTCCCCAGTCGTCGCAAATTTCGGCAATGGCATTAATATCAGCCAAAAGATCTGCGTCGTTTTTACTTAAACAACGGTACTGGATCCATTTTGCGCCTGCCTCGCAAGCTAATTGTGCCTGGTTAACATGCGAATGTTGTTGAATATCGTGCGTAATAAAGTGCAGTTTTTCGATATATTTTTTCATCAGTATATTTTTTTAACAATGAAGAGATTATATTTTATTATTAGTGTGAAGAAAAGGGGTAACGAATTATCCCTACAGTTTCAAATTTAAACTTAGCATTAGGTTTGGGCCCGATTGTGCGAAATAAAAATTCTCGGTAGTTAAAGCTCCGCCACTAAAATAGCCGAAAGTATAACCATTACTTTCATATTTCTTATTTAAAATGTTGTTAGCCAGTAAAGCAATGCTCAGGTTTCGTGGCAAATTATAAGCAAAACGTGCATTGTTAACCCAATATGCCTTTAACTTACGGTTATCATTTTGTGTATTGTCTAAATATTGTTTACTCACATATTTACTCTGCCAGGCAAATGCCAGCGATTTAATAGGGTTATAAACCAGTTCGCCAGAAATTACAGCATCAGGAGAGAAAGAAATAGCGGTGTTTTTGTAAGTATTCATTATTTGTCCGCCATTGTCGTAATCGTCTATAAATTCGTTAAAATCTTTAATTCTATTGCGACTTAAAGCAGCATTTGCAAGTACTGAAAATTGTTGACTAATAGTGTAAGCAAGATCCATTTCTATACCCGAACGGTAACTGTTTGCTACATTTTGTCGATAATATTCGCCCACATCATTAATTTTTCCGGTTACTACTAACTGATCTTTATACCACATCCCATAAACATTAAAACCTGCCGATAAACGCGAATTCTTAAAGCGATAGCCTAGCTCTAAATTATTTAAGCGCTCGGATTTAGGCAATCCGCCAGCTTCTATATTGATATAGTCATCTCTGCCAGGTTCCTTATTGGCGACACTAAATGAAGTATAAATATTTGCTTCTGGGTTTATAAAATAACTTGCCCCAACTTTAGGGTTAAAGAAATTAAGTCGGTCTTTTATCTGGAGTTGGTTCAAATTTTTCTCAGTACCTAAAACATCGTAATAGATATGCCTGTATTGAAGATCGGCAAAAATTGTAAGTTTTTCGGCTGGATTGTAGGCGGCTTTTAAATAAGTATTAAAGTCTGTTTTAAAACCATCGTTATCGTAATAATGTCGATCGTTATTACCATTGCTACCATATTGCGCATAAATTACCTGACCAAAGTGGGCGCCTTTATATTCGTTATAAGCGCCACCCCATACAAGTTGTAGTTTTGTAGCTGGTTTATAATCGAAAGCATAGGTAAAACCATAGAAATCGTTATCCAGCCACCTTCTCCTTACTAAATCGCTTTTACTAATGGTTGTGCCGCCAATAACAACAGGCATTAATCCATAATTAACTAATTTCTGAGATTCCTTGAATTCTTCGTAATAACCTTTTCCAGCAGTATAATGCAATGCACCATTGAAAGAAAATTTCTCGTTTATTTGTTTCGCATAAAGCAATTGATAGTGATCCTGCCAATAATTATCGGTTTGATCTTTATAGGTAAAACTGTTATAGGTTCTACTGCCCGAGTTTAATAGATGAGCAGCATCGGCCGGGTTTAGGTCATTTCTAACAATATATGCATTCATTCCTTCCACGTCGCCATTTAAACGCGATTCCGGAATACCATTCCACGCCTGGTAAGTTTTCTCGCTGCCTGAAAATATATTAACTCGCAATAAATCGCTTTTACCATGATAGGCTCCCGATAAAAAATAAGATTTCAGGTTCGAAGCCGAACGATCTATGAAACCATCCGATTTGATTCGCGAAAGACGGCCATCGAAACTCCATTTGTCGTTAATTAAGCCCGTGCCTAATTTTACCGTATTTTTCCAGGTATTGAAAGATCCGTAAGTGTTATTTAATTCGGCATAAGGTGTCGTTTCGCCTGTAGTTGTCTGTATGTTTAAACTCCCCCCAAAGGCACCGGCACCATTGGTCGAGGTACCCACACCACGTTGAATCTGGATATTATCGACCGAAGAAGCAAAGTCGGGCATGTTTACCCAAAAGGTTCCCTGGCTTTCACTATCATTATATGGAATCCCATTTAAGGTTACATTAATGCGTGTGGCATCACTTCCGCGAATGCGGATGCCCGTATAACCTACCCCTGCACCAGCATCGGAAGTCACTACAACTCCGGGGGTATTGTCGAGCAGGAAAGGCAAGTCTTGCCCGAAATTATTTTTTGCTAGTGTAGCCGCATCCATATTCTTATAGGTACTGGCAGAATTTGCTGCTGCCCGTGTCGAACTAATAATTACTTCATTCGCTAAAAAAGTAAGTGGACTTAGTTTAAAATCGACTTGGGTGCCTGCCCGAAGGTTGATGAGCTGCTCCTGGCTTTGGTATC
Source organism: Bacteroidota bacterium (assembly GCA_040388055.1). Taxonomy (GTDB): domain Bacteria; phylum Bacteroidota; class Bacteroidia; order Sphingobacteriales; family Sphingobacteriaceae; genus Pedobacter. The sequence goes on from JAZKCO010000002.1 coordinate 870,894, forward strand.
CTAAAAAGCTAACCGTTACGAGGTATTTGCCAGCTTTAAGATTGGTTAGCTTATAGAACCCTGCTTCATCACTTAAAACTGCTGCCGTTTTTCCTTTTAAACGGATGGTTGCGCCAGACAGGGGCGTGTTGTTGTTTTTTTCGGATACGGTACCCGAAAGATCGAATTGTGCCATTGCAAAGAAAGGACACAAAAATGCAGCAAGTACTGCAAGTTTAAAATTTTTCAATTTATTTTTTTGTTTTAGTTAAACCTGTTGCGAGTAGGGGTACTCCCAACTTTAGTTAAACTCCATAAACCATCCCTACGCCAGCATTACCTGGATCAGGTGCATTTAAGGTTACGGGCATTAGGTTAGGGGTTATGGGCTTGGTACCTTACCAAAAGCTTTTTCCCCTCACTTTTCCTGTTACCTTAAAATGGGTATGTTCTCAGCCTGTATTTGCGTTTTTTACAAAACAAGGCACCCCTTATTGATACCACAAAGGTAAGGCAAAAGGATTGACATTTGGAAATTGTTTCGAAAATAGCTGTTTAAAGCTTTAAAAAGCGGTCTATCGCATTAACTGCGTTTTGAAAGCGGGTTTCTATTCCGCCTACAACGACATAGTTTGCCTGGAGGGCACTTAATTCTTTGTGCCAGATTTCCATGAAATGCTCGCGCAGATGTGGAAAATCTCTTAGCGGATCTTCCTGCCAGGGTAAATCGATATCCAGCAATACATAAAAATCGTAAGTTCTGCTTTTTAAACCATCGAGTACCACCTGTGGAGTTGTTCCCAGCATTTCATCGCTCCATATTTTTACCGTAATAAAAGTGGTATCACAGATAATAAAATCTACATCGGCGGTCGCCAGTACCGATTCTTCTAGTGCAACCTGACCGTGAAACATATTAATCTCGTCTTGCAATGTGCATTCGCCAGTTAAAGCGGCACAATAATAACGCGCAAATTCTGGTACCCAGGGCACGCCATAATGTTTTGCCAATAATTGCGACATGGTCGATTTTCCGGTGCTTTCCGGGCCTACGATAGCTATTTTTTTAATGATTTTGTTCACGATAAATTTTTCTCCAATCTAAATAGCCCATAGTAGCAATGGCAACATATAAGGCATACATCAATCCGGTGGCATAAAGGTCTTTAGAAAAATACACCCCTACATAAATAATATCGACAAAAATCCAGATCAGCCAGTTCTGCAATACTTTTCGTGCTAAAAACACCTGGGCAACAAGGCTGCAAGCGGTACAAAAACTATCGATAAAGGGAAAAGAGGCATCTGTATTTTTATGCAATAAGAAACCCAATAATAAGGTAAATAGGCATACCCCTATAATGGATAACATTATTTCTTGCTTATTAATTAAACTTACCGGCCTGGTGGCTTGTGGGTTATTCCTATGTTTGCTCCAGTAATACCAGCCATAAATATTCATCGCAAAGAAATAAAACTGCAAGCCCATATCTGCATATAATTTGCTTTCGAAGAAAATAAAAATATAAATAAGGACACTCAGAATAGCAATTGGCCAATTCCAGATGTTATTCTTGGCGGCTAACCATACGCAAAGAATACCGGTAAAAACACCACACCACTCTAATAATCCTGTTCCGAAAAAAAACTGGCTCAAGCTTTCCTTAAATCCCTCGATTAATAATAACATGCTTCAAAAGTATAAAATAGTATCAAGTATTTAGTATCAATATGGAGCACAGCTATGCTGGATCTTATATTTTTAAGAAATAATTCTTTATTGTTTTTTTTGTACATCGAAACGACGGATCAAGCAAAAGAGTGGGGGGAGACCTAGTTATGTTTTCTTTTTCGTTCTCCGCCACGAAGGCGCTTTCTTTTTTCCGCAAAAAGAAACAAAAACTCCCGGCTGCTTATTTTTCTATTAAAGGCAGTATTTAGGCTCATTTCTTCGATTCCGAAAAATAAAAGGCCGGTTGAAAACGGTAAACTTAAGTCAGTGCTTTTAACCATTTCGACCTAGCAAAACGTAACCTCCCAAACTTTTACGCTTTTATTAACGACTCCATAGCTTTTGTACATGATCCTTAATCCGAAACGACTTAAACGAAAAAATCCGATGGGGAACAACCCCCACCGGATAATAAACCAAACAAACTATTTATGAAGAATACCCTCAAAGCAATAAATTGCTGAGGATGCTTTAGATCTATTTTGTATTTGGCGATGAGCTTAAGTTTATCGCCGCCCGCACACTTACGTCACTGGTTAAATTATTCCTTAACACATACTCCATTTTAATCCTCAAATTGCTCCCTTTCACATAATCATCTACAAAACGAGAATTATCTATATCTAGTACAAGATTGCTGCCAATATTTTCGGACACATCACTTCGTGACGCTACCATGACTTCCGCCCCATTTCCATTTACAATATAAAGCTTTACCGCTTTAAATAAGCCCAGGTTTTGATTACTCGGGCTACTGGCGTCTAGACGGGCAGAGGCAACCCTAACTTCTTTAATGTATTGACTGCCATTTTCATTTCCAAAAATCTGGTCAAAACTACCTGCAGTACTTGTAGCAACCAATGTGGTGTCGCTTTTTGAGCCTGTCGGAACAATTAAAGTTGCCGTATAAGGGAAGGTCGACTTAATAATCGATTGAACCGTATTACAGGAAGCAGCTAAAACAGCCACACTTAATAAAGTAATTAAAATCTTTTTCATACGGGAAATCTAACAAACACTATTCCAAAATGTTTTGCCAATGGTGTGTCGACCTATTTGTACAATGTCTTTATTAATAGACAATTTTAGTTGTCATTTTTTAAAACAATCTGCTCTCGATAATGTTCGAATAAAAGATATGGCAGCAAAAGCATTAAAAATGGAAGAAAAATACCTTTAATTAATAGAAGTAAAACTAAAATTGATGATGATGAAAAGGATGAGTTTAAAATTTTTAGCCATTGCAGGTCTATCTATTGGATTATTTGCTTTTGGCTCAATTAGAGAGGGCGGGATACAAGGGAAAGTTACTCCCGCCGAAGGTGCTAAAGAAGTTATTGCTATTGGCGGGGCCGATACTTTACGGTCGCAGATTAGTAATGGAGTTTTTGTATTTAGCAATGTTAAAAAAGGCGTTTATACAGTATGGATTAAAGCAAATGCGCCTTATAAAGATGCATCTGTGGCCAATGTAGCAGTTGCCGACAGCGCAACCACCGATATCGGAGAAATAAAACTATTGCAATAAAATGTGTTGTGGTATAAATTGAAAAGAAGAGGGCGGTAAGCCCTTTTTTTTCAATAAAATTTTTAAAAACCAAATTTTTCTCCTTTCAAAAACCTATCTTTGCATCCCGACAGAGCTCTGGGGTTTTCATTTCATAGCATAGGATTCTCCCCGGCTATCAGTCAATTTGACTATTTACTTTAGACTTTAAAAACCCCCATGCCTAAAGACATTTCCATTCGCTCAGTACTCATTATCGGATCTGGACCTATTATTATTGGCCAGGCCTGCGAATTTGATTATTCTGGCTCTCAAGCCGCACTTTCTCTCAAAGAGGAAGGAATTTCTGTTTCTATTATCAATTCTAATCCGGCGACAATTATGACCGATAAGGTAATTGGCGATCATGTGTATCTGCGCCCATTAACCTTAGAATCGATCGAGCAGATTTTAATCGAGCATGCCAATTCTTCGACTTTACCCACTATCGATGCGGTATTGCCGACAATGGGCGGTCAGACGGCCTTAAATCTTTGTGTTGAGGCCGAGGAACGAGGTTTGTGGGAGGCTCATGGGGTAAAAATTATCGGTGTAGATGTTGCGGCAATAGAGAAGACAGAAAATAGAGAAGCGTTCCGCCAATTGATGGTCGATATTGGTGTAGGGGTTGCGCCATCTAAAATAGCAAACTCATTTTTAGAGGGAAAAGAAGCAGCTCAGGAAATAGGTTATCCATTAGTTATTCGCCCTTCGTACACCTTAGGTGGTTCTGGCGGTGGCTTTGTACATAAAAAGGAAGAATTTGACGCTGCTTTAAAACGTGGGCTGGAAGCTTCGCCAACGCATGAGGTTTTAGTAGAAAAGGCCGTTTTAGGCTGGAAAGAGTACGAACTGGAATTGCTGCGCGACAGTAATGATAATGTAATTATTATCTGCTCTATCGAGAATTTTGACCCGATGGGGATCCATACCGGCGATTCGATTACAGTAGCACCAGCAATGACTTTGTCTGATCGTTGTTATCAGGAAATGCGTAACCAGGCGATTAAAATGATGCGTGCCATTGGTAATTTTGCTGGTGGATGTAATGTTCAGTTTTCGGTTAATCCGGATAACGATGATATTATTGCGATCGAAATTAACCCCCGTGTTTCGCGTTCGTCGGCTTTGGCAAGTAAAGCTACTGGTTATCCAATTGCAAAAATTGCAGCTAAATTGGCCATAGGTTATAACCTGGACGAGATTGAAAATCAGATTACAAAAACGACATCTGCTTATTTCGAGCCCACTTTAGATTATGTGATCGTAAAAATTCCGCGTTGGAATTTCGATAAGTTTAAAGGCGCTAATATGGAACTTGGCTTGCAAATGAAGGCTGTAGGGGAAGTAATGGCGATCGGTCGAAGCTTTATCGAGGCATTGCAAAAAGCTTGTCAGAGCTTAGAGATTGGCCGCGCCGGTTTAGGTGCCGATGGTAAGCAGAAAAGAAATATTGAAGAGATTATGTATGGATTGGAACATCCAAGCTGGAATCGTTTATTTCTGATTAAAGATGCCATGACGATGGGTGTGCCACTCGAGTCGATTAGGAAGGTAACGAGAATAGATAAGTGGTTCTTGGTGCAAATACAGGAAATGGTAAATTTAGAGATAGAGCTAAAACGCTATTCGCTAAACAATATTCCGAAAGAATTTTTCTTCAACCTAAAACAAAAGGGATTTTCAGACCTACAAATTGCCTGGGTTTTAGGAAATGTAACCGAAGATGAGGTTTATCATCGTCGAAAAGAACTTGGCATAAGCCGGGTTTATAAAATGGTAGATACTTGTGCCGCCGAATTTGCAGCACAAACCCCCTATTTCTATTCCACTTTCGAAGAATCACCTGTTCGGCTTTCTTTAAGCGGAGCTACAGTAACTGATAATGGAAACGAATTAGAAACCAACGAATCGATCGTTTCGGATAAGAAAAAGATAATTGTATTAGGCTCCGGGCCTAATCGCATTGGCCAAGGGATAGAATTTGATTACTCTTGCGTGCATGGCCTGCTTGCTGCAAAAGAAAGTGGTTTCGAGGCAATTATGATTAACTGTAATCCTGAAACGGTTTCGACCGATTTTAATATGGCCGATAAATTATATTTCGAGCCGGTATTCTGGGAGCATGTACGCGAAATTATAGCCCTCGAAAACCCAGTAGGGGTAATTGTTCAGCTAGGTGGGCAAACGGCGCTTAAAATGGCCGAAAAACTTCACGAAAATGGGATAAAGATTATTGGTACTGCTTATAACGATATGGATGTGGCCGAAGACCGGGGTCGTTTCTCAGATTTGTTAAAAGAGTTGGACATTCCCTATCCGAAATATGGCGTTGCCGAAAATGCCGAAGAAGCAATTGTGGTTGCCAACGAGGTTGGATATCCTGTTTTGGTACGCCCGAGTTATGTATTAGGTGGCCAGGGCATGAGCATCGTTATTAATGATGAAGACTTAGAAAAAGCAGTAGTAAAATTGCTGGGCGACTTACCTGGAAACCGGGTGCTTATCGATCACTTTCTGGATCGGGCAGAAGAAACCGAATCGGATTCTATTTCTGATGGTACAGATGTACATATTGTGGGTTTAATGGAACATATCGAACCAGCAGGGATCCACTCTGGCGATTCGAGTGCAGTGTTACCACCATTTAGCCTGTCGGCCGATGTCATTGCACACATGGAAGCCTACTCGAAAAAAATAGCTAAGGCCTTAAACGTAATCGGATTATTAAACATCCAATTTGCGGTTAAGGATGGAAAGGTATATGTAATTGAAGCTAATCCAAGAGCTTCACGTACCGTACCGTTTATTGCTAAAGCTTACGATGTGCCTTATATTAATATTGCGGCTAAAATAATGCTTGGGGTAAATAAATTAAAGGACTTTACTATTGTACGTAAGCTGGAAGGTTATGCCATTAAAGAACCGGTTTTTTCTTTCGATAAATTCCCTGAAGTAACTAAAGAGCTAGGTCCGGAGATGAAATCTACTGGCGAAGCCATCCGTTTTATCAAAGACCTGGAAGACCCCTATTTCCGGAAATTGTATAAAGATAAATCGATGTATTTGTCTAAGTAAGTTGAAGAAACAAAGGTTGAGTTTTTGGTATATAGTCGTTAGTACTTAGGTAGGGGTTAGTTAAGCGATTAAACAATCTCTAAACGAACAACGAGCAAACCCCTTATTTTTTTGTCCAAATTCTGGTGTTTAAATCCAGCTCCCTAATAATATCGCACATAAAAGTGAGTACTGATTTATCATTGTCTAACAAATCGGGTTTTAATAAAGAGCTAAATACAGGGGGTTCGAAATAGTTATTGTCGAGCGGAAAAGCTATATATAAGAAAGAATCGATGAACGATAAGGATATACAATAAGCCGATCGTTCGTTAAGGTCAATAATCCTATCCATCATTGCGGGCGTTAAAATATAGCGGGCTTCTATCTGATCGGTGCTATAAACTACAAAATTTTTATTAAAGTCTTCATTTTCTAATTCAACTATGTTATTGTCTCCAAAAGAATAGATGTTTTTAGAGAACCAGGCGCCTAGTGTGGAACCAAAATCTTTTGGTCTCACAATGGTTAGTCCATTAAAATTTTTGTTAAAATCGGCAGCAAACATAATTCCTTTTAAAATACTATGCCAATGTACCTGCCGACCATTTTTGGTTTGAGTCTCTGTTTTATATTCTGCATGTACTTCTGCGAAGTAAAAACTGGTTTTGTCTGCTTTTCCGGCAACCAGGTCTTCGGTATGGTAACGATCGGGAGTTGTGGTAAAGAGTTGCGCCGATACAAATTCTGATTCAGAAATTCCCTGATCTGGTTCGAGGGTTAAATGGTAATCGAATGTATTTAATACGGCTCCAATAACCTCTTGTTTAAATCTATATTTATATCGGTCAATGCCGGCATTTATTCGATTAAGAATAATAAGACCAGGTATAACTCCAGCCGCTCCGATAATTAGCCCCATAATTTGCAGGTTAATTGTAAACAGGGCAAGTAATAGGGTAATCCCTAAAATAATAGCGCCCCAACCTTGCAGCTTTCTGGTAACTATTTTCTTTCGTTCAATTTCTAATTCGGCTAATACGCTTTCTATGGTCGACATTAATTGTTAAAAAGGTCTTTGGCGCTTACATTTTTACGTTCGGCCTCGGCGGTTTCTAAAACAGCTAATGGCTGGTAGCCCAACATGCCAGCAAACATATTTCCAGGAAACATCATTACGGCATTGTTATAAGTGGTAACAGAAGAATTATAGTTTCTTCTTGCGGCAGCAATCTGCTCTTCACTTTCGGTCCAGGTACTTTGCAGATTTAAGAAGTTGGTATTGGCTTTAAGATCCGGATAGTTTTCTACACTAACCATTAGTCCTTTTACTGCAGTTCCAATTTGCTGGTCTAAAGCTAATTTATCGGCTTCGCTTACATTGGTTCCTAAGGCTTTGCCTCTTAATTCGGTTATTTTAGTTAGGGTATCGCCCTCGTACTGCATGTATTGTTTAACAGTTTCTACCAGGTTGGGAATAAGATCAAAACGTTTCTTAAGCATTACATCGATCGCAGAAAAAGCGTTAGCTACCTGGTTCTTTTTACTAATAAGGGAATTATATAGCCCAATGCCTATTAACAATACGGCAATTGCTATTATCAGTACAATAATCATGTTCGTTTGGGTTAAGTCTTTTATAAATATAAAAATATATCTGCATATAGCTACAAAATTTCTATTACAGTTATAGGGTGGGTAAAAAAAGAACCCTGCTCCGGAGAGAGCAGGGTTCAATCAATCAATATTAAAAAGGAGAACCTTTCTAATTAGTCCAAAATTACGACTCCTTTTGCTTCAAACACAATTTCTTTTTTAGGTTGTGTGATTTTAGCGATTTCTGTTTCCGATTTTTTTGCGTCTTCGGCAAAATGTTTCAAATCTTCTACGGAAGTTACTTTTCTTTCTGCAAAACCATCGATTACTACTTTTTTACCAGCAATATCTTTCGGCATAAAAAAAGCATAATCTTTAAAGTTTACAAACATGGTTTCGCCATTTGGCATAGCTAAGTTCATAAAACAACCCTTTTTTTGACAAACCAAGGTAACCACACCGGTAACTTTCATGTTGGCCTTGGTGCTATCGCCCAACTTTGCTGCAATATCGGCTGTGGTAATAACATTACCTTTTTTAACCCCGTCGCCAAAAGATTTACCTTCGAATGAGGCATCTTGTGCAAATGTAAATGCAGTAATTAAACACAGGGTAATACTTAAAATAAATTTTTTCATGAGGATATAATTTGTTTAAATTTTGTTGCCTTTAAGCATATTTCCTGTAAAAATATTTAAAATCTTTCTAAATAAGGAATTTTGGAGTTAAAAAAGGCCTCACTACCAAAAGATAGTGAGGAACATCATCCCAGATGTGCGTTCCTATCAGCATTTGAATAGGAACAAGAGACAAAAAACAAAAAGCCATCCAATTTTTCTGTTATTTTTAATACAGGTTCAATACATTGATTTTTAGCAGTTTATTTCTAATAAATCTACTAATTAACAGTAGCTAACTGATGGGTATTGGGGAAATCAATCTTAAATAGTCCCCTGGCTGAGGAATACGTTTCCACCCTATTCTGTCTGGATATAACTAGCCGAAGAGCAGCGCAAATACTTCTTCTATTTTGCTTACGGTTATTATTCGAATTTTAAATTTATCGCGAACCAATCCTTTTAAGTTATAATTGGAAATAAAGATTTGCTCGAAACCAAGTTTTTCGGCTTCACTTATCCGTTGTTCGATCCGATTAACTGCTCTAATTTCGCCCGACAAGCCAACTTCTGCTGCAAAACATGTTTTTGAAGAGATGAAAATATCTTCGTGAGAAGAGATAATTGCGGCCATAATGGCAAGATCGATCGCGGGATCTTCGACCTTTATACCGCCAGCAATATTTAAGAAGACATCTTTAACACTTAACCTAAAACCGCATCTTTTTTCGAGCACGGCCAGGAGCATATTCATTCTTTTGGTGTCGAAGCCTGTAGCAGAGCGCTGGGGCGTGCCATAGGCCGAAGTACTAACCAAAGCCTGTGTTTCTATTAACATGGGCCTGGCGGCCTCTAAAGTGGCCGCAATGGTAATGCCACTTAGTTCTTCATCACGTTGTGAGAGCAATATTTCGGAAGGATTCGATACTTCACGTAATCCGTTACTTTGCATGGCATAGATGCCCAGCTCGGCAGCGGCCCCGAAACGGTTTTTTATGGAACGTAAAATGCGATAAACGTGATGCCGGTCGCCTTCGAACTGTAAAACAGTATCGACCATGTGTTCTAAAATTTTTGGGCCTGCAATTGCCCCATCTTTGGTAATATGACCAATTAAAAATACAGGGGTATCGGTTTCCTTAGCAAAACGAATAAGTTCGGCAGTACATTCTCTTACCTGCGAAACACTACCGGGGGTCGAATCGATATGTGCCGAATGCAGGGTTTGGATCGAATCGATCACTATAATTTCGGGGCTTAATTGTTCAATTTGTTTAAAAATATTTTGAGTAGAAGTTTCGGTTAAGATATAGCAATTTGCCTTTGGACTTGTTGTTATTCGTTCGGCTCGCATTTTAATCTGCTGTTCACTTTCTTCGCCCGAAACATAAAGTATTTTTTTACCGCTCATGTTTAGGGCTAATTGCAGCATTAAGGTCGATTTTCCAATACCCGGCTCGCCACCAATTAAAACAACAGAGCCTGCAACTAAGCCACCCCCTAAAACCCGGTCTAATTCTCCGTCGCCGGTAAAAATCCGCTCGTCGGCAACAGTCCGGATTTCTTCGACTTTGCTGGGTCTGCTAAGTTTTTGAGTGCCAAGACCCGATTTCCAGGTGGGGATGTTAGCAGTACCCTTTTCTATAAGCTCTTCTACAAAAGTATTCCATTCGTTACATGATGGACATTTGCCAAGCCATTTTGCCGATTCGTAACCACAGCTCTGACAGAAATATGCAGATTTAGTTTTAGCCATTTTCGTTGTTCGTTTGTCGTTGTTCGTTACACTGTTTGAATCCAGACCCATAACCCATAGCTCGGAACCCGTAACCTCATTGGTTCGTTTTTCGAACCACAAAACAACCTTTACGAAGCTACGTTTTTTTGCCCATTAAAAAGCCTGATCTTTTCAAATCAGGCTTCAAATAAGTAATGAATTTTACGCTTTTAATTAGAGTTTAATTTCTTCATCTTTCTCCGAGAAAAAATGAAACTCGGTTAAGTTATAGGCCGAAATAGCTTTTACCTTAATGCGTTGTCCGAATTTAAAGAACCATTTCCATTGTAAGGAAACCAATCCTTTTTTAATAAAGGCAGCAATATAGGGATGTACACAAAGTGTAATGCTTTTTTCGTTCTGTTCCCTCAAAATATAATTGAGATTGCTCTCGATATCGTCCATTAAAACAATACTTGCTTTAATTTCTCCGGTTCCATCGCAGGTAGGGCATTTCTCGACGGTAACGATATTCATCTCGGGCCTTACCCGTTGCCGGGTAATTTGAACCAGACCAAATTTACTTGGAGGTAAAATAGTATGTTTAGCACGGTCTAACAACATCAGCTCCCTTAAATAATCGAAAAGCATTTTGCGGTTAGTTGGTTTATGCATATCGATGAAATCGATAACCACAATACCACCCATATCTCTTAACCTAAGTTGTCGGGCAATTTCTTTGGCCGCTTCTTTATTAACCTGAAGCGCATTTTCTTCCTGGTTTTCTTTACTGGCTGTTCGGTTACCACTATTTACATCAATAACATGCAAAGCTTCGGTATGCTCAACAACAAGGTAGGCGCCACCAGCTAACGTTACGGTCTTACCAAAGGCGTTCTTAATTTGTTTTTCTACACTGAAGTGTTCGAAAATGGGTTCTTTATGCTTATAATGCTTCACAATTTTCTCCATTTCTGGCGAAATTTCGTGCACATAAGAGCGGATATCTTCGAAAAGACCCGCATCGTTAACATAAACATTGGCGAAATCGGCACTTAAAATATCTCTGATGAGGGTAGAAGTACGATCCATCTCTCCCCACACCCTTTTAGAAGGTTCTGCATCGGGAAGTTTTTTCATAAAACTCTCCCACTTCGAAACAGAATCCAATAAGTCTTTTTGTAATTCGGCAACCCCTTTACCTTCCGATACGGTTCTAATAATTACCCCAAAGTTTTTGGGTTTAATACTTTCAATAATCTTTTTTAAACGATTACGTTCGGTATTACTTTTAATCTTTTTAGAGATCGAGATGACGTTAGAAAAGGGCACTAGAACGATATACCTTCCAGCAATGGAAAGATCGGAACTTAGTCTCGGACCTTTAGTAGAAATGGGTTCTTTAGCAATTTGAACAGGTAAGATCAAATTTTTGCTGACAACCTCGGCCATTTTACCGGCTTTGTTGATATCGGCTTCTAACTTCAGATTATCTAATAAATTTCCATTAACTGTGCCGTTACGCTTAATTTTAGTAAGCTTTATTAAAGATTGTACTTGTGGACCTAAATCAAAATAATGCAGAAATGCATCTTTTTCATAACCAACATCAACAAACGCAGCATTTAGCCCAGGCATTATTTTTTTAATGCGGCCTAAATAGATATCGCCTACGGCGTAACTGTTATTGATGTGTTCTTTATGAAGCTCAACAAGTTGTTTGTCTTCAATTAAAGCTATGGTTACTCCCGTAGGAGTTGAATCGATTATTAATTCTTTTACCAAAAGCTACAGATTTTAAGGCATTGAAGCCTTATTTACACATGGACCAAAAAACATTGAATCCAAAAATAAATGCGCAAGAGTTCAGGCATTTATTTTTGGCCAATACAAGATAGAATGACCTATTTTTTCTTGTGTCTGTTTTTTCTTAAACGTTTTTTACGTTTGTGAGTAGCCATTTTATGTCTCTTTCTTTTTTTACCGCTTGGCATAATTTTAAGTTTTAAATGTTTTTATTAATTCTGTTAATTAACGTTTATTTTTTAACTCAGCCACCTTCTTATCTATAAAACCAGATAAAGTGGGATTGGCTGCTAATTTTTTGCTATTTAAATAAGCGTCTATTGCTGCTGTGTTGTTGCCTAAATTTTCGTAGGCAGTTGCCAAATAAAAGTAGGCATCTGGTGTCGCTTTTATATGGCTAACAATGTCGTTAAAACGAATTATTGCCTTATCAAACTGACCAGATTTAATGGCGAATATGCCTAAATTCATATTCGCTTTAAGATTTTTTGGATCTTTTTTAACGACGTCAAGTAACATTGCTATTCCAGACATTGGTGCACCCAATCCATTTACGATGGTAATCCCTAAGCCAGTTTTAGCCTTCGTACTGGTCGAGTCGATCTCCATTGCCTTTTTAAAGGCAATATTAGCTTTTTGTAACATAATGGGTTGAACCACGCTGTCTTGCGTCGAATCGAAAGCCTTTAAAAAACGCGTTCCTGTCGCTAACCAATTATTTAGTTCGGGCTCGTTGTTGGCCACTACTTCCAGGTACATTGCACTTGGAATAGGTTGCTCTACATCGTCCCATTTCTGAGCTAGTTGTTTTGCTTCTTGTGTTTTATCTTTTCCGGAAGCCTTTTTAAAGACACTTTCTAAGACCGAAATTTCCTTAGCTATACTACTGCTAATCAGATTTTTTCCGGTAGCTGAAGCTTCTTCAATACTAAAAGCTGCTGCTTCGGCTTGGCCTGATGCAGGCATTTGGCTGTTTTCTTCTTTCGGAATTACTAAACCCTTAACTTCTCTTGTAAACAAAAAACCTACAAGCAATAACATTGCACCAATAATAATAACTTGTTTTGTACGGATATTGTTTAACATGATAAAGAAAATTAAGCTTCAGTATTAATTTTTTTAGAGTTGTTCTTTACTTTCTCAACAAATACTTTTGCAGGTTTAAAGCTGGGAACAAAATGTTCGGGGATAATAATGGCAGTGTTTTTAGAGATATTTCTAGCTGTTTTTTGCGCTCTTTTTTTAACCACAAAACTACCAAATCCTCTTACATAAACATTTTCTCCGCCAATCATACTGTTTTTGATTACTTTGAAAAAAGCTTCAACGGTTTCTTGTACGTCTACCTTTTCAATTCCTGTTTTCGTTGATATCTCTGAAATAATATCTGCCTTAGTCATATTTTCTATTTATTAAATTATTGTATGTTAAAATATTATAACTGTTTTGGGGTTGCAAAAGTATTGCTTTTTAATGAGATAGGAAAATAAAAGATGATTTATTTACAATCGACTTGATCAGGTAATTGTAAGTTCTTTAAAAAAGATAGAATTACATTGTATTTTTGAACAAATGAGCTTCCAAAGAGAAATAATTAATTGGTACGAAATTAACAAAAGGGACCTTCCGTGGCGCAACACTAAAAGCGCTTATGTGATTTGGTTGTCTGAAATTATTTTACAGCAAACAAGAGTCGAACAAGGCCTGCCTTATTTTAATAAGTTTTTGGCGAATTTCCCGACAATTAGCGATTTTGCTGCTGCAAAGGAAGATAAAGTATTGAAGCTTTGGCAAGGACTTGGTTATTATTCGCGTGGAAGAAATATGCTCTTTACAGCTAAAGAAATTATGGATAAATATGCAGGCGTTTTTCCTGTTAAATATACAGAATTGATACAGCTTAAGGGGATAGGAGACTATACTGCCGCTGCAATTTCTTCTTTTGCTGCAAACGAAACCAGGGCAGTTTTAGATGGTAATGTGTTTCGAGTCTTGGCCAGGTATTTTGGAATAGACGTGGCTATTAACAGTACTAAGGGGAAGAAACAATTTGAAGCCTTGGCACAAAGTTTAATTGAGGGGCAGCATGCGGCACTTTATAATCAGGCTATAATGGAATTCGGGGCTTTACAATGCAAGCCTAAATCACCGATCTGTGGAACCTGCCCTCTGGTGCAGACATGTTATGCCTATAATCAGGGTCAGCTTAATAACCTACCTGTAAAACTAAAGAAAGTAAAAGTAAGAGAAAGATGGTTTAACTATTTCATAGCCTTAAAGGATGATCGTATTTTAATGAAACAACGGGTAGCTGGAGATATCTGGGAAAAGCTATATGATTTCCCATTAATTGAAAGTGCTGCCAAACAAAATGACACTGATCCTGGTTTCTTAACAGCAGTAAAAAATAGCTTTGGAGATGAAGTAAAAATAACACCATTAAGTGAGAAAAGACACGTTTTAACCCACCAAATTATATATGTTCAATTTTTTGCTTTAGAAAATTATATGATTAACTTTAATCTAGAGACAGAAATTAAATCTGTATTGCTTGCGGAATTCAATGCATTACCACATCCGAAAGTAATTAGTAATTTTATAGAAACGCATTTAAAAAACTAATCCAATAACGCTATGTCGGGTATTAACAAAGTTATTTTAGTTGGGCATCTGGGCAAAGACCCCGAGGTTCGGCATTTAGAAGGTGGTGTAACCGTAGCCAGTTTTCCATTGGCTACATCCGAAACCTATAACAAAGATGGAAAACGAGTAGAACAAACAGAATGGCACAATATTGTGCTATGGAGAGGCTTGGCCGAAGTGGCGTCGAAATACCTGCAGAAAGGCAAACTTGTCTATATTGAGGGAAAATTAAGAACCCGATCTTTCGAAGACAAAGAAAAAGTTAAAAAATATGTAACCGAAGTAGTTGCAGAAAATTTTACCATGCTGGGCAGGAAGAGCGATTTTGAAAACACTCCGGTAAGCAGTGGCACGCCAAAAAGCGAAGACGATTTTATAAGTCCGGTCGACGAAACCGGAGATCTGCCTTTTTAAAATATTTAGACCTCGCAGGTCTTAAGGATCTGCGAGGTCTAAAATTATTCTACGGTTACCGATTTAGCTAAATTTCGGGGCTGATCTACATTGCAGCCTCTTAATACAGCAACATGGTACGATAAAAGTTGTAAGGGAATGGTTGCCAACAAGGGTAGGAAAGCCTCGCTCGAATCGGGAATTTCGATACAATAATCGGCCATTTTTCTTACCTCTATATCGCCTTCTGTAACTACTGCAAACACAATTCCTTTCCGGGCCTTAACCTCCTGGATATTACTAATTACTTTTTCGTAAGAAGAATTTTTTGTTGCAATTACCACTACAGGCATTTCTTCATCTATTAAAGCAATTGGGCCATGTTTCATTTCTGCAGCAGGGTAACCTTCTGCATGGATATAAGAGATTTCTTTCAATTTTAATGCCCCTTCAAGCGCTACCGGAAAGCCACTTCCGCGGCCTAAAAATAAACAGTTTCTAGAGCTTGTAAATTTCCCAGCAATTCCTTTAATCATATCGTTAGATTGCAAGGCAATTTGAATTTTGTCCGGAATACAATCCAGTTCTGTTAAGAGCTCAATTAATTTGGAGTTGGTAATTGTGCCCTTTTGTTGTGCCATATAAAAGGCCATCAACGTAAGTACGGTTACCTGTGCCGTAAATGCTTTGGTGGAGGCAACACCTATTTCCGGGCCGGCATGGGTGTAAACTCCAGCATGTGTAATTCTGGGAATAGAGGCGCCAACCACATTACATACGCCAAAAATAGTAGCCCCCTTTTCTTTGGCCATCTCTATTGCTGCCATGGTATCGGCAGTTTCGCCAGATTGAGAGATCGCGATAACCACATCTTTTTCGGTAATAATGGGGTTTCTGTACCTAAATTCCGATGCATATTCTACTTCGACAGGAATACGGGCATATTCTTCAATCAGGTATTCGCCAACCAGGCCTGCATGCCATGATGTTCCACAAGCTACAATAATAATGCGGTCTATGTTCTTTAGCTTATCTACAAACTCTTTAATGCCACCAAGCTGTACTTTGCCCTCAGCCGGGTAAATTCGACCCCGCATACAATCTCTTATGGAACGGGGTTGTTCGTAAATCTCTTTTAACATAAAATGTTCGTAACCACCTTTTTCGAGCATTTCGAGTTTAAGCTCCAGTTCCTGAATATATGGTGTCTGAACAATATTGTTTAAGCGTTTAATTAAAAGTTCGTCGCGTTTTAAATAAGCAATTTCATTATCGTTTAAATAGATTACATTTTTGGTATATTCGATAATGGGAGTAGCATCTGAGGCAATAAAATATTCGCCTTTACCCACACCGATTACCATCGGGCTTCCTTTTCTGGCGGCGATAAGCTGATCCGGATTGTCCTTATCCATTATAACAATGGCATAAGCTCCGTTAACCTCTCTTAATGCGAGCCTTACAGCTTCCAATAAATCTATATTCTCGTTTTTATAAACCTCTTCGATAAGGTGAATGAGCACCTCTGTATCGGTATCACTTTTAAAGGTATGTCCTCTACTTAAGAGTTCTTCTTTTATGGTGGCATAATTTTCAATAATCCCATTATGGATAATGCTCAGTTTTTCGTTATCTGAAGTATGCGGGTGCGAATTCTTATCAGATGGTGCGCCATGAGTTGCCCAACGGGTATGGCCCATACCAATGGTTCCGGAAAGATTTTTGTCGGCCGCAAAATTTTCTAACTCCTGAACTTTCCCGGCTTTTTTATAAATGTTTAAATGACCCTGGTCGATCAGCGCAATGCCTGCACTGTCGTAACCACGATATTCTAATCGTTTTAATCCTTTAATTACTATTGGCCAAGCCTCGCGAAAACCAATATATCCAACAATTCCACACATAGAGTTATAAAAAAAATTCCCCCGAAAATAAGAATTATCGAGGGAATTAATGAAAAAATTAAATTAATACTGACTTAGTTTACCTTGGTATAGTAAATGTTCAATTTCATTACGTTATCGCCAGTTCCAGGATTCTTTTTATAAGCTGCAATTACTGCTCTTGCAGCACTGGTTAACGAAGGAGTTGTTAAAAATTCGTTAGTAGGTATTGGTGCCAGATAAGTGCCATAATCGACCGTTTTGCCAGATATAAGGTTTTGGATATAGACAGTAAGGTTAAAAATATATTGTTTTTTAATCGAATCGTAGTATCCTCCTATGGCTTCTGGGCTGGTATCGTTTACTTCTACATTGGTTCTTTTTTCGGCAATATCATATTTATAAAGTGATAGCCTTGGCGCTCCATTAAAAGGGTTTGTATCTGTACCTGCGCTTAAATCAATTACCAGTTCGGCTTTGTTAACCACAATCTTGCCAATATTTTCTGTAAATTTAGCCAGGTAAGGGAAAGTTATCTTGTTACGTAAACCAGACATAGGTTGCAAGTAAGTTACCGCATATTGCTGGTTTGGATTGTTTAATTGCGTTGCTATAGGTGTTCCGCTATAATTGTGTTTTATTGTTGCTGCAATAGCGTTGGTGGTAGTAGAAATCGGAAAGACAGCATTAACGGTATCAATTCCATTAGTTACAGAATCTGCTTTTCTATAATACAAAGATAAGCTGGAGTTTGTGGTTGCAAAGTCAATAAACATCATCCCGTTAGCTGTTGATGCTGCTTTATTAACTTGAACATGAAGCCCTTTAAAAGCATTCCCAAAACTTACATCAGATTTTAAATCGGCGGCTGTTAAATTTAAGATGTTATTTTGAATGAAATCGTTGGCTAACTTAATTCTTATTTGTGGGGTTACAGTTTTAAGTGTGTCCTTATCATCCGAAACAATATCGGTAATTTTATATTTTGTATTTGGAAATAACCTGCCGGTTTTATTTCCAATAAGCGTATTGTTTGTTGCATAGGTTTGTGCGCTCAGATAAGATGGGGCGTCATTAAGATTTGAACTTAACTGATGCACATCGATACTATAATTTTTAGTGCTATCGCCATAAAACTCACTGCTGTAATTTAGTACCAGTACTGCCGAATCGATTATAGCATCCTTGCCAAAGCTATACTCCTGGGTTGGTAAGCCTACAGACATGGCGATGCTAGCCTCGGTTGTACCAAAAATGGGGTCGTTTAAAATGCCAAGAGGATGTCTGTTTAGGCCATAAGTAATCGCATCATCGTCCATCATCGTTCTTGAGGTAATGGAAATAGTATCGATCAGATTACCTTCTACAGCCTTACCTGGATCTATCTCTAAACCAATTGTTGATGTATTCTCGCAAGAGGCGAAAAGAAAAAGACTTATCAACAAGGTTAATAAGTCTAGTTTTGAAAATTTCATATTTAAAATTAAAATAATGCTGTTCTAAGCTACTGAAACCAATTCTTCATTAGAGATTTCTTCATAAAAACTGAAGTAATTCTCGTAATTTTCGGTTAAATTAAAGGCTAAAGTTGGCTTATTAGAATCTTTAACAAATTTTAACACATCATTATCTATCTTTTCATCGGCCAAAACAATGGCATCTGCATGTGTTATTGCACCGATATGGAGGCTGTTACAGTCTGCATTAACAAATGCTTTAGTGTCTTCTGCGGTCATGTTTTGCATGATCGCTTTTTTATGCAAATCGGCAGCTAACTTTTCGGTAAAACAATTTTCGTAAACCGAATAAACAACTTTTGCGTTTTTAAACGTTGGGTCATTTTTATAAGTAGTTTTAATATAAGCAGGAACTAATGAAGTCATCCAGCCATGACAATGAACCACATCTGGTGCCCAGCCTAGCTTTTTAACAGTTTCTAAAGCGCCTTTACAGAAGAAAATAGTGCGTTCGTCGTTATCTGCATAGAATTTATTTTCTTTATCCCTAAACACATACTTGCGTTGAAAATAATCTTCATTATCTAAAAAATACACTTGCATTCGTGCAGAGGGGATTGAGGCCACTTTGATAATTAAAGGGTTATCATTATCATCAATAATAATGTTCATTCCCGATAAACGGATTACTTCATGTAACCGGTTTCTTCTTTCATTAATATTACCGAATCTTGGCATCAGAATGCGGATCTCAAATCCTTTTTCCTGCATTGCCTGGGGTAGTTGACGGGTAATTTCTGAAATTTTTGTGAGTTCGAGGAAAGGCGACATCTCGTGTGTAACAATCAGTAGCTTCGTTTTTGCCATCTCCATATTATATATTAAATTATGTTAATTTAAAGATTATCAAGGGGCAAAGGTACGTAAAATATTAATAATTATCAACAACTTATGCAATAGGCTTTGTAAGTTTTAGATAATTGTCCAACTTTGAGCCTTTAAAAACCGATTGGTAATTTGGAAATCATAAACACCATTTCAGCATTAAGAGCGCTGCTAACACCGCTGCAAAAAGCAAAGTCTAAAGTTGCCCTGGTGCCCACAATGGGGGCATTACACCCAGGTCATTTATCCTTAATACAAATCGCACAACAACAGGCGGAAATTGTAGTGTGCAGCATTTTTGTTAACCCGACACAATTTACCGATCCTAAAGATCTGGAAAGGTACCCGCGCCCGCTAGAGCACGACATTAGGATGCTGAAAGATGCAGGTTGCGATATTGTATTTATGCCTTCAGTTAAAGAAATGTATCCTGGCCCCGAAAACTGGCACATCGATTTGGGCAAAGCCGAATTTTTGCTCGAGGGCGAATTTAGGAAAGGACATTTTCAAGGGGTAACCCAAATTGTGAAGAAACTTTTCGATGCCGTAAGCCCCGATATGGCCTTCTTCGGACAGAAAGATTTTCAGCAGGTGCTGATGATCAAAAACATGGTCAGCTTTTTTAATTTACCAGTTAAAATAATTTCTTGCCCCATTATAAGAGAGGGTGATGGATTAGCCATGAGCTCCAGAAATATTCACTTATCGCCAACCGATAGGAAAAATGCTTTAGTGCTAAGTAAAGCCCTGCAATATGTGAAGGATAATTTTAACCAGGCCGCTATCGGAAACTTACTAGCGGATGCAAGCGAAATGATTAATCGTACTCCTGGTGTCGAACTCGATTACTTTACGATCGTAGATGGAGATACATTATTACCCATAACAGATAAAAACGCCAAGAATAGTGTAGCATTAGTTGCTGCGAAGGTAGGAGCAACCAGGTTAATAGATAACATGGTTTTGGGCGAATAAGCCTGGAACCATTGGTTGTTTTTTTACTTTGAACTGAAAACTCCAGAGACGAAACTCTAAAAACTTATTCCTAACTTTGCATCATGATTATCGAGATTCTTAAATCGAAATTACACCGTGTTAAAGTAACACAGGCAGAATTGAACTATGTTGGTAGTATTACTATCGACGAAGATTTAATGGATGCAGCCCATCTTATCGCGAACGAGAAGGTTCAGGTTGTAAATAATAATAATGGCGCACGTTTTGAAACGTATGTAATTAAAGGAGAACGCGGTACCGGAACTATCTGCTTAAATGGGTCCTGCGCCCGCTTGGCACAGATAGGAGATATTTTAATTATAGTATCTTATGGCTCTTTACCTATTGAAGAAGCCAAAAAATATCAGCCAATTTTGGTGTTCCCAGACGATCATAACAAATTGCTGAAATAATAAACGGTTAAGACCAAATCAATTTTGTATTTTTCTATGCATTGTGGTCAAGGTTATGCTGGTAAAGCTTAACGTGTTCACTATTCTATAAGCTTCTTAATTTAAGATTTAGCATTTTATAAATTATAGATGTTGCTAAAAAATTACTATGCAACCATAGTAATTTAATAAAGAAATACTAAATTTGGAAAATCTAACCTTTTATAAATCATAATTATGCTTTTTGAATTAAGTGAAGAACAATTGATGATCCAACAGGCAGCACGGGATTTTGCGCAGGCGGAGCTAAAACCTGGGGTAATAGAAAGAGATGAGCATCAGAAATTTCCGGCAGAACAAGTTAAAAAACTTGGCGAACTAGGTTTTTTAGGGATGATGGTCGACCCGAAATATAACGGAAGCGGGATGAGTGCAGGTTCTTATGTGCTGGTTATGGAAGAGTTGTCGAAAGTCGACGCCTCTGCATCAGTCGTTGTTTCGGTAAATAATTCTTTGGTTTGCTACGGGCTTGAGGCGTATGGCAGCGAGGCTCAAAAAGAAAAATATTTAAAGCCTTTGGCTTCGGGCGAAAAAATAGGTGCATTTTGTTTATCAGAGCCAGAGGCTGGTTCGGATGCGACCTCGCAGCAAACTACGGCCGAAGATATGGGCGATTATTATTTACTTAATGGGACCAAAAACTGGATTACCAACGGCAATACAGCCAGCACTTACCTGGTAATTGCGCAGACCCATAGAGAACTAAAACATAAAGGAATTAATGCATTTATTGTCGAAAAAGGAATGCCTGGCTTTAGTGTTGGTCCGAAGGAAAATAAACTGGGTATTCGGGGATCAGATACACATTCTTTGATGTTTAATGATGTAAAGGTGCCTAAAGAAAATCGAATTGGAGAGGATGGCTTTGGTTTTAAGTTTGCCATGAAAACTTTGGAGGGAGGGCGAATTGGGATTGCCGCACAAGCTTTGGGTATTGCCGCCGGGGCTTACGAACTGGCACTTGATTATGCCAAACAACGTAAATCTTTTGGGAAACCCATAGCCGAGCATCAGGCAATAGCTTTTAAATTAGCAGACATGGCTACCCAGATTGAAGCCGCCCGTATGCTGGTTTATAAAGCTGCATGGTTAAAAGATCAAGGTCGATCTTATACCCTGGCGGGCTCTATGGCTAAACTTTTTGCGAGTAAAGT
The DNA here is from genome assembly GCA_040388055.1 of Bacteroidota bacterium. GTDB lineage: Bacteria > Bacteroidota > Bacteroidia > Sphingobacteriales > Sphingobacteriaceae > Pedobacter. Next base: position 892,807 of record JAZKCO010000002.1, read on the forward strand.
GGCAATGGAAGTGACCGTCGAAGCAGTACAAATTCACGGTGGTTATGGTTTTGTTAAAGAATATCACGTAGAACGGATGATGAGGGATGCAAAAATTACCCAAATCTACGAAGGCACTTCAGAAATACAGAAGATGGTAATTGGACGGAGCATCCTGGGATAAATATTTAGACAGGATGTATAAGCGTTAAGCTGGTTAACCGTGCAATCTATATACTAACTGCTTTAATCCAATAAGGCTACCGCCCATATACTAACTATTTATATCAATCTTTCCCCACTCCAAAAATCGAGTTGAGTAGCATTTTAATCAGGGCGACTACAATAGCTAAAATGGCCGCTGCTAAAAAACCTGAAGTGTTAAAGCCCGACATGAGATTGTCTACTAATAAAACCATTAGTACGGTAATTACGAACGAAATTAAACCAAGCGTTAATAAGTTAAGCGGGAAAGTGAATATTCTTAAAATTAACCCAATGGTTGCATTCGCCAAAGCAATTAAAACGGCGGCGATAATAGCGCTGCTATAACCATCTACTTGTACCCCTGGAACCAGGTATGCGCCAATTAGCATGGCGAGGCCCATTAATAAAATTTCTGCAATTAGTTTCATAATGTTAATTTAGTTAAATGTTAAAGTATAGATTAAATTTATTTTACGCATTTGTATTTACTGCTTTGCTGTTTGCCTGTAGTACAACAAATAACAAGCCATTATTAATTAGGTTTTCTGCTGATAGTTCGACCATTTTAATTTCAGGTATTGAACCTGCTGGCTTACTACAGCTTAAAAATAACATAAATACAGATACAACGTATCAAAGTTTAGTAACTGTTTTAGAAACGCCAGCAGAAAACGATTCGATTGGGATAGAAAGAGAATGGCCTGGAAAACTGAGCATGGAAGGAGATAAATTGATATTTAAACCCGATAGCCCATTTATAAAAGGTAAGGATTACCTGGTCGAGACAGTCATAAATGTATCATTTGCCAACGCCGAGAAAGTTATAAAGGGAAATATGAAGCGTTCTTTAAAAGCGCAGCAAGAAATTTTACATCACTAGACTGGCGAGATTTTATTTTTAATTTATATTTCGTACATTTGCAGCGTAATAGAGGAAGAAGAGGGGACAGAGTCCCCTCTTTTCTTTTGCAGGAAATTAGGATATGCAGGTAGAAAAAAGAGTTATAGCACTCGTAGAGGAAAAGATTGCCGACCGGCCGGAGCTATTTTTGGTAGAAGTAAAAATGTTACCTAACCATAAGTTAATTATCCATGTAGACGGTGACCAGGGAATAAGTATACAGGATTGTGCAATGATTAGCCGCCATGTTGGGTTTCATTTAGAGGAAGAAAACGTGATCGATAAAGCGTATAATTTGGAAGTGTCGTCGCCAGGTGTTGGAGAACCATTAAAGTTAATCCGCCAATACACCAAAAATATGGGCAGGACAATAAGTGTAAAGCTCGCAAACGGAACAAGTATTGAAGGTGAATTGCTTAAGGTTAACGAAAATTCGATCGCGATTGAAGCTAAAATAAAAGAAAAAGGTAAAAAAGTTCAACTGGTAGAAACCCTGGTTGAGCTGAATAATATAGTAGAAACAAAGGTTTTAATTTCATTTAAATAAAAAATGAGCAATATTAACTTAATCGATTCATTTCAGGAATTTAAAGAATTCAAGAATATCGACCGCCCTACAGTAATTAGTGTACTGGAAGAGGTATTTCGCAGCATGTTGCGTAAAAAATATGGCACAGACGAAAACTGTGACGTAATTGTGAATCCAGATAATGGAGATTTGGAAATCTGGCGGACCCGGAAAGTAATGGAAGATGGTTTTTCTGAAGACGACGATCTGGAAATCGAACTGGCAGAAGTAAAGCAGTTGGATCCTGATATGGAAGTTGGCGACGACTATATCGAGCAGATTACTCTGGAGAGCTTTGGTCGCAGAGCAATTTTAGCTGCCCGCCAAACATTGGTTTCTAAGGTATTAGAATTAGAAAAAGACGAAATCTTTAAAAAATATAAAGATAGAGTTGGCGAAATTGTAACTGGTGAAGTTTATCAGGTTTGGAAAAAAGAAACACTGGTACTAGACGATGAAGGTAACGAGTTAATGATGCCGAAGACCGAGCAAATCCCGGCCGACTATTTCAAAAAGGGAGATACCGTACGTGCTGTAATTTCGAAGGTGGATATGGTTAACGCTACCCCAAAAATTATTATTTCGAGAATAGCTCCCGAGTTTTTACAACGCTTGTTCGAAATAGAGGTTCCCGAGATTTTCGATGGTTTAATTACCATTAAGAAAATTGTTCGCGAACCTGGTGAGCGTGCTAAGGTTGCTGTCGAGTCTTACGACGATCGTATCGACCCTGTAGGCGCTTGCGTTGGTATGAAAGGTTCCCGTATTCACGGTATTGTGAGAGAACTTAAAAACGAGAACATCGATGTAATTAACTTTACAAATAATATTTCGTTGTACATCCAACGTGCTTTGAGCCCAGCAAAAATCACTTCTATTAAATTAGATGATGCTACAAAACATGCTTCAGTTTATTTAAAGCCAGATCAGGTTTCGCTAGCCATCGGTCGTGGGGGCCATAATATTAAACTGGCAGGTAAATTGACGGGTTATGAAATTGATGTTTACCGAGAAGCTGGCGAAGAAGACGAAGATGTGGATATCGAAGAATTCTCGGACGAAATCGACAGCTGGATCATAGACGAACTTAAAGCCATCGGTTGTGATACCGCAAAAAGCGTTTTAGCATTATCGGTCGACGAGCTGGTAAAACGAACCGACTTAGAAGAAGAAACCATTAAAGAGGTGATTAGCATTTTGCAATCAGAATTTGAATAAACGTTGTATGCTTGAATAAATAAGAATAAACGTTACTTTTGTATATAATTTAGTAAATAAGAGGATAATCAATGTCAGACGACAAACCCATAATTTTATTTAAGGCAGTTAAGGAACTTAACGTAGGGATTGCTACAGCTGTAGAGTTTCTAAGTAAGAAGGGCTTTGCTGTCGAAAATAAGCCCACTACAAAACTCTCGAAAGAAATGTACGATACCTTATTGAGAGAGTTTCAGGGGGATAAAATCGTAAAAGAAGAAGCCAACCAGATTGTTATCGGTAAAATTCGTCGTGATGAACCTGAAGTTGCTGAAAAAGCCACCGAGGCACCTAGAAAGAAACAGGAATTTGAGAACGAAGGGATTCTAATCAAAAACCTTCATTCTTATGCACCTGCTGCCGAGAAACCCAAGGAAGAAAAGCCAATCGAAACAAAGGTTGAAGAACCTGTTAAAGCGGAAGCAAACTCCGAAGAAAAAGTCGAAGAAAGCGCATTACCTGGAGTTAAGGTAATTGGTAAAATAGATCTGGACGATTTAAATAATAAAACTCGTCCTGCAAAAAAAGAAGAAAAGTTGCCTGTTGCTGCGCCTAAGGAAGAAATTCCGGTAGTGCCAGTTGCTCCTAAGGTAGAAGCTGTTAAGCCCGAACCAGAACCAGTAGCAGCCGCGCCAGTAGAAGAGCCTAAGATTGAAGAACAGCCTAAAGTAGTAAGCCCTGTTGTGCCAGCTGCCAAATCAGTTACTCCTGCACCACAAGCAGAAGACGAGGTAATTAAAGCACGGTCGGTTAAATTATCCGGGCCAAATATTATTGGTAAAATTGTTTTACCAACAACACCAGATCGTAGAAATCAGCCAGTAGCTTCTTCAGGTGATAGTGAAGCTGCAAAACGTAAACGTAAACGGAAAAAAACTCCGGGTGGCCCAGGTACGACCCCACACGGTCAGGCTAATTCGGCGCCAACAGCAAATCAGACGCAAGCAGGACAGACTCCACAACAAAGACCTGCCGGCACTGGAGCCCCTATAGGCAACCGACCAGATTTTAGAAATAATACAAATAATACAGCTGGTGGACGTCCAAACTTTAGGAATGCCAGACCAGGCGGTGTAGCCAGTGGCCCTAAAGAGGAACCAACAGAAAAAGAAATACAAGATCAGATTAAAGCAACACTTGCTCGTTTAAGTGGCGCTGGTAAATCTGGAAAATTTGCACAAAGAGCTAAACTTCGCCGTCAGAAACGCGATGATGTAGCTTTAACAGCCGAAGAGGCAGCAGCCGAAGAGCAGCTATTAGCCAAAGTATTAAAAGTAACAGAGTTTGTTACCGCTAACGAATTAGCAAATATGATGGACGTACCTGTAACCAAAATTATTGGTACCTGTATGAGCTTGGGTATGTTTGTCTCTATTAATCAACGCTTAGATGCAGAAACGTTAACTATTGTTGCCGATGAATTCGGTTACGAAATCCAGTTTGTTAAAGCAGACGAAGAAGCGGATAGCATAATCGAGGAAGAGGATGCACCCGAAGATTTATTGCCAAGAGTTCCGGTGGTTACTATTATGGGCCACGTAGATCATGGTAAAACATCATTGCTCGATTATATTCGTAAAGCGAATGTGGTTGCCGGCGAAGCTGGTGGTATTACTCAGCATATTGGTGCCTATAAAGTAACTACCAATACAGGTAAACAAGTTACCTTCTTAGATACTCCAGGTCACGAAGCTTTTACCGCGATGCGGGCCAGGGGTGCCAAGGTGGCAGATATTGCCATTATTGTAATTGCAGCAGACGATGCCGTGATGCCTCAAACTAAAGAGGCTATTAACCATGCGCAGGCCGCAGGAGTTCCTTTGGTGTTTGCGTTTACAAAAATCGATAAGCCAGGAGCTAATTCTGATAGAGTAAAAGAGCAATTATCGGTAATGAATATCCTGGTAGAGGATTGGGGCGGAAAGTTCCAGTCGCAGGAGATTTCGAGTAAAAGTGGACTCAATGTCGATCTGCTTTTAGATAAAGTATTATTAGAAGCCGAACTTCTTGAATTAAAAGCTAATCCGAATAAACGGGCAACCGGTACCGTTATCGAAGCAACACTCGATAAAGGTCGCGGTATTGTAACTACCATACTGGTACAAGCTGGTACATTAAGAGTAGGTGATCCGATTTTAGCGGGTAGCTATAGTGGTAAAGTAAAGGCTTTATTTAACGAACGCGGTCAGAAAGTAGACGAAGCTGGGCCATCGGTACCTGTTCAGGTATTAGGGATGCAAGGCGCACCTACAGCGGGCGATAAATTTAATGCACTCGAAAGCGAAGTAGAAGCCAGAGAGATTGCTAATAAACGTTTGCAATTAATGCGCGAACAAGGTCTACGTACGCAGAAACATATTACATTAGATGAAATTGGTCGTCGTTTAGCGATTGGTAACTTCAAAGAGTTAAACTTGATTGTTAAAGGTGATGTGGATGGTTCGATCGAAGCTTTGGCCGATTCGCTATTAAAATTATCAACAGAAGAGATTCAGATTAATATTATTGGTAAAGCTGTAGGTCAGATTTCAGAATCTGATGTATTGTTAGCCTCGGCATCAGATGCGATTATTATCGGTTTCCAGGTACGTCCTTCACCGGGAGCACGTAAATTGGCAGAGCACGAACAGATCGACATTCGTTTATATTCTATCATTTATGATGCAATTAACGAGATTAAAGCAGCTATGGAAGGAATGTTGGCGCCAGAATTCGAAGAGAAAATCGTAGCCAATGTCGAAATTCGTGAAACCTTTAAAATTACAAAGGTGGGTACCATTGCAGGTTGTATGGTATTGGATGGTAAAATTACCAGAAATAGCAAAATCCGAATTGTACGCGATGGCGTAGTAGTTTATACCGGCGAGCTGGCATCTTTAAAACGCTTTAAAGATGATGTGAAAGAAGTCGCTAAAGGATACGAATGTGGTCTAAATATTCAGAACTTTAACAATATAGAGGTCGGCGATATCGTAGAAGCATACGAACAGGTAGAAGTGAAACGAAAATTATAATTAAGGAAAAGCGGCCTTGTGCCGCTTTTTTTATGCGTAATTTAATTAACGATTAAACGTTTTAATCACTTTTATGTCTCAACCTGTATTGATGCAGCCCACACCAAAGAAAAATTTCGATTTTGTTGATACGATAAGATGCATCTCTATGATGGGCATCGTTTTCGAGCATTGCTCGGTTTTGTGGACAGATCAATATGTAAACTATGGCGATAAGGTAATCCAGGCATCGGTAATGCAGTTTTTTAAGTTTGCAACCATTGCTTTCTTTTTAATAGGGGGCTTCCTTATTAACCATAAATTTACCGAATATACACCATTAGCCTACCTCAAAAATAGATTCAAAAATACGATTGGTCCCTGGGCTTTTTGGATTGCTGTCTTAATTGGCTTAAATGTTATTCAGCGATATGTAGTTTTCTCAAAAAATAACGACATCAGCACTCTGCCAAATTGGAATTATATCTCAGGGCAGTTATATCAAATTGTTTTTTATACGAGCTTTTGGTTTATCCTTAATTTTTTAATTTGCATTAGCTTGTTGCTTATTTTTAAAAGATACCTTTATAAGCTTTGGTTCGGGGTTATTTTAGGAGTAGTCTCTCTTTTTTATAGCGTAAACTTATATTACGAGTGGGTAACAACGGAGCATTCGACCGCCTTATTTGGGTTTGTATTTTATTTATGGCTGGGCGTGTACATGAACAGGCATTACGATAAAGTTTCGATATTTATTGCTAAGCTTTCCTGGTCATGGCTTATCGTTGTTAATGTGCTATTCTTTATAGCGGCTGATGCAGAAATACTCCATTTAATGCAAAGGGGTTCTACAGATGCATTTAATACCTTAAGAATTAGTAATGTGTTTTATTCGCTTAGCATGTTTGCATTGCTGTTGAAAATTGGCTCCATAGCTGTTTTGCAAAAACGTTTAAAACCCCGGCAAACAACATTTGGGGTTTACCTATTACATGAAATCTTAATCTTAAGACTATTATCTGAAATATTTAGGCCAGGCAAGTTTAATATTGCACAAATGAATATTTTCGAGGCAACAGGCTATACCTTGCTGCGGTTTTTAATTATATATGGTATATCTTTCTTTCTAGTTAACCTCATCTTAAAATCGAAATTTAAATGGACTATTGGCGTAAAAGAGTTGCCTAAGACCCCGAAACCATCATTACCAGTTTAAGCAAGCTAATTAAAGAAAACAACGGGATAAACCGTAGTGTTTAGGTTGTTTTTATGGAGATATAAATTAAGTAATCGTTCGGCAATAAAACCAAAAACTCTTTTTTGATAGGGGTATTCGCTCAATTTTACCGTTCTTTCGAGTTCCTCTAAAATCGGAAATAACCAGTCGCAATAATTGGCTAAAAAAGTTTTACTACCAATAAACATATTATAGCAATGCATTTTTTCGGCAGTTTCGAAATATTCCTTTGCAAATTCGCTGTACTCCGGACAAATTTTTACAAGAGCAGCTTCTAATAAGAGCCAGTCTTCCAGAATGTGATTATAGATATAGTTATCTTTTATGTTGAAATCGTATTTCTTTTTACTTCCCAAATGCGCAGGCCGAGGTACGATAACGGTATTTTCACGTAACTTTTTGATGAAAATCAGTTTAATTTCTTCAGAAGAAACTTCCGTTAAGGCGTTTTCGGATAAGGCCTTTTGATAAACATCTCTCTTGTTTTTTTTATAGATATGCAGAAAGCCGAAATTCTTCCGGACTCTTTCGGGGAGCACAAAATATCGCCTGTAATGTGCTAAACCAATAAATTCACTCTCTATCTGATCCAGATTTTTCCAAATCCAATAAAGTGCAGTTAATTCACAAAAATAGGGGTTTTTAGAAGAGATGTTTGGCCCGATATTGTCTTTTAAAAAGCCCAGATCTAATTCGGTTAAACCTTTGCCCACCTGAATAGGTTTAATAAAGTCGCAGTTCGGCTGCGGATAATCCTTATGAAACACCGAAAAAATAGTGAGCTCTTTGTTATACATGTAGTTCGATTTTAGATTTATGCAATGCTGATGCAATTACCTGATGCATATCGTAGTATTTGTATTCTGCTAGCCGGCCACCAAAAATGACATTTTTCTCTTTTAGCGCAAGTCTTTGATATTTTTTAAAGAGAGCCATATTTTTCTCATCATTAACCGGATAATAAGGTTCTGCGCCTTTCGATTCTAAAAGTGGGTACTCTTTAGTAATCACGGTTTTTGGCTGTAGCCCAAATTCGAAATGTTTATGTTCGATAATCCTGGTATAAGGTGTTTCGGCATCGGTATAATTCATTACCGCATTTCCTTGATAGTTTTCACAATCAATAATTTCGGTTTCAAATTTTAAGCTTCGATATTCGAGCTCTCCATATCGATAGGCGAAATACTCATCAATTTTTCCGGTAAACACGATCTTATCGGCAAGGCTTTCGAGCTCGGTGCGATGGACAAAAAAATCGGTCGCCAATCGAACTTCTGCACCTTTTAGCAGGCCATCAATTATTTTATTGTAGCCACCAATAGGGATACCCTGATATTTGTCGTTAAAATAATTGTTATCGTAATTAAACCTGACCGGTAATCTTTTAATAATAAATGCAGGTAATGCCGTTGCCTTTCTCCCCCATTGCTTCTCGGTATAATGTTTAATCAGTTTTTCGTAAATATCGGGGCCGACTAACTTTAGGGCTTGTTCTTCCAGATTTTTTGGTTCTTTAATGGCTAATGGTGCAATTTGGGCGGCTATTTTTTGACGGGCCTCTTCGGGCGTTTTAGTATTCCAAAGCCGATAAAATGTATTCATATTAAAAGGCAGGTTATATAATTCGCCTTTATAATTTGCAATCGGAGAATTGGTATACCGATTAAATTCGGCAAATTGATTTACATAATCCCAGAGTACTTTATCATTAGTGTGAAAAATATGTGCACCATACCAATGTACATTGATGCCTGCTATAAGTTTGCAATAAATATTACCACCAGCATGGTTCCGTTTATCAATAACCAGGCATTTTTTTCCAACCTTAAAAGCTTCATGTGCAAAGGTTGAAGCAAATAAGCCAGAACCAACAATCAGATAATCATATTTTTTGTGCATTATAAAATTTTGATTTTCTAATTAAGCATAGCTGTCATAAACGCTATAGCATTTTCATCTGTAAGGTGTTCATGAGCATAAGTTAAAGCATTTTTAATAAGAATAAAGTGTTCATAAATGCTATCAAGTAATAATGAAAATATTCTTTCCAATTTTCCTGCCCTCTCTTTTCAATTTGTTGAGTAAACTATCTATCCCTGCCTCTTTCCAGCTTTTAAAAACTAAGTTTGGAATTAGATGATTTGATTTTTGATCAGCTCTACATGGGGTAGCGGGTGTCTGTATATTTTATCCAGTTTTCTAAAAAATAATTGTGGTTAAACCTATCCGCCTAAAAATATTTTTCGACCAAAGGTATTTAATTTAAATCGTATAAATATGACTTTTTACTTAACAATGTCTTCAATAGCTTTTCAGATTCTAATTTTTATCTAAGATTAAAAGTATTTTTCAATTTTTGTTATTTCCAAATTGAAATTATCTATATGAAACTAATATAATTGGGGTAATTTTTAAATTTCTATTGTATAAGGATTATTTTTGTTTAAATATCAAGATATGATTTCTGTAATTATTGCATCTGTACATCGCGACTTATTAGACAATGTTTATGCGAATATCGATGACACCATTGGTCTGCCTTATGAAATTATTAGTATAGAAAATAGTGATGGACAAAAGGGCTTATGTGAAATCTATAATATTGGTGCAAGGAGGGCAAAATATAACATTCTTTGTTTTATGCATGAAGATATTGCTATAAAAACTGCTGACTGGGGCTTAACTGTAGTTGAGGCTTTTGACAAAAATAAAGAACTTGGAGTATTGGGGGTGGCAGGTAGTAGTTATAAGGCTTTTGCGCCTTCAGGATGGGGTATTGGCGGAGAGAGGAACACGGAAGCCTACAATTACTTCCAAAGATTTAAAGACTTAAGCAAACCTGTAATTCATGCTTATCTAAATGCAAAAGATTTAAAATCTCAAGAGGTTGTTACTGTAGATGGGATGTGGTTTTGTACAACTAAAGAAATTGCATTAGAATTTGGTTTTGATGAAGTACTTTTTACTGGTTTTCATTGCTATGATTTGGACTATTGTCTAAATGTCGGGACAAGCTACCAGATAAGGGTAACATTCGAAATACTAATGGAACATTTTTCTGAGGGTGGTTATAACAAAGATTGGTTTTTTGATACACTAAAGCTTCATAACAAATGGAGTGACCAATTGCCAAGGTACTCTTTTGATATTCCTGTGAAAGTTAAGAGTAAGATAGAAAGAAAATCCTATCAAATCATTCTTGCCAGATTGGTACATCTAGGCATTAGTAGCTCCTATATTATAGCTTTTTTAAATACCTATAGACACCAGTCAAAAATGAATCTTTGGTTATATCTAAGGCTAAGGTTTAAGCTAATGAAACTTCTTAATAATTAGTCTAGCACATAACCTTATGCTTCTATTTTGCCTTTCCAAAAGGATAAGTGCTTTTCCTAGGTATGGCAACAAAAAGATAGTTGTCCATGATTTGGTTTTGCCCTAATAGGAGTGTCCACACTCATTTCTAATCATTAAAAACCTGCATTTCCATTAAACGCTTATACAATCCATTATGGTTCATTAACTGCGTATGGTTCCCGGTTTCTACCACTTCTCCTTTATCAATTACCACAATCAGATCTGCATGCTGTATGGTGCTTAAACGGTGCGCAATGATAATTGAAGTCCGGTTTTGCATCAAGTTGTTTAATGCTTCCTGCACTAATTTTTCCGACTCTGTATCCAAGGCAGATGTGGCTTCATCTAACAACATAATTGGCGGATTGGCCAATACAGCCCGGGCAATACATATTCTTTGTTTTTGCCCGCCAGATAGTTTATTGCCTCGATCGCCAACAAAGGTTTGGTACCCGTTTTCGGTACTGGTAATAAACTCGTGGGCATTAGCAATTTTAGCTGCAGCTTCAACTTCTTCAAAAGAAGCTTCTGGTTTACCAAAAGCAATGTTATTAAATATAGTATCATTAAATAGAATGCTTTCCTGGTTAACCGTCCCCATTTGTGCCCGGATACTTTCGGCTGTTAGTGTTTTATAAGCATAACCATCTATCTTTATTACCCCCGATTTGGGATCGTGAAAACGAGGAATTAAATCCATTAATGTACTTTTACCACCGCCAGAAGGGCCAACAAGCGCAACTGTAGTTCCTTTTTTTACCCGGAGGTTAATATTTTTTAAAACCGGTTTATCGCCATAATCGAAGGCTACATTTTCGAAGATAAGCTCATCTTCGAAAGCGCTCAAAGTTTTGGCATCCGGTTCATTGATTAACGCAGGTTTAGTATCAATTAAATCCAGTACCCGTTCGCCAGCAGCAATACCAGAGAAAATCCCACTAAACGAATCTGTTAAAGCTTTTATGGGTTGTAAAAGCTGGGAAAAAGTTGCCAGGTAAACAACAAACTGATCGGCTCTTAAATCGCCGGTGCCACTTAAAATAGAAACTCCGCCATAGAGCAGAATAAATACTACAACTAAAACACCCAGAGTTTGCGAAACCGGCGAGGCGAGCTGTTGCCTTCTTGCGATTTTCCGATTTAAATTAGAATAGAATTTATTTTCATCGCCGAATTTCTCCTTTACCCTCGAAGTTGCATTAAATGCAGTAATAATTTTAATGCCGCTTAAAGCTTCATCTAAAAAGCCAATCATTTTCGCAAAAGACTGATGAGATTGGGTAGATTGCTGCTTTAACCTCTTAACAATTTTACCGATAATGAATCCAGAAATAGGAATCACTAATAAAGAAAATAAAGTAAGTTTAACCGAAATAAATAAGAGTACCCCAATAAAAGCCAGGAGCTGAATAGGCTCTTTAAATACAACCTGAAGTGTGTTGGTCACTGTAAATTGTACAACCTGCACATCCGATGCTACTTTAGATATAATGTCGCCTTTGCGTTCGTTATTAAAATAGCCCACATGTAAGTTCATCACATTGTTAAACACAGTCCTTCTTAAATTTAATAAAGTATGCACCCGTAAATCTTCCATAAACCGTTGAGAGAAATAACGGAAAAAGTTGGCCAGCACTACAGTAATTACAATTGCAATACAAATAATTTGTAAAGCATAAACATCGCCATGAACTATTTTAAGCTCATTAACATATTGGCCAAAAAGTTCCGTAGGATCGAAAGAAGAATTTTGTGTTGCTGCCATCGCTTTAGCTGCAGAACCATTCTTAAGAAATAAGGAAGTCATTAATGGGCCTAAAAGCGTAAAAAGAAAAGTATTAAATATAATGGAAAATAGCGTTACGATAACATAGGGTATCGCAAACTTTTCGATCGGTTTAGCAAAAGATAATAGTCTAAAGTAAGTCTTCATTTAAAGGGTATAAACATACAAAGTTACGGTTTTTGTTGTTCTCATTTATTTATAAAAAAATACGTTTATTTGTGTTTAAATAAGAAATAATGGTAAATTCTTATCAAAAACTTAAACAGGAGATCGAACAGGGGAGTTTTAGTGCGCTGGCCAGGGCATTAACATTGGTCGAGAATGGCATAGCTCCTTCGTCGGCCTTGCTTAAAAATATGGTTATTAATTACGGCGTACCTGTGGTAGGGATAACTGGTCCCCCAGGCGCGGGTAAAAGTACGCTTGTAAATGCGATAACCAATTACTTTGTCGAAAAGGGGAAGAAGATAGCCGTTTTGGCCATAGACCCTACTTCGCCATTTAATTTTGGGTCTTTATTGGGCGATAGAATTAGAATGTCCCAACAATTTAATAAACCTAATGTATATATCCGGTCTATTGCTACACGTGGCGCATTGGGCGGTATTTCGGCCAAAACATTGGAGATGGTCGATGTAATTAGATCCGCTAATTTCGATTTAATTCTGGTCGAAACGGTAGGCGTTGGCCAGTCTGAAGTAGAAATTGCCGGGTTGGCAGATAAGACTGTTGTTGTTTTGGTACCCGAATCGGGCGATGAAATACAGCATATTAAATCGGGTCTAATGGAGGTTGCGCAGGGTTTCGTAGTTAATAAGGCCGATCGAGATGGGGCCGAAGGGTTTGCAAATAACCTTAAAAAATTGGTTAGAGGGCAAAACCAGGCTATTCCTGTATTTAAAACGGTTGCCGATAAAAATGAAGGCGTAGCGGCATTGTGCAAGTGGCTGGAGCAACCCGAGGAGATAGCAAACGATCGTAAGATGTTTTTACTTGCCGAGAAAGCCTTCAAAATTATCCAACATTACCGCACTCTCGATGTCGATAAAACAAAGTTAAGAAGCGATATTGGTAAAGCTTTGTCGAAGAACAATTTCAATATATACCGATTTGTAGCCGAGTGGTTAATCGATTAATTAAGCAATAGCTGTCTTAAAAAAAGGACTCCGCTGTACAATAGATTACGATATATTTGGAAATATCTCGGGATTTTAGCTATATTTATCGGAGTCTGAATGTCAATTCTGACGAAAAATGACTGTTTCTAAGTTTGGAACGGAGTTTGTATAGTATTTTGAGATTATAAAAATTTGTTTAATTTTGTTTCACAAAAAATTATACAATTAATATTGTTTAACCTTAAAAAAGAAAATTATGAATTATTCTACTTTAAAAAAGGGTCTGGTAGCCTCGATGGTAGTATTGATGGGAGCAACATCTCTCGTTAGTGCACAAGATGCTCCAGCTGCTCCTTCTTCGTCTGCCAAGGTATTTGGTGGAAGAGGCCAATACAGAACCTGGTCATTAGGTATTAATGCAGGTGTTACTACTCCGATTGTACTTTTGGGTGGTAGAAACGATTTTACTAACTGGGATGTTAACTTAGGTTATGGCGTTTCATTGCGTAAACAATTAGGTCACGCTTTTGGTTTAGAGGCAAATATAATGCGTGGTAAAATTTCTGGATCTAATAAAGATGCAGCAAATGGCATGCAAAATGGTGTTAGCAGTTTCGAAACTAAGTTTCAATATGCTGCAGATTTAAGAGGGGTAGTTAATGTGGCTACAGTCGATTTCTTACGTCGCGAGAACTCAGTTAATTTTACTTTATCTGCTGGTTATGGTTTATTAGCTTACGAGCCGTCTACCGAACCAGGAGGCATACAAAAGCCACTTAATGGAAACGATTACTATAAAGGTGCATACATTCCTGTAGGTGCCGGAGTTAAATTTAAAGTTTCTGATAATGTTTCATTTAACTTAGCTTATACCATGAGTTTTGTTGATGATTTCAACGTAAATGGTGTTCAAGCTAGTAGCAGCATCACTTCTAACTTTGATAAATTCTCTTATACTTCAGCTGGTTTAGAATTCTCTTTGGGTTCGAAAGCTAAACCTAACTTGGATTGGGTTAACCCACTTGCTTTAATGTACGACGAATTGAAAGATCCTTCGTTACGTCAGGAAGTTGAAGCATTGAAAAACCGTGTTTCTAACGTAGAAAAATCTATCGAAGATTTGAAAAAAGATACTGATGGTGACGGTGTTGCAGATCAGTTCGATAAATGTGCTGGAACTCCAGCTGGAACTGCAGTTGATGGTTCTGGTTGTCCACTTCCTCCTCCACCTGCACCAGTTGTTGAAGCTGCACCTGCTGTATCTGGTTGGGAAACTATCCAGTTTGAATTTAACAGTTCGGTATTAAAAACTGAAGCTTATCCAGTTTTAGATAAATTGTCTTCTACATTGCGTGAAAACGGTGGTAAAATAACTGCAAAAGGTTATGCTTCAAGCGAAGGTACTGCTGCATACAATTTGAAATTATCTAAAGACAGAGCTAATTCTGTTAAAACTTACTTAGTAAACTCTGGTGTTAATTCTAGCCAGGTAACTGCAAAAGGTTTTGGTGAAGCTAATCCAATTGCTTCTAACGATACTGAAGAAGGTCGTATTCAAAACCGTCGTGTTGAGAGTTCAAGAAACTAAGCTTTCTTAATTTGATATAAAAAAGAGCCCCGAAATTTCGGGGCTCTTTTATTTTATAACTACATTTGTTTATGTATTTCTTTAGAAAAAAAGATCCACAAAGGCCTACAAATATTAATATTAAGATAATGCACGTTATTAATGCGATTGCTATCTTATTGTTCGTTGGTGGTATCGCATGGAAATTGATACAATGGTTTATATTAAAATAATAAATGAAGAAGATCATTAATACAAAAAATGCCCCAGCACCTATTGGGCCTTATAGCCAAGCTGTACTTGCCAATGGCTTTTTATTTTTATCAGGTCAGGTAGCTATTAATCCCGAGAACGGAGCGATAGGCACTACATCGACTGCCGCAGAAACCCGCCAGGTTATGCGTAACCTAAAAGCCGTTCTTTTAGAAGCAGGCTATGAATTTGAACATATTGTAAAAACAACCATTTTCTTATCAGATATGAGTTTATTTGCAGAGGTTAATGAGGTATATGGTTCTTATTTTAAGGGCGATTTTCCGGCACGAGAAACCGTTGCAGTAAAAGGGTTACCTAAAGGCGTAAATGTAGAGATTTCTTTAATTGCATTTAAAGCATAAGCTTTGTTGAAATCTAAATCACGTTATTTATTCGCGGCCTTTTTATCTGTTGCAATTTGGGGCTTCTTTTCTATTCCATTACGAAATATTAAAGCTTTTCCCTCCGAAGAAATTTTATATTACCGTGTATTTAGCTCTTTAATTGTAATATGGATTGCTATTCTTTTATTTAGAAGGAAGCTTTTAAAGACAGATATCCAGTATTTCAAATTAGCCTTACCCAAAGCAAAACGAGTAATTGTTTATCAGGTAATAGGAGCCTCGGTTTTACTTACCTTAAACTGGTATACTTTTATTTATGCGGTTAATAATGTAAGCTTAAAATCGGCTGCATTTGCCTATATGGTATGCCCACTTATTACTGCATTTGGTGGGTTTATCATCTTAAAAGAAGAACTTTCCAAACTCAAATTAACTGCTTTGACTATCGCGTTGCTTAGTATTTTAATGTTGGCAACAGGTTCTTTTGTCGAAGTGCTATGGTCGGTAATTATAGCAGCTTTATATGCCTTTTACCTCATCATTCAACGTAAAATGCAACATTTGGATAAACTAAATATCTTGGCTATTCAAATTACAGTTGCAGTTATCCTGATGCTGCCATTTTATATTTATCATCATGGAAGTTTTCCGGAGGGTTTGTGGTTTTGGAGCCACATTGTGGTAATAGCGGTTGTATTTACTGTTATCCCACTTTTCCTGAGCCTTTATGCCTTAATCGAAATCCCTTCATCAACGTTAGGGATTATTATCTATTTAAATCCAATTATAGCCTTTGCAGTAGCAGTTCTCTACTTCGACGAGCAAATAAGTTTACATCAATTTCTTGCTTATCTGCTATTGTTATTTGCCGTTTTTCTATTTAATTGGAACTTGATCAAAGATATTTTTACTTTTAAGAGAAAATAGATTAATGGTGTTCGCTTCAAATTTAGCTACTTCATTAGTATACCTTAAAGGTGTAGGCCCTAAGCGTGCCGAACTTTTGCAAAAAGAGTTGGGAGTAACTACCTACGAACAACTTTTAGACTATTACCCCTTCAGGTATATAGACCGGACCCGCTTTTACAAAATAAATGAACTTAATCCGGACATGCCTCTGGTACAGGTTATTGGTCGCATTAGCCATAAGGAAACCATTGGTGAAAAGCATAAAAAGCGAATTGTTGCGAAATTAACCGACGATACGGGAACAATGGACCTGGTTTGGTTTCAAAGTTTAGCCTGGGTTGAGGCTCATGTAATGCGGGGAAGTTTGTACATCGCTTTTGGAAAACCTACCTTATTTAACAATAGCTTTAGCATTTCACACCCCGATCTGGAACTTTATCCACGACAAACTGGCATTACAGGGAACCTTACCTTACAACCCATTTATAACTCGACCGAAAAATTAAAGAAGAGTTTTCTGGATAGCAAGGGTATTCAGAAATTGATTTATCAAATTATCGAACTTCACATTAACGAAATTCGGGAAACATTGCCAGCCTATATCTTAGAAAAGTATAAACTCATTAGCAGAAAGGAAGCCTTAATCCATATTCACTTCCCTGCTAACATCGCCACGTTACAACATGCAGAACGACGTTTAAAATTTGAAGAATTGTTTTTTATTCAGCTCCAGTTGCTGCACAATAAGCAATTACGAAGTTTAAAGTTTAAAGGCGCAATATTCGATGCTGTCGGAGACAAGGTAAATACTTTTTATAACAACATTCTTCCTTTCGAATTAACGAATGCCCAGAAGCGCGTTATTAAAGAGATTCGCTTAGACACGCAAAGGGGAAGTCAGATGAATAGACTTATACAGGGCGATGTAGGTAGTGGTAAAACTGTGGTTGCTTTAATGAGCATGCTTTTGGCAAACGATAACGGCTATCAGGCTTGCATAATGGCCCCTACAGAAATACTAGCAAGGCAGCATTACCAATCGCTGGTCGATCTGTTAAAAGGAGAACTCGTTACGATTGGCATTTTAACTGGAAGCACTACTAAAAAACAGCGTACCCTTTTACACGAACAATTAGAATCGGGCGAACTCGACATTTTAGTGGGTACCCATGCCTTAATCGAAGATAAAGTTCGATTTAAAAATTTAGGGCTGGTCGTTATCGACGAGCAACATCGTTTTGGAGTAGAGCAAAGGGCAAAACTATGGCGTAAAAATGTAATGCCACCACATATTTTGGTAATGACGGCTACACCGATTCCTCGTACCCTGGCGATGACTTTGTATGGCGATCTTGATGTCTCAGTAATCGACGAACTTCCGGTAGGCCGGAAACCTATAGAGACTAAACATTTATATGAGGGCCAGCGTTTGCGCATGTTTGGCTTTATGAAACAGGAAATTGCCAAAGGACGACAGGTTTATATTGTTTATCCTTTAATTAAAGAAAGCGAAAAGTTAGATTTATTACACTTAGAGGCTGGTATTGAGCAAATCCGATATCAGTTTCCGTTGCCCGATTACCAGATTAGTATTGTACATGGACAAATGCCTAATGCCAATAAGCAATACGAAATGCAGCGTTTTATTGCAGGTAAAAGCCAAATTATGGTGGCCACTACCGTAATAGAAGTAGGAGTAAATGTACCAAATGCATCGGTTATGATTATCGAAAATGCCGAACGTTTTGGCCTATCGCAATTACACCAGCTGAGAGGGAGAGTTGGTCGGGGCGCCGAACAATCATTCTGTATTTTAATGTCTGGAAATAAATTGGGACCGAATTCGAAGTTGCGACTTGATACCATGGTTAAAACCAATAATGGTTTCGAAATTTCGGAAATAGATTTGCAGCTTCGTGGCCCTGGCGATATTACTGGAACCCAGCAAAGTGGGGTATTGGAGCTCAAAATGGCTAACTTGGCTAAAGACCAGGTTATTTTGCAGGAAGCCCGAAATACCGTTATCGAATTGCTAGAAGACGATGCCATGTTAGATAAACCAGAAAACGAATTGCTTAAAAACTATTTAGCAAAAAGGGCTAGGGCTATAGCATTTGATAAAATTAGCTGATTAATCTTCGTCGCTTCCGGGTAAAGACCCCGACCCACTATAAGCTCCTTTTCTAATAATTGGCATTTTTAGATACTTAAATAAGTCGTCTAAATGCATTAAACTTCCATTGGTAAGGTTGCCCAAAAAGATCACTACGATATCTTTATCTAAATCGCGGATATAGATATGGCGGAAACCATGCCACCAGCCAGTATGGTAAACAACTTTATCCATTCCTTTACCATCGAACATCCGCCAGCCATAGCCATAGTTAAAATGCCCATTTACAGGTTTGTTACGGCCAATATAAGCCGAATCTAAGCTTTTCTGGCTTAATAGGCGACCATTTTTTAAATACTTGTCGTACAAAAATAAATCGTGGATGGTACTATATATTCCTTTATCGCCAACCGGTCCGTCTAAAAAATTCTGAGCTACTGAATAGCGCCAGGTACGATCGTGGCCTACTACGTCGACCGGGATTTTAGGATAAACCGTAGTCGAGTAAACATGAGTATTTTTGAGACCAGCAGGTTTAAAAACATGCTCCATCATGTATTCGGCATAAGTTTTTCCAGTTACTTTTTCAATAATCGCACCTAAAACCATGAAATTGGAATTGTTATAATGGAAAACTTTGTCTGGTTTTGTATAAGGGTTAGGTTTTTTATCTGCAATAATCTGCATTACTTCCTGGTTGGAGACTCCCTTTTTCATATTACGCTTTTCTTTGCGCCAAATATCGTCGATAAAATAAACATAATTCATCATCCCGCTTCGATGCGAGAGCAATAATTTTATGGTAATGCCATCGTAAGGAAAGTTGGGATAAAACTTCTTTACATTGTCGTTAAGGCTTAGTTTTCCAGCTTCTACCAATTGCAAAATGGCCACACTTGTAAATGTTTTGGTTACCGAAGCCAATTCGAACTCGGAATTTATTTTTAAGCTGTCACGATGTAGGTAATCGGCCCAGCCAATCGCTTTTTCGTAGAGAATTTTCCCTTTTCTGGCGACCAGCATATTGCCATTAAAACCCGATTTTTTATGCAGGTTTTGTACAAAATTTGCAATCCACTGATCTCCCTTTTTAGGGTTATAGGCTAGTAAAAGGCTGTCGGCCTTATCGTCTGCTTTGGTTCTTATTTTTTGATCGGCTGCTGCCTTTTTAGCTTTTTCTTCTTTGCTCGAACAGGATGAGATTGATATAATGGCGATTGCAAAAGCTGCAACAAATTGACGAAACTTCATGTAAAGGGATAAACGGGTTTAAAAGGGGGCAAAATAGTAATAATTGCCTTTTTATGCGCAAAAGAGTTTTGAACATATTCGTTTTTCGTCTGGTTTTTGTTTGATCGGTTAATTGCTTAACTAGCCGTTCTGTCTAACTACTAATTACTATGTGCTACCGACTATCTTTTGTTTAACCGATTAATTGTTGCTTGTTTGTCGTTGTTCGTTTCTTGCTGGTCGAAAACGATAGACGACAAACGACTCTTTTTCCCATATCTCAGCTTAAATCCTTAAATTTGACAAAAAATACAATACATCATGAGTTTCAGAATAGAACACGATACCATGGGCGAGGTAAAGGTGCCCGCAGATAAATATTGGGGTGCGCAAACCGAGCGCTCGCGCAATAATTTTAGAATAGGACCTGAAGGGTCGATGCCCAAAGAAATTATCCATGCTTTTGGTTATTTAAAAAAAGCAGCGGCCTTAGCCAATACAGAACTAGGCGTTTTGTCGGCCGATAAAGCAGACTTAATTGCTAAAGCTTGCGACGAGATTATTGCGGGTAAGCTAGACGATCAATTTCCTTTGGTAATTTGGCAAACCGGTTCGGGTACCCAAAGTAACATGAATGGTAATGAAGTGATCGCAAATCGCGCGCATGTGATTAACGGCGGTAGTTTAATCGATACTCAAAAAGTTCTCCATCCAAACGATGATGTCAATAAATCGCAATCCTCTAACGACACTTATCCAACGGCCATGCATATTGCGGCCTATAAATTAACAGCCGAAAACACTATTCCTGGCCTGGAAAAATTACGGAATACTCTTGCCAAAAAGGTAAAGGAATTTGCAGGGATTACAAAAACTGGCCGGACCCATTTTATGGATGCTACTCCTTTAACATTAGGACAGGAATTTTCTGGTTATGTGCAACAAATAGATAATAGTATTAGGGCCATTAAAAATGCTTTGGTAATGGTTGCCGAATTGGCATTAGGAGGCACGGCAGTAGGTACCGGCCTTAACACACCAAAAGGTTACGATGTATTGGTAGCAAAAAAGATTGCCGGTTTAACTGGCTTGCCATTTGTTACAGCACCTAATAAGTTTGAAGCACTGGCTGCTCACGATGCTATGGTCGAGCTTTCTGGCGCTTTAAAACGTACTGCAGTTTCTTTAATGAAAATAGCAAACGACGTACGAATGCTAAGTTCGGGCCCACGCTGTGGTATTGGCGAATTAATTATTCCGGATAACGAACCTGGTTCGTCTATTATGCCCGGTAAAGTTAATCCAACCCAACCCGAAGCCTTAACCATGGTTTGTGCACAGGTAATGGGTAATGATGTGGCGGTGTCTATAGGTGGGGCGACTGGTCATTTCGAATTAAATGTATTTAAACCTTTAATTGCAGCGAATGTATTGCAATCGGCCCGTTTAATTGGCGATGCCTGTGTTTCCTTTAACGATAAATGTGCAGAAGGTATTTTGGCTAATGAACCTGAAATTAAAAAACATTTACAAAACTCGTTAATGTTGGTTACTGCTTTAAACCCTCATGTTGGCTATGAGAACGCTGCTAAAATTGCAAAAAAAGCACACAAAGAAAACAAAACCCTGAAAGAAGCGGCAATCGAGCTCGGTCTTTTAACCAGCGAGCAATTCGATCAATGGGTTAAACCCGAGGATATGGTAGGAAGTCTTAAGTAAGGTTAACGGGATAAAAAGTTGTAAAGTTATGGATCGAGACTCATAATCCATTTACACATTAAAATATGAATATATTATTTAGGAGGATTTACCTGCTGCTTTTTGTTTTTTGTTTTTTGCTCCTTACTGCCTGTACCCGGATGCCCGACGTACAAGGCAAGGGGGAAACATTTTTGCAGGGTGTTTGGAATCAAGATAGTGTACCTAATGCCAGGCAATTGCTAAATTATACGCAACATCACTTTAAATTTACCTGCGATTCGTTTTATGTAGATTTAACTACTCATGCTAAAGTTAATTATTACGAAGCAAGCTGTTTTAATGGCGGGGTCTGGAAAGAATATGCTAAAGGGACTTATGCAGTTAAGGGTGATACTTTAATTCTTGTTGGAAATTTTACCAAAGCAAATTATAAACAAAAAGTTTCGGGTTGCTATCGCAATGGACAATATTTAAATAACTTTAAGATCAAATCGAGCGATACCGATCGTTTAATCCTCGAAAATTTAAACGATCAGAAAGAATGTTCACTGGTTTTAAAAGAAAAAATTACCTGTGTACCTAAAGAATTATAATATAAAATAAATATACAGATGAACATAACATCAATTTTTAAGAAAATAGTGATCGTATTCGTGCTTGCTTATCTGCCCTTTACAGCAGGGGCTTGGGGAGTTTTAGGGCATAGAATAGTTGGCGAGATTGCCGATTTTTATCTTAATGCTAAAGCAAGGAAAGCGGTACAGCAAATTCTGGGTTCAGAAAGTCTGCCTATGGCTGCGAATTGGGGAGACTTTATTAAATCCGATACCAGCTACAATTATTTAAGCAATTGGCACTATGTTAATTTACCTGCAAACTTATCTAAAGAGGCTACATTTAGCTTCCTGGAGCAGGAAACCGGCGCTAATATTTATAATAAAACTAACGAAATGATCGAGGTATTAAAAAATGCAAATAGTACTTCCGATCAGAAAAAACTGGCTTTACGTATGCTCATTCATTTAATGGGTGACATGCATCAGCCGATGCATACTGCCAGAAAGGAAGATTTAGGTGGAAATAAGGTGCAGTTAACCTGGTTTGGCGAGAAGTCGAATTTACATCGAGTATGGGACGAAAGCCTGATCGATTTTCAACAGCTAAGCTTTACCGAATATGCTAAAGCAATTAATCATACTACCAAACAACAAGTTAATGATTGGCAACAGGCAAGTTTAAAAGATTGTGTTTTCGAATCATACCAAATTTGTAATCGAATTTATGCAACGGGAGTTAAAAATGACGACAGGTTAAGCTATCGTTATAATTTCGATTGGATTAATACGGTAAATGAACAATTGCTAAAAGGGGGTGTTCGCTTAGCAAAAGTTTTAAATGATATTTATAAATAATCGAATAGCTTTAATTAAATTTTGTGAAAATAATAATCGTTTGCCTGGGCAATATTTGCCGCTCTCCATTAGCCGAAGGGGTTATGAGAAAGCTGGTTAATGAACAAAATTTAAACTGGGAAATTGCATCAGCAGGAACTGGTAACTGGCATGTCGGCGAGGCGCCAGATCGCAGAAGCATTGCCATTGCTGAAAAATTTGGATACGATATTTCGGCACAAAGGGCAAGACATTTTACATCGGCTATATTCGAACAATTCGACCATATTTTGGTAATGGATAAAAGCAATTTAAAAACTGTTTTAAGTCTGGCAAGTAACGAAGAACAAAAGAAAAAGGTTGACTTATTTTTAGTAGACGAGGCAGAAGTTGCCGATCCTTATTATGATAACGATTTATTCGAACCTGTATTTAAGCTTATCGAAAGCCGGTGTAAGCAATTGCTTCAGCAGTGGTAAGTTAAAGTCAATTATTTAAGCTATGGAGAATCCGCAATTATTTATGATCTTATTGGGTGCCACGCCCAATGGAAGAAATACAGAACAACACGATGTGTTTTTTGGAATAGGTAATTCAATTAAAGAATTGATTCCTGAAATGATTGCTTTTTGGCCCGAAGCGAAAGGCAAAATCCATGTCGATGCTTATCGGATAGTTAAGCGGGTAGGCCATTTTAAAATTACTATTATCCCAAAGGCTGATGAAGTAAAAACAGATTTAAAGACACTTTTCTTTTTGAATCTTGGGGGCTATAAAAAGGGTGAATTTGATGAGCGGCATTATAAAATGTTAGCGGTCTCTGATCAGAAAGCTCTGGCCATTAAAGCTGCTAAAGAAACAGCTTTTTATAAACATGTAGGCTTTGAAGGTGCTGTTTCGCATATCGACGATAAGTTTGGCGTCGATGTAGATGACGTTTTTGAAATAAACGAGATCTTGTCGTCCAAAACAAAAAGCAAATACGCCCTTCAATTTTTACCAGGAGCCGACTTGCCCGAGGATGAAATGTTTTTGGGCTATTTGCCTTTATCGAAAATATAAATCGAGAGCTGTTATGCAGGCTGCATTTCGGTCGAAATAGCTAATCTGTTCCACATATTGATGGTAATGATGGCCATCATAATTTGTGCTAAATGATTAGGCTCAAAAAGAGCTTTTGCTTTCTGATAAGTTTCATCAGCAACGCCACCATTTGCAATTAGGGTCATTTCTTCTGTTAAAGCTAGAATAGCTCTTTCTTCTTCGGTGTAAAGTCCTGCAACTTCTTTCCAGGCATTTAGTAAGTAAATACGTTGCTCGGTTTCGCCATTCTTGCGGGCATCTTTTGTATGCATATTGATGCAAAAAGCACAACCATTAATCTGGGAGGCCCTGATTTTGATTAATTCTTTATGAGTTTTGCTAAGCTGAGTGTTTGCTAAATAACTTTCTAAGCCCAACAATGCTTTATAAGCAGCCGGCTCGATTTGTCCAATGTCTATTCTTTGTTCCATTTTTAAATTGTTTTAAATGATAACTCAAAAGTACACTAATAGCTGCCGGGAAAACTTAAACTGGTTTAAGAAATAAAATCAAAGTTGTTTTTTTCTAAGCTCGCTAAGGTATTCGGGTGTTAAACCAAGGTAAGAAGCTAACATATATTGTGGTATCCTTTGCACAAACTCTGGGAATAACCCTACAAATACCCGGTAATTCTCTTCTTTAGAATAATCGTGAAAGTATTTTACTCTCATTTGCGCGGCCGCATAAGCTCTTTGTATTACAATCCTAAAATACCGCTCAAGCTGTGGGAGTTCTTTAAATAAGTCTTCTTCTACATGATGTGCTATTACAATTATTTCAGTGTCCTCCACAGCCTGGATGTAAAATTGAGAAGGAGACTGCATCATTAAACTCATATAATCAGACATCCACCAATTTTCTAATGCGAATTGTGTTACCTGTTCTACTCCCTTATCATTGATAAAAAACATTCGTAAAAGACCTTGCTCTACAAAATAATTGGCCTTGCATATTTGCCCATCTTCAAGTAAAAAGGTCTTTTTATTTACCTTGCTAGCTTTAACATAGGTAGAAAGGATTTGCAATTCCTCATCAGTTAAAGAAATGTATTTTTTAAGATGATTAATGAAATTTTGCATTTTGTTTAATTATTATGCGGGTAAGTGGTGGAGATAACTTTTTGTTATCAACGGTCTCATTTTCAAAGATATCAAAGGTTTTTATTTATGAAGTTTTTATGCCCGCCTATCTGACAAAAAAAATAAACATTTCTATTTTTTAGCTGTTGTTTATAGACATTAAATAATATATCATGGAAAATAGAACAATAAATGCTGAAATTTTAAATGATCTTATTCAAATTAATAATGATCGGGTTGCAGGTTATGAAAAAGCTATCGAACAATTAATGGTAGAGGATTCGGACCTAAAAACACTTTTTGTTAAAATGATTCGCGAAAGTCATCGACACAAAATGGATTTGGCTACAGAAATTCAGGTTTTAGGAAAGGAAATAGAAGAAGGAACTACTAATTCGGGTAAAATATATAGGGCTTGGATGGATTTGAAAGCCATCTTTACCGGGCCAGATCGTAAAACTATATTAAGTAATTGTGAGTTTGGCGAAGACGCTGCTCAGAATGCTTATAAAATGGCATTAAATGAAGATGGTTTGTCGGCAGATCTCCGTAGCCTGATTACCGAGCAAAAGGCGCAATTAAGAGCCTCTCATAATGAGATTAAAAGATTGAGGGATTTTGCTAAGGTGTAAAATATTAAAGCGGATGTGGGCGGTCGTTATTAATACCGCCCGGTATATTCCGCTTTGTTTCTTAATCTTGCATAGATTTCCAGGCTTATAAAGCTTCCATTTTTAATTTCACAATCGTGCATGGTTTCTTCATATTTGAAATTTAGTTTGTCCATTAAATTTTTGCAATTTTTATTTTCAGATTCGACCATGGCTTCAATTCTATGAAGCTTCATTTGCTCAAATCCATAATTACAGACTAAATTTATAGCTTCTAGCATCATCCCTTTCCCCCAGTATGCTGGGAGTAGCCAAAAACCTATTTCTGCTTTCTTGTGAAGGTTGCTAAGGTTACTTAAGCCTATAGCCCCATAACATGTTTTATTTGCGATATCGCACATTGCCCACCAAATCCCGGTTTTATTTTCTTCGAGACTTTTAAACCACTTCATTTGCGCTTGTGTTGCCGCTAAGCTAGGGTAGCTAACCCCATAATATTTTATAATTTTCGGATGAGATAAGCCTTCAAAAACATAATTTACATCGCTACCGGTAAATTGCCTGAGCACAAATTCATTTGTTTTTATGACAGGAAAATCTTTGTGCATTGTGATTAATTATTCTATTTTTTTATCCAGCTCCTTATCTAGATAATGCGCTACTTTTTGGATGGCATTGTCGATCGTATCGCTTAAAATAGTAATAAAGGAGCCAGGTTGAGCCATTTTTACCAGTTCTTTAAGACAATTCTCGCCACTATTATTTATTTCGATCTTCATATCCGGTTTTATTTCTTTAATGCCTGTTAATAATAGATCGATTAAATCTTGCTGCTTCCGGCCACGGAGATATTTTTCCTGGCAGATCACTATCTTATCGAACATCTGAGCCGCAATACGTGCTGTTTCGATAATATCTTCGTCGCGGCGATCGCCAGTGCCCGATATTACACCAATATGTGAGCTGGCTTCGATAGTTTGCAAATAAGCTTTAACACCATTAAATCCATCCGGATTATGGGCAAAATCGACCATAATTTTGAAATCCTTAAACTTAAAAACGTTCATTCGTCCTGGCGTTTGCGCAGCAGACGGGATAAAGGTTTCTAAAGACATGCGAATATCTTCGGTCTTATAGCCACAAAGAAAAGTAGTTAAGGTAGCTGCCAAAACATTTTGGATCATAAAATCTACAGCCCCGTTAAAAGTTAATGGAACACGGGTTACTTTTTCGACACGAATTTTCCAATCGCCTTTTTTAATAGTGATATAACCATTTTCGTAAATCGCAGCAATTCCACCACTCTTACAATGCTCTTTAATCGCTGGGTTTTTTTCGTCCATACTAAAGTAGGCGATATTACAATCGGTCTGCTTAGCTATTTTTAAGCAATAAGCATTATCGGCATTTAAAACTGCCCAACCTGTACGCTTTACGGCACCAATAACAACAGATTTAACCCGGGTAAGATCGTCGAGGTTATGGATATCGGAAATACCCAAATGATCTTCCTGGATGTTGGTTACTACACCAATATCACATTTGTTAAAGCCAAGACCGGCCCGAAGTATTCCGCCTCTTGCGGTTTCTAAAACAGCCACTTCGACTGTAGGGTCTTTTAAAATAAACTCTGCACTAAACGGACCGGTGGTATCGCCTTTCATGAGCATCGTATTTTGCACGTAAATACCGTCGGAGGTAGTGAAACCGACCCTACTGCCATTATTTTTTACGATATGGGCTATTAAACGCGTCGTCGTCGTCTTACCATTTGTCCCTGTAACGGCAATAATTGGAATACGGGCAGATTTCCCAGGCGGATAAAGCATGTCTATAACCGGAGCAGCGACATTGCGTGGCAGGCCTTCACTTGGTGCAAGGTGCATCCTGAAGCCAGGTGCAGCATTTACTTCCAAAACAACCCCGCCATTATCGGTTAGTGGCTCGGTTAAATTTTTTGCCATAATGTCAATTCCACAAATATCCAATCCCACTATTCTGGAAATACGCTCACAATTGAACACATTCTGAGGATGTACCTGATCGGTTACATCTATCGAAGTCCCGCCAGTGCTTAGGTTGGCTGTCGACTTTAAATAGACAATTTCCCCTTTGGGTGCTATTGTTGTTAAGGTATATTCTCTTTTCTCTAAAAGGTCTAAAGTATCCCGGTCTACTGTTATTTCGGTTAAAACATTTTCGTGGCCATAACCACGTCTAGGGTCTTCATTTTCTTTGTCGATTAATTGCTGGATGGTGTTTTTCCCATTCCCTTTAACATGTGCCGGAACACGTAAAGCTGCGGCAACCATTTTATGATCTATTACTAACACTCGAAAATCGTGCCCACTAATAAATCGTTCTACGATAATCCGCCTCGAATATTCTTTAGCATAATGAAAAGCCGCAATTGCTGCTTCCTCTGTTTTTACATTAATGGTTGCGCCTTTACCATGGTTGCCGTCTAATGGTTTAAATACTAAAGGGAAACCAACATTTCTGATCGCGTCGTACACATCGTCGAGCGTAGAAACAGTTATTCCTTTTGCGACCGGAATTGCGGCATCGCTTAACAAGCGTTTTGTTTCGTCTTTATTCCCGGCAATATCGACCGCGATACTACTGGTCCTTTCGGTCATGGTTGCTCTAAAACGGACTTGATTTTTCCCATAGCCTAATTGCACCAAAGAACTCTTGTTTAGCCTTATCCAGGGAATATCGCGCGAAATAGCCTCGTCTACAATAGAGCCTGTACTTGGCCCGAGCCTTTCAAATTCCCGGAGCTCCCGCATTCGATGAATATCTGAATCTAAATCGTAGGCTTTATTATCGATCAATGCTTCCGCAATGCGAACAGCAGATTCTGCAGCAAAAACCCCGGCCCTTTCTTCCAGGTAACTAAAAACAACATTATAAATGCCTTCGGTTTTGGTCTGACGTGTCCTTCCAAAACCAGTATCCATGCCAGCCAGTGTCTGTATTTCTAAGGCGATATGTTCGATTACGTGTCCCATCCAGGTGCCTTCCTCCACACGTTCCAAAAAACCGCCTGGAGCGCCTTTAGAGCAGCGATGAGATTGAAGGCTGGGAATTAATTTTTCGATCCGCTCTCTAAAACCCGCAATAAGATGAGTTGGACGCTGTTCTAAATCTTCTAAATCCAGTCGCATTTGGATTAATTTTTTTCTGTTAACGGACCAGATATTTGGCCCCCGTAGCACCTGTATGCCTAATATTTTCATATATGTTTGTTCTAATGTTCGAATGTGGTAAGGTTGGAATGTTTTAATGTTGTGAGCAGCTAACCCCAAAGAAAGAATTAAAGTATAAATTTTTTTTCAAATTAGCGGCCATAGACTATTAAAAATGACAAAACCGCCTAATTGTTAATTAATACCATAATATTGATAAATATAATGTTAAATTATTAGGCTAATGTTGATAAATTTGGCACTTTAGCAAAAACGTAATTGAGAATAATGGCTCCAAAAGGTAAATTAATTATAATTGGCGGCGCGATAAATACAGGAAGTTTTGCCGAAACACAATTCGGGCTGCCACAAAACATGAACTTTTTTGAGCGTGGGATTTTAAAAAGAATAACTACCGAATCGGTTAAAGGCAACGAATCGAGGTTTGAGATTATGACCACGGCCTCTTTAATTCCCGAAAAAGTTGGCGAAGAATATATCAAAGCTTTTGCTCAATTGGATGTACATGATGTTGGGGTTTTAAACATTGGAAGCAGAGAAGAGGCAAATCGGCCCGAGTATGCAGAAAGAATTAAGGCCGCCGATGTGATTATTTTTACAGGTGGCGACCAGCTGCGTTTATCTTCTATTTTTGGAGGTACCGAAATTCATCATATTTTACTCGACAAGTATCAAAATACCAAAATTGTAATTGCAGGGACCTCTGCAGGCGCTGCTGCCAGTTCGAAAAACATGATTTATCAAGGGAGTAGTAAGGATGCATTGTTAAAAGGAGAAGTTAAAATTACAGGCGGACTTGGTTTTATAGATGGTGTAATTGTCGATACCCATTTTGTACAAAGAGGACGAATTGGCCGGTTATTATATGCAGCAGCAAGCAATCCAGGTATTTTAGGAATTGGCTTGGGCGAAGATACCGGCTTATATATACACGGAAATACAATGGAGGCTATTGGCTCGGGAATGGTTATATTGGTCGATGGGCGTAATATGTCGGATACCAATTTAACCGATGTAGAAATGGGGCAACCTGTGTCGATCAAAAACATGATTGTACATGTAATGTGCGATGGAGATTTATACGACCTTAACAATCATCAGTTGGTTATTCATCATCCGAAGGTAGTCCCTAATTCCTAACCTTTAGGCTATTTACTGAACTATAAAGGTTCTTAATACTAACTACTCGATACTTACCAAATGAAAGTAATTATACATGGCGGTTTTTTTAGCGAATCGTCGATTAACCAGGTAACAAAAAAGGCCAAACAAGTTGCTTTAGCAGATATTGTTATCGCAGCTCATCAATTTCTAAAAGATCATACTGCTTTAGAAACCGTAGTTTATGCGGTTTCCTTGTTGGAAGACAACGAACTTTTTAATGCAGGCATTGGGTCGCAGTTACAAAGTGATGGGAAAGTAAGACTTAGTGCGGCCTTGATGGATGGGAAGACCCAGAAGTTTAGCGGCGTAATTAACCTCGAAGATATTAAAAATCCGATTGAGGTAGCAAAAATGCTCCTTCAATACGACGATAGGGTTTTAAGTGGAGAAGGAGCGCAGGACTTTGCAAAAAAAAATGGATTTGAATTTTTTAATCCTATAACAATCCAACGCCAAAAAGAATACGACGAAAAAAGGAATCTGCATAGCAGGATGGGAACAGTTGGCTGTGTGGCCCTAGATAGCAATGGAGATCTTGCAGCTGCAACTTCGACGGGTGGTAAAGGGTTTGAAATTGTTGGTCGTGTGAGCGATTCGGCAACTGTAGCTGGTAACTTTGCAAATGGTTTTGCTGGGGTTTCATGTACAGGCGTTGGTGAGGATATTGTAAGTGGTGCACTTGCAGCAAAAATTGTAACCCGGGTAACCGATGGCTTTACTTTGCAGGCAGCTTGCGATAAATCATTTTTGGAATTAAAGCCTTACAATGGTTTTGCAGGGGTAATAGGAATAACGGCAAATGGCGAAACTTATCATTGCGATTCTCACCCTTACATGGTTTGGGCTTCTTTTGATGTTAATTTACAGGTATTTAACTAAATTTTATTTCTATCTTTATAGGATGAATAGAATTTGTATCATGCTTATCTGTTTATGGTTTACTGCTACAGCAATGGCGCAATCTAATGCTTCAGGCCCTCAGGATGTTTCCTCAAGCGCCACTGCAATTAATGTCGCTACACTTGCCGCAGAAGAAACAGAGGCCGATATTTACTTTGCCGATGCAGAAAAAAATGAACGCAGGGGAGAGTTAAATGAAGCTTTAACCCTATTTGGCAAAGCAGCATTCGAGTATAATACCGATAAAAAGCTAACCAAATATGCTGCGTCTCTATTACGCATGAGCAATATCCACCTCTTATTATCTCATTATACTGAGGCAGAACAAGTCGTTCTGAACGTAGCCTTAAAAACGTATAGTCGTATTGGCAGTAGAACCGGACAAATGGCCTCGTATAATCAATTAGGTAAAATCTATTTTGCAGCAAATAAACTTACCCAATCGCTATGGTTTTATACCCAACAGGGGATTTTGGCTCAGCAATTGAAAAATAATGGCTCTTATATTGATTCTGTAATAGGGATGGCATCGGTTAAAATTAAAAAGAAAGAATTTGGCCTTGCAACTAAGGATCTTAACCGTGCAGAAATACTGGCTAAAAATGCTAAAATGACACAATTTAACCATCTGATTAAAAATAACCGTCAAATTATTGCCGAGAAGCAATCTAAAAAGAATAGAAGTTAATAACCTATCCCTCATAAACTTATAATAATGCTCTAATTTCCGATTTTAATTTATAGATCGCCTCGATGAAGTATACGCTCTCTTTTGTTTTTTTTCTTGCATTTCTGGGGCAGGCAAAGGCACAAAGCCAACGCATGCTCGACAGCCTGGAAAATATAGTTCAGCATACTGGAAATGCCCAGTTAAAGCTTAAAATATTGGGCGATTTATGCTGGAACTATAGCACTGTCAATTTTGATAGAGCCCTTTCTTTTGGACAGGCCGAATTACAGCTTGCTGAGCAATTAAAAGATACAGCTTCGATTGCATTAGCCTATAGCGATATCGGCAACACCTACACCCGTGCAAATCACTTGCAAGAAGCATTATCTTTCCATTTAAAGTCGTATACGTTAAGGGAAAAATTGGGTTTGAAAGCCAAAGCAGCAGGATCTATTTCTAATATTGCAGTTATCTATAAACAATTAGGCAAGTATAAGGAGGCCCTGAGTTTTATGCATCGGTCCCTTAAAATTTACGAAGAGGCTGGCGACGAGTCAAAACAAGCCCTGGTGCTGGGCAATATTGGAAATGTTTACATAGCATATAAGAAATTCGAGCCTGCTAAAGAAAACTACCAAAGAGCTATTGTTCTCGCCAAAAAAACCAATGCTACAACGATACTTGCAAATGCTCATTCCGGTCTACTACAATATTATTTTCAGCAAAACAAGTATAAAGATGCATTAAGGCAAGCATTTATTGCCGAGAAATATTTAAAGCAATTGCAGGCCAAAATTGATTTGGCGACGGTATACAATAGCATAGGTCAGATTTATTACGAGGAGGGAAAGCTCGAATTAGCCATGAAATATTATAATAACTCTTTAGCAATTAGGGTTTTTATGAAAGATAAGCTCGGTATTGCTTCCTGCTACAAGAATATGGGCGCAGCTTATGCCAAACTTAAAAATTATCCACTTGCCGAAAAATACCTTAACGAAAGCATCTTGATTTTTAAAGAAATAGATTCGAAAGACTATCTGCGGGAAGCCTATGGCCTACTTGCTAATGTTTTTGAAGCTAAAAATGATGAAGCAAATGCACTTAAATTCTTTAAAAAAAGTATAGCATTTAAAGATAGCATTTATAATAAGCAGGCTTCCGATAAAATTAGCGAATTGCAAATCGCTTATCAGACAGAAAAAAAGGCGCAGCAAATCGTACTCCTCCATAAAGAGAACAAGATTCAGAAGCTTACTCTTTTTAAACGGAATATTTTTTTAGGAATTTCAATAACGGCACTGTTAACAGCACTTTTAATTGGCTATCTTTTATTTAAAGCGATGAAGCTGAAACAAACGGCACAATTGCAAATGGAAGTATTAAACCAACAAGATATCGCTACGAAAGCTATTCTTAATGCCGAAGAAAATGAGCGTAAGCGGATTTCTGGAGAACTGCACGACGGACTGGGTCAAATGTTTTCGGCAGTTAAAATGAATTTATCGGCGCTATTAGAGGATATAGTGTTCGAAAATGAGGAGCATAATCTCCTCTATAAAAAGACATTAAACCTGGTCGATGAAAGCTGCGGAGAGCTGCGTTCTATATCTCACCAGATGGCGCCAAATGTATTATTGAAATCGGGTTTAGCCACTGCTATAAAGGATTTCATCGACAAAATAGATGGCCGAAAACTAAAAATAAATCTCGAAACGACCGACTTAAATCAAAGGCTCGATTCAAATGTAGAAATGGTGCTTTACCGGGTTATACAAGAGGCCGTTAATAATGTAATTAAACATGCAGGAGCCAATACCTTAGATATTCAACTAATTAAAGACATAGAAGGTGTTAAGGCTATGATCGAAGACAATGGAAAGGGTTTTGATGCCAGCAACCTGGAAAAATTTGAAGGCATCGGCTTAAAAAACATCCGCAGTCGGGTCGCCTATTTAAAAGGGGAGGTCGATTTTTCTTCAAGCCCGGGTCAGGGCACTCTTGTGGCAATCTATATTCCTTTGTAAATTAGTAGTATGGAGAAAGCGCCCAAAATAAATTTATTTATTGTAGACGATCATCAGTTGGTGGTAGAAGGCTTGCTTTCTTTACTATATAATGAAGAGAAATACTTTATAGCAGGCTATAGTAACCGACCACAAGAAGTGATGGAGAGGTTAGCAGAATTAGAGGTGGATATCCTTTTAACAGACATCAATATGCCCGAAATGACCGGTGTCGTGTTAACCAGGAATGTGAAAAAACAGTTTCCATACCTGAAAGTACTAGCCTTGTCGATGTTTGGCGATAAAACGGTAATTAGAGAAATGATTGCCGCCGGAATTTCAGGGTACATTGTTAAAAATACAGGCAAACAAGAACTGTTAATGGCGCTAGATAGATTGGCTTCGGGGCAGACTTTTTTTGGCGAAGAAGTAACCAACGAACTTATGAAATCGATGGGTGCTAACGACAATGAACCACACTTAACCAACAGAGAAATTGAAATTCTTCACCTAATTGCAAAAGAGTATAGCAATAAAAAGATGGCAGATCTGTTATTTATTAGTGAACGGACGGTAGAAACACATCGTAAAAATATTTTCCGGAAAACTAATACGCAAAGCGTTGTAGGTTTATTGAAATACGCTTATGACCATAAAATAATTTGATGTAAATTTCGCCGAAATAATAAGTTTACAAAAAAGATACACTGAAATGCTGTATCTTTTTTGTTTATTTAAAAAATTGGTATCATATTGGATGCAGGATTTATAAGAAATGGATTTTAAATTGTTCAAAGAGATGTTAAGAAGAGCTTTATTGATAACCTTTACAGCAGCAGCTTTAGCTTGTAGTGCTTCGCAAAAAGTACAGCAAATCGTTAGCGGGGTACAAAATATTAAACCAGACGAACAGCAAAGTTTGGTGTGTAAAGAGGTAGTGGCGTTAATAGAAAACTATAATTACAAAAAGATAAAAATAAACGATTCGATATCGTCTGTTATATTCGATAGATATATTAAAGCCTTAGATCCCTCTAAATATTATTTTTTAGCTTCAGATATCACTGCTTTCGAAAAATATAGAAACACACTCGACGATGATTTTAGAGCTGGAGACTTAAGTACTACTTTTTATATTTTTAATGTTTATTTGAAAAGATATAATGAACGTATTGATTACTCCATTTCGCAAATTAATAAAAAATACGATTTTAACCAGAACGATACCTACGTTTACGATAGAGAAAAGATGCCTTGGATTAGTAGCGCGGCATCACTAGATGAAATTTGGAAAAAACGCGTAAAATACGAGCTGGTTAATTTAAAAATTGCAGGAACAGATCAGGCTAAGAATATAGAGACCTTAACAAAAAGGTATCAGAACCTGAAATCGCAAGCGTCTAAGTTTAATAATCAGGATGTTTTCCAGATAATAATGGACTCTTTTACCGAAGCAATTGATCCGCATACCAATTATTTTAATCCCAGAAATGCCGAAGTCTTTAATCAGGAAATGTCGCGTTCGATTGAAGGTATTGGTGCAAGTTTGCAATTAGAAAATGAAGTTACAAAGGTAATATCTATTGTGCCTGGAGGCCCTGCTTTTAAGAGTAAATTATTAAATGCGGGCGATCGTATTGTGGGGGTTGCGCAAGGAATAGATGGAGAATTTGAAGACGTGGTTGGCTGGCGGATAGATAACACCGTTGCTAAAATTAAAGGCCCTAAAGGAACAACAGTAAGGTTAAAAGTGATCCCTGTGGGGCAAGAACTTTCGACCAAACCCGTAGTGATTACTCTGGTTAGAGAAAAAGTAATTCTGGCCGACCAATCGGCCAAAAAATCGGTTAAGGTAATCCAGTCTGATGGCAAGCCTTATAGAATAGGAATTATCGATGTGCCTGCTTTTTATGCAGATTTTAAAGCAGCTAATGCTGGCGACCCTAATTATAAAAGTACTACACGAGATGTTCGTTTACTAATCGATACCTTAAAAAATATGGATAAGGTCGATGCCATTGTAATGGATTTGCGTGCCAATGGTGGTGGTTCTCTTTTAGAAGCAATAGATTTAACGGGCTTGTTTATTGATAAAGGACCCGTAGTGCAGGTAAAAGACCTTAGAAATGCAATAGATGTCGACGAAGACAAAGATGCCGGTGCAGTATGGACAGGCCCGTTCGGGATAATGGTCGATCGTCTCAGCGCTTCTGCGTCAGAAATTTTTGCTGGAGCTATTCAGGACTATGGACGTGGTATTGTTTTAGGAACTCAAACTTATGGAAAAGGAACCGTTCAGTCGTCGATCGACTTAAACAAATTAGTGGAACCCAATATTTTGCAAAGAATGGCGGCCGTTTTCAAAAAAGCAGAAGGAACTTCCACCAGCACAAAAACAACGACCGAAAAAAGCGGGCCAATCTTAGATAAAAATGGAATTCCACAATTAGGTCAGATTAACTTAACAACAGGTAAATTTTATCGTATTAACGGAAGTAGTACTCAACATAAAGGCGTTATACCAGATATTAATTTCCCATCTGTTTATCCGATGGATAAAATTGGTGAAGATACAGAGCCATCGGCCCTGCCTTTTGATATCGTGAAACCCTCTAATTATATAGCAGTTGCTAATTTAAGCAATGTTAAAACACAACTATTAAAATTACATGAAGAGCGCATGGCGAGCTCAGTAAACTATAAGGTTTTAATGGAAGACATTGCAGATAGTAAAAAAAGGGATGGAGAGACGACCATAACTTTAAATGAAGCTAAGCTAAAAACCGAAAGAGATGATTTAGAAGCTAAAGCTTTAATAAGATTAAACCGACTTAGAGCAGCAAAGGGTTTACCGGCTGCAAAAAAAGGAGATAAAATGACCAAAGAAGATATCTTCGATTTTGTACAGGACGAAAGCTTAAGGGTTATGGTCGATTTTATGAAACTAACTGGGGTAGATAATAATTTAACTAACGTTTCGTCTAGTTTTAATAAATAAGCCTTCAAACAAACAGATTTTCATATTGTTATTACCTGAAAATAATAATATGAATGTAAAACGTACTTTCGGAACCATTTTAACTCTATTAGGTATTATCGGGTTAATTTATGCCGGATTAGGCTTTGTACAGCATAGTATGCAAACCCGCGGGTTAGTCGTAGCTGGAATAATCGGTGTTATTTTCTTTATAGCTGGAGTAGGACTGGTAAAGAATACTAAAGACGAGGCTTAACCTTGGCGTTAATCTATGCTGGTAATTTGACCCTGCTCAAATTTTAATTGATGCCCTTTAAAATCCTGGTTAGTTAAGGCTTGCATGCGTTTAAAAGCTGTAAAATTATTGTCTAAAGTTAGTCCCTTAACCTTATCCTGTTTTACAGAAATAATCCTGGCTGTTAGGAAATTACCTGCCTTGTTTATTTTTAATTGCAATAGTGGTGCAAACCCACTAGGCCCCTGCAAATTAAACATCCCATAGGTACAGAAATTTCCTAAACTGTAAGCAATAAATTTCTTTTTATAGACTTCGACAGCTCTGGTTACATGTGGACCATGTCCTAAAACAATATCTGCACCAGCATCTATTACTCCGTGTGCAAAAGCATAAACATTACCTCGGTTTTCTTTGTAAAAGATCTCTGGGTTACGGGTTACATGCTCGAAGGCTGCTCCCTCGCCGCCGCCATGAAAGGAAACGATTACAATGTCGACTTGTTTTTTTAATTCGGCGACCTGCATTTTGGCGCTATCTATATTTAGAATAGATACTGTATTTTCGTTGGGCGCAAAGGCACAGAAACCATATCTTATCCCTTCCTTTTCGAAAATAACAAAGGGCTGCTCTAACTGACCCGCATAATAAATTTGAAGCGAATCGAGTAGTTTTGCTGTGTTTTTTCGGCCTTCAGCATCGAAATCTCCTACATGATTATTAGCTACGCTTAATGCGTTAAATCCTGCATTTTTGTAAATCGAAGCATACCGGTCGGGCATGCGAAAGGCATAGCAGCTATTAGAGTTTACATCTTTGCATTTATTCGAATTTCCGGAATTTAAAAAGCAGCCTTCCAAATTTCCAAAGACAATATCCCCTTTTAAAAAGGAGGTTACAGCCGTAAAACTATTAAGGCCGTCGTTTGGTGGAAGATTTTTTTTACTTGGATAAGCAGAGCCCAGCATGATATCGCCAACAGCAGTAATCTGAATGGTATCCTTTTCTTTTGTTAAAGAACCAGTCACAAAAACAGGCGAATCTTCAAGAAGGGCTGCGGCTTTATTTTGACAACTCATCGAAATAAATGTCGAAAAAACTATCAAATAAAAAATGCCGAAAAATCCTTTCATTACTGTGCATAAAAAAATCCTCCTGGTTAATAGGAGGATAATATATTTCGATTTATAAGGATAATTAGCTTTCAGATTTTCTATTCTTCAACAAAATCTTTCTTTGTTGCTTCTAAAATTCTCCCCCCTTTATAAAAATAGCGACTATAATAAGGTTCGTTGAGGTTACTAATTTTAACACCACCAGAGCTCGAATGTGCAAAGCGATTATCGCCTAAGTAAACCCCTACATGCGAAATGCTACGGCTTTTTATCTTAAAGAAAACTAAATCGCCTTCTTTTAACTCGTCTTTCGATAAAGGATCGACCATGGTAAAAATATCGCGCGAGCTCCGTAAAATGGTTGTATTAAAAACTTTGTCGTAAATTGTTTTAGCAAATGCCGAACAATCAATCCCCTTTTTTGTATTGCCACCAAAACTGTAAGGTGTACCAATCCACTCGTAAATAAATTTATATAATTTTAAATTTGAAGTTGCACTTACTGCTACGCCCATTACCTGAGAAAAGTATTGTGAGGCTAAATTATCGGGGTCTTCTAATTTATTGGTGGGTTTGGTTTTGCTTTGTGCGAAAATAATGCCGAAGCTGCATAAAACAAGGAGGGTAGAAAACAAAAACTTTTTAATCATGTTATACTGTTAAGTTTGGGTTAATGCACTTGCACTTAAACGTACACCACCAGGGCTTATTGTTAGGGTAACAAAAGTATGTTATTCAGTTTTGTTATCCAAATGTTTTTCAGTAAAATGTAATATTGTTTCCTTTTTGTCGAAAACAAGTGGCAATGTTATGGGTTTTTATGGGTCTAGCGTAACGATTTCACAGCTTTAAATAAAAATAAAAAAGAAGTACAGTTGCCGAATAAAATTCTTAACTATTTTCGATTAAAGTCAAAATTTGTTGCGAATAAGTAAAAGAGACAAATAATATTGAGGTGTTATTGACAGGTAAATAACAGGAAGATTTCCGAAACAGAGGTAATAACCTTAAAATTTAATGATTTATGCGCTACACAAGGATAATTTTATCCTAAAATCTATCAGAAATTGCATAAAAAAAATTAGATTTGCTCTCGTAAATAAAAAATCAATACCTCTAACATGAGTGCAGTAGAAATTAATAAGGATACCTATTTAAAGTGGTTTGAGTCGATGTTGCTCATGCGCAAATTCGAAGAAAAAACAGGGCAGTTATACGGACAACAAAAGATTCGTGGATTCTGCCATCTCTATATCGGCCAGGAGGCCGTAGTTGCCGGAGCTATATCGGCAATGGGACCTGAAGATTCGATGATTACCGCTTACCGGGATCATGCCCATGCATTAGCTTTAGGCGTTAGTGCAAATAGTATCATGGCCGAAATGTATGGCAAGGCTACTGGCTGTTCAAAAGGTAAAGGCGGTTCGATGCACATGTTTAGTAAAGAGCATCATTTTTATGGCGGTCATGGTATTGTTGGCGGGCAGATTCCTTTGGGTGCAGGTATAGCTTTCGCAGAGAAATACAAAGGCACTAAAAATGTAAATATATGCTACATGGGTGATGGCGCAGTTCGACAAGGAGCCTTAAATGAAGCATTTAATATGGCGATGTTATGGAAATTGCCAGTGATCTTTGTTTGCGAAAACAATGGTTATGCCATGGGAACTTCTGTAGAACGGACGACCAACATGACTGATATTTATAAAATAGGCCTTGGATTCGATATGCCTTGTGCACCAGTTGATGGAATGGATCCAGTTGCTGTGCATAATGCCATGGACGAAGCTATACAACGTGCCCGTAATGGTGAAGGCCCGACTTTCTTAGAAATGAGAACCTATCGTTATCGAGGGCATTCGATGTCCGACCCAGCAAAATATCGGACTAAAGACGAATTGGAAGAATATAAATCTAAGGACCCGATTGAGCAGGTAAGAGAAGCTATTCTGGAGAAAAAATATGCCGACGATAAATGGATTACCGAAATTGAAGAAAAAGTAAAAGGAATAGTAGACGAATCGGTAAAATTCGCCGAAGAATCGCCTTGGCCAGATGCATCCGAACTTTTCAAAGATGTATATGTACAAACAGACTACCCTTATGTACAAGATTAAATTTTAGAACGCATTTCAATAAATATTATAAATGGCTGATATAGTAAGAATGCCCAAAATGAGCGACACCATGACCGAAGGGGTAATGGCGAAGTGGAATAAAAAAGTGGGCGATAAAATTAAGAGTGGCGATGTTTTGGCCGAAGTAGAGACCGATAAAGCCACGATGGATTTAGAATCGTACTGGGATGGAACACTATTATTTATAGGGGTCGAAGAGGGTAAAGCAGTTCCTGTCGATGCAGTTATAGCGGTAATTGGTAAGGAAGGCGAAGATTATAAAGCTGCATTAGCAGCCGAAGGTGGGTCGAAAACCGGAAAACCGGAAGAAACTAAAAACGAAAAGCCAGCTGCGGAAACCGAAAAACCAAAAGAAGAACCAACTAACGGCGGCCTGAGCGAGGAAGAGTTGAGCAAAAAAGGGGTAACGGTTATTCGCATGCCTTTATTAAGCGATACCATGACCGAGGGTGTAATTGCAGAATGGCATAAAAAAGTAGGCGATAAAGTTAAAGACGACGATATCTTAGCAGATGTAGAA
Organism: Bacteroidota bacterium; assembly: GCA_040388055.1. Taxonomy (GTDB): domain Bacteria; phylum Bacteroidota; class Bacteroidia; order Sphingobacteriales; family Sphingobacteriaceae; genus Pedobacter. The sequence continues at coordinate 933,430 of JAZKCO010000002.1, forward strand.
ACCGATAAAGCCACAATGGAAGTAATGGGTTATGCAACTGGTACTTTATTACATATTGGTGTAGAGAAGGGTGCTGCTGCTAAAGTAAATGGCATCATTGCCATTGTAGGCCCCGAAGGAACAGATGTTTCTGGTATTTTAGCACAAGGTGCTGCGCCAGCAAAACCTGCGGCCGACAAAGGTGTCGATGCGCCTGTAAAAGAACAAGCGCAAGCCGAAACTGCTCCAGTAGCCGTTATCAATACAAATGGCGGGCGGATTATTGCATCGCCTTTGGCCAAGAAAATTGCTAAAGAAAAGGGAATAGATCTAGCACAGGTTGCTGGAAGTGCCGATGGGGGCCGGATTATTAAGAAAGATATCGAAAACTTCAAGCCTTCTAAAGCCGCCGAAAGTAGTCAAGCCAAAGCCGAAAACACAGGTACCGAAAAAGCTACAGCCCCGGTAATTCCGACTTATGCTGGCGAAGTTAAGTTTACTGAGCAACCAGTTTCGCAAATGCGTAAGGTAATTGCGAAACGTTTAGCAGAAAGCTTATTTACCGCACCGCACTTCTATTTAACCATTAGTATCGATATGGACAATGCTATCGCTGCCCGTACACGAATTAATGACATTGCTCCGGTAAAAGTTTCGTTTAACGATATTGTAATTAAAGCGGTTGCCGCAGCATTGAAAAAACATCCTGCGGTTAACTCCTCTTGGGGTGGTGATAAAATCCGTTTTAACGAACATACCAATATTGGGGTAGCTATGGCAGTAGAAGATGGTTTATTAGTGCCTGTTGTACGTTTTGCAGACGGCAAATCTTTATCACACATCTCTGCAGAAGTTAAAGACTTTGGCGCTAAAGCGAAAGCTAAAAAATTACAACCAACAGATTGGGAAGGAAGTACTTTTACTGTTTCTAACCTAGGGATGTTTGGCATAGACGAGTTTACTTCTATCATTAACTCACCCGATGGGGCTATTTTGTCTGTTGGGGCGATACAACAAGTGCCTGTAGTTAAAAGTGGCGCAGTTGTACCTGGTAACGTAATGAAGTTAACCCTGGGCTGTGATCACCGTGTAGTAGATGGCGCAACCGGAGCCGCTTTCTTACAAACTTTAAAAGGTTTATTAGAAGAGCCCATTCGTTTATTAGCTTAAAACAAACAATCAAAAGATTAGCCAAAAGCTACCAGCAATGGTGGCTTTTTTTGTTAACTAAGCTAAATCCACCTTTTTTTGTATTTTTGCCAGATGTCTATTACTAAGCCAAGTTTACCAAAAGGAACCCGCGACTTTTCGCCACAAGAAATGGTAAAGCGGAACTATATTTTTGAAACCATTAAAACGGTTTTTAAAAAGTATGGTTATGCCGAAATACAAACACCCAGCATGGAAAACTTAGGCACTTTAACTGGTAAATATGGCGATGAGGGTGATAAACTTATTTTTAAGATTTTAAATTCGGGCGACTTCTTTAAAGAAGCCGAAAACAGAAAATCTAAAGACCAAAGTTTTGAATATAATTCCAAAAATCTGCTTATCACACTTTCGGAAAAAGCATTACGCTACGACTTAACTGTGCCTTTTGCTCGTTATGTAGTAATGCACCAAAATGAAATCGCATTTCCTTTTAAACGTTTTCAGGTGCAGCCAGTTTGGCGTGCCGATAGGCCACAAAAGGGGCGCTACAGAGAATTTTATCAATGCGATGCAGATGTGGTGGGCTCGTCATCGCTTTTAAACGAAGCAGAGTTCGTTTTAATTTACCAGGAGGCCCTAAGCAATTTGGGACTGAAAGATTTTACCATTAAAATTAATAACCGTAAAATTTTATCTGGCATAGCCGAAATTATTGGTAAACCGGAATTAATCGTAGATATGACGGTTGCTATCGATAAGCTGGATAAAATTGGTTTTGAAGGAGTAACTAAAGAATTGATTGAAAGAGGCTTTAGCACGGCTGATATTGATAAATTAAAACCGGTTATCTTATTAGAAGGTACTAATGTTGAAAAGTTGAAAAGTTTAAAACGTGTTTTGGCAGCTTCGGTAACCGGCTTAAATGGCATAGCCGAAATCGAAACCGTTTTCGATTATGTGGCCAAACTCCAAAGTTCCAGCACGCAACACGCAACACTCCATCTCGAACTTGACATTACACTAGCCCGCGGCCTAAATTACTATACAGGTTGTATTTTCGAAGTTAAAACCAACGAAGTTGCAATGGGCAGCATTGGCGGCGGTGGCCGCTACGACGATTTAACAGGCATGTTCGGGTTAAAAGACCTTACCGGCGTAGGAATTTCTTTTGGAGCCGACCGGATTTACGATGTATTAGAAGAATTAGCACTTTTTCCAGCGGCTACGGCACAAGGAACAAAGGTACTGATTAGTAATTTCGATGCAGCTGCCGAGCAATATGGACTCTCTTTGTTGCAGCAATTAAGAGCAGAAAATATCGCTGCCGAGCTCTATCCGGTGGCAGCAAAGCTGAAAAAGCAAATGAGTTATGCCGATGCGAAAAATATCCCTTACGTCGTTTTAATTGGCGAAGAAGAAATGAAAAGTAGTTTATTAACCTTAAAAAATATGGAAAGCGGCGTTCAGGAACGGTTAACCACTAAAGCAATTGTTGAGCAATTAAATAGATAAGGGTTCAGCTCATTTATTCATAAAATTCTCCAGATTTTTCGATGCCTGGGCCGTTATTTTATTTTTTAAAAAACTACTCCAACCTAATAAAAGACCAGTTATGCCCAAAGCCTGCTTTGCCCAAGTATAAAAGTTAAAATGATCGGTATGTTTAACGATTTTGCCATTTTCGATTTCGAAACGGGCATCGATCCGGTTAATTACCTTTTTGCCGGTTGCAGAAAATGTGTAATAAGCATCCCAATGTGCTTGAGCCTCATCTTCAGTCGCCGAAACCGCACTAAATTCTATCCTCATATCTTTAGCCTTTGAGAGCAACATTTCCCACATGGCTTTTACCTGTGCCGCATCTAAATTTTTAAATACTGCGTCGTTAAACGAAGCCTTATCCGCATAGCAATCTTGCATCCCTTTATAATCCTTATTTTTAAAACAAGTATAGAAATGGCTGATGAGTTGTTCGTTTGCATTCATATTAGTTTTTTTAAGAATGATTAATGCATTTTTCGGGCGAGAATATTTTCAATTTTATCTAAAAGCTCATCAATATCAAAAGGCTTGGCTAGAAATCCGTCCGGGACTACTTCTCCATGACGAATATTTTGAGCGGTATATTTTGCAGAGATGAGGAGCACCGGAATTGCTGCAGTTTTTTCGTTAGCCCGAATTTGACTTAACAGATCTCTACCATCGGCATCGGGGAGCATAATATCGAGTATCATCAAGTCTGGCTTAAAGGTGTCGATGTGTTGCATCATATCCATGCTTTTATTTAGCCCCGTCACTTTATAGGCTTCACTTTGTAAAATTAAGGTAATCACATCTAAAATAGCATGATTGTCTTCGATAACCAAAATTTTCTTATAGAGTCTAGTGTTCTTTGCCAAGGTGCTAAGCTGTAAATTAATTGTCAGATCATGATTTAATTACACAAGTATAAAGAATTTTGCTTTCCTTTACTATAAAGAACAATTGATATGAAAAGAAATGCTACTGCCATTTGGAATGGTACCGGAAAAGATGGTAAAGGAATCCTCACTACACAAAGCGGAATTTTAAATGAAACACAATATTCTTTCAAAAGCCGTTTTGAAGAAGGCATCGGAACAAACCCCGAAGAATTGATCGCTGCGGCCCATGCCGGCTGTTTTGCGATGAAATTAAGCTTCAATATCTCTGCAGAAAACGTAGTGCCCGAAGAGATTAATACCAAAGCAATCGTAAACCTTAATCCAGAAAAGGGCGAGATCGATACGATTCACTTAGAAGTAAAAGTTAAAGCTAATGGCCTTTCTAAAGCTAAATTTGACGAATTGGTTGCTGACGCAAAAGCTAATTGCCCGATTTCTAAGGTATTGAATGCGGCAATTACCATTGAAGCTACCTTGTTATAAGGATTAAAACGCTGTTATTTTCACAATTTTTAACAATAAAGCGTATTAAATATGATTAACTTTGAGTCGCGTACCAATGTGCGATAATAAATTTTATGAAGAAAATTCTCTTATTGATTGCCTTGCTTTGTATAAGCACCATCTCGTTTTCACAAAATGTAATCAGCCTGTTTAACAAGGCTGATGGATTTTTTACTTTACTTGAAGCTGGAAAATTCGATTCGGCACACCTGTATTTCGAAGAACAGGCACAATCTAAAATAAGCCCAGAAAACTTAAAACAACTTTGGAGCGATATTAAAACCAAATTAGGAAAGGTAGAGTCGCTTCAGGGAATCCAAAGTAGAGTACAAGGCGATTATTTTGCCGTTACTATAGAGGGCATATTTGAAAAGGATAAGCAGAATTTTGTTCTGGGATTTAATAAAGACGAAAAATTAGTCGGCATTTATATGCTGCCTAAAACAGCAGTATATGTAAAGCCAAGCTATGCTGCCGATACTACTAATTATCAGGAAATTTCAATGTACCTTGGCGAGAAGGGACACCAACTTGCTGCAGTAGTTACTGTTCCAAAGAATGTAAATAATTTTCCAATTGTAGTGCTGGTACATGGTTCCGGCCCAGGCGATATGGACGAAACGGTAGGGGCGAACAAGCCGTTTAAAGATTTAGCTTTAGGTCTTGCAGCCAAAGGCATCGCCACGGTACGCTATGTAAAACGAACACTTATTTATGCGAACGAATTTAACAAAGCATTTACCGTTAAAGAAGAAGTTACCGACGATGCCCTATTAGCGATTGCAATGGCTAAAGCAACTAAAGGTGTGGATCCAAAAAACATCTATTTATTAGGTCATAGCTTAGGCGGAATGCTGGCCCCGCAATTGGCAACATTAGCTCCGGCGCTTAATGGAATTATTTTGGCCGCAGCTCCAGCCCGAAAGCTAACAGATCTTATTTTGGAACAGAATAAATATTTTTTCGATTTAACAAAAGACACTACCGCCTTAGCAAAAAAACAATTTGACAGCTTAATGCTGACTGTCGAAAAAAGTAAAATTTCACAATTAGGTGCCATGAAACCCGATTCGAATATTCTCGGTTTACCAGCTTCGTACTGGGTTAACCTTAATACTTACGACCAGGTGGCTGTGGCGAAGAAATTGAATAAACGGATTCTGGTTATTCAGGGTGGGAATGATTTTCAAGTTTCGGAACAAGATTATAATTTATGGAATGCGGCTTTAAGTAAGAAGAAAAACGTGAACTTAAAGTTTTATCCAGAATTAAATCATTTATTAAGCCCGCAAACAGAGAAGGGTACAACAGCTCAATATCAGACTCCAGTTAACGTTTCAGAGAAACTCATTGACGATATTGCTTTGTGGATTAAAGGAAAGTAGTTATTCTTCTTAATTAATCGTAGCTTTGCAAAAAAAAATTGTTTCCCTGTTTTTGCCTTTGCATACTTCGCAATCACTTCATAAACAATAACATATAAAGATTTATGAAGAAAGTTGGAGATTATAGAAAAGTATTAGGTGTTACTAAAACGACAGAGTTAGTAGAAATAAAACGTATTTATAGGGGCTTAATGAAAGATTGGCATCCCGATAAATTCAGCGAAAGCGCAGAAAGCCAATTAGCAGCGGAAGAAAAAAGCAAAGAAATTATAGAGGCTTATACTTTTTTGGTAAGTATTGCCCCCGAAACTTTGGCGCATGCTAAAGACGATTATATCCAGACCATAACCCTGTCTAATATTCAGGATTTTCAGTTTAAAGATCAGGTTTTACGGATCGATTTTTTCGACGGCAGCGGTTACGAATATTTTGACGTGCCAAGAGCTGTTTATATTAAATTGGTTAATGCCGATTCACCGGGCAGATTTGCCAGAAGACATATCTTTAATGCTTATCCTTATCGTAACGTAAGTAAACTGGCAACCGCATAGCCTAAAATTTCGGGAACATTAACACTCTCTATTTGCTTCCATTGTAAAAGCTCGTTCTTAAATTCGGGCCTCTCCAGGCCAGAATCGATGCAAGCTTGAGTGTAAAAAGCGGCCCTGCTGGGATGGAAAGGAGTAACACCATGATAGATATAGCCAAAGGCTTTTTTATGTAAAATGGCCAGGGTTATACCTATGCAATCATTTAGGTGGATAAGATTAATTGGTGCCAGGCCATTGGGAATTTCTTTCCGGCCAGCAAAAAATTTAGCTAAATTTCTACCAGGACCTATTAATCCCGCAAAGCGGATAATTGTTGTCGTAAAATTATGATTTCGCTTTAAAAGCTCTTCTACAGCAAATAAAGCAATTCCGGAAGCGCTATTTGGTTTTGGAACGGTGTGTTCGGTTAGCGTAGCATTCCCATCGGAATATACTGTGGTCGAGCTAATAAAAATAACCTGTTTAACCCCTGCTTTTTCGGCAACGGCTGCAATTGTTTCAATTTTTTTAGTGAAGCTTGCTAAAGCTGGTAATTTGCTTTTAGGTGGAATACAGATGATTAATACCGCTGTATCAAAAAAATCGAACTCATATTGAGTGGTATCCAATTCGAAATTAACAAGATACGGTTTAATGTTTGCTTCTTCTAAAGCAATTAATTTTTCTCTACTTGTAGTGGACCCTTTTACCTTAAAACCATTTGCAATAAGTTCTTTTGCCAATGCAAAACCATACCAGCCACATCCCAAAATGCTGACTGTTCTTTTATCGGTCATTTCGCTCTAATAATTTGCCGGCAAGATAGTGTAATTGAAATTAATATGTAATTTTAAGGGAAACTAAAAACAAAAAAGATGAAATTTACAATCAAATTTATGGCATTGCTTTTTATAGCGCTTGGGTTACAGCTAGAAAGTGATGCTCAGGGCGTTAAATTGCCACAGGCAAGTAGCGGACAAACCCTAATCCAGGATTTTGGGCTTGGCAAAATTACCATTATTTATTCGAGGCCAAATGTAAAAGGGCGTAAAGTATTTGGTGATTTAGAACCTTTCGATAAAGTTTGGCGAACCGGTGCAAATTCGGCAACCGTAATAAAGTTTACAGACGATGTAAAAATTAATGGTCACGATTTAGCTGCTGGTGAATATGGGTTATTTACTATTCCAAATAAAACAGAGTGGACTGTAATTATTAACAAAAATCCAAAACAGTGGGGTGCCTATACTTACCAGGAAAGCGACGATGTTCTACGCTTTAAAGTAAAACCAGCAGTATTAAAAGATAAAGTGGAAACCTTTACGATGCAATTCGCAAATGTAATGCCTACTTCCGCACAATTATCCTTAAAATGGGAAAATACAGCTTTAACCATTGATTTAACTACCTCTATTGATGCAAAAGTAATGGCTAGCATTGAAGAAGCCATGAAAGGAGATAAAAAGCCCTACTTCGCAGCTGCTCAATATTATCTTGAAAATGGAAAGGACTTGAAGACCGCTTTAAGCTGGATGAATGAGGCCGAAAAAGCAGCACCTGCAACCCCATACATTAAACTCTGGAAAGGCCGTATCCAATTAAAAATGGGCGATAAACTAGGGGCACGAGCAACGGCACAAGAGGGTATAAAAATAGCTACTGAAACTAAAAATGACGAATATGTGCGACTAAATTCACACTTATTAGCAGAGGCTAAGAAATAATAAACCCATTAGCGCTAATTAAACTATCAGCGCTATGTCCGTTATTTTATGTTCCAATTGTTCATTATTTTTTTAGACATCGAACTAATTTAACTTAGACTAGACTTCGCAAGTTTCAAAAACTTGCGAAGTCTTAAAAACCGGGTTGTTGTTATTGCGATGGTCAAATTCGATAATCAGACCTTGGGTAAACGATTTAAAATCCGTTGAAATAGCAAGGCTAAAATAACCACTAATAGGCATCCGATTACATTGAGCCATAAATAGGCCACTACTTTATGATAACCACAAATACAGACAATAATTTCGGTTAAAATAGCCGCATAAAAAACAGCTTTTCCACCCACTTTTTTTACATAAAAGGCAACCAGAAATACCCCTAAAATAGTTCCGTAAATGTAAGAGCCTAAAATATTTACAGCCTCTATTAAATTACCAATCTTGCTGGCGTATAGCGCCATTGCAATACAAACAGCACCCCAAATAATGGTTGCCCAGCGCGATGCATTAACATACTGCTGGTCGCTCGCTTCTTTGTTAATTAATCTTTTATAAATATCGACTACACTGGTAGAGGCCAGGGAATTAAGCGCACTTGCAGTAGAACCCATCGAAGCCAGAAAGATAATGGCAATTAATAATCCAATTAGTCCTTTCGGCAAATACTGGGTTACAAAGCTGAGAAAGATATAGTTATTATCGTTCGTATCTGCGTTAGCATCGTTCTTTAACATCAGATCGGTTAGGTCCTTCCGAACACTTTTTGCAGTTTCGTCTGCTTTTTTAACTGCTACACGTTGTCGATTTATCTGAACCCTATCGTTGGTCGCTAAAGCCTCATCTAACTTAAGAACCTCCTGCTGCTTGCTTTCGAAAGAAGTATTATAATCGGTTTTTATTTTTCTAAGCTCTGCTTGATAAGGGCTTTGCTCCAGTTTATTTAACTCGTAACTATTGAAAAATAAAGGTGCTTTATTGTATTGATAAAAGGTAAAAACCAATACTCCGATTAATAAAATAAGAAATTGCATTGGGATCTTAACCAATCCATTCATTAATAAACCTAATCGGCTCTGACCAACCGAAGCACCAGTAAGGTAGCGGCCAACTTGGCTCTGATCTGTCCCGAAATAAGAAAGTTGTAAGAAAAAACCGCCAATTAGACCACTCCAAACCGTATAAGGATTATCCCAGTCGAAGTGAAAATCGATGGCATTGGTTCGGCCCATTTTGCCAGCAATGGCAACAGCCTTGCCAAAACCAATATCGCCCGGCAAAAGATGCACCACCATAATCCCGGCGGCAAATAAACCACAAAAAATGATGCTCATTTGTAAAAGCTGGGTATAAGAAACGGCTTTTGTGCCCCCATAAACGGTATAAAAAATGACCAGCCCTCCAATAAATAAAGTGGTATAGGTGGTATCGATGTTAAGGATCGTCGATAGGATAATGGAGGGGGCATAAATGGTAATTCCAGTCGATAAGCCTCTTTGGATTAAGAATAAGAAGGCGGTTAATGCTCTGGTTTTAAGGTCAAATCGTTGCTCCAGATATTCGTAAGCAGTATATACTTTTAATCGATGGAAAATGGGCACAAAGGTAATGCAAAGTACGATCATGGCCAGGGGCAAGCCGAAATAGAATTGAACAAAGCTCATGCCGGTAGAATAAGCCAGGCCAGGAGCAGAGAGAAAGGTAATGGCACTTGCCTGTGTAGCCATTACAGACAGACAAACCGTATACCAGGGTAAACTCTGATTTCCCAACAAATAAGCCTGCATGCTTTGTGTGTCCCTACTCTTGTAAACGCCGTAGCCCACAATGGCGAGTAGGGTGCTTATTAAAACCGCCCAATCAATAGCGCTCATTCGAAATATTTAGTAAAAGCATAGAATAATGCAATTAGAAAAAATAACCAGCAAATAAGCAGGATATAAAATTGCTTCCAGGTTTTTACGAAGGGTGGAAGTTCGTTCTTATCCATATTAGGGTTGTTTTGGGGCAAGTAAATTGGCAAATAAACGGTAAGCTCCCGGCACTCCGGCAGGCAATTCTCTAAAGAAGACCAGCGAAGTATATACAAATTTCCCTTTCCCATAACCGGCAACAAGCAACGATCCGTTATTTGCCGGCTCGCCAGTATCGTTCATGCTTAAAACCGGGGTGTATTTAGGGTCGGGGTCTGTTGCAAAATATAAGCCCCGCTCTTGTACCCAGCCGTCGAAGTCTTTAGCGATTATTTTGTTTGGGTAATTTAAAGCCGCATCTGCAGGAGCTAAAAAGCGAACTTCAGCATTTTCTTCTGTGACCCGCTTATTGCTGATTTTGAATGGATATGGGCCTATGTTCTGCATTTTTAAGCCATTATTTACATTGTATTGAATTAATAAGGTCCCTCCATTTTGCACGTAAGTTAATAGCTTTGGCTGAATAGCCCTTATTTCTTCATGAATGTTGTACAATCGAACCCCAGTTACAATAGCATCGTAACCCGACAGGTTATTGTTTAAAATTTGTGTGGTTGTTAAATGGGTAACTTCATAACCGATTTGCTTTAAAGCATCGGCTACTAAATCGCCGGCCCCATCAATATAAGCAATACGCTTGCCTACAATTTTTAAATCGATTTTTTCGACCCGTGCTGTTGCTTCCGGGAAAAGGGTAATAGTTGGAATATGCTCGTAATTAATGGACTTAAATCCTTTATTGTTAACCTTACCGTTAACATTTACCTGCAATGTGAGTTCACCGCTAACTGTTTCGCCCCCTGGAGTAATGTTAAAATTTAACAGTTGCTCCTCTCCTTTTTGTTTGAGGTTAAAAACAATTTGTTCCGGATTGCTTTTCCAGCCTTTTGGTAGTTTTGTAGAAACAGTACCCTGGCTTTGTTTCCTAAAGCTCTTCAATTGTACAGCAATTGTTTTTGAGGCATTTCCATTAAAAATATAGGCTTTTTCACTTAAGGTTGCCGTAACATCTGGGGCTATAATAAGCGGTTGGTATCTTTCGCCACGAATAGGATCGGTTGTTTTATAAACGAGTGGGCTATTCATTTCTATTAACTCCCCATTTAGGTTAAATTGAATTTTAACATTTAAGGGGTCAGGGTTTTCAGGATAGCCCACTTCTTGCTGATCGCCAATGTTAAATTGGCCTATCGGATGATTTTTTCTTAACCAATAAGGTTGTGTACTGTTCTGTGGTGTAGTAGTTATACTGTAATCGGTAACAATAAGTTTATTGGGTTCTAATAGTATGGCTTTACCATTAGCTATAGCCATCGAAACTGTTAAAGGAAAATCGGTCTTTACCCTGGCTATACCTTGTATTTTTATCGGAATCGAATCGCCAATGGCATAGGCATTTTCCGAAGCATTTGCTTCGACCCAAATTCCGGCACAAGCTAAAATTAAATCGTCCAAAAGCCGATGATTAAAAGCAATTGCAGTAGTTTCTTTTTTAAGTTTCAATAGATTGGGTAAAGATCTCCAGGGCGCCTGCGGTTGGTAATTGGCTAAAATTTCGGCGATAAGTGTGGTGGCCTGGGTATTTCCAATGGCTATATTAATACCGTCGAAGAGCGTGTTTTTTGCAGGTTCGCCGGCGACGGGACTAAAGTACTCGAAAGCTTCACCTCTTTGTAATGTTGAGCCAAAACCCTGGCTCTTATGGTTGGTACGGCTAATTGCAGCGATCTCACCATAACTTTTGCCTAAAAGTGAGTTAAAGAGCCCAACATCGATTTTAAGCTGATCGCTCGCAGTTGTATTATTGCCTCCAAAATTAAACGTGTTCCAAACTATTCTCTTGGCCTGCCAAACTTCTACCTCCTTTAATTGTTCGGGGAAACGCTTTGGATCGGCTGCAGCAAAAAATGCTTCTCTGGCTAAAATTGCCGACCCCGAATGGTGCCCATGTCCGGCACGCGCATCTTCTGGAAAACGAGTAACAATAACATTGGGTCTAAACTTACGGATTACCCATACTACATCGGCTAAAATCTGTTCTTTGCCCCATATTTTGAAGCTTTCTTCGGGTGTTTTCGAGAAACCGAAGTCGTTTGCCCGGGTAAAAAATTGTTCGGCACCATCGCTACGGCGGGCAGCCAGCAATTCCTGTGTGCGAATTAAGCCAAGCAGCTCGGCCTGCTCATTGCCGATTAAATTCTGCCCGCCATCGCCCCTGGTTAAAGATAAATAACCCGTTCGCACTTTTATTTCTTTAGATAAGTAGGCCAATAGCCTTGTGTTTTCGTCGTCGGGATGTGCAGCGATGTATAATACGCTACCTTCAACATTTAGTTTAGCAATACCCTGTGCAATTTCTGCTGCATTTAACTGCTGCATTTGCGCACGTACAAAAAATGGAAATAAAAAGAGAAGGAAAAAATAAATAGCTTTGTTCATACCCAGGTTTAATGTTCTAAATTAATCAAATTTTGATAGAATAAATTTAATTTGGCACATCCTTTGGTAAAAATAATATATGAAGAGAATAATTTTATGCTGCTTTTTAGCGATCGGCTTAAGCAGTTGCAGTATCAATAAGCAAGCTCAGCAAATTAAAGCACTGGCGGCATGCAAGTACGAACTGCTTGCCATAAATGATATAACTATAGCAGGCACAGCTATACGAAAGCTTGCAAAAGAACAAACAGTAAGCTTGGTTAACCTCCCGGCACTAGCTTTGGGCCTTTTACGCCAGGACGTTCCTTTAAAGGCAACGTTGGCGGTAGAGATTACTAATCCCTCGACTGTTTTGGCATCGGTTAATAATTTTGAATACATTATTTTAATTAATCGCCAGGAGATCGTTAATGGTGTGGTAAACCAGTCGGTTAGTGTGGGGGCTGGGGAAACAGCTAATGTGCCCATTCAGTTAAACGCTAATATTTATCAGTTGCTAAGTAATGGTAAAATCCTGAATGATATTTCGACTTTTTTATCGAGTGCCGCAAAAGGGATTCCTCAAAAGGGATTGGTAACTATTAAAATTAAGCCTACGATTAATGTGGGCGGCAATTTAGTAAAGTACCCGGGCTATATTACCATCGATAAAGAGGTAAGTAGTAAAATTTTATTGTAAGCTGATATAAAATCCTGACGATTACAATGGAGCGTCGGTGTTTTCGCTACGAATATTTCGTAACAAAGAAGATATAATCCACCTATAAAAAACTAATTATTTAGTTTTGATGCAACATTTAGGGGTCATTGGCGTCTTATGTTTTTAATTTAAGATTTCCTCCTTTTATGAATAGAATTGTACTTACGCTCATTTTAGTCACCACCACCATTTTTTCGTTTGCTCAAAAGGGCAGTATAACTGGTACTTTATTAGATAGCACTAACCAAAAGCAAACGATAAATTATGCAACAATATCTGTTTTTAAAGCTGGCGATAGCGTGCTCAGCACCTATAAGTTATCAGATGATAAGGGAGTTTTTAAGGTTCCCAATCTACTCGTAAATATCAAGTATCGTATAATTATTAACGCCTGGCAGTATAGCGTGCTAAGAAGGGAAGTCACTTTAACAGCGGCTTTGCCCGATTTAGATTTGGGTAAATTATTACTTTCAGCTAGTACGAATAATTTAAATGAAGTGGTAATTATGGCCGAACGCCCACCTATTATTGTTCGAAAAGATACCATCGAATTTAATGCCGAATCGTTTAAAACATTGCCGAGTGCTGTAGTCGAAGATTTGCTTAAAAAGCTTCCGGGCGTTGCGGTTGCGTCCGATGGATCGATACAGGTTAATGGTAAAGCAGTAAGTAAAATTTTAGTCGACGGTAAGGAATTTTTTGGAGGCGACCAGCAAATGGCTACTAAAAACTTACCTGCAAATATTATCGATAAAATACAGGTTAGCGACGATAAGGAAGCTAAGCGTCGAGATCCTGATTTGCTGGCGGGCAATACCCCGCAGGTAATTAATTTAAAATTAAAAAAGGCAATTAAACAAGGTGCTTTTGGAAAACTCTATGCTGGTGGAGGGCCAAAAGAACATTACGAAGCCGGCGGTATCATGAACTTTTTTAGGGATACGACTCAGATAAGCCTCTTGGCTTATGGTAATAATATTAACAAGCCAGGTTTTAGCATCGGCGACGTATCGCGTATCGGCGGATTTTCGAGAGCAGGAATCAATTCAATTATGATTAATAGCGAAGGTGGTTTCGAATTAAATAATGTTGGCTTTGGAGGCACCTCAACTGGTGTTCAGACTTCATTAGGTGCAGGAGCAAATTTTAATACGCTTACCAAAAATGGGATCAAAATTAACGGGAAATATTTCTTTGGTGAAGCGAAAACCACGATCGAACAATTGATTAACATTGACCAGAATTTAGGAAGTGATAAGTTGTATACAACAACTAACAACCATCAGCAAAATAAAAGTTATAACCATAATTTTGGCGCTAAGGCCGAATGGCAAATCGATAGCTTAACGAGTTTTACTTTCGAACCAACAGTAACCCTTAATATTTTAAGAAATTTGGGGATACAGCAAACGGAAAGCAGTAATGGGACGAAACAGTTAATCAACTCAGGAATTAATAATTCCCGTTTGAAGGGCGATAATGCAGAATATGCATTACTTACCAGTTTATGGAAAGACTTTAAAAAAGTTGGGCGATCACTAAATACGAGTTTGAGTGTTACAAAACGGGATAACCTAGGCAACAATTTTAACAATTCGAACAATGTTTTCTATTCACCACTGGTAAATACTAACTTAGATCAGTTAAGAGCTAACAATATTCGAAGCTTTGAGGTGGGTTTAAGAGCTAACTATAACGAACCTATTGGGAAAAAACTAAGATTAACTTTAGCGGTAGGCGCGAATTATTTAAATAATGAAAATGCCTTAGCAACTTTCTATAAAAATCCTCTTAATCAGGCTTATGATATAGCTGTACCCACCTTATCGCAAACAGTTACGCAAAGCGGGTTTAAATCGAATACGAGGGCAAGCCTACGTTGGAAAGCTACAAAAAATTTAAATATACAGCCAGGTTTTGTTTTTAACACGATCGACCTGGAGAATAGCTTTAGTAGTTATCCTTCTTTTACACAACGGTATCAATTTATTGCGCCATCGTTAAATATTAATTACAAATCATTAAATTTAAGCTACTCTCCTTCATTTAGAGAGCCCGATGTAAAATACATTCAACCGGTTGCTAATAATACAGACCCTTTATTCGTGCAGCTAGGTAACCCTAATTTATTACCAGCCAAGTCGTATCAGGTAAATTTTAATCTATACAAATACGATACGAAACGTTCACTTAATTATAATTTAAACTCGAATGGAAGTGTGCAAAACAATGCTGTAATTATGTCGAGAACAATAGATGCTAACGGGGTTCAAATCAATACGCCAATTAATGCCGATGGGATATGGCGTTTTTATCTGGGCGGTAATATTAATAAAGAGTTTAAAAATGGTAAAAACCAATTTACCTTAGGTACTGGTTTCTGGTCTAATTATTCTCGGAATATTGTAATGGTTAATGGTTTTAAAAGCTATACAAGGAATTATACAATAGGGCCAAGGGCCAGCGCCAGAATTAACTTAAATGATAAATTCGAATTGGGAGAAAGTTATTCCTTATCGATAAATAAGAGTGTTTATGATAATTCTTTTTATCGTAATTTAAATTTTTTAACACATAATAGTGAAACGGAATTGGTAATTAGGTTACCGAAAAAAATGGTCTGGGAAACAACCTATAAAATTCAGTACAATACACAAAGCGTAGCTGGGTTTAACAATAGTGTAAAAATCTGGAATGCGGCACTTACTTTCTTATTTATGAAAAATGATCGTGCCCAATTAAAATTTGCTCTTAACGATATTTTAAATACCAATACAAGAAGGTATCTTAGCATTAATGAGAACTCGATCCGCGATACCAATACCAATAATTTAGGGCGACATGGATTGGTTACATTAACCTATAACATTCAGAATTTTGGAGGTAAAGTAGGTGGTAGAGATACATTTTTTAGATTTTAATTACACAAGACGTCAATAAACTCATGAAGTTATTTAAAGAGGTAGTTTTTTCAAGCATTTTATGCTTTTTGATGGTCAGCCAGGCGATGGCGCAACAGGTAACCTATGCTACTGTAAAGGGCCAGTTAAAAGGCTTCAATAATCAGGTGCAACTAGAAGATATGTCTGAGTTCCAGTACTTGCTACCTCCAACTGCCGAGCGCATGATTATACCCGACTCGGCTGGAAATTTTACAATTAGATTTAAAATATCTGGTGCAAACTATTATAGACTAGGCCGGAACGCCTTATACCTTTCGCCAGGCGATAATCTGGAGGTATTTATCGATTATAGTGATCCACGCAAAGCGGTATTTAATGGAATAGGAGCAGCCGCAAATAATTACCTGAAAGCAACACCTTTCCCAAAAGGCGGATCTTTTATCGAGGCTGGAAAACAAATTAAAGAAACCATCCCAGAAACAATAGCTGCGGTTGAAGAACTAGCTTCGATTCGCAAAAATGAATTAGCTAAAGTTGTCAATATTACCGCAGCATTTAGGACACTGGAAACAGCGCGCATTAAAGCCGATTTAATTAATAGTTTACTGATGGGTGAAGTTTACAGTACCATGAAGTTGAAATTAAAAGATGAGGAGGCTAAGACGTTTTCTACAGCTTATAAAAGTTACATAGCCCCTAAAATTAAGGCATATCATACGAATTTTATCGATCCTTCTTTACTAAAATTAGTGGTTTACCGGGATATTGCAGAGGAACTTGGGTTGAATGATTCTCAAATGATCAAAGACTTTTATGCAGCGAGTGAAATAGTGAGCAACATGCAGAAGATAAGCGATAAGCATTTATTAATGCCCTTTAAGCAAGAAATAGCAAAACTAAAAACACCAAAATATGCTATTGCTGCCAACAAGATGTTAACTTATTTAATGGCATTTGGTAAAGGCGATGCTGCTGTAGATTTTGTGGCAAGAGATCTGAACGGACAAAAGGTAAGTTTAAGTAACTTGAAAGGCAAAGTAATTTATGTAGATCTTTGGGCAACCTGGTGTGGTCCATGTATGCAGGAAATGCCCCATTATGAAAAACTAAAACAGCGATATGCATCGAATAAGGATGTCGTTTTTGTTTCCTTGTCTATCGACGATAATGAAACCTTATGGAAGGGAAGCATAACGCAACGTAAAGCCGAAGGCTACCAATGGCTCATTAACCGCGCCAAACTACAGGCTTATAATATCGTAGGGATACCACGAAGCTTGTTAATCGATAAAAATTTTAAAATGGTCGATATGTCGGCCCCGCTACCATCGCGTGAGGCCGCGGTAAAAGCAATCGATGCGCTATTGAAATAAAATAGGCTTAGGGCTCGGAGACGTGTGGTTTAAAAGTATCTGTTTTAACAGTTGCTTCTAGTTCGTGCAAAATATTGTACAAACCAAAATTAGTCCGGTTAATATAAATAAAATGCTTCACACCACGTGCCTGTTTAAACTCTGGCATTTTGGCTACTTTTTCACCATAGCCGTATAAATCCTCGAAGAAATCATTTCGACTAAAATCAAAAGTTGAATTGACATAAGGCTTGGCAAATAGAGAGATCATTTCTTTGTAAGCTTTATGGTAAAACTCGATCTGTGCGGGACTGTCGTTCGGCAAAATCATTTCTAACTGTCTGAAAGCTTTAATCGTTGCTGCTTTATTTTCGAATAACTGAGTAGAAGTTAAAGAAAAGAATGGTTCGTAAAAATCGTCGGGCATTTCTTTGATGCAACCAAAATCTATTACGCCTAGTTTTTCATCATTAGTAATCAGAAAGTTTCCAGGATGTGGGTCGGCATGTACCGCCCTTAATTCGTGTTGCTGAAAGTTATAGAAATCCCATAAGGCCTGACCGATCTTATTTTTTAATGCTTGTGAAGGATTGGTTTTTAAAAATTCTTTCAGGTGTAAACCTTCAATCCAATCCATCGTAATAATCCGGTTGCCCGAAAGTTCGGGGTAATAAACCGGGAAAACAATGTCCCTAAGGTTTTTGCAAGCTTCAGAAAATTCTATAGAACGTTTAACCTCCAATTCGTAATCTGTTTCTTCTAATAGTCTTTCTTCGACTTCTTTGATGTAAATGCTAAGTTCTTTTTCACTCATGCCCAATAGGCGGAAAGCAAAGGGCTTTACCAATTTCAAATCGGAAGAAATACTGTCGGCAACACCCGGGTATTGAATTTTTACGGCCAGTTTTTTATGTGCTAAGGTGGCTTCGTGCACTTGCCCTATAGAGGCAGCATGGGTCGATTTAATATTAAATTTATCGAATATTTTTTCGGGCGGTTTACCAAAACTCTTGGTAAAAGTTCTTACAATTAAGGGGCCCGATAAAGGCGGTGCATTGTACTGCGATTGCGTAAACTTATCTACATAGGCTCTGGGCAGGATATTTTTATCCATGCTCAGCATTTGTGCAATTTTTAAGGCAGAGCCTTTTAATTCACTTAAAGAATTGTAAATATCCGCAGCATTATCCTCATTTAATTCGTCGCGGTTAAGGTCTGGGTTGAAGATTTTTTTTGAATAATGTTTAATGTAATTCCCGCCAATCTGAAAACCTGTTTTAACAAATTTAGCGGAACGTTCTGCCTTGGTCGTTGGCATGCGCTCTTGTGCTTTCATGGCAGATTAAAACCCCATTCTTTCTTTTAACTTTCCGTTTTGGGTAAGAAATTTCCCGTACTCGAATAAATTATCTATTGGCGAGCGTTGAAATAGATCGAAGGTTACTTGTATCCCTTTTTCTATGGCTTCGTCCGTTTTTTCGAATCCTGTACTATCGTCGTCGATCCAGAAATTTAAAATAAATGCATATTGAATCCATAAAGCGTCTTTGTAGCGGTTGCTCAAAAATTTGCGCTCGGCTAATTCTCCATTTTCCAACCCTTCGTCGATAAGCTGTGCTGCAAAATTCTCGAAAATAGGTTTTACGCCCGATAAAACACTAGGGGTCGATAGCGTCCGACTATGATTTTTTAAACTATAAATTACAAAGCTGCGGTAAGATTTTAAGCATTCGACATAACTATAAAAAAATGAAAGCATTTTCTCCCGCGATGAATATTGTGTCCATAATTCCTGCTTTTGGATCTCATCGATAGTTGCTGTTGTTAATTCGACCCAGGTCGCCTTTTCTATGCTCTCGAAGGAGGCATAAAAAGTATAAAACTCGCTCTCTTTTATTTTTAGTTTTTTTGCGAAACTATGAACAGAGGTAGGATTTTCATTATGGGTAAGAACATAATCGATATAGCTTTTTTTAATTTGTGCTGCGGTTGCCATCGGTTTTTTATTTATTAAACGTAAAATAGTCGACATTGGTTTAGCGAGAAGTCAAATTTAAGCGTTTAATTATCATACGTTTGCAATAAAACGACGTTATCCTTCGAGTCCTAGCCTATGTTTTCTTAAAGTGTCTTTGGCAATATCATATCCCGCATCGGCGTGACGAATAACACCCATTGCCGGGTCGTTGTGCAATACCCGTTTAATACGTATGGCAGCATCTTTAGTCCCATCGGCAACAATTACCATCCCGGCATGGATGGAATAACCAATGCCCACACCGCCACCATGATGTAAAGACACCCAGCTTGCGCCACCAGCCGTATTAATTAAAGCATTTAAAATAGGCCAGTCGGCCACCGCATCTGAACCATCCAGCATTGCTTCGGTTTCGCGATTAGGAGAGGCTACAGAACCAGTATCTAAATGGTCGCGACCAATTACAATGGGAGCTTTTACTTTGCCGTCGGCCACCAGCTGGTTAAAGGCGAGGCCTGCTTTTTCTCTTTCGCCTTGGCCTAGCCAGCAAATGCGAGCCGGCAAGCCTTGAAATGCAATCCGTTCTTGTGCCATGGTAATCCATTGACGCAGACTTTCGTTTTCGGGAAAAAGTTCGAGTATAACGCGATCAGTTTCGTAAATATCTTGTGGATCTCCGCTTAATGCCGCCCAGCGAAATGGGCCTTTGCCTTCGCAAAATAAAGGGCGGATGTAAGCAGGTACAAAACCCGGAAAATCAAAGGCATTTTTTACGCCAGCTTCCAATGCCCGACCTCGCAGGTTATTGCCATAATCGAAGGTAATAGCACCTCTTTTTTGCAATTCGAGCATTTGCTCTACATGTTTTGCCATTGTTGCATAAGAACGTTTGGTATAGGTAGCCGGATCTGTAGTTCTTAAGCTATTTGCTTCCTCAACAGTTAGTCCTTCAGGAAAATAACCAATTAAGGGGTCGTGCGCCGAGGTCTGATCTGTTAAGGTGTCTGGTGTAATATTGCGGTCTATTAAGCGCTGTAAAAGCGCTACAGCATTGCATACAACGCCAATAGAAATCGCTTTGTTTTCTTTTTTATAGTACAGGGCTTTATCTATGGCGTTGTCTATATCAGTATAGATTTCGTCTATATATCGGGTTTCTAAACGTTTTTTGATTCGCCATTCCTCCACATCGGCTGCCAGGCAAACCCCCTGGTTCATGGTAATGGCCAGCGGTTGCGCGCCACCCATACCGCCTAAACCAGCAGTAACATTTAAGGTGCCCTTTAGATTGCTTTGGAAATGCTTTTTAGCCAGGGCCGAATAAGTTTCGTAAGTGCCTTGTACAATTCCCTGCGAACCAATGTAAATCCAGGAACCGGCTGTCATCTGGCCATACATCATTAAACCTTTATCTTCCAGCTCGTCGAAATGCTGTTGAGTGGCCCATTTAGGGACCAGTTGTGAATTGGAAATTAAAACTCTAGGTGCGTCTTTGTGGGTTGGCAAAACCCCAACAGGTTTGCCAGACTGGATAAGCAGGGTTTCGTTTTCTTCGAGATTTTTTAAAGCCTTAATAATTAAGGCTAATGATTCCTTATTACGGGCAGCTTTGCCTCGGCCACCATATACGATAAGCTCTTCCGGTCGTTCGGCAACTTCGGGATCTAAATTATTTAAGAGCATTCTAAGTGCTGCTTCCTGCACCCAGCCTTTACAGGTTAAGGTATTTCCGTTTGGAGTTTGCTTTATTTTAAGGTTTAAACCTTCTGGAATATTTGTGGTCATATCAAGGCAATGTTACATGCCAAATGTATAAAATTTATGTTATTTGTTTAGGTTTGTAATCGAAATTGAAAAGGAAACGCCAATATATCCAAAGAGTTTTAACCATAGCTATGCTAGGGGTGTTTTCGCTTGCTATTATACCATGGAGCATTTTACACCATCATGAGCAAGTTGCCAATACAGCTCCCGAGCAGCATTGTACCCATAAACTACATCTCAAAACACAGCGCGATACTTGTTTAATTTGCGCTGTTCATTTCGAGAAAAATTATACAATTACCGATTCTTCCTTTGTCGTTTACTTAACGAGTAAATTAATGGCGAAGAACAACCCTATCGTAACCAGTTCTTATACCCGTCTTATTACCGCCTCGCTAAGAGGTCCGCCGACTTTTTCATTACATTTCTCTATTTAAATAAGCCTAGTTGCTTATTTCAGTTTATTATTTCAATGATAAGATAAATCAGGTATGCCTTTTGGTAATTGCCCCTTTGTCTTTAAAATAAAACATAATGAAGAAGATACACCTATTATTCGCGGTATTATTTACCTGTTTTACCTTTCCGGCAGTTGCCGCTAACCTAGCCGACTTTACCGGGAAAGTTGTCGATGCAATTACTAAAGAACCGCTTCCCGGAGCTACCATTTATATTTCCGATTTAAAGGCAAGCACAGTTACTAATGCCAATGGAGAGTTTGACTTTAAACGGATTCCTTTAAAAGGAAAATTTCTAATTGAAGTAAGTTACGTTGGTTATAAAACCACAACCAAACAAATCGACCTGGCCGCAAATAACCAAATCGTGTTTGCCTTAGAACAAGCAGTTATCGAAAGTGCCGAAGTCGTGATTACAGGTACACCGTTTAGCTCAAATAACAAAACAAATAGTTTAGCCGTGGTATCGGTAAACCGCGAAAAGTTGGCCCAGTCTGCAGGTACCAATCTTATTGATGCCATTGCTAAAGTACCCGGCATTTCGCAAGTTACTACCGGTGGTGCAATTTCGAAGCCATCGATAAGAGGCCTGGGGTATAACCGGGTTTTAACCATGGTCGATGGAGCCCGGGAAGAAGCCCAGCAATGGGGCGACGAACATGGGGTCGAGGTCGACCAGTTTTCGGCTGCTCGTGTAGAAGTGCTAAAGGGGCCGGCGAGTTTATTATATGGTTCTGATGCTTTGGGCGGCGTAATTAATATTATCGACGACTTTGTCCCTGCCAGCGGAGATTTTAATGGGAACTTTACCACAAGCTATGCTACAAATAATGGCCTTAGTGCGTCGTCACTAATGTTGCAGGGTAATACTAATGGCTTTGTTTACCGGGGCCGAGTTTCTTATAAAAACGCGTATGGCTTCAGTTATGCAGATCGGACAGTGCCTAATTCTGGCTTTAATGAGACCAATACCAGTGCAATGCTTGGTTTAAATAAAGCCTGGGGCTATGCACATTTAAGTTTATCCAGGTTTAATACCAATGTAGGTTTGGTCGAAAATGGTCCAGATGCTGAAGGAAATTACCTGGACGAAGATGGAAATATCATCAATAAAAACGAGGCAATAACCCGAAAACTTGAACTTCCTTATCAAAATATTAACCATTACCGGGCCGCATTAAACAGTAATATTCTTTTAAATGGCGGACAATTAAAAACTACTTTGGCATTTCAACAAAACATTCGGAAAGAATTTGAAGAAAGTGCAGCTGAACCTGGTTTACAATTAAATCTTAACTCTTACACTTACGATATAAAGTATTCTTTTCCGAACAAAGGTAGCTGGGAGCCAACCGTTGGTGTTCAGGGAATGCATCAAACAAATGTTAATAATGGCGACGAGTACCTTATTCCAGATTATGTAAGCGATAATATTGGGGCATTCGTTTATTTGAAAAGAAATTTTGAAAAAGGCGCGATTAATGCAGGGGTACGTTACGACTATAAGAATATAGACGGAAAGGATTTAGCCCAGGTATTTACAGCATTTAATAATCATTTTTCGAATATCTCGGGATCGATTGGCTTTGCCTTCGAAATAGCCGAAAACCTAAACTTAAAAGGGAATGCCGGTTCTGGTTTTAGAGCGCCTAATATTGCCGAGTTGGGTGCAAATGGCCGTCATGAAGGAACGTTTAGGTACGAAATTGGGAATAACAATTTGAAACAGGAAACTAGTTTGCAATTCGATTTAGGTTTAGAATATACTGCAGAAAAAGTAACATTTGGTTTAAATGCCTATAGTAATCGAATCTATAATTATATCTATCCCGGCAATTTCAATAACGAAATGATCCAGCTTCCAGACGGTACCTTACCCGTATATCGTTTTGTACAAACCAATGCCGATTTAGTTGGCGGCGAAGCGATGATAGATTTTCATCCGGTTAAATCGTTGCATTTCGAAAATACCTTTGCTTATGTTAAAGGGACTAACCTCGCGAACGATAGTGCTTTACCCTTTATTCCGGCCGCAAGTTTAAATAACGAATTACGATTCGAACCCAATCTTAAAGGTCTTAAAGATAGCTTTGTTAAAATAGGTTTAACTAATATGTTTAAACAAGACCGTTTCGATAGTTTCGAAACCGAAACAGCTGGTTATACTTTAGTCGATGCTGGGATCGGAACTTCCGTAAAAGTTAAGCAGGGTAAGATTAATTTGTGGCTTACCGGTCAGAATTTGGGGAACAAACTATATTATAATCATTTAAGCCGTTATAAACCAGCAGGAATTTATAATCCAGGACGGAACCTAAGCCTTGGAATTAGTGTGCCACTTTAAGTGGGATGTGTATGATTATCAAATATCAGGATTTGAACGAAGAGTAGAGGATAAAGATTAAGGATAAGGCGTGCCGAAACCATTAGCCGCCGATTGTAGATTTATTTCATCTACAATCGGCGGCTTTTTTTATTAATTGTTTTCGCGGCTATAAAATTATTTTCAAAAAAATTTGGTGGTTTGATGCCAACCTAGTACTTTAGTGTATTATTTAACTAGTACACTATAAATATGATAAAAATTAACAACCTTAATTTTGGTTACAGCAAAAACCGGCTGTTATTCAAAAATATGAGCATGCAATTAAGCAATGGTCATATTTATGGATTATTAGGTAAAAATGGCGCGGGTAAATCGAGCTTACTCAAAAACCTGGCAGGTTTGGTTTACGCCGAAAGCGGAACCATGGAAGTAATGGGGTATAACCCAGCTAAACGGCAGCCAGCCCTATTGGCGCAAATTTGTTTTATTCCGGAGGAGTTCTATTTACCATCAGTAAAAATAGACGCCTATATCAAAGCAAATGCGGCTTTTTATCCGAACTTCGATCATTCGTATTTTACAGCCCTATTAGCAGAATTTGATATCCCTGTTGAGCAGAAGCTGATAAATATGTCTTATGGTCAGAAGAAGAAGGTTATTATTGCTTTTGGCCTTGCCACGCAGGCGAAACTGGTTATTATGGACGAACCTACCAATGGATTAGATATCCCTTCTAAAGCGCAGTTCCGTAAAATTATGGCCTCGGCTTTAACCGACGATCGTTGCATTATTATTTCTACCCATCAAGTTCGCGATCTGGATAATTTAATCGATACGGTAATTATGCTCGACGAGAGTAGCGTTGCTTTAAAGGCATCGGTCGAAGAGATTACGAATAAACTGTGTTTTAAACGGGTAAAAGAGTTAGACGATACCGTAATTTATGCCGAACCTTCTTTGTCGGGATATAATGTAGTAACGCCAAATTACCATAACGAAGATAGTAAACTCGACATCGAGCTGCTGTTTAATGCAGTATTGACAGAGAAAAACAAATTGAAACCAATTTTTAACTAAATCTTAAGCGAACATGGACAATATATTTAACATACAACGTTTTGGGCTTTTGCTAAGAAGACAATGGCTCGAATTTGGAAAAATTTACCTCATTAGCCTGGTTGTTGCATTGGGCGTAATTGTAGCTTTTTATGCCGGCTCATTATGGCCGTACCTAACCGATCAAAGACCTTTTGAGGCTCGTTACCTCAATTTTAGAGAGCCTCTATTTTTAATATTTGGATTTATCTTTATCAGTGTTATTGCCAGTAGCTATTTTGCGCATTTGGGGCAAAAACCGAAAGCAATTATTGAGTTGATGATCCCAGCCTCTACTTTCGAGAAATTTTTAGGTGGTCTAATTTTTTCTGCCTTGCTAAGTACAGCTAGTTTTATCTCGTTATTTTATTTAACAGATCTGGTTTTTGTGGCTAGATTAAATGGCGTAGATAACCCGGCTTATTTTTTTGTCAGAAATAACCCTTCTCAATTTTGGCCTATTTATACAGCACCCTTTTTTGTAACCAGCATCTTTTTATTGGGATCTATCTACTTCGAGAAGTTCCATTATATTAAGACGGCAATTACGGTAATGATTTTTTCTGGAATTTGGACAGCAATTATTGCGAAATCCGGAAAATTATTATTTGAAGGGAAAATAAGAGTTAACGAAGAGGATATACCATGGGGAAATCATAAATCGAATGCCGAATGGTGGGGCTTTATCTTGTTAGCAGCATTAACAATTATATTTTGGGTAATTACTTATGTACGGCTCAAAGAAAAAGAGGTTTAATTTTAACTGGTATAGATATGGAATTTAGAGATAATAAGGCAATATACCTTCAGATAGCAGAATATGTTTGCGAACATATCTTGCTAACGAAATGGGCTGCCGACGAAAAAATACCTTCGGTAAGAGAGCTGGCAGTCGAGCTCGAGGTAAACCCGAACACAGTAATGCGTACTTACGAATTATTGCAAAACAAAAATATTATTATGAATAAAAGAGGCATTGGCTTTTTTGTAACAGATACTGCAGTAGTGAATGTAAAAGACTACCGTAAGACACAGTTTATGGAAGAAGAATTACCTGTAGTTTTTAGAAATGTATACCTGCTTAACATTGACTTTGATGAATTACAAAGCCGTTATCAGACTTTTGTTAAAGAAACTTTTAATCCTTAAAAAAATGAAAACAAGTAATAAATTATTAATCACTTTCGCATTAGCACTTATTCTTATTCCGCTTTTAGGAATGGTCTATGTTTCGCAAGTAAACTATAAGAATGGAAAATATGGGGAAGATGAAGTTAAAAAAGTAGAAAATTTTACTACGCCGACTAAGAACATGGCTAGCATTGCGGCTTCTACAGCATTCGATGCCGTAACTATCGAAAATGCCAGAAACAAGGGTATTTATATTCATTTTATAAAAGATGAAAAATTTGGCCTAAAAATTCCAGAAAAATTGAAAGATTCGATCGATATTAATGTGAATGCCAACGGGCAGTTGCAAATTAATTTTAGGAATAAACAGGACAACAGTAATTATGAGTACCAGACTATTCTTGTATATGCACCAAACATGAGGCAGCTTAATATTACCAATGCCAGCAGTTTATTTTTAGATGCAGTTTTGGATTCACTAAGCTTAACGGTTAAAAACTCCAACAGCATTAATCTTCAAAATGATCTGAAAATAAGCCACTTAAATGTGAATACTGACAATGTGAAAAGTTTCTATATCCGCAAAATTGACGTGAAATCTTTAGTGCTAACTTTAAAGAACACTAAATTTAATAGCGCTCAAAATTCGTTCGATAATTTATCGATTAATGCGAGTGACGAATCTGAAATAACATTGAACGGCGATAATAACGAAAACAATAGTTATGCAATAAGAAACCTCAATTTAAATACGCTCAATAAGGCTGATGTTAAAGTAGAGGGAATTAAGATCGATCATTGCTCGGGAAGTTTCTCAAACGAAACGACTGTACAGATGCCAGCAGTTAATTTAAATCAGATGTATAAAAAATAAATTTTTACCTGCCGGATAAATCGAATTTGTCCGGCAGGTAATTTATAAGACTAAGGATTTTGTCCTTATAAAATCGATTGATGCTTGAATATCTTTTGCTAAAATCCGATCTGCTACATTAAAAGAAACTATTTTACGATAATCACTTACCAATTTTTCAATTTTAACAGATGATTTTTCTGGTCTTCTTAATTCTAATGCTTGTACTGCTGTTAGCAATTCTATAGCTAAAATCCTTTCCAGGTTATCGCAAACGCGTAAACATTTGGTTGCTGCATTAGCGCCCATACTTACATGGTCTTCTTGGCCATTACTACTTACAATACTATCGACCGAAGCTGGCGTACATAATTGCTTGTTCTCGCTGGCGATAGATGCAGCGGTATATTGACTAATCATTAAGCCCGAATTTAAACCTGCATTTTTAACTAGGAAGGGTGGTAAGCCTCTGGTGCCCGAGATTAATTGAAAGGTCCTTCTTTCCGAAATTGACCCTAGTTCGGCCAGTGCCATACATAAAAAATCGAGGGTTAGCGCCAAAGGCTGCCCATGAAAATTACCTGCCGAAATAATCAAATCCTCGTCTGGAAAAACATTAGGATTGTCGGTTACCGAATTCATTTCTGTTTCGAAAACCGATTGGATATAATCGATACTGTCTTTGCTAGCACCATGCACCTGAGGCACACAACGGAAAGAATAGGGGTCTTGTGTTTGCTTGCCAGGTTTGGCCATTAATTCGCTTCCGGCTAGCCATTCGCCAATGTTTGTGGCGGTGGTTAACTGACCTTTATGGGGTCTTATTTGGTGGCTTAATGCTAAAAAAGGATCGATCCGGCAATCGAAGGCATCGATTGAAATTGCTGCTATTGCATCCGCCCATGCCGCAAAACTTTGCGCCCTTAGCAAACAATAAACGCCATAAGCCGTCATAAACTGAGTGCCATTAATTAAGGCCAAACCCTCTTTACTTTGTAAAGTTAAAGCCTGCAAGTCTAATTGCTTATAGAGTTCGCTGCAGGTTATTTTTTCGTCCTTATACCAAACTTCTCCTTCGCCAATTAAAGGTAAGGCTAGGTGGGCAAGCGGAGCTAAATCGCCCGATGCACCTAAAGAGCCCTGTGTATAAATTACAGGTAAAATATCGTTATTGTAAAAATCGACCAGTCGTTGTACCGTTGTTAAGGCTATAGCAGAATGTCCATAACTTAAGGATTGGATCTTTAGCAACAACATTAGCTTTACAATGGGTCTTGGCACCTCCTGCCCGGTGCCACAAGCATGAGATAACAAAAGATTATGTTGCAGCTGGGTTAAATTACTATCGGCAATTTTTACATTTTGTAAATAGCCAAAACCAGTGTTAATACCATATATTGGCCCATCATTATTGCTTAATTTTTCGTCGAGGTATTTTCTACACTTTTTAATCTGGCTTATCGCATGATCGGATAAAGTTATACTTTGCTGCTGATCAATTATTTGAGAAATGAGAGTTAAAGATAAGGGCGTAATGCCAACTTGATAAGTCATCGTATTTTGCTATTTGGTGTTCAAAAGTATAAATAATGCTTAGATTTAACACAATCGGAGCTTACGATTGTTTAGCCGTTAACAATTTAAATATAGAATGAAGAAATTTTACTTAATTGCCTTTCCCTTTTTATTCCTAGTCATAAATCTAAAAGCACAAAAGCAAGACACTTTGGCGATAACTCTCGAGAATGTAAGTTATCCCTATCCCATTAAATATTTTGCAATCCAAGCCGAAGGACAAGATCTTAATATGGCTTATATGGACATTGCACCAACCACTACCCCAAACGGGCAAACAGTAATGCTTTTTCATGGTAAAAACTTCGGCGGTTATTATTGGGTAAATGTAATTAATGCCTTAAAAAATGGCGGCTATAGAGTAATTGTACCCGATCAGATCGGTTTTGGTAAATCATCTAAAGCCTTTATTCATTATAGTTTCCACCAAATGGCGACCTGGAATAAACAATTGCTCGATACTTTAGGCATTGATAAGGTATCAATTCTAGGTCATTCTATGGGGGGGATGCTGGCTACCCGATTTGCATTATTGTTTCCAGAAAGAACGGCAAAATTATTATTAGAAAACCCGATCGGCCTGGAAGATTATCGCACATTTGTACCTTATGTAAGTACCGCGCAGCAATATAAAACGGAGCTAAAAGCAACTGCTCAAAGTATTAAAAAGTATTATCATGATTCTTATTTTACCGTTTGGAAACCAGAATACGACGAGCTGGTAAGAATTGCAGCCGGAGTAACTTTAAGCGCCGATTTTCCGCGATTAGCTAAGGTTGCAGCCATGACTTTTACCATGATTTATGAACAACCCGTGGTGTACGAATTCATTAATTTAAGGGTGCCAACCGTTTTATTTATCGGCACGGCCGATAAAACAATTGTTGGTAAGGGGCTTTTAACCCCCGACCAGCAAGTACTTTATGGTCAGTATAGGACCCTGGGTAAAAAGACTGCCGCAAAGATATACGGGGCTAAACTTGTCGAATTTGAAGGTGTTGGGCATATTCCCCATTTGGAAAACCCAACGGAATTTTTAATCGCTTTAATGGGAAGTTTGTACACGAAACCCTAAGCTTCTAAAATCTCTAACTGGATAAGAATATCTTCTTCGGTTACAGGATAGGGTACCTGGTATACAATGTTTTGATAAACAGCTTCAAATAACCCGGAATAATCGCCTTTTACCGAAGGGATAAGAGCATGGCTTCGCTCTCCATTTTCGGTTACTAAAGTTAGCTTTCCGGCATCTGCTGGGTTCTCTATCCCATAATTAACAGCGGTGGGTTTAATGCCTTTTAAAAGCTGACCTTCCTGTACATCGGCATGATTTTTACTAAAGGATCCCGCCATCCCGTTTAGTACAAAGGCATCTTTAATGTCGGCTACCAACATACTGGCAGTTAAAAATACATTAAGTTGGTCTGGATAGCTTAACCAAATAGAGAAATAATCATCTACTTTAGTATGAGCTCTATTTTTACCTAATATTTTGTGGAATTTTTCTGGCCGACCAAAGAGGCAAATGGCCTGATCTAACAAATGTGGGCCAAGATCGTAAGCTAATCCGCTCGCTTCATAAGGTTCCTCTTTAAAAAACTTCGGACTAATTTCGTTCCTATAGCGATCGTACCGGAAATGTACTTCGACCAGTTTCCCGAGTTGACCACTGTCGATAATTCCTTTTACCGAACCAAAGCCACTATCGTACCGGCGATTTTGGTAAGCTAAAGCTTTTTTGTTCACACTTTTGGCTAATGCAAATACGGCCTTGGCTTGCTCGCTACTAGCAGTAAAGGGTTTTTCGACCAGGATGTGCTTACCAGCTTTTAATGCTTTAATTGCATATTCGTAATGAGTAAAATTTGGGGTATTGATGATCACTAAATCTATAGAATCGTCGGCCAATAAGTCTTCAATACTTTCGTAGCTCTTAATTGCCGGATAATCTAAATGGGCTTGTTTGCGATGGCGTTCGGTAACTGCATATAAGTTAAACCCCGGATGTGTACTTATAAAGGGCGCGTGAAATACTTTGCCAGACATGCCATAGGCCAATAGGCCAGTATTAATTTTGTGGTTCATTTAACAAAGCTAAAAATTTGACTTAGATATGCGTTTATCTATAGATCAAAAAACAGGCATAAATGTATATTTGTGGAATGAAGCCAGCAGAGATACATGCCAAGTGGAAAATATTACAAGCTAAGATTGCTGAAGAATTCGATTCGGATACACCGGATTTAAAGGTTGTCTTATTTTTAATCGGTGTTCAGGAGCTAGGGAAAGGCCCTGGAAAATACAGTAAACGACAAAAGGAAGAATTAATGCATATTGCTACCTGCCGGTTATTAAGTGAAATGGGTTTTTACGAATTGGAAGGATTAGACCAAGATGGCTGGCCACATTGGAAATTGGCTAAACCAATTCCGGCGTATGCTTTAATGGAACAGGAACTATTGTTAATGGGCCTTGCCATTACCTATTTTGAAGATATTTATTCTTAATGAGGTACCAGGATACATTGAATCGCGCAAAAAATAAAGAGTTTATTTCTTTGCGCGTGACATTTCGTTAAACCCCTCTGCTTATATTATAAGGAAATATTTTGAACCAGAGAAGATACTTACGAAGTTTCAAAAATTTTGTAAGTCTTAAAGGTAATGGGTTTCGATGCATAAAAAAGCAATGGGGGTAGAATAAATATTTATCCAATTAATGGCTAGATATAAACTATCATTTTATGTTCGGCTTAATGAAAATCTATACTTGAAATTTTAAGCCCGATATTTTATGCTTGACGCAATACGTTTCGTATAAAGCTTTTAAAACGTGGTGTTAAAGATGTAAAAGCCCCGAAGTAATAAATACAACGGGGCCTTACGTTTTATATAGGTAGATATATGTCTTATTTTATTTGCCTTGAGTAGCGGCTTCTTTTTTTAACTGATCGTTAGCAACGATAACAATTTCCACTCTTCTGTTTTCAGCCCTGCCTGCATCGGTAGCATTATCGCCAATCGGTTCCGAAAATCCTTTACCCATAGTAATTAAACGTGAGCTTGGAACGCCTTGAGAAACTGCATAAGCTTTAACTGCTGCAGCTCTTCTTTCAGATAAGCCCATGTTATACTCTTCTGTGCCCCGGCTGTCGGTATGCCCGATAACTTTAATATCCGTTCCCGGATACTGGTTTAAAGAACTGGCTAAAGATTTGATATTTTCTTTGGCCACATCTTTTAAGGCATATTTATCGAAATCAAATAAGATACCGCTATCAAATTTTACGATAATACCCTCGCCCTCTCTAATTACTTCTGCATTTGGAATCGCATTTTGTATTTCTGCAGCTTGCTTGTCCATTCGTTTGCCAATAAAACCACCGGCAGTACCGCCAACGGCAGCGCCAATAATAGCACCAACTGCAGTATTTCCAGCTTTTTTGCCAATAATACCACCAATAATACCACCCGCAGCAGCACCAATTCCGGCACCTTTCTGAGTTTTAGTTAAACTATCGCAGCCTTGAAAAGTCATTGCTCCCAATGAAAGTGCAATACTTAATGTAGCTATTTTGAATTTTGATGTCGTCATATTGTTAGTTTTTTGAATCCGTATAAGCAATTCTTCAAACCTAATGCCAAAATATTGCCGAATGCACAATTAATAGTTAAGCATTTGATTTACTGTTTTTTAATGTAACAAAAAGATAGCAATACGCCGGAAGAACAAAATAGGAGCGGTTAATCCGTGCCCAAAATGTGGCATAAAACCGACTATAATACTGTACAGCGTAGTCTTTGGTTGCTAGTACAAAGTAGCTAGCTACTCAGAAAAATAGGCTTCCAATTCTTTTAAGGAGTTTTCATCTGTATAGAAATCTTTAATAATGAGTCCTTTTTCTAAAAGGATAATCCGGTCGCATACATCAGTAACATGATTGAGGTCATGACTAGAAATCAAGGTGGTTAAACGCTGGGTTGTTTTTAAAGATCTGATCAGAGATTTTAATCTAATCTGTGTAGTAGGGTCTAAATTTGCAAAAGGTTCGTCTAAAACCAGCAATTCGGGTTGCTGCATTAATGCGGCAGCAATGCCCACCTTATTCTGATTTCCTTTAGAAAAATCGCGGATATATTTCTTCTGATTTAAGATTTCCCCATTAAAAAATTCGTTGTATTGTTTGAGATAATCTGCTACATCCGATACACTTAAACCATTAAGGCTTCCAATAAAAATGAAATATTCTTCGGGTGTAAGGTAATCAATTAAGAAACCTTCATCTAAATAAGAGGCTGTGTAATTCTTCCATTCGCTGTTACTGGCAACATTCTGATCTTTCGATAAAACCTCGCCACTATCGGGCCTTATTAAATCGAGTAATATTCTAAATAGCGTTGTTTTACCTGCGCCATTGTTGCCCACCAAGCCGATAGTTTCGCCGGCACGAATAGTTAAATGGTTAACATCGACTACTGTACGGCCACTATAAGTTTTTTTTAATTGCTTAAATTCTAACATAATTTATTCTCTAAATCCTTCCGCTATTTTATAACGTTGTTTTTCAAATTTTTTTACTAATAAGGTAATCCAGTAATTGCGCATTAAAAGCGTAATTAAGCCAAACACAGCAAGGACCAGCAAGCCCCAATAAGGTTTGTTGAGTATCCCAAACGGGATATAAATAATAAAGGGAATAAGGATAAAAGGTAAGCTCAAAACCCATTGTGTGGCGCCTGTTCCCTGCCAATTAAAGCTGCCACTTTTAGTAATGTCCAGGCGCTTATAATTAAAGGTAGCAAAATACAACACGATTACCGATCCAAAACCAATATTATAAAGATAAGCTGCAACATGGAGCAAGAGGAGCTTCCAGCTAATAAACCCGTAAAAGCTAGCTAAAATAGTGATGATGGTACTACTTATTGTGAAAAGTAAAAACTTGGCCTTAATAAAATTTTTAAAATTAATCCTACTGGTTAACAAGCCGTCGAAGTGGGCACTTTGCCAGGCAAACATAAATTGGCCATAAGTTAAAATGGAAATTCCGGTCATAAATAATGCAGCAAACAATAGTTTGCCAAATTCGTTACGAGCGATTATTGGCTCCTTGTAAAAAATGAAACCGTAAAAAAGGAAAATAAATCCCATAAAAACCGACGACCTTGAGCGTTTGTGCCTTAAAATCAATTTCAATTCTAAAGCGGCCAGTTCGCCTACTTTTCCAAACTTATTTAAGAAAGCATAATCTGTGCTCACTTTTTTCTCATTTTTAGTGCTGAGCTCTTCCGTATACAGATTTGCATTTAAGTACCTTGTATTTAAGGTAAAAACCAGAATAGCTGCCAGTGTAAATGCTAATGCGATAAAAGGATATTTTATCAGGCTTGTAAATATAAAGTTGGAGGCATCCCGAACCGAGATGAGGTGGAAATAATCTAATGCGGCCAACCCGGCTATAAGGACAATGGCAACACCAAAAAAAGCGATGTTGCTAATCGCTTTACGTTTAAGGTAGAGGATTAAAAAGTTATTAAAGAGCGCAAGGGAAAGTATCGATAACATATACATTATTGCCGTTAACGACCCTAAAGTAACCCCAATTTTCATTATGCAGAAAGGAAGGAATACAAATAGCGGTAAAAAATTAAAGGCCGAAAATAGCGACTTGATATTTAAAAAATTAACAATTGTTCGGCGCTTAATTTTAAGGTGTAAATAAGGAATCACACTTAAAGTTGGTAGTTCTTGCAGCTGGATACGCATGGCCAGATCGATCAGAAAATAATAGAGGATAAACCCATTAAAAACTTCGACCACATTTTTTCCGGGAAATACCTTGCCAATAAAAACTTCCATCCCGAAGCCCACAAAAATAGCAGCACTTAAGAAATAAAGCATGAAGAAGCCTAGTAATAGCTGCGCAGCGATGCTGCCGGCCTTATTTCGGCTGCGCCAAAAATTCTTCCACTGGTGGCTTAAAAAAGTTAATAACATACTGCATCGAAGTTTAATTCGGTTAAGATAAAGTTTTTGAGCTGAACTTTATATCAAATATCAATAGAATTTTAATAACCATATTTATTCTTCCAGTTTTGCCTTAATTTTTCCCTCAATTTTTCTTCGGCTGGATTTTTCCCGGGATCGTACAGTTTGGTGCCACTTAATTCGTCTGGGAAGTATTCTTGTGGCGAAAAATTGCCTTCATAACTATGCGAATACTGGTAATTTTTTCCATAATCTAAATTTTTCATCAACTTTGTTGGGGCATTCCGGATCGGCAATGGAACGGGTAAATTGCCGGTTTGCTTAACCAACAGCTGGGCTTTGTTAATGGCTTCGTAAGCA
This sequence comes from Bacteroidota bacterium, assembly GCA_040388055.1. Classification (GTDB taxonomy): domain Bacteria; phylum Bacteroidota; class Bacteroidia; order Sphingobacteriales; family Sphingobacteriaceae; genus Pedobacter. The sequence goes on from JAZKCO010000002.1 coordinate 968,019, forward strand.
GCATTGCTTTTTGGGGACGAGGCTAGGTAAGTTACGCATTGCGAAAGTATAATCCGTGCCTCCGGATAGCCAATTACATTTACCGCCGTAAAACAGTTATTGGCTAATAATAAGGCATTTGGATTGGCATTGCCAATATCTTCCGATGATAAGATTAACAAGCGCCGGGCAATAAACAAAGGATCTTCACCACCTTCAATCATCCGTGCTAGCCAATAAACAGCTGCATTGGGATCACTACCCCGGATGGATTTAATAAAGGCAGAAATGACATCGTAATGTTGCTCGCCAGCTTTATCGTATAAAGCAAGATTTTGTTGCGCATGAGCAAGTACATTCTCGTTTGTTAATTCGACTTTATTGCCTCCTATGCCATTAATGGCTATTTCTAGCACGTTTAATAACTTCCGGGCATCGCCGCCAGATAAACGGATAAGTGCTTCGTGTTCCTTAATTTTAATCTGCTTTTCGGCAAGAACAATATCTCTTTTAAGCGCAGTTTGCAACAGGCCGGTTAATTCTTCTTCACTAAGTGCTTGCAAAATATAAACCTGACAGCGTGATAGTAAAGCGGAAATAACCTCGAATGACGGGTTTTCCGTCGTTGCCCCGATGAGGGTAACCAGGCCCCGCTCGACCGCTCCCAGCAAGCTGTCCTGTTGCGATTTGCTAAAGCGATGAATCTCGTCGATAAATAGAATTGGAAGTCCTAAAAAACTATCTTTTAGTGCTGCTGCTTTATCGATTACCTCCCTGATATCTTTTACGCCCGAGTTAATGGCACTTAAATTAAAAAATGGCCGATCCAGGCTTTGTGAAATAATATAGGCCAGCGTAGTTTTACCCACACCAGGAGGCCCCCAAAAAATCATCGAAGGGAGCTGACCACTTTCTATTGCTTTACGTAACACTGCATCCTGGCCAACCAAATGCTTTTGGCCGACATATTCGTCCAGGTTTTGAGGACGCATCCGCTCTGCTAATGGGGCTAGGTTTTGCATCACTAAAGATAAAGAATTTTGATGGAAAATAGAAGGTTGTCTTATTCTACACGCTTCACCTTCTTCTTAAAAAACTTCTTTTTCTTTGGCGGATAAGGTTTCTTTTCGGCCGACTGATCTTCTTTTGGCAGGTCGCCAAAATGCACAGGTAACGGAATGCGATCGATTTGTCGTTCAATTAATTTTTCGATATTGCTAAACTTGCGTTTATCCTTATCGTTAACCAAAGTGATCGCTGTACCCGTCGTTTCTGCACGGGCAGTACGCCCAATACGATGAATATAATCTTCGGGATCGTGAGGTACGTCATAATTAATTACTAAACTAATTCCTTCCACATCAATCCCCCTGCTTAACACATCGGTACCAATTAAAACCGGGATACGCTTGTTTTTAAAATCGAGCATAATAGCTTCCCGCTCTTTCTGATCTAAATCGGAATGAAATGCCTCTGCCCTAAAACCCAGGCGGCTAAAAACCCGGCCCAAATCTTTCACTTTGTTTTTGGTAGAAGCGAAAACAATAATGCTTTTATATTCAGCATTTTTCATGACCTCGGTAAGCAGTTTTACTTTATGGCTATCGTGTACAAAATAAGCCTGCTGACGGATACCTTCGGCTGGTTTGGAAATAGCTATACTAATCGACTCTGGGTGGTTTAATAATTTTCCAGCCAGGGTTCTGATTTTTGGAGGCATGGTTGCCGAAAACATGACTGTTTGTCTTGCTTTGGGTAAATAGCCAACGATTTTCATGATATCATCGTAAAAACCCATATCGAGCATCCTATCGGCTTCATCTAAAACCAAATAGTGTAACTGGTCCATTTTTAATGAACCCGACGAAAGATGCGCAATTAACCGGCCTGGTGTTGCAATAATAATATCGACACCTTCGCGCATCGATCGTTTTTGTTGCTCGTAAGCAATGCCATCCCCACCACCATAAACTGTTAAGGAGCTAATGTTGGTAAAATAGGAAAGCGCTTCGACCTGCAAATCTATCTGCTGGGCAAGCTCGCGTGTTGGAGCGAGTATTAAAGTGGTATTATGTCGGGCGTTATTTTCAGTAAGCAAGTGCATAATAGGCAATAAGTAGGCTCCGGTTTTCCCAGTTCCTGTTTGCGCACAAGCAATAAGATCTTTTTTAGCTAAAATAAGTGGGATTGCTTGTTGTTGTATTGGCGTTGCGTTCTTAAAACCCATTGCCAGTAAACCCTCTAAAAGTTCGGGGTTAAAATTAAAATCTTTAAAATCCAATGTTCTTTGTTGTAAAATACTGTGTAAAAGTACCTTAAATTAGAGCGAAAAACAAATTTGATAATGGTGTTGCCTATTTCTTGGTATCGGCATAACCGAAAACTTTTTGCAATAAACCACTGGAACGAGCAGCAATATGATCCCTTAGTTTAAGCTCTTCCTGAGCGACCTGGATAAACATGCCATCGATTGCTTTTTGAGCAACATAGGCAGCTAAGTCTGTATTTATTGGTTTAACTAATGGTAACTTATTATAAGCTAAAGCAGCATCGCTCCAATACTTAGTTGCGCCAACTTTGCTTAAACTTGTCGCAATAACTGGTTTAAATTTTTCTAATAACTGCGTAGTAGTTACTCGTTTAAAATATAGGGTAGCCGCATCTTTATTACCTAATAAGATATTGGTTGCATCGGTAATGGTCATTTGTTTAATAGCCGATATAAAAATTGGTTTTGCTTCCTTAGCTGCATCTTCAGCCGCACGGTTAAGACTTAAGATTACATTATCGGCCAGCGAATTGAGGCCGATGCTTCTTAATGTTTTTTCGGCCTTCTGCGCCTCTGGCGGAAAAAGAATTTTCACTGCCAAATTTCCTAAGAATCCATCTTTAGCCGAGAGCTGATCGGCTCCATGACTGGTGCCAATAGTTAAGGCCTCTTTAAGACCAGCTCCAATTTCTAAAGCAGTGGGTACTCCACCCGTTGGAATTTGTTTTAAGATATTTCCAATTTTATTCTGACTTTGAACATCACAGCTACTTAAGCAAAGCAAACTTATAGTTATTGCATATAAACCAATTTTCTTCATTCTATTTTTTAATTTTAGCTAAAATGGAATGTAAAATTAAGTAAATCGAGTCGGGATTAACGTATTACTAAGTATATTCGATTAATATTTTACTTGTTTACAACCTTGAAGTTCATAAAAAACACCCATAAAAGCAATAATCAAGACGATCGGACACTTGTTGCCGCCTATCAGCAAAGTGGCGATCTGGAGGTTCTGGGGATACTTTTTAATCGGTATATGCATTTGGTGTTCGGGGTATGCTTTAATTATTTTAAAGATGAGGAGCAGAGTAAAGATGCAGTAATGCAGATTTTTGAAGAGCTAGTGACTAAATTAAAGGCACATCAAGTCCAGAATTTTAAAAGCTGGCTTCATGTATTGACCAGAAATTATTGTTTAATGGCACTGCGTAAGTCTTCTAAAAATCCAATAGTTTCTATAGACGATAATTTTGTGGAAAACAAGGAGTTTGTGCATCTTGATATAGACAATGCCAGAGAGACGCAGCTAACCATAATGGAAAAGTGTATGGAAACCTTGTCTAAAGAACAACGGATAAGTGTAGACTTGTTTTATTTACAAGAAAAATGCTATAAAGAGGTTGCCGACGAGACTGGGTACGACTTAGTTAAAGTGAAAAGCTATATCCAAAATGGAAAGCGGAATTTGAAAATTTGTATAGAAAAAAATAGTGAATACTAACGATTGGCCAGCTATAGAAGTACTGGAAGATTACCTCGATGGTAAGCTTGATGCAAAAGCTATGCACCGCATTGAAAAAATCTCGCTCGAAGATCCATTTGTTGCTCAAGCATTAGCTGGGTTAAGCGAATCGCATCAACGCGTACAATCCTTATCCCTGCTCCAAAAGCAATTACAAGAACGGATCGCGCTTAAACCCATTGAAAAAAAACGTTGGCAAATTACTTCACAAAGGTTGAGTATTGCAGCTGCAGCAGCGGTCCTATTTGTAGCTGCAAGCGTACTGTTTTGGATGAAAGATAACCGTTATCGGGCACAGCACTCGGCCCAGTCTACTTCCAAAAATGTCGCAGTAACTGTTATTAATAACCCCGTGCCTTTAAATGGGATGGATGCCTATCACATTTACTTAACTACGCATAACCGGCTCACAAAAAATGAAACATTAGGCAAAGAAGTAATACTCACTTTTCTAATTGATAAAGATGGCCAACCATCGGCTATCAAAATTGTAAATGGCATCGGCGAAGCTCAAAACGAAGAAGCGATAAGACTGGTAAAAGCGGGTGCTAAATGGGTACCTTTAGCAGGAGCTAAGAACGAGGTATTGTTAAATGTAAAATTCTAATTTGCTAATAAGCTTATAATTTACGAATATCTAAAAATCTTTAGACTCCGCAAGTTCGAAAACTTTCGATGTCTAAAAAAGCATTGAACAAGTTAACCGATAAAAAAGTGAAGGATATAATAAACAATTGCGGCCAATAAAGCAGATACTGGAATGGTTAAGGCCCAGGCCCAGATTAACTTTACGGTAACTCCCCATTTTACCGCCGAAACTCCCTTGGTTAAACCAGAACCAATAATCGAACCTGTAATGGTGTGCGTTGTACTTACCGGTATTTTTAGGTGTTCGGTAAAGTATAAAGTTAAGGCCCCCGCGGTTTCGGCCGTTACACCTTCGAACGGTGTTACCTTGGTAATTTTAGAACCCATGGTCTTTACAATCTTCCAGCCCCCACTTAAAGTTCCGGCAGCGATAGCACTATAACAAGCCAGCGGAATCCAGGCCGGCATTTGTGCGGCAATTTCTTCTCCATTTGGGGCATGCGAAGGGAGTGCAACATGCAACCACGAAGGCAGGCTTGCCATGGGTACACCACTTGTATGGATATAAACCACAACAGCCGCAGCGATAATGCCCATTACTTTTTGCGAATCGTTACCGCCGTGGCCTAAACTAAATGAAGCAGACGATAGCAGCTGCATCTTCCTTAGCCATACTGTAGATTGTGTTTGACTAAGGCTGCTAAAGATTAAGCAAAAGAAACTAACCGATAAAAGGATAAAGGCAACTAATAACCACTTCAGGTTATGAGCTTCGAAAGCCACACTTAAAAAATGAGACTGGAATCGAGGATGCTTAATTTCATGATAAAACAGCAGCTGACTATAAATAAACCAAATGGTTGCGGCCATTAAAGTGAGCGTAAATACTTTGGGCCAAATACTTTTTTTCGACGAATGCAATAGCCAGATCGAAATGAAATAGGAAATTATGGCACCAATAACAGGTGCTAAAACAATAAAAGCAATAATAACCAACACACCGGTAGGCATTTCGCCTGTTTTACCTTCCTGGTACCAGTTTACTACATTAAAACCTGCATGCGCAATGGCCGCGCCTGCAAACCCACCAATTAAAGTATGAGACGAGCTCGAAGGAATCCCAAACCACCAGGTTAATAAATTCCAGATAATGGCTGCAATTACACCTGCAAGGATAACCACGAGATTGATTTCCATGGTATTGGCAGTTTTAGCAACGGTATCGGCAACACCAAAACCAAAAACCCAATACGCCAAAAAATTAAAGAATGCAGCCCAGACAACAGCCTGGAAAGGGGTTAATACTTTAGTCGCAACAATCGTTGCAATTGCATTTGCCGCATCATGAAAACCATTGATATAATCGAAAATAAGCGCTAATACAATGATTACAAATAGGAGGGTTAAGGTCATGTTTTCTTAAGCGTTTTTAACCAGAATAGACTCTAATACATTGGCGGCATCCTCACATTTGTCGGTTGCAATTTCGAGGGTCTGTAAAATTTCTTTTTGTTTAATCAGTTCTATCGCATTGGTTTCGAATTCGAATAAGCGGGCAATAGCTAGATTACATACCTGATCGGCCTTGTTTTCGGCGCTGTTAATTCGAACACAGGCATCGGCAATAACGCGTATATTTTTAAAGCTTCGCAGCTCTTTAATAGCTTTTTCTAAATCTCCACACATTTCTACCAGCAATTCGGCAAGCTTAACCATGGCATCGCCCACGTTACTTACCTGGTATAAGGCAATGTTGCCAGCAGATGCATGGATATAATCGGCAATATCATCGATAGCACTAGCGAGTGTATGAATATCTTCCCGATCGAAAGGTGTGATAAAGTTTTTACTTAATTCGATAAATATAGTATGGGTAATATCGTCGCCAACATGTTCTAAACGTTCAACCTCTTTAATGGCTTCTTTTCTTTTCTCAGAATCTGGTGTAGTAACCACGATCAATAATGCTTCGGCAATTTTTAAGACATTGCTACCGGCCTGCTCAAATAGGGGTTGAAATTTTTTATCTTTTGGGGTAAAGAAATTAAAAAGGCTGTTCATATTATGATTATAAAATATGATGCAAAGCTACAACCGCAATGTTAAGTTAATGTTAAATTATTTAGAAACTGAATATCGATAAGCACTTAACCTTTCTCTAAGGTAAAAGCAAAAGTGGTTCCGATGTGCGGAGTACTCCGAACAGAGATGGTTTGTTGATGAGCCTCCAAAATATGTTTTACAATGGCCAAACCCAGTCCTGTACCTCCTTCTTTGCGCGAGCGATGAGAGTCTATCCGGTAAAAGCGCTCGAATAAACGTGGAAGATGGGCTTCCTCAATTCCTATTCCATCGTCGGTTACCTCTATTAAGAACTGATCGTGCAATTCGAAGATTTTAATTGCCGTAGAACCATTATCCTTTCCATATTTAAGGGAATTCTGAATAAGGTTAATCATAATCTGTCGTACTTTTTCTTTGTCGGCCGATACTATGGTCGGCGTTGTATATTTTTCTTTAAACGACAATTTGATATGATGAGTGGAGGCACTGTCTTCCAGGCTATCCATTACTTCTTTTGCCAATAATACAAAATCAAATTTTTCGTAGTTAATCGGTATTTCCCCGGTTTCGAGTTTCGAGATCGAATCGAGATCGTTAATGAGGTAACTTAAACGCTCTACATTGTTTTGGGCTTTGATGAGAAATTTTTGTGCAGTTTCGGGATCGTCTATCAGGCAGTCTTGTAAAGTTTCGATATACCCCTGAATGGCAAAGAGCGGTGTTTTAAATTCGTGAGAAACATTAGAAAGAAATTCTCTTCTAAATTGCTCTTGTTTTTTTAACAGGTCGATTTCTTTTTTCTTGGCACCTGCCCATTCTTTTACTTCGTGCTCTACGTCGTTGATAGGGTCGGAACTTACATATTCACCCAAGGCTTCTTTTAGGTCTTTCCCTAATTTTAGATTATGGATAAGTTTATAAATAAGCTTAATTTTAGAATAGATGTATTTTTCTAACAGGTAATAGAACACCAGGAAACTGGTTACGAAAGAAATGCCAAAAGCGATTAAAAGGTAATACCAACTTCCCTGAAAATGAAAATTAACAAGGCCAATAGAGAGACCGACAGCCAATGCTGTAATTAAAACAAGTACACGCAATTTCATAAAGCTAATTTACGCTTTATAAATGAAGTAAACGTTAAGGATAAAATTAAATAGTTTCGGTCTAAAACTATTTCTCGCCTTCCCACTCTGCATAAAACTGCTCCAGGTATTTTAACATAAAATGATGGCGCTCGTTAGCAATGGCTTTACCTGTAGCGGTATTCATCATCTCTTTTAGTAACAATAATTTTTCGTAAAAATGATTAATGGTGGGCGCCGTTGTATTTTTATAACTTTCTTTCGAATGGTTTTCGATTGGTTTGATGGCTGGATTATATAAAACCCTGTTTTTAAAACCTCCATAAGTAAAAGCTCTTGCAATGCCAATGGCCCCGATAGCATCTAATCTGTCGGCGTCTTGGACAATCTGCATTTCTTTTGAAGAAAAACCAGCACTATCGAAACTATTTTTAAAAGACATGTGCTGGATAATAAGTTTAACGTGAGCAATAATATCTTTTTCGACATTGATGTCGGTTAAAAATGCTGCGGCCTTATTTGGGCCAATTTCTTCATCTCCATTATTAAACTTGGGGTCGGCAATATCGTGTAACAGGGCGGCTAATGCGATTACCAATTCGTCGCCTTGTTCGGTGCGATTAATCGTTAAAGCAGTTTTGTAAACCCGCTCTATATGAAACCAATCGTGCCCGGCCTCTGCATCGGCTAAGGTCGATTTAACAAAGTTGATAGTCGTATTAAGGATAGCTTGCATTCTTACACTAATTTTGGTTTTGGACGCTCTTCGTCGGTTCTTTTGCTACCATCGTAGAGCTCGTAGGCCAATAAGCGGCAATCTAATTTACCATTATAAAATTCGATTTTTTGGTCTGCTTTTAACCCTATTTTTTTGGCCAGATCGGGATTTCCTGTAAAGATATAACCAAAATAACCTTTGCATTGTTTTTTCATGAAATCGCCCATACGTTTATAGGTCAATTCGAGCTTACTGTGTACGCCTAGACGTTCACCATATTCGGGATTAAAAACGACTACACCTTTGGCTCCCTCAGGTACTTGAGTTTCTTCAAAATCGCAAACCTCGAAGGTAATGAGTGTATCGACACCTGCTGTTTTTGCATTTCTTTGGCTTACTTCAACAGCATCCTCCGAAATATCGGTGGCGATAATTTGTAGGTCAATGTTTTTAATGACCTGGTCTTTTAAAATTCTGCGTTCGGCAAAAAATACTTCTTCATCATATCCCAAGATGTGCATAAAGCCATAATTCATCCGAAACAGACCCGGCCTGCGATTGGTGGCAATTAATGCGGCTTCGATCGCTAAGGTTCCGGAACCACACATTGGATTAATGAATGGCGATTTTTGATCCCAAGCGGTGGCCAATACCACGCTTGCGGCTAAGGCTTCTAACATTGGTGCTTTTCCGGGTATTTTACGGTAACCATGTTTCGCTAAGGTTTCGCCACTGGTATCGATAAAAATATCAGCATCGTCGTCTTTCCAATACAGGTGTATTACTGTTTTATGCGCATCGGAACCCGTATTTGGACGAATATTTTTCTGCTCCCTAAAACGGTCAACAATGGCATCTTTTACTTTTAAATTTGCAAAAAGTGGCGTGGTTATCGTTGGGTTGTCTACGTTGGAAGTTACCGAGAAATAACCCGAGAAATCGATCAGTTCTTCCCATTCCATGGCATGTAAAGCCTCGTAAAGTTCGTCGGGAGTACTGGCTTTGAAGCTATTAAGGTTATATAAAATCTGACTGGCGCATCTTAAATTCAAATTTAATTTGATACACTCTGTAAGCGTAATGTTTAGCTCAATACCTGTTGGGAAAGCTCTTACAATTTCATAGCCTAAAGCCGTAACTTCGGCCTCTAAGTAAGGCGAAAGCCTTTTATTGCAGGTAATAATTACCTTGCTTTTGGTTTGGAAAACTTGCATCATCTTAGGGACAAAGTTACCAATTAAAATGAGTTATTATTATGTGTTCCGGGTTTTGGGTTGGGACTGGATTTATAACAGAGTGTCCTAAACTAATGAACTGTGGAAAACTTGATTATTTTCCGTGCAGAAATCTCAATAAAAATATGGAAATTTGGTAGGATCGTATAATTAAGAAGTATTGATATGGAAATTAAAGGAAAAGTGCACGAAGTTGGTGCTTTACAACAAATAAGTGAAACATTTAAAAAACGCGATTTAATTATAGAATACGCAGAAAATCCGACTTATCCGGAGTATATTAGGTTCGAGGCGTTACAAGATAAGACAGCTTTATTCGATGCTTTGAAGCCTGGCGACGAGGTCGAAATTGCTTTCAATTTGCGAGGTAGGCCATGGACAAATAAAGAAGGAGTAACTTCTTATTTCAATAGTTTAGTGGTTTGGCGTTTAACTGCTTTAACAAATACTGCTGGCACTACTGCTGCTACGCCTCAATATGCACCCCCTGTAGATTTAAATGCAACTGCTGGCGAAGAAGATGACCTTCCGTTTTAAAAATCTTTTTTAGGTTAATAATTTTAGGCAATGCCGTTTCTTGATAGAAGCGGCATTTTTTATGCAAGCTAATTTGGTAATTACTGTGTTAAAAAGTGTTAAAACGAGCTTATTTCTTTATTAATCGCCTATTTTTGAATAAGATAGCCAAAGCCTGCAAAAGCTGAGCTCGAAGTTGATGTAAATTATAGCCTTTTATACGTTTGAAATGCTTAATAAATCGCTTCATAATCGCCAAAAAAGAAAACTATACGGATGAAAAAAAGAAGTCTTTGGATAATTACCTCCTTAATGACCTTGGCTTTGCTTGGTGTTTTTGTAATGCAACTATATTATATTGAGGAATCGTATAAATTAAAATCCGAGCTTTTTAACCAAAATGTAAATGCTGCCTTAAACGCCGTAGTTAACAAAGTACAGAAAAAGAATGCTTTTGTACATATCAATAAAAAAGATTTCGAAATTCGAAAAGAGCGTGAGCGCGATATAAAAAGCCAGACTGATACCATTGTTTCTTTTAAGGTTAAATTTAAAGAAAGTGAAATCTTAAGGAAATATAAACAACAACAGCAGGTTATTAATTACCTCAATTTCCAGGATAGTATAATTAGGACAACTTATATTCAGCCCGAATTTATTTCGGAAGAAAAATTTAAAATTTATTCGAATACTAATTCGGATAATGCTAAAAAACTGAGTTTAGAAGTGCTAGACATTAAAGATAAAAAAAGTGGAAATCTTATCGGCCGATCTATTCGACAAAAAGTGGGTGGCGATCCCGATCTTAATATGGAGAAACTGCCGGATACCATTAGGTATTTAGCTTTTAGCCCGGTTAATATGTTTCCACAGCTGATTTCTTTCCCAAGCATGGATCCCGACCTAGTTGCAAAATTTAAAGTAGAAGATGCAAAAGCCGAACACAAATTCCAGATGGAGCTTAAACGGTTATATGCCGATACCTTAAGTTTATACAATACCGGGAGCTTAAAATTGGTACAAGACGTTGCTTCCGAAATGGATAATCCTAATATTCCATTAGAAAAAAGGCTTCCTTCTAAAGAGTTTTTGGATACGCTTATTAAAAAGGAGCTACTTAATAAAGATATTACCCTAAGCTATAATTATTGGTTAAGCCCAGTAAAAGATAAACAAAAAATTATTTATCAAAATGTAGCCAATGGCACTATAAAACCATTAGCCGAACATATTTATGAACTTCCCTTGTTTAGCAACGATTTAATTAGAGACCCGGGGATGCTCTACGTAAGCTTTCCAGATAAAAATGCGGCGATATTAGGGAATCTTTTTGCAACAATGGTATCATCTGCTGGTTTACTTTTGGTACTTATTTTCATATTTGCCTATACCATTTTTGCAATTATCAAACAAAAGAAACTGTCGGAAATGAAAACCGATTTTATCAATAACATGACCCACGAATTTAAAACCCCGGTTGCAACCATTATGATTGCCAGCGAGGCGCTAAAAGATGAAGAAGTGGTAAATGATAAAGGTAGAGTAGGTAGACTGGCCGGCATTATTTACGACGAAAATGTAAGGCTGGGTAATCATATCGAACGGGTTTTAAACGTGGCAAGGCTAGAAAAAAAGGAGTTGCAAATGGACCTTACTTTAGTTGATATGAACGAGTTAATTAGTGCTGTTGTAGATAGCATGTCTCTTCAACTGCAAAAGAGGGAGGCTATACTTACCTTAGCTCTTGCTGCCGATCCGGCTATTGTAATGGGCGACGAATTGCATCTTTCGAATGTGATTTATAACCTCATTGATAATGCCAATAAATATAGCCGTAATAACCCTAAAATTACAATAAGCACAAGAAATACAACAAAAAACCTGTATATAACCATAGCAGACGAGGGCATCGGCATGGCAAAAGACCAGACTAAGCGCATTTTCGATCAATTTTATCGAATTCCGACAGGTAATTTGCACGATGTGAAAGGTTTTGGACTCGGTTTAAATTATGTACAGGATATCGTGACAAAACTTGGAGGAAGCATTAAAGTAGATAGCGAAAAGGATAAAGGAACTACCTTCGAAATTACAATTCCATTTAAAACCTAGCCATACAAGAATATGAAGAAAATTTTATTAGTCGAAGACGACCCAAACTTAGGTTTGTTGCTGCAAGATTATCTGCAATTAAAGGGCAAGTTCGAAGTAGTTTTATGTGTCGATGGGGAGGAAGGGCTAAAAGCCTTTGGTAAGCATAATTTCGACCTGTGTATTTTGGATGTAATGATGCCTAAGAAGGATGGCTTTACACTTGGCAAAGATATTAGAAAAGCCAATAGCCATATTCCAATTATTTTTGCAACAGCTAAGGCGATGATGGAAGATAAAGCATCTGCATACGATTTGGGCGGCGATGATTATATTACCAAGCCCTTTAGAATTGAAGAACTGTTATTGCGTATTAATGCATTATTAAAGAGGGTTTCGGCGAAAGATAATACATTAAACGAACCAGTACAGACCCAATTTGAAATAGGTCAGTACCATTTCGACTATACCACACAATTAATTCACTTTAAAGGGCAACAGCAAAAATTATCGACCAAAGAAGCTGAGTTATTACAGTTGCTTTGTTTAAAGAAAAATACGGTGTTAACGCGTGAAGAAGCATTGTTAAATATCTGGCATGATGATAATTATTTTAACGGTCGCAGCATGGATGTTTTTTTAAGCAAGTTGCGTAAGTACCTTAGAGAAGACCCTAAGGTAGAAATTTTAAATGTTCACGGAAAAGGATATAAATTACTTGTTAATTAATTTATAATTGTTACTCCGAACGTTTACCCATTTGGTTAATTGTTCGAACTGGTTATTCTCACTTTCGTCGCTGGTTTTTCAATTATCGATTATTGATAACTACAGACCTTTTACTCTAAACTTACAACGTTTACTTAAACTTATAACTCAAAACCCTTTAATGCTTCCTGAGCATAACTTCCCCAACTTTTTAAAGCAGCTTTAAGGGTGCTTATCAGTCCGGCATTATTTAATGGCTTTCCTTTAGTGGGTGCCTTTAATTTGTCTTCACTTACTGGCTGGTCAATTATCGAGGTTGCAAACCAGGTAATGTGCTCATAAGGCAAAGCAACGCCTAAAATCATTCCTGGTAAACCCGAAAATGATTCGGGGCCTCCTGATACTGGGATTTTATCGGTATAAAAAGCAACGACATAAATGGAATCCATAATTAATGCATTTGCACGGCGACAATCGTAGCCCGCTATATTTCGGATTTCATTAGTTATTTTCCAGTTAATCTTACGTGTACTATCTTTCACTAAGTAAGTTTCTTCATAAACTTTCTTCTGTGCTATACTTGTCCCCGCCAAAGTATTAGTTGCAATAATGTTATTCTGTTGCGAAGCAGTAAAGTCCGAAAAAAAGCTATTTCCGGCAGCTTCCTCTTCTGCTGGCGTAAATAAAGTTTGATTTTTAGAAAAAATCAGGCTGCTTTTTAAAACCTTAAATTGTGGCTGCTTTTTCTGATAATCTTCGAATGCAAGCGTATAAAAAGAATTATTTGGGTTTTTCTTGATCTGATCTTTTATTAAAGCATACATATTTACCTTTTTTTCGAAGGTTATAGTACCATGTGTCGTAAAGTGACTATTTTGAGCTAATGCGGTTTGTAGGGTTAAAAACAAACAGGCAGTTATAATTTGATTTAGTTTCATTTTCATTTCGTTTATTTCTTAACTCCACCCATTTTATTAAAATCCCAAATTAGAGAGAACATAAAATAGCGTTTAATGGTATTATACTTTGTTTGAGTAATAGTGCTGGAACTAGCATATCTCTGGAAACCGGTATTCTGGCTTAATAAATCGTTAACCGAAAGACTTAACTTCAGGTTATCGGCTTTAAGGAAGGTTTTATTGATAGACGAATTAATAATAAGTCGCTCAAAGCTTTGATCGAAAGAAACTGTTTTGGCGGTATATTGGTATTGACCATCGCTACTGATCTGGAATTTGCCAGGTAAATAAATAGTAAATGAACCATAACCTCTAGATCCCCAACCATTATTATTCACTTCTTCATTTAATGAGTTCTGCTGGGTATTATAAGAAGGCCCAAAAGAGAACTGGAAGCTATATTTTTTCTCCTTGTATTTATTTACCCCCAAATTAAACCCGTAACTATTATTTTTTGATTCGTTAATAACCGAATTTACATAGTTATAGGAAGTGGCGCCATTAATATTGCCACTTAAACTTACATTCATTTCTAAAGGCTTAATTTTTCGTGAAAAACTAGTATAGAAGTAATAATTAATTGGAGTTTTATCTTCAAGGTTAATAAATTGATATTGCGATTTACCCGTGGTATTGTCGGTTGTTGTATTGTTTACAATTTGGTTGCTGGTAAAATTGAAACTTCCATATGCATAAATAGATTGATTGCTTATTACCTTGTAAGAATTATAATCTATACCAAAACTGTTATTGTAAGAAGGTTTTAAGTTTGGATTACCAATTGGAATATTGAGGACATCATCATTTACTTTAACTGGTTGTAATTGAGTTACACTAGGCTGACTGGTTCGTCCATTATAATTAAACGAGAGGGACCTGTATTGCGAAAACTTATATTGGTACCGTGCCTGTGGCGACCAGTTAAAAAAGTTTCGTTTATAACGGATATCATTATAGGCATCGAACTGGTCGAAGTTAATGGCGTTCACTTTAAGTCCACCATTTAAACTGGCTTTCTTGTTTTTATAGCTAAAGATTGCGCCACCCTGATTGGATAGCTGGTCTGTAGTAAAGTTATTGCTAAATTGCTCATCTAATACGTCATATTTCCCAGGTGTAGATGCATTAAATGATTTGCGCTCGGCCCGACCATTGTTTAAACTAATCCCATAATTTAAAATTACGGATAGTTTTTTGCTAATGGGTTCGGCAAAAGTGAAGTTGGTAGAAAACAAAGTATTTCGAATGTTATTGGTTTTATACTGATCGGTAATTTCCGTTTTGGTAAGCACTTCATTAGGGTCGAAAAACTCATTTTTTGAATATAAATAGCCATCGTTGTCTTTTTCATTGATCATCTGGCTGATGTTAAATGAAAAATTACGGCCCGCTTTTTTGAGTTTTTTAGTATAAAAGGCCGACATATTAAAAATCTGCTCATTACCTTTATTATTAATCGATCTTGACTCTGTATTTAACAGGGTATTATCGCCCCGGCTACCTATAGTGCTGTAATCGCTGTTGGTTTCACTATTTTTAAGTGTCCCATCCGCCATTACTTTTAAGTTACTGGTGCTGTCGAGTTTAATTTGATAGGTGGCGTCTATTTTTTGTCTAAACATGTAGTTATCGGTTGCCTGATCGCTAACACTATTAATTATACCCGAAGGCAAATTGCGTTGGGTAAGTATGTTTTTATTTCCATCGACTTTTAAAGATCCAATTTTATAATTGGTATTGATAGATTCCTTGTCTTCGTTCCATTTGCTGTCGTAATGTGCGCCGCCATTTCGGGCAGTCGGAATGCCTTCGCCATAATATCTTCCGCCAAAAGAATCGATATCGTCGCCACCTCCGCCCATTATCATAATTCCCCCATCGATAAACTCTACATTATTGCCACTACCACTGCCATATTTATTACTGTCTTCCCAGCTTAAGCCTGTTTTACCTGTATTACTAGCCGTGCCGTAAAGCGAAAATTTTTGCTTGGCTTTAAATTTATTAAATAAAAGCTGGCCCGAATAGAAATCGTCGGTAGCCCCACCTATATCGATCTTTCCAAAATAACCATTCTTTTTATCTTCCTTTAATTTAATGTTTATAGTCTGCGTTTTCGCACCATCATCTACACCAGTAAACGCTGCCTGATCGCTACTTTTTTCGAACAGTTGCACCTTGTCGACCATGTCTGCACGTATGTTTTTGGTAACCAGCGTAGGGTCGTCGCCAAAAAATTCCTCGCCATCTACTAATACCTTTGGCACAGTTTTACCCTGAGCGGTAATTTTTCCATCTTTATCTATTTCGATACCTGGCATTTTCTTTAAAAGATCTTCTACCTTATCGTTAGGTTGTATCGTATAACTTGCCGCATTAAATTCGGTGGTATCGCCTTTTATTTTAATCGCAGCAGCCTGGCCTTTAATAATAACCTCCTTTAATAAGGTCGCTTTAAGCTTCATATTTATGGCCTTAAGATCTAGCACTTTATTAGCTTCGTCGAGTTTAAACGGATAAATATAATCGGCATAATCTGGATAAGTAAGCAATAAAATAAAATTCCCCGCTTTAGCCGGTTCAATAACAAATGTACCATTTGCTGCAGCACGTGTAAATTTATAGAGCGTGGAATCTTTCGCATTTAAAATGCTGATAGTTGCATTTTGAAGTCTTGAGTTTGAGGCCGAATCTGTGGCGATCCCCTTAATAGAAAAGGGATTTTGGGCAAATAATATTAGTCCGTAAAAACACAGGAATAATACCAGGCTTAATTTCTTCATATAGATTTGTTTGGTCTAGCCAATATATAACTAAAGTTTTAATACTAGAAATATAGTTGCAATATTTAACACTTTTTCACATTCTTTAACAAAATGCATAAGTATAAACCAAGAAAATGTATATTGAGTGCTCTGCTTTTATCAAAACCATGTTACAGCCATTAGACGAATTACAACCTGCACAACTTGCTGCTAAATTTATAAACTTAACCTCCCGGCATATTTTTTTAACTGGAAAGGCGGGAACCGGCAAGACCACCTTTTTGCATCAATTAATTTCATTAACTCACAAAAAGACTGTAATTGTGGCACCTACAGGTATTGCGGCTATTAATGCTGGTGGGGTAACGATTCATTCTCTTTTTCAATTGCCTTTCGGCACCTATTTACCTAAAAATACTCTTGCGGATACGGCTAATATAGACTATCAACACTATAACACACCTAAAACTATTATACGGCATTTAAGGTTAAATGCCACTAAAAGGCGTATCTTATTAGATCTGGAATTATTAGTTATTGATGAGGTAAGTATGCTGCGTGCCGATTTGCTCGACGCAATTGACATGGTATTACGTTACGTCCGGAAAAACAATGCTTCGAGTTTCGGAGGGGTGCAACTTTTATTTATTGGCGATCTGTACCAGCTTCCACCGGTGGTTAAACCAGACGAATGGGGCTTACTAAGTAGTTTTTATAAAAGCATTTATTTCTTCGATGCACTAGCTTTAGCGGCAAATCGGCCGGTTTATATAGAACTCGAAAAAATATATCGCCAGGCAGATGATACTTTTATCGGTTTACTTAATAATCTGCGCAACAATAATGTAACACCACAAGACATCGAGTTACTGAAGCGGTATTATAAAGCTAATTATAAAGTCGAATTAAGCGATAACTACATTACACTAACCACGCACAATCAGAAAGCTGACGCTTTAAACAAGCAACACCTGGAGGAATTAAAAACCAAAACTTATTTTTATCAGGCAAGTATAACCGACGAGTTTGGGGAATCTGCTTTCCCAGCCGAAAAGGTATTGGCATTAAAAGTGGGCGCACAAGTGATGTTCATTAAAAATGATCCCAGTGGCGAGCAAAAATTTTTTAATGGTAAAATTGCACAAGTATTATCCTTAAGCGACGACGTCATTAAAGTGAAGGCTGAAGGAACAGGTGATGTTATCGTTATCGAGCAATATACCTGGAAAAATATCCGCTATAGTACCAATAAGGTAACAAACGAAATTGAAGAAGAAGTTGCAGGTACATTTACTCAATTTCCGCTAAAGTTGGCTTGGGCAATTACAGTACATAAAAGCCAGGGCCTAACCTTCGATAAAGCAATTATCGATCTGGGCGATGCATTTGCCCCAGGGCAAATTTATGTTGCTCTTTCGCGCTTAAGATCTTTAGACGGATTAATTCTTACCTCGCTAGTTTCGGGAAGAGGAATACAGCAGGATCCCAATGTGAGTTATTTTGCTAAGACAAAGGAGCAGCAGGAAAACCTCGACGAGCTGATTAAAAAAGAAAGTGATGCTTTTTTAAAACACTCGTTATTACAGGGTTTTAATTTTGAAGCACTCGACAACTACGTGTTCGAACATGTTTTTAGCTATACGAAAGACGAAAAGCGATCTGCCAAACAAACACATTTATCGTGGGTAGTTAAATTGCAACAGGAATTAATTGCAATAAAAGCCGATGCAGATAAATTTTTGAAGCAGATAGACCGTTTGTTTAATGTTGAGCATATCGAAAATTTACAAACACTTTTGGAACGTACAAATGCTGCCGAGAACTATTTTAATCCACAATTGGAAAAGGGGAGTGATTTGATCTTTGAGCTTATCGAAGTTGTTAAAACAGAAAAACAGACCAAAGAATACTTAGGCGAATTGTTAGACCTCGAGGCCATGTATTACGAACAATTTAAAAAAATAAGAAAGGCCAATGCTATGCTTATTGCTTATATAAATAGGACAACACTCGATAAACAAAGCTTAGAAGTCTTATATAATACAACAAAGAGAACCCTTCAAGTTCGAAAAGCATACGGGCTTGACGACAAGGAGGGGTTGGGCTCGGGCATAGGAAGTAAATTTAGGAAAACAAGTACAGCCAAAAAAGAGAAGTTACCCAAAGAGGATACAAAGGCCATTACCCTGGCCTTATTTAAAGAGGGAAACAATGCTGAAGCGATTGCGGCAACACGTAAAATGTCTTTAGGTACCATAGAGGGGCACCTTGCTCATTTCATAGCACGAAAAGAGTTAGATCCCTGTGCAGTCGTTCCGATTAAACGCCTGGAAGGAATAATAACTACAATTAAACGATTAAAATCGATCAAAATTAACGACATTAAGGCCGACTTAGGTTATACTTATTCTTATGGCGAAATCAAAATTGCAATAGCAGCTTATTTAGCCGAAGGAAGCTAAGTATGAGTTATGAGTTACGGGACTGGATTCATAATTTAGCGCCATAACGAACAACGATTCTCGGTCAACGGATCAACAATCCTTCAAAAACCTTTTCGGCTGGGCCGCATAAAAACACATTAGTAAATTTTTCGCCGTCATAATCGAAATTTACCTGAAGCCTACCTCCAAGCGCTTTAATTGGGGTCTCGATATGTCCGCTTTGGTGCAGGTGTTTTGCCATGGCAAGCGCTACAGCAGTAACTCCGGTGCCACAGGCATAAGTTTCGTCTTCTACACCACGTTCGAATGTGCGAACGAATAAATGATCTCCCTTATGCGCTATAAAATTTACATTTATGCCGTCTTTTTTATAGGTCTCGTTATTACGGATGTTTTTTCCAGCTGTAAAGACATCCATCTCCTCCAAGTCAGTTACTTCTTCGACATAATGTGGTGACCCTGTATTTAATACGAAAGCATTTCCATCTTTTGCAATCGAATTTACATCGATCATTTGCAGGTTAACCCAGTTACCCTCTGCTGTAATTTTGGCATAATGAGGACCATCGACTGCCAAAAAATTGGTTTCATTCTCGATAATGCCAAGGTATTTGGCAAAAGCCACGATACAGCGGCCACCATTCCCACACATGCTCCCTAAATTTCCATCGGCGTTATAATAAACCATCTCGAAATCGTAATTCTCATGTTGAAGTAAGAACATCAAACCATCGGCACCAATGCCAAATCGCCGATCACAAAGTTGCTTAATAAGGTTGTTGTCAATGTTTTTTAGAGGAGAAACGCGATGATCGATCACGATGAAATCGTTTCCGGCACCCTGGTATTTATGAAATTGGATATTCATTATTTCTTCATTTTTGAATTAAATATTTGCCCAGCAAAAGATATTAATTTGTCAGTCAAATCCGATTTAACATTTTTTAACATAAAATTAGTGATGTTAAGTATGCAAATATCGTTTATATGGTATTAAATTTGAGTAAATCATTCGTAAAAAGAATAAAACAATATATAATAATGAAAAGAATAGGATTAATAGTGTTCGCTGCATTTTTAGGAGGTGCAGTCGCAATTGGCGCTTATAAACTATTGGAGCGCAACAATGATAACTTTACATTGGCAGAAAAGCAGCATCTGATGTTTGCTAATAACCCCATCAAGGTTTCGTCGACCGGTGCCGTAGATTTTGTCCAGGCGGCGGCAGCAGTTTCGCCTGCTGTTGTACATATTAAAACGACTTACGGGAGTAGTTCTTCCGACGAAAATAGTGGTGGTATGCAAGATATGTTCGAACAATTTTTCCGTGGAAGAGGTTCACGTATGCCGAGAGCGGCTTCTGGTTCGGGTGTAATTTTAACAGACGATGGTTATATCGTTACCAATAATCATGTGGTAGATAAAGCCGACAAAATCGAAGTGATTCTTTCGAACAGACGCAAAGTTATAGCAAAAGTAATTGGCAAAGATGCCAATACCGACCTGGCTTTAATTAAGGTCGATGTTACAGGTTTACCTTTTGTTAAAATGGGTAATTCTGATAATGTACAAATTGGCGAGTGGGTTCTGGCCGTTGGCTTTCCACTCGATTTACAAACTACGGTTACGGCCGGTATTGTAAGTGCAAAAGCACGGAGCATCGGTATTTTGGACCGCGAAAACCAACGAATGACGGACGAAGAGTATATGGAAATGCAACGGACCGGAAAAATGCCGGAACGTCAGGCTAATACTTCTATCGAGTCTTATATCCAAACCGATGCAGCCATTAATCCAGGTAATAGTGGTGGCGCTTTAGTGAATGCTAATGGCGAATTAATTGGTATTAATGCAGCTATCGCTTCGCAAACAGGAACCAACGAAGGTTATGGGTTTGCTATTCCGGTAAACCTGGCTAAAAAGATTTTAGAAGATTTTAAACAATATGGTGTGGTAAAACGTGGCTATGTCGGTATTTCTTTTAAAGCACTAGATGCCGATGCTGCCGAGCAATTAAAAATAAAAGACATTAATGGGCTATATGTGAGCGATGTGAGTCCAAATGGTGGCGCTGCTGCGGCAGGGATTAAAGAAGGCGACATCATTAAAAAAGTAGAAGGTAAAGAAGTCTTCGATTCGCCAGATTTACAAGAAAAAATAGGCCGTATGCGCCCTGGCGATAAAGTTGCTTTAACCGTTTTAAAAACAGATGGAGCATTAAAAAATGTAACGGTAACTTTAAAACCAGAGAGCAGTATTAAGCTTGCTTCTGTTAAGGCTCCTGTAACAAAACCAACCGGTGCATCTTTAAACCAGTTAGGCGCAACTTTTGCCCCCGCACCACAGGCTGTTAAAACAAAATATGGCATTAAAGATGGTGTAATTGTAACTAATGTGGTACCAGGTAAGCTATTCGATAGTTTCGATGTTACCAAAGGTTTGGTAATTACCAAGGTAAATGGTAAAGCGGTAAATAATACAGCAGATGTCGAAAAAGCATTACCAATGTCTGTAAACGGTAAAACAACAATTACCGGTTTTAGCGAAAACGGTTCTTACACCTTTTCTTTTAACTAAGATTAATTAATACATTACCTGTTATATACTAAAGGGGGTGGCGATCGCTACCCCCTTTTTTTAGAATGTTTCTAAATAGCTTCTTTATCGTGTTTTTATGCAAAGCATTTCTATTTTTAGTTCATAAATTAAATACTTTTGCTAAAAGAATAAAAATAGAAGCCAATGGGTAGTATCACAAATGCTTTTTCCTCTTCGATAGGGAAAAAATTAATAATGGGCATCACGGGCCTTTTCCTCATCTCTTTCTTAGTTGTTCACTGCTTTTTAAATTCATTCGTTTTTTTCGATAATACGGGCGTATTGTTTAACGAAGGGGCACATTTTATGGCAACTAACTGGATAATAAGAGCTATGGAAGTTGTATTAATGGCTGGTTTATTAGCGCATATTGTACAAGGGTTACGGTTAACTTTTCAGAATAAAGCTGCCAGGCCGGTTAAATATGCAAGCAATAATGGTAATGCAAATAGCAAATGGTATTCCCGTTCTATGGGTTTATTAGGCACACTTTTATTGATCTTTTTAATCGTGCACTTGTCTAACTTTTGGATAGTATCGCGTTTTACTGGTATTCCGACAACAGATGCAGCAGGTCACGAAGATTTGTACGCAGTGATGAAAGAAACCTTTAAAAACATCTGGATTGTAATTTTGTACGTGCTGGCTATGGTTTCGCTGGCTTATCACTTGTTGCATGGTTTCGCTTCTGCATTTCAAACCCTGGGTTGGAATCATAAAAAATATACACCAATAATTAAGGCAATAGGGGTTTGGTTTTCTATCCTTATCTCTTTAATTTTTGCAGCAATGCCAGTTTGGATCTATTTAGGTCTTTAAAATAATTTTTGATCGAATAAACTCAATATAATGTCAGCATTAAATTCAAATATACCAGAAGGAGAATTAACTACTAAATGGACGAAATTTAAATCGTCTGTTCCCCTGGTTAATCCATCGAATAAAAGAAGTTTAGAAGTAATTGTAATAGGTTCTGGGTTGGCGGGTGCATCTGCAGCGGCCACTTTAGCAGAAATGGGTTACAAGGTAAAGTGCTTTTGTTTTCAGGATTCGCCACGTAGAGCGCACTCTATTGCTGCTCAAGGCGGAATTAATGCTGCAAAAAATTATCAAAATGACGGCGATAGTACTTACCGCTTATTTTATGATACTGTAAAGGGGGGAGATTATCGCTCGAGAGAAGCAAACGTTTATCGCTTAGCTGAGGTAAGTGCAAATATTATAGATCAATGTGTGGCCCAAGGCGTTCCTTTAGCCAGAGAATATGGTGGCTTATTAGATAACCGTTCTTTTGGTGGCGTGCAGGTACAGCGTACATTTTATGCTGCTGGTCAAACCGGGCAGCAACTGTTATTAGGTGCTTATTCGGCCTTAGAGCGCCAAATCGGAATGGGTAAGATAGAAATGTTTACTCGCCACGAAATGCTTGAAGTAGTTAAAATTGACGGGAAAGCCCGAGGCATTATTGCCCGCGATTTAATTTCGGGTAAACTGGAGCGTCATTTCGGTCATGCTGTTGTTTTAGCGACTGGTGGCTATGGAAACGTATTTTACCTTTCTACCAATGCTATGGGTAGTAATGTTACTGCTGCCTGGAAAGCAAACAAACAAGGGGCTTATTTTGCAAACCCTTGCTATACACAAATTCACCCTACCTGTATTCCTGTTTCTGGCGATCACCAGTCTAAATTAACCTTAATGTCCGAGTCGTTGCGTAACGATGGCCGTATCTGGGTTCCGAAGAAAAAAGGTGACGACCGCAGACCACAGGATATCCCGGAAGAAGAAAGAGATTATTATTTAGAACGGAGATATCCTGCCTTCGGTAATTTGGTTCCGCGCGATGTCGCATCCAGGGCTGCCAAAGAACGTTGCGATGCAGGTTACGGAGTTGGCGCTTCTAAACTCGCCGTATATTTAGACTTTAAAGCAAATGCTATTCGCTACGGGAAAATTGAAGCAAATAAAGCCGGTAATCATCATCCAGATGAGGCCACTTGTTTAGCTTTGGGCTTAGATGTGATTAAAGAGAAGTATGGCAATCTTTTCGATATGTATGCACAGATTACAGGCGAAAATCCTTATGAAACACCAATGCGGATTTATCCGGCAGTACATTATACCATGGGTGGTTTATGGGTCGATTATAACTTAATGACCAACGTTCCTGGTTTATATTGTGCTGGCGAAGCTAACTTTTCAGATCATGGTGCTAACCGCTTAGGAGCTTCGGCATTAATGCAAGGTTTGGCCGATGGTTATTTCGTGTTGCCTTATACCATTGGGCAGTATTTATCGAAAGAGATTTCTGTTAAAGCAATTCCAACAGACCATCCGGCATTTGTTGAAGCAGAAGCTAGAGCGAAAGGCATATTGGATACGCTAATTGGAATTAATGGAACTAAATCTGTCGATCATTTCCACAAAAAACTAGGTTTAATTATGTGGGAAAAATGCGGAATGGCTCGGAATGCCACAAATTTGAAGGAAGCAATTACTGAAATACAGCAATTGAAGAAAGATTTTTGGAGCGATGTGCGTGTTTTAGGCTCGACCGACGAATATAATCCAGAGTTAGAAAAAGCCGGAAGAGTTGCAGATTTTATAGAACTCGGAGAATTAATGTGCATAGATGCATTACATCGTAATGAAAGCTGTGGAGGTCACTTCCGTGAAGAACATCAAACAGAAGAAGGAGAGGCCTTACGTGATGATGAGAATTACGCTTATGTAGCAGCATGGGAAAATAAAGGTGATGGGACCTTCGAGCTTCATAAAGAAGATTTGAAATTCGAAAACATTAAAATTGCGCAAAGAAGTTATAAATAGGATCAAGTAGTTGGTATCAGGTTATCAAGATAAGTTATTCGAGTCTTGATCTTCGATACTTTAAATCTTGGTACTTAATCTGATATAAAATGAGTACAGGAAATATGAATTTAACGTTAAAGATTTGGCGTCAGAAAAACAACAAAGCTAAAGGTGCACTTGTAGATTATAAGGTAGCAGACATTTCGCCAGATATGTCATTTTTGGAGATGTTCGACGTTTTAAATGAAGATTTAATTACCAAGGGAGACGATCCCATCGTATTCGATCACGATTGTCGTGAGGGCATTTGTGGAATGTGTTCTATGTTTATTAATGGCCGTCCACATGGACCAAAAGATGGCATTACAACTTGCCAGTTACACATGCGTTCTTTTAAGGATGGAGATACCATCGTAGTTGAACCGTGGCGTGCAAAAGCTTTTCCGGTAATTAAAGATTTAACGGTAGATAGATCTGCATTCGATAGGGTTATTGCTGCTGGAGGCTTTATTTCGGTTAATACAGGCAATGCACAAGATGCAAATAACTTACCCATCCCGAAAGCACAGGCAGATGCAGCATTTGAAGCCGCAGCATGTATCGGTTGTGGTGCCTGCGTTGCCACTTGTAAAAATGCATCAGCAATGCTTTTTGTATCTGCTAAGCTATCGCAACTTGCATTATTGCCTCAGGGACAACCAGAACGGTATAAGCGTGTGCAAAATATGGTGGCACAAATGGATGCCGAAGGCTTTGGTAACTGCACCAATACAGGTGCTTGCGAGGCCGAATGCCCTAAAGGAATTTCTTTAGAGAATATCGCACGCATGAACAGGGATTATTACTCGGCTAAATTTATAAGTGAAGAAGAAGGGTAGGGAAAATCAAATTTGTTTTTACACTATAAATTTACTAGATTTAAATATCCGGGACAAAGGAGATTTTAAACAAAAAACCCCAGCCGTTTTGGCCGGGGTTTTTTGTAGGTATTAATTAAACTATTTAGGAATGGAAAACTTAATAGGGATACTGTATTTAACATAAACTGGTTTTCCAGATTGCATGCCTGGATTCCATTTTTGAGATAAGTTCATTACCCTAATCGCCTCTTCTTCTATTCCGGAGCCTAATTTATTAATTGCTTTAATATTGGTTATTTTCCCATTTTTTTCTACAATAAAAGAAATATAAATAGTCCCCGACACCTTATTTTCTTTAGCTAGCTTTGGGTATTTGAGATTTTTACCCAAAAACTTGTAAAATTCAGCCATACCTCCAGGGTATGTTGGCGGGGTTTCCACAGCAATCAAATTATAGATATTATCTTTTTCTACGGCTGTCTCCCTAGGTTTTTCAGCATTCTCTGCTAATTTTTTAGGATTATTTGGTAAAACGAATTTTATAGGCAAGTTATATTTAACCGCCACAGGTTTTGCATCGATTAAACCCGGTTTCCATTTTTCAGATAATTTTATCACTCTGATGGCTTCCTCGTCTGTTCCTGCTCCTAATCTTGTATTAGCTTTTAAATTACTAATCGTTCCATCCATTTCTACGATAAATGAGATAAAAACAGTGCCTTGTATATTTTTAGCTATCGCTGCTTTTGGATACTCCAGGTTACTGGTTAAAAATCGATAAAGTTGTGCTGCGCCACCAGGGTACTGGGGCTTGCTTGTTAAAGCAGTATAGTTATAGACTATCCTATCCTTATTCTGAGCAAGGGCTTTTTGGTTTTGGCATAAGCTAAGTAATAACACCATCATTAACGACGAAAGAATGGTTTTTTTCATAAGGATATGTGGTTTTTTATTTGTCAGTTAAACCTGACAATGTTTTTTTAGTGATAATCATAATAGCTCCATATTTCGATTCCTTACCATATAGTGCTTTTGCGGGAGCATCTTTTAAGATATTTATACTTTCTATGGTCTCCACTTTAAAATCTTTTAAGATCGCAAAATCTTCTTTTTTACCATCGACAATAACCAGCGGCTGGGCATTTGGATCTCCATTAAAACTAATCCCTGTTGTTTTGACGGTAACCATTGGTAAGGCAAATTTTATAGGAATACTATATTTTACCCTTACCGCTTTCCCATTTTGAAAACCAGGAATCCATGCTTTACTTAATTTCATAACCCTAACTGCTTCTTCATCTATTCCATAACCCAGTTTACGGTTTATTTTTATATCGACCAGCGAACCATCTTTTTCTACGGTAAACGAGACGTAAGTAATGCCCTGTATATTGTTTTCTAAGGCTGCAACCGGATATTTCATTGTACTTCCTAAAAACTTGTAAAACTTATCCATTCCATCCGGATAAATAGGCGGCGCATTTAAGGAAACATAATCGTAAACTGTGTTATCACCCTCATCGGCAACTTCATTTTTTGGCGTACTATAGCCAGTAAAGGTAATACTCGGGAGTTCGGTATAATTATTGGACAGTTTGGCAGGTTCTTCGCCCGATTTGCTTTCGAAACCTTCGAGTTTAAAAGCGGCTATAAAACTGTAATTGCCATCTTTTGCAGCAATTTTATTGTCGAAAGATAAAACTACATTTTTAACTTTCTGGCTGGCATCGTAACCCAGGTTCCCAGCAACCTGGACATTTTCTATTTTACCCGCTAAAACTTTAAAATTAATTCTTGTTTTGCCCTGGGCATTGTTAGCTAATGCTTCTGTTGGGTATTTAATAGACTTCCCGAGATAAGTGTAAAACTTTTGCCAAGTAATATTGGTAGTCGATAGTGACTTGCTGCCTTTTGTAAAATTGATTTTTTGCTCTTCATCGGAAGGCTTGGGTGCTATTTTGATCGAGACTACGCGAATAGGGGCCTCGATAGACTGGCTTACAGCGCTTTTAATATTGTTTAAAGGAATTTGCTCTGCAACAGCGATAAGCTCATTGTTTTTACGAATGGTAGCCGACGATAAAATTAAAGTCAATGCAAACAATGGAACAAATAATCCATATTTCAATATGGCGATTTTTTTTGACCGCTGTTTATGCAGCATAAGGATCCTTTTTTTGATTAAGGATTTGGTAAAAAAACCATGTGTTAAATCGCTTGGTCTCGTACCAAATGCTTGGCTAAGGAGTAAAAGCGAATAAGTTTCCTTGTCGCCCTGAAAATTTGCTGCAGCCTCATCGGCCAAAAACTCATGAATGTTTTTTACTGTATACTTATAAGCATAAATAACAGGGTTAAACCAGGTAAAAATGGCTAATAGTTCGAAAAATAGCACATCAATTGTATGTCGTTGTCTTATATGAGTTTCTTCGTGCAAATTTATCGTGGCCGGCTCAGGAACATTTTTGGCAATGGCTTTTTTGTTAAAGAAAGAAAATGCTACTCCATTGCCTGGATTGAGAAACATTTTACGTATCGTTAATAGTTGAAAAACGAAACGGCAAATAAAGAACAGAATACCGATTACATAAACGACTACAATAAGATTACCCCAGTTAAATTGTTGGTCTGCAGTATTAGCTACTCCTACCTGTGCAACAAATACATTTAACTGATCAACTCTGGTATATACATGCTGTGCTACCGGTTGCGTTGCTAACCATTCGAATCGCATAAAAGGAATGGCAAGCGAAAGTATAGCCGATAGCATTAAATAAGTTCTGTTAAGCGTAAAGTAGGTTTCCCTATCTAATAGCAGCTTATAAAAGCAGAAAAATACGACCAGATAAATATTTACCTGAAGTAGGTAATGAGCCCAACTCATTTTGGTTTGTTTTTGAGTTTATTGATCATTTTTAAGATCTCGTCTACATCGTTTAAATCTAGCTTTTCTTCTTTTACGAAAAAAGAAAACATACTTTCTACAGAGTTCTCGAAATAGCTGCCCAATAATTTTTCTGTAGCATGTCTTTTATATTCTTCCCGGCTAATTAATGGGAAATACTTGTGGGCCTTACCATAGGCTTTATGCCCGATAAAACCCTTTACTTCCAAGATTCTGATAATGGTCGAGACCGTATTATAAGCAGGCTTAGGCTCTGGCAAATAATCCATTACCTCTTTTACAAAAGAATTTTCTAATTGCCATACAATTTGCATGATTTGTTCTTCTGCCTTGGTTAAATCCTTAATTTCCATGATAATTGTTGTTTTTTATATATAATGTGAGCGTTTTTTGAGAAAGTTAATTTTTTTAAAAGTAATTTAATAAAATAATTAACATAAATCTAAAACTAATATGTTAGTTTTTAAAACTTTTTAACAGTTTTTTTATTATAAAGTATATAAATCGAAAATAAATGAAGATAGCTTTCTATGGCGCTGCCAGAAATGTTACTGGAAGTAAACATTTAATTACCTTAAAGAATGGGAAGAAGATCTTATTAGACTGCGGGATGTTTCAGGGCATGGGAGAAGAAACAGATGCGCTTAATGAAGATTTTGGATTTAATGCGGCAGCAATCGATTTCTTAATCTTATCGCATGCTCATATAGATCATAGTGGTTTAATACCAAGGTTAATTGCTCAGGGATTTAAGGGCGTAATTTATGGAACCAAAGCCACTAAAGAGCTCTGCCAGATATTGTTAATGGACTCGGCAAAAATACAGGCTGGAGATGTAAAGTATAAGAATAAAAAACAGCAACAACGTGGTTTGCCTTTAGCACAAGCCTTGTACGATGAGGATGATGTTACTAAAGCAATGGCTTATTTTGTCGCTGTAGCGTATGAAGAAAAAACCAGAATTATGCCCGATGTTACTTTAACGTTTATCGATGCCGGCCACATTATTGGTAGTGCATCGGTACATTTAACGATCGTTGAAGATGGCAAAACTACGCAGATTGCATTTAGCGGTGATGTAGGTCAGTATGGCGATCTGTTGTTGCGGTCACCCCAGCCATTTCCCCAGGCCGATTATATTCTGCTAGAATCGACTTATGGCGATAAATTGCATAAAGATGCACAACCGACTGCTGCTGCATTATTAGCCGTAGTCTTAAAAACCTGCGTGGAAAAGAAAGGGAAAGTAATTATTCCAGCTTTTAGCGTAGGGCGAACTCAGGAATTGCTATACATACTGAATAACCTGGACCTCGAAGGAAAACTGCCGCCGGTTAAGGTTTATGTAGATAGCCCTTTGGCTACGAAAGCCACCAAGATTATCGAAATGCACGCTGAAGGTTATAACGACGAAGTATTGAATGTGTTGAGAAACGACGATAATCCTTTCGAATTTAAAAATCTACATTATGTCGAAGATGCCACAGAGTCGAAGGCATTGAACAATATAAAGGATCCTTGTATTATTATTTCAGCATCGGGCATGGCTGAAGCCGGGAGGATTAAACATCATATTAAAAATAATATAGGCGATAACAGGAATACCATTTTAATGGTAGGTTACTGCGAGCCACGATCGTTAGGCGGCCGTTTAAAGGCTGGGGCAAAAGTGGTAAGTATCTACGGTGAACAATTTCAGGTAGTTGCCGAAGTGCAAAGTATCCAATCGATGAGCGCACATGGTGATTATGAAGACTTATTAAAATTTGTTTCCTGCCAGGATGCAGCAAAAGTAAAAAAGCTATTCCTGGTACATGGCGAATACGAAGTTCAACAGGTATTTAGAGAGAAACTCCTAGCTAAAGGTTATGCTGATGTGGAAATTCCGGATAGAGGAGAAGAGTTTAATCTCTAGTTAAAAAACAAGAGCCCGTATCATTAATCAAAAAATGATACGGGCTCTTTTTAGTTTATATTACTGACGTGGGGGTGCTGGTTTAGGCATCTCCTTGCGTGGTAGCTTTTCGGCACGCTCTGAAGTATGATAAACAAACGATGCCACAATCGAAGCAGATTTTTTAAGATCGTCTTCAACTAAACGATCGAATGTATCCATATTCGAGTGGTGTGTACGGGTATTGTAATCCATCGGATCCTGAATAAATTGAAATCCTGGTAAACCCACTCCATCGAAAGCCTGATGGTCTGTACCACCAGTATTGCTAATGGTAATTGTTTTTGCACCTAAATCTTCGAAAGGTGTTAACCAGCTTTGAAAAATGTCTTTAACTGCAGCATTGCCTTGTAAATAGACACCACGAATAGTTCCTGTTCCATTATCAAGGTTATAATACGCACTTAATTTTTCATGCTCAGGTTTTGGTTTCATATCTGCCGGGTCGGCAAAATGAGTCTTTACATAACCTCTCGATCCAAATAAACCTTGTTCTTCCGAACTCCATAATGCAATACGAATAGTGCGTTTTGGTTTAAAATCGATTGCTTTTAAAATACGCATCGCTTCGATCATTACTGTAGAGCCGGCTGCATTATCAGTTGCGCCAGTGCCCGAGTGCCATGAATCGTAGTGGCCACCAATCATTACAATTTCATTTTTTAATTTAGGGTCGGTACCTGGTATTTCGGCAATTACATTATAGCCTTTTGGATCTTTATCGAAGAATGAAGTTTTAACTTCTGCTTCCATTTCTACCTTTTCGCCACCACGTAATAAACGTAAAATGTGCAAGTAATCTTCACTGCTTACTTCTAATTCTGGCGAAACTGGTTTAGCATCCAGTTTATAAGAAGCCCCATTACTGGTAAAATAAGTGCCATGATTGCCACGGGCATAAGTTAATTTTAAACCAATTTGCTCGGCCAATAGCATGCTGTCAATGGCTGCACGCATCCCTAACATCCTCATCATCATTGCTCTTTGGTTACCACCGGCACCGCCTCGATTACCACCTCGGCCAGCCCCTGCCACCGCAGGTTCCTCTGCCGCTTTTTTTGCTAACTCTTCATCTGTAAAACGGATCGCATCTGGTGTATAAGAATTTTTTAAAGGTTGTATCATAACCGATTCTATCATTACAATCTTACCTTTTAGCTTGCCTTTGTACTTATTTAGATCGGTAACAGTATCGGCTTTAATTAAAACTACTTCAGATTTAATGGCTCCCTTAGTTCCAGGAGTCCATGCTTTAGGCGAAGCGATTATGGCATGATAATAAGGTAGAGTTGTTGCTGCATAGAACTTGTCGACCTGCCAGCCCTTACCAAATTCGCCCCAAGCCTCCAAGTGGACATTTTTAAGCCCCATTTCGGTTAAATATTTAACCGCCCAGTCTTGTGCTCGTTTTAAACCTGGCGAGTTAGATAACCTTGGCCCAGAAACATCGGTAATGTGATAAGCAATATCCATGGCTTTAGATTTTTCTAAGCCTTCGGTTCTAATTTTTTGCACGATATCCGAATTAACGGGTTCCTGTGCAAATGCAGAAAAGCAAAGGCCGATAGCCAATGCGCTAAAAGTAAATTTTTTTATCATATTATTTAATTTAAGTTAAGTAACGTTGTTGTTTGTGAATTTACAGGTAATACTAAATATTCGTACCTTTCTATTCATATTTTTACACATGCTACTATGATTAGGATAAAACCCTTCATTATTTTATTATTTTATACCCTATGCTTTAATTTAAATCTGTTTGCCCAGAAAACAGAAATCAGAGACCCTAATATTAGTTCGATGGTTAATGAAGTTTCGTCGGCAAATCTCGAAAAAATAATTGCTAAATTGGTTTCTTTCAAGACCCGGCATACTTTAAGCGACACTACAAGTAAAACGACTGGAATTGGAGCGGCCAGAACCTGGATAAAAAATGAATTTGAGACTTATGGTGCCCATAGCGGTGGAAGATTGCAAGTAACTTACGATACATTTTTACAAGCTGCCGATGGTAGAAGAATTAAAGAGCCCGTAGTGTTAAAAAATGTAATGGCTATTTTACCGGGCACAGATCCCAACGATAAGAGAATGCTAATGGTTTCTGGGCATTACGATTCGCGGGTTACCGATGTCATGAATGTTGAAGACTTTGCACCTGGAGCTAACGACGATGCATCCGGCGTAGCCGCAGTAATGGAGATGTGTCGGGTAATGAGTAAGCAGAAATTTAGCGCAACATTGGTTTTTGTGGCTATGGTTGGCGAAGAACAAGGCTTGTATGGCGCAACTAATTTGGCTAAAAGAGCAAAAGCAGAAGGTTGGGACGTTCACTTATTAATGAATAACGATATTGTTGGCAATTCTTATGGGATGGACACCGATATCAAAGACAATAGGAGCGTACGTGTATTTAGTGAAGGCGTGCCTGCTGGCGAAACCATTGCACAGGCCGCGTCCCGGATGTCGGCCGGCACAGAAAACGATGGCAAAGCACGTCAGGCTGCCCGATACATCAAAGAAACTGCCGAAAGGTATGTAGATCAGTTGGAAGTTAAATTAATTTACCGACGAGATCGGTATTTAAGAGGAGGCGACCATACTCCTTTTTCCTTACAAGGTTTTACCGCCGTTCGTATTACGGAAATGAACGAAAATTTTAATCGTCAACACCAGGATGTAAGAACCGAAAATGATTTTAAATATGGCGATTTACCCGAATATGTAGATTATACTTATTTACAAAAGGTAGCTAGAATGAATCTCTCGGTAATGGCCAACTTAGGTCTTTCTACACAAGAACCAGAAAACGTGCTGATACAGACTTCTGGTCTTACAAATAGAACATTATTAAAATGGGCAGCGCCCAAAGGAAGAACTCCCTCCGGATATTACGTTTTAATGCGCGAAACAACCAGCCCTTTTTGGGAACGCAAATTTTTTGTAAAGGAAAACACTGCTACTTTAGCCTATTCGAAAGACAATTATTTTTTTGGCGTACAATCGGTCGACGAGAACGGGCACGAAAGTCTGGTGGTTATTCCGAGACCAGGAAGATAAAACTATTTAATGGTCTTTTTCGAAATCAGGAAATACCCAATTACAAAAACAATTGCCCCACAAATTAAGCTGTTATAAATGCCCTGATCGAAGACAACCATTTTATTAAAATCACCTTTGGTGTGCATAATATTGGTTACGGTTAAGTTTGGATAGGCATAAGGCAAATAATCGACGTATTTCCAATTTACATTTGCAGTAATAATACCCATAATGGTAAGCAGGAAGCCAATACCAAAGGGTTTTAAAAAGTCATTCCACATTAAATTCATCAAAAATTGAATCGAAATAATTCCGATCGAAGACAAAAATAATTTACCAAAAAATTTAAATATAAGGAGGTTTGGATTATAATCTCCAAACTCGAGCTGTGGTTTTATCAGTTGGATACCATGGCCGGTTGCAATAATGAGTAATGCAAATAACAGCATGGTAATGAAGGTTAAAAATACGATATAAATATATTTGCTGGTGTAGATAGAGAGTTTAGGCAACGGCAAAGAAAATAAACTTTTCCAGGTATCACCTTTATATTCCATGTTAGTAATCGCGTAGGTATTATAAATAACGAGCACAGGTAAAAGCAATACACCCATTACGCCTAAAATGGCCGAAATATACCTAAACCAAAGTATTGGAGCAGGATCGTTAGCTAATTTAGCTGCCTGACTTATGAAACCCCAGCTCATTAATACGCAAATAACAAGTGGTAATAAGACGGCACTCCAAAAAGCAAGTGTTTTTCTCGATTTATAAAATTCTGAAGAAAGGGAGACAAATAATGAGCGCATAGGAGGTTATTGATTTGGTGTTTAATGTTTTTGCAAGCCCGGTTAATTTTTTGAAGTAATATCCAGGAATAAATTTTCGAGATCTTTTCTTTCCATACCAATAGAATAAACTTTAATCCCATTTTGTACTAGCAATGTATTTATATTGCCCATATCTTCCTTGTTCTGGAAGGCTAAGGTTAAGGTATTTCCTTCTTTATGGGTAATCTCTGCTTTATCTTTTAACAACAAAATCGCTTGCTCCTGATTATCAGTTTCTATTTTAATAGTGGGCTTAGATAAGCTATGCAAATCGTTAATCGTACCCTGAAAAAGCAATTCGCCTTTGTTAATAATGCCTACATGAGTAGCAGTTCTTTCAATTTCGGCTAATAAATGGCTCGATACCAGTATCGTTTTATCATGGTTGGTTACTAAATCGATCATTAAATTCCGGATTTCAATAATTCCATTAGGATCTAAGCCATTGGTAGGTTCGTCTAGTAATAATAATTCGGGATCCGAAACCAGGGCGAGCGCAATACCGAGGCGTTGTTTCATCCCTAAAGAATATTTACCGGCCTTTTTATTTGCAGCAGCAGTTAAACCAACAATTTCGAGCATTTCGACCGATTTACTTTTTTTAATGCCTAAAAGGAGACAGCGGTTAATTAAGTTCTCCTTTCCAGTTAAATGGCCATAAATAGCGGGCTGTTCGACCAGTGCACCTATCCGTTTTAAGCTTGCAATACGATGGGTATTAATATCTTGCCCAAAAATGAAAACCTGATCGGTTGGCGATTTTAACAAGTTGAGCAAAATTTTTATGGTTGTGGTCTTCCCGGCACCATTTGGTCCTAGGAAACCATAAATACTTCCTGTCGGAACTTGTAAGGCTAGATTTTTAACTACCGTCTGTGCACCGAAGTTATAGGTTAAGCCTACGGTTTCAATAGCAAAATTACTCATGCTATTTTAAAATTGCACTGGTGGCTTTAATAATAGTGCCCGTTGTCGATGGAGTAGTCTTTAAGGCTACTTCTTCGTTTTGGATATTGTTATTTGCAGTTGCAAATGCCAAAACCATCATTATAAATACTGGTACTAATAAAAGTAAGAATGGCGAAATGTTTGATAGCTTTTTCATGATGCTTATATTTTTAGGTTTATTTGGTTTGTTTTGTAATTCGTTGAACAAATAGAATAATTAAAAAAAACATGCTAAAATGTTTTAGACCAATTGCATTTTATTCTAGATAAACGCCTAAAATGCCTAGTTTTATAAGTCGTTGCCTAATTCGGCCATTTGGTAGAAAAAAAATGCCAGTTTGTCGAAAGGAAATAGAAAGAAGTCGTAGAATAGCTATTTTGTAGAGCGGTAAAGGCATTTAATTTTAAAAGATGATGAGCTTCCTAACCATTAAAAAACAATAAATATAAATGAAAAGTAAAGGCGCATTAATTGTAAACCTCTTATTCTGGTTGTTTATCGTTGCCATGATTACGCTTGGAGTGATAAACAGTACGCATAAGCCCACCTTATTCGAATTATTGGTGGAATATGGTTATTATGGGATCATTAACGTTTCCTTGTTTTACATTAACTCGCTCATTTTAATTCCGGATATCATTAAAAGACGACAAAAATCCTGGCTATATGTGTTTTTGTTGTTAGGGCTTATTGCAGTAGCAGTAATTATTAAACTTGGTATAGCGGTAATCTACCCTGAGATTATTTTAGAACACGGACAGAGCAAAAGGAAAGTAGTAGCGTACAACGAGTATATTGCAAGAGCACTTTTTGTATCGGGGTTTTTCGTGGTAATTAGCTCTCTTTTAAAGTTTGCTACCGATTGGTTTTCGAACGAGCGTATTCAACGAAGCCTGGAAAGTGAAAAAAAAGACATGGAGTTGCAATTTTTAAAGTCACAGTTAAATCCACACTTCTTATTCAACTCCCTCAATAATATTTATTCTTTAGCTTATCAGAAATCTGATAAAACAGCAGATGCGATTTTAAAGCTTTCCGAAATTATGAGGTACATGATTTACGAAAGTAACGATAGTTGGGTAGCTTTAAGTAAAGAAGTTGCCTATGTACAAAGCTATATTGAATTGCAAAAACTGCGATTTAAAGATGGGGCTGCAGTAGAGCTTACTTTAAATGGAGAAATCGACGAGCAACATATTGTACCTTTAATCTTAATCTCATTTGTGGAAAATGCATTTAAGCATGGGGTTGCAAACGATCCGAGCGATCCGATCCGAATAAATATTATTGCCAATAAGAAGATCCTGCATTTTAGTATTAGCAATAAAAAGAACAAAACAAATAAAGATGCCATGGGTGGAGTTGGCCTAAATAATGTAGAACGCCGTTTGCAATTACTTTATCCAAATCGATATAAATTAAATATTGTAAATTCGGCTACCCATTATACAAGTGAATTGATGTTAGATATATGATATTAAAATGTATTGCTGTTGATGACGAGCCGTTGGCGCTCGATATTATTGAAGATTATATTGCGAAAGTTCCATTCCTGGAGCTAATTAAACGTACAGAAAACGCAATCGAAGCTCTGCAATTGGTACAGGCAGGAGGTATTGACCTGGTATTTTTGGATATCCAGATGCCCGATTTAACCGGGATTCAATTTCTGAAGATAGCCAGCGGAAAAGCGAATTATATTTTAACTACAGCCTACTCACAATATGCTTTAGAAAGCTACGATCTTAATGTTTCCGATTATTTATTAAAACCCATTGCATTCGATCGATTTTATAAGGCTGTCGAAAAAGTGAGAAATCAGCTGCAAAAAGAAGAACCAGCCGTTATCGCACAGGAATCCCAAAAACCACAAAGTAATAGCACAACACCCATTAGCCCTGTGCAGGATTTTATTTTCGTTAAAACAGAACATAAAATCCAGAAGATAGAGCTCGACGATATTTTATATATCGAAGGTTTGAAAGATTATATTTCTATTTTTACTAAAAGTGAACGGATAATTACGCTTCAGAACATGAAAAAAATGGAAGAAACCTTGCCAAAGGGAGAATTTATCAGGGTTCATAAATCGTATATCATTTCTTTAGATAAG
Organism: Bacteroidota bacterium; assembly: GCA_040388055.1. Lineage (GTDB taxonomy): Bacteria > Bacteroidota > Bacteroidia > Sphingobacteriales > Sphingobacteriaceae > Pedobacter. Next base: position 1,005,024 of record JAZKCO010000002.1, read on the forward strand.
GTCGAAAGTATAGAAAGAAGTCGCATTGCCATTTCGGGTAAAATTATCCCGATAGGAGACACCTATAGAGACGAATTCTTTAAATTAATTGAAGGGAAGAATATTTAAGAGGTTGGAGTTTTAAATTTACCGTCTTTAATCGAACGAAGACAAAACACGATGCTTTATAACTCCTCACATTAATTAGTTTTTAACGGTTTTACTGTATAACCTAAATGCTGTAAGCCTTTTATTAAGCCATCTTTCCCGACTAAATGACCTGCACCAACAGCAATAAATAATGATTGTTTTTGCATTAATGCTGGTAATTTGGCCAGCCAATTTGAATTTCTGTTTTTAAGCAATACATCACGTTCTTCAAGGGTAAAATCGTCAAGGTTATTAAATTTTTTTTCAATTGCCTTAAAATTCTGAGTGATATAATCGTTGTATAACTTTAGATTTTCTGCTTTGTTTTTCTTTTCGTGTTTAACGTATTTAATCAACATCTCTTTTTGCCTTGTTAAATTAGCACCAAATAAAACTTGTGCTTGTTCTTCTACCGTTTCTAAGCCTACGATTTCTTTTTGGTTTGCTTTACCATAGTCCTGAAAATATTGGTCAATTGCGGGATTAGTATCCGTAAATGTTTTTGGAGAAGTTAATTGAAGAATCAAAGTTTGTAAGGCCATTGGGTTAAAGTTATTAAATTGAGTAAGGCTGTAATTACCCAATTTCTTCAAATAATTGTCAACTAATTTATATTCTTTGGGACTTAATATTTTTTCTAATGAAGTATCTTTCAATAGCATATAAGGTATTAGTTTAATTGCTAATTCCTTACTTATAAGTAATTCTCCAACAATAGCATTGGCAAAAGATAGCTTCTCATTTACAACAGCCATGGTGTCGACAAAGCCTTTATCTGCGAAATGATAGGTTCCAAATAAATAGGATGGTTTTTGTAAATCTTTCCCGGAGATTTCCCATAACAGCGTATTAGTCGGTTTCTGATGCTGCGCGCTTGCCGTAAGCCCCATGCTTAGAAAGCCGATTAGAAGGTAGCGGATCATATTGTTCATGCCGATAGGATTTGGTCTAATACTATCCGAATAGACTGTTCGGCTTCGAGGGTTATTTCTTCGGCGGTTTTACCTGTTTTGTCGATGGGTTCTAAAACGGTCCAGCTAATTGGGTTGCCAATGGTTAAGGGTAAATTGCCGTACCGAACAATTCTCCAGGAGTTTTTAATGGCAACAGGAACCACTAACGATTCGGGGGCTATTTTTAAGAGGGTAGCAATACCGCCAACCTGAAATGGCTTCAGTTTTCCGTCTTTGGCCCGGGTACCTTCAGCAAAAATAACCGCACTCCAGTTATTGGCTGCCATTTTACGGCCTAGCTTTATGATTTCGGCAATGGCCTGTTTACTATCTTTCCTGTCGATGTTTGCGCCACCACCATACTTTAGATTAAAAGAAATAGAGGGGATGCCTTTAGTAAGTTCTATTTTAGAAATAAACTTGGGTTGATGTTTGCGTAAGTACCAAATTAAACCAGGGATGTCGTACATACTTTGGTGGTTGGCTACAAAAATAATAGGTTTATTGGAAGGCAGGTTTTGCTTGTTTGTAAAGGTTACACTATTAAACAGCAACCAATTACAGTAGGTTAAGAAAAAATTTAAAATATCGACCGAAACCTTATGCGCTTTATAACCAAACCACCGATAACAAATCCATTGTATAGGTTGGAAAATGCAAAGCATTAAAAAGAAAAAGAAGTGAAATACAGCCCCAAAAATATAGCCTAAAACCCTCATCATGTTAAATTTTTCTTTACAAAATTAACATTTATTTTTTGGGTGCAGGTGGAATAGCCACTTTATTCATTTTCACTTTTGTAAAACGGTAATTTAAGCTTAAAGTAACGTTACTTGAGTTGTTGATCGAGTGGCTTTCGGAAATAAAGTTATTGCCCTGATTAAATGAATTATTGTTTTTACGGCCAAAGGGGTCGTTAGTACTGACCCGGGTGGTTAAGCGGTTTTTGAAAAATGTTTTCCGTGCGCCAAAACTGCTGTTAATCGAGCCCTTATTCCGACCCTGCGCATTAATATTATTGGCATAATTGATATTAGATTCGAAAGCAGTTTTGTAAGGTAATTGCATGGAGAAACCCATAGACGCCCGTACACTTAATCCATCTCTATTTAACGCCGAGTTTAACTTAGAGCTATACTTGCTTTGGATAATACTAAAGTTACCATTGGTCGAAATTTTACGGGTAGGCCGAAAATTTCCAATAAGCATTAAAGCAAGTGAATGGTTAGTGCCTACATTATCGAAGGTGCTTTCGGACACGCCATTGCTGTTAACAATCCGATAGCGCTCTATTACACCACTGCTTTTGGAATAAGAAACACGGGGGGTAAACGACCATTTTTGTCCGAATGCGCCAAAACTAAAATCCATTTGATGGGTATAAGCAGGCAACAAACCTGGATTTCCGTAAGAAATATTTAAGGTATCGGCATTATTAATTTGCGGGTTAAGCGTATTTTCTCTTGGCCTGTTTATCCGTATACTGTAAGTTGCTCCAAAATTATATCGCTTTTTAAAAAAATGATTTATCGAGATATTCGGAAATAAGCTAAGGTAAGGATCGACATTATAACTATCGCCTGTCGAAAGATCAAAATTTACATCGGTTAATTCGGCCCTTAAACCAGTTTTTAAACCCCATCCATTTTTCCTGTAATTATAAGAAGCATAACCCGATAAGATGTTCTCGTTATAAAAGAATTTATTACTCAGTTTTTTGTTGTTAACGTATTCCTGTGTCTGGAAATTGAGATTTTGTACCTGCAGGTCGTTGTCGTTTTTACGGTAGTTATAGGCAATACCAAATTCGAGCTGATCCCGTTTGTTAAATACCGGTTTGTCGTAATCTAAATTGAAGTTCAGGCCCCGGTTACCAATATCATTCTCGTTTTGCTGCAAACTTGGTTTCAAAGTATTTTTAATGGGGAAAGGATATATCGTATGATAAGACCTTAAACTGGAATTTGAATTACGGTTAACGGTTAACCCTATAGAGAGCCGGCCACCAATGGTGTCTGTTTTAAGGTTGTAGTCGGCATTAAAAACAAAATTATTGCTATTTCCATCGCCCAAATTTTGTTGGTTACGCTGCCGCTTCTGCTCATGTTCTTCATTTAGGTAATAAAGATCGCTGCCCGATTGGCTATCGTTATGGTTTAGGTTGTAATTGGTCGAAAGGCGTAGATTCTGTTTTGGTGTAATATCCCAATCGAAGCCTAACCTAAAGTTACCGCCATCGTTTTCGCTCCTGTTATGGTTAAACTGATTGTAATAAAAAGTGGTATCCGGGAAGAGATTGGTTCGGTAACTTTCGCTATTGCTTTTACCAATATTTTGGCGAAAGGCGCCGCTTCCATTAATGTTAAAATTTTTACCCCGATACGAAGCATTAGCGTTAGTATTGGCATTTCCCTGCAATCCGGCTGTTACACCAATATTGCCATTAAAGCCAACTTTAAAGCCCTTTTTCATTACAATATTTAAAATCCCTTCTCCATCGCCCGAATACCTGGAGGGCGGATTAGTCATTACCTCTATCTTTTCGATAGCATCCGATGGTAAAACGTTTAATAGATCGGCAATATTCGAGGTCATGTAATCCGACGGTTTGCCATCGATAAATACCCGGGTACTCCGTTTGCCTGTAATGGTGGCATTCCCATCAATATCGACCTCCACCATGGGTACATTTTTTAATACATCGGTTGCTGTACTGCCTTCGGCTAACACAGAAGAACCAACGTTATAGGTAATTACATCGGCTCCAAACTCGACTAAAGGCTTTGGTGCACTAATTACGACTTCGGCCAGACTACTCGATTCGCTACTCATTTTGAGATTGCCAAGATTTTTATCGAAATCCTTATCGGTAATAATAATATCGTTAACAAACAGGTTGGTAAAGCCTACAAAAGTTACTTTTATTTTATAAGTGCCTGTTTTTAAATTGATAAATTTAAAATAACCATTTTCGTCGGTCTGCATGGTAAATAGAGACTGATCGGTGTTCGAGTCGTAAACAACCACTCCTGCGAATGGAACCGGGAGCGCGCCGATTTCTTCTACAACCTTTCCTCTAATTACACCATTTTCGGCGGCGGAAGTGCTAAACGTTATTAAACTTAGGAAAATAAGGGCTAAAAAATTCGGGACTAGTTCTTTCAAGGTTTAGCTAAGATAGAAAATATTAAAATGATTCTTCGTCTGGACGATTGGCTTGTTCATCGCTTTTTTTAGCTTTCTTAAATCCAAAATCAGTTTTACCAAAACGATACGAATAAGTTAAGTTGGCCATTGTTCCTTGCATATAGCGGCTAAAATCGACAGTCGAGGTATTGCCGGTAGTTGTCATGGTCCATTTTCTGGTGGCAAAAACATCCCGGATGTTGAGACTTAAGCTCGATTTCTTACTTTTGAAATCGTACTTTGCACCTGCATCCATGCCATACATTGCATTTCTTTTTCCTTGTGCCATCACTTCCGGTGCACGATAGTCGCCTTTAACCTGCAGAGTTATACTATAAGGCAGTACGAAGTTATTGGTTAAATTGGCATTCCAGCTAAAGCCAGCATTTTCTACAATACCAAATGCCGGTACACCCTGTATTTTACTTTGATATAAATTTATATTTGCCGTAAAATTCCAGGCTTTTACAACATCATATTTCCCGATCAACTCTACGCCACTAGCCGTACTACGGGTAAGGTTTTGTGGCGTACTAATGGTAACGCCATTAGCATCAGGTTCGGTGCGGATACGCTGTATAACGTCGTTCGTCTGACGAAGGTATAACGAGGAAACGATAGAGAATTTTTTCCAGTATTTGCTATAGCCCAATTCGAAAGCATGGATATCTTCGGGTTTAAGATTAGCATTACCCTGGCGGTAGTTTAATGGATCGGAAACATCCAAAAAAGGATTCGTTTCCCAACCTCTGGGTCTGTTTACCCGACGAGTATAACTCAGTTGTAACTGCTGCTCATTTGTTAGTTTTTGTGTTAAAAACAAACTTGGATACAAACGGGTATAGGCTACTTTTCCAGGGGTGTAATTTAAATCATGATTTGTATTATAAGCGCCAAGACTAGTGCTTAGTGCAGCATCCTCAGCTCTTAAGCCAACCTGATAACCAAAATTCCCCATTTGATTCTGATAATTGAAATAAGCGGCGTGAACCTGATCTTTATTGCTGAAATCGTTGCTCAATAAATAGTTGAAATCGAAATTTCCAGTAACATCATTTAACTGGTCGGCATAGGTATTGTTCTCCGAAATACGAATCTGGCTGCGAATACCGGTCTCTATTTTGCCACTTTTACCAACTGGAAGTGAATAATCTAATTGCGCGTTATAATTTCTGTTCCGGCCGGTTCCGATATTACGTTGAATGGCCGGCATTGGATTAACAGCGGCGCCGTTAACATTAAAGATATTTGTTCCATAAACCTGATTATTATCGTTTTCTCCTTCCGAATAACCTACACTCACTGTTAATTCTTCTTTAGGTTTTTTAAATTTTTGAGAAAAATCTAAATTTAAATCGTAACTATTTCCTTCCCCGTTATTGATGTTATTCCGGCTGCTTAACTGCAATGGGTTTAAGTTAGAGTCGAACTGATTAATAGCCAAGTCTTCGCTGCGGTTATTGTTACGGATATTAAACCCGCCTGAAAGGCTCAAAACACTTTTTTCTGCTACATAATAATCAATACCTGCTTTCACATTGTGACCCTTATCTGATGACCTCGAATCGGTATTCTGATTCGCGAAGGCAGTTGGATTAACCGTATTAAAATAAGCAATATTATTAAAGCCACCACCTAAACGATTACCATAACGATAGCTGTAATTGCCATAAAGATTTACTTTTTTGTTTTGAAAACTTAAACTGGTATTTGCATTGTAATTATCGCGGCTACCAGCTGTTAAGCCAACAGAGCCATTAAAGCCAAGTTTTTTATTTCTTTTTAAAACAATATTAATAATTCCAGCCTGACCCTCGGCATCGTATTTTGCAGACGGGTTGGTAATTAATTCGACACTTTCGATCGAGCTTGCTGGTATAGATTGCAAAATTTGCGCAATATTACCACCAGCAATTAAAGAAGGCTTACCATCTATTAATACTTTTACTCCTGCCGATCCACGCAAACTTACATTACCGTCCATGTCGGTTTGTACAGAAGGTACATTTTGCAATAGATCTGATGCCGACCCGCCTTCACTTACCAGACTTTGGTCTACGGCAAATATTTTTTTATCGATGCCCATTTGCATCGTTGGCTTTGTAGCAGTAACCGTAATCTCATTTAAAAAATTCCCTTTAGCAGTTTTCATTTTAATGGTACCAAAGTCGACTTCTTTTACAGTAGCTGTAATGGCAACAGAATCTCTAACCATGGTCTGAAAGCCAAGATAGCTGGCTTTAAAAGTAAAGACCCCATTAGGCAGGCTTCCAATGATAAAAACACCATCCTCGTTTGTTTGTACTGCTTTTACTATTGCTTTTGTTTTTTTATCTAATAAAATTGCCGATGCAAACGGAATACCTTCGCTGGTCTGGCCATCGACTATTTTTCCGCTAATTTTTCCTGTATTGCTAGTCTGTGCAGAAAGTTTTACAGTTATCATACAAATTGCTAATGATAATAATAGAACTTTGCTTGTCATTTGTCTCATCTAATCTTTTCGTTTTGTGTGTTCCTTATAAAGGAGACAAAGGTCGGACTTGAAGGTTTAAAAAAAGAGGCGTAACTATTTTATTACAGCTATACTATGCTTAATTACGGTAATATTTTTGATAACGAAGCATTAACCTATACAGGTTACCGCGAACTGGTTAACCAACTTTTAGCACAGGGTAAAACTACCGGGCCAGACCATGCTGAAGAGCTGTTGCATTATACCAAAATGAATGTACAAAGGATGAACCGGGTCGACAAAACGGTTGTTTTAAACGACGGGTTATTAGGTGCCATTGCCAATATAAAGGGTAAATATCATTTCTTAGTGGTTAGCGAGGGTTGGTGTGGCGATGCGGCACAAATTGTACCTGTTATTGCTAAGATTGCTTCGGCTGCGCCGGAAAAATTCGAACTCAAACTGGTTTTAAGAGACCAACATATTCCTTTAATCGATGCCCATTTAACTAATGGCGGACGGGCAATTCCAGTACTTCTAATTTTGAATGAGAACAATGAGCTCGTTATGCCAAAATGGGGTCCAAGACCAGCTATTTTGCAAAATTTGCTAGCAGATTGGAGAAAAGAGGCAATCGACTTTACCCTATTAGCCGAACGTTTACATGGTTGGTATGCCAAAGATAAAACACAAACTACCCAAACCGAATTGACAGCGGTTTTGAAAGGATTAGCCTAATTATTCGAGCTAGTTTGGAGGACTAAACCAGGTGGCTTTATCAAAATACATACTGGATAAAACCGGCATCAGCTTTAAGCCGTCGGTATGATTAGTAAGGCAGATTAATATTTCATTTCTTTTGGGATATATCATAAAAAAGCCCCTGAAACTACCATTGTCGCCCCAATGCCAGGCTGCAATACCCTTTTCGTTCTGAAAAATGCCTACGCCCAAACTCCAGAACAGTTGTTTTGCAAGATGATATGGCTTTTCTTTACTATACAAAGAAACCCGGTCTTTAAGCAACTTGCTAAGTTGTTTTTTACTTAACTGTAAAATTTTATCCAAACGAGCTGCGCACCTGTAATACTCGAATCGGCAATAACCTTTGCTAAAGATATATACTGAGCCTTTGCCGACTGTAGCACAAACAATAATAATAGGAGCAGCCGGAAGTTCGTGCTAATCGACAGAAACAGTTAAACCCTCTTGTTGTAAAATTTTACGATATACCTCCACTTCTGTAAACGACCCTTCTAATACAGCACATTTGCCTTTGTTATGCACTTCCCAGGCAATTTTTTCTGCTTGTGTTTCACTATAACTTAAATATTTCATCATACACCAGATTACATGCTCAAAGGTATTTACATCATCGTTCCATAAAATTAAACGATGAACGGTTTTTAAGGAGGTTAAGATTTCCTCCAATGTAAATGTTTCTTCCTTTGTTTCTGTAGACATTATGCAAAAATAATCATTCTTTAGGAAATATTTAAGCTATAGATTAGGGGTTGGAAAAGTTGGAAGGACTGGAAAAGTTGCTAGGCGAAAAACGACCAGCAACTAATTAACTAAACAGTTGAAACAATTAACCAAAAAGAAAGACAGCTGATAGGCCTTAATACGTGGTATCCACATCCCAAATCTTTCTTTACATTTGTTTATTCAAACTCGAAGGTATGCAAAGCTCAAAGATCGCCGGTATCGGATATTATGTCCCTAAAAATGTATACACCAATAATGAATTAGCTCGTTTTATGGAAACGAACGACGAATGGATTCAAGAACGGACTGGGATAAAGGAGCGTCGTTTTGCCGACAGATTAACAGAAACTACCACCACTATGGGTGTTGAGGCAGCCAAAATCGCAATCGATAGAGCCGGTATTACCCCTCAGGATATCGATTTTATCGTTTTTGCCACTTTAAGCCCCGATTATTATTTCCCGGGTTGCGGAGTTTTGCTGCAACGTGAAATGAAAATGCGTGAAATTGGAGCATTAGATATTCGTAATCAATGCTCGGGCTTTGTATATGCATTATCTGTTGCCGATCAGTTTATTAAAACAGGAATGTATAAAAACATTTTGGTTGTGGGTAGCGAAAAACATTCTTTTGCGATGGATTTTGAAACCCGCAGTCGTAATGTATCGGTCATTTTTGGTGATGGTGCCGGCGCGGTGGTTTTGCAACCTGCCAAAAAGAAGGGGCAAGGTATTTTAAGTACACATTTACATAGCGATGGGGCTGATGCAGAAATATTGGCGATGTTTTATCCGGGTGCTCACGCCAATAAATGGCTAAAAGACAAACCTGGCTATCCTGATCAGGAGCTGGGCGGTTTATTTTTAACAACCGAGCAATTAGAAAGTGGTGCAGCATTACCTTATATGGATGGGCCAGCTGTATTTAAAAAAGCAGTAGTTAAATTTCCAGAGGTTATAAAGGAGGCCTTGGCTGCGAATAACCTCACTCCAAACGATATCGATTTACTAGTGCCACACCAGGCAAATCTACGTATTAGTCAGTATGTGCAACAATTGCTAAAATTACCCGATAATAAAGTATTTAATAACATTCAGAAATACGGGAATACCACGGCAGCATCGGTTCCAATTGCACTGTGTGAAGCCTGGGAGGCGGGTAAAGTAAAAGAGGGGGATCTGGTTTGCCTTGCTGCTTTCGGATCGGGTTTTACCTGGGCAAGTGCTTTAATAAGATGGTAGGTTTGTACAGCTTATAACCAATAAAACATGCAATTTAAACTTGGCGATTTTGTCCGCTTTGTCGACGAAAAAAGAGAAGGTTATGTAACAAGGATAATCGATAGTCTAACTTTAGGGGTTACAGATACCGATGGATTTGAAATTCCGGTGGCTATTAGTAACTTAACCAGTGTTTATGGCCATGAATCAAATGTGGCTAAATCTCAGTATAGTACGACAACTGAAAGAGATGTTGATGAATATTTTATCGAAGAAGGCTTGTTTTTGGCAGTAACCGAAGATCATAAAGCAAGTGCCGTAGTTCATTTTACATTGATTAACCGAACGTCCTATCAATTGTTATTAAGTTTAAAAACAGATCAAAAAGGAAAATATAAAGGCGAATTTGGTGGTGTTGTACAGGCAAAGGGGCAGATGCAATTATATAGTGCTAGCTTAGCCGATTTGGAAATATGGCCGGAATTTGATTTTCAATTTCTATTTTTTACTCCCATCAATCTAAAACCAAAAACGCCATTGGTATTTCATAGAAAATTTAAAGCAAAAGATTTTAGTATTTCGAAAAGTCAGATTGGCGAAGTTAATAAGTACGGGTGGCTCATTCGTTTAGATGAGCCATTACCCCTAATTGATGCAAAAAAATTAAAAGAAAGTTTGTTTAGAGGAGCTAACGAGGCTCCAAAAGTGGCGAAACCTGCATCCGAAATAGACCTGCATATCGAAAAGATAAGAGCCGATTATCAATCTTTAGCGCAATCGGAGCTTGTGCACATTCAGCTGGGTTATTTTCAGCAAATGCTCGATGCAGCCATTGTTCATCAATTACCCAAAATTGTATTTATTCATGGCGTTGGTAATGGAACTTTACGGCATCATATTCATAAAATAATTAGTAAACATCCACAGGTAAAGACTTTTATGGATGCGCAGAAAGAAAAATTTGGCTTCGGTGCAACCGAAGTTATTTTTAAATAAATTAGCTTCCTTTTGCCGATCTCGTCATTTGTTCGAGCATATCCCACATTTCACTTGGAATGGCAGCCAGGCCATTCATTTGCCCTGCTCCCTGTAGCCACTCGCCACCATCGATGGTAATCACTTCGCCATTAATATATGCCGAGAAATCGCTCATTAAAAAAGCCGCCAGATTTGCCAATTCCTGATTTTCGCCAACCCGTTTTAAAGGTACACGCTTTTTAAAGTCAAATTTTTCGGCTAAGTCGCCGGGTAATAATCGATCCCAGGCACCTTTGGTCGGGAATGGCCCCGGAGCAATCGCATTGGTACGAATACCATATTTGCCCCACTCGACTGCTAACGACCTGGTAAGCGCTAAAACGCCACCTTTGGCACAAGCAGAGGGCACAACGTAAGCCGAGCCAGTAAAGGCGTAAGTAGTTACAATATTTAAAACATTTGCTGGTTGTTTGGCTGTAATCCAATGCTTGCCAAATGCAAGGGTACAATTAACTGTTCCTTTTAAAACAATATCGATAATGCTCGAAAAGGCATTCGCCGATAGACGCTCGGTAGGTGAAATAAAGTTACCTGCAGCATTGTTTAACAAGCCATCGACTTTCCCAAATTTTTCGAGGGTTTTGGCTAATAAGTTTTCGACCTGTTCGTTATCGCGTACATCGCATTGTATTGCTAAAACCCGGCCGCCAGTTTCGGCCATCATTTCATTGGCCGTTTTTTGCAATACTTCCAACTTTCGGCTGGTAATTACCAAATTTGCTCCAAGTTTTAAAAAATAGGTTCCCATTGCTTTACCGAGGCCAGTTCCGCCTCCGGTTACCACAATTGTTTTACCTTCAAAGGCATTGTCTCTTAACATGGGCTGGTTGTACATTTTGAGAAATTTAATTAGCTATTTTTTATTTTGCAAGTTATCTATTATCGTCTTTAAAATGACCCGGGTGCCCGTCGACCACCATTGCTTTAACATGATCGCCAAATCGGCATCTTGATCGGCCCCTGTACTTGCAATTAAATCTTTTCTGATATTTAATTTACTTTGCTGCCAGGTATTGCCTTCGTAGGCCATATATTTTCGAATCCTGCGCTCGGCTGCTGTTAAAATACTTTCCTGCTTTACTACCTCGTCTACCAATCCGATGGCTAAGGCTTCGTCGGGATTAAATAGCCTGCCTTCTAAAAGACTTCTGGTGGCACTGGCTCTATTTAACCAAAAGGCATATAAATTAAAAATACTATTCGGAACAATTATACCTACCGGCACCTCATTAAGACCAATAATATATTTTCCTTCGGCCATTACCCGGGCATCGCAGGCCAGTGCTATAACACAACCCCCGGCTGGGCTATGACCATTTACTGCTGCCACCAAAGGTTTTTTAAAAGCGGTAATCTTTGCTACAAATTGTAAAAACAGCCTCCAAAAATTTTCTATTTCCTGTTCGTTATAATGATATAATTCGATCAGGTCTAAACCCGCAGAAAAGAAATTTGCTTTTCCAGTAATTATAGCTCCGCCAATGTTTGGGTCGCGCTCAATGTTATTTAACATATCGGTTAACTCGGTAACCATTTCTTTGTTTAACGCGTTAGATTTTCCCCGGTTAAGCGTAATGATGGCCAGGCGATCTTTAATGGTAACTTCTATTGTATTCATATTTTTATTTTACTTGATAGGTAAAAATTTTACGTGCTAAATTTCCAACCGCATCTATTCCTTCTACGACTATTCTATAGGTCCCGGCCTGATCTGTGTTGAAGATATTAAAACTGGCTTTTCCATGAGTGTCTGATACCAGGTGTGGGTTCCAGTATACCGTTGTACGAAGGTCGGGTTTGGGATCCGAATTTGTATCGTATTGTGGAGAGTAGAACTGTCTAATGGCATAATATCCTTTTGTTGAATAATTAAGGATTCCTGGCGATTTAATTTCACTGACCGATTTTGCAGTTCCCGTTTTAGTGGTAATAATAATTACACCATTTGCACCAGCATGCCCATAAAGCGTTGTATTTGCAGTCGATTTTAAGACCTCCAGGCTTTCGATATCTAATAAGGTTATGTTATCTAAGGTTTCGGTATTTTCTTCATTCTGACCGTCTATAAAGAGCACGCCATCTACATAAACAGTCATTACACGACCGTTCCTAGTCGAGCCGGGAAGGCCATTGGTAATCGTTAAACCTGCAACCTTGCCATTTAAAAAATTCGATAAGGATGCAGAGTTTTTGAGGTCTTCAGCAGTAAAAACAGCATCAGCATTTCCGGGTCCATTTAAATTACTCGAATTGGAAACCTTACTTACTTTCTCGCCAATAATTTCGACTGCTTTAAGGTTAGTTACCCTGCTCAGAAATCCCCTTTTCTCCTGTTCTTCAAAATAATTACTACTTTGTTCCAAATAGGTTTTCATCGTTTCGTTAACATTTATCTCTATATCGGCATTATTTCTACTAGCTGTAACAGCTTGCCCTTCGACATCGTCCATTACAATTTTAACATTTTTAGAATCTTTTTCACTAAGGGCTTTTACTACAAACCTTACACCTTCAGTAAATGAAATCTGATCAAAATTAAATCGGCCGTTATTATCTGTTAGCGTATCCGCTGCAAAAATTCCCTTCGAATTAGAGAAGATTGATACCTTCCCTTTTACAACCGGTTTACCCCCCATAGTTACGGTTCCGCTAATTTTTAAGCTTTTTTCGGGGGCGAACTGATTAACGGGAAATTGCTCGTTACTAATGGCTTTCCAATTTATTTTTCTCCAGCCCTGCGTAAGCAATAGATTGTCGAGTTCGGTTCTGGTTTTTACATCATTTTTTAGGAAATAATGGTTTGGCTTTTCGATATAGCCGGTTAAATCGGGAGTAAGCAGTAATCCGGTAAGGATATTGCTTTCGTTCTCCAAATCGGGCTCAATAGCAGATAAATCGGTAACTGCGATCGAAAAACTGCCTTGTGTTGGTGTTTGATTATGGGTAGCTAAAAGCCCTAATTCTACATTTGCCCTTTTGGTGTAGTTATTTTTTAATCCTTCCAGTTCGACATCGATTTTATCATTGCTGTTATCGACAAAAATGATTCTTTCGGTTACCGGAAGATTTTGAGTGTCGAATAGGGTAAGGGTAATGATACCCGAAGGGAAGCCAGTTTTAGGGAAAGAAAGGGCGGCGATTTGTCTAGCTGTCGGGATTTTTGCAGTAAAAAGTATTTTTCCATTTTGCTGAGCAAGCAGGTTAAGTTCGCCTTTGTTTAAAAGGTCTGGGCTGAGCATTATTCTTGCGCTTATTTTTATGCTATCGCTATTATTTACCGATAAAACATAACCACTGTTTTGAACTTTTGGCAAGCTGATAGACTGCTGGGTGCCATTCGCAAATTTAATTTGAGCCGAATAAGTTTTCCCTGCCATCGGCGTTAAGGCAAATGTACCCATACCTAGGTAGGCGGTTTCGAAATCGAGAATTTCCGTGCCTTCATTATCTACAATTTTTCCACTAATCTGTTCGCCTCTGCCACTAGAATTAAGCGCTTTGACAGCAACGGTAGAAGGGATGCCATCTACCAGGTTTCCTCCCTCGGGGAAGAACTGTATATCCATGGCTGGTGAAGTGCCTCTTATTGGGATGTTTTTACTTACTTTTTGTCCGTCGGCAAGGGTAATTGTCGCCAAAATATTAGCTTGTTTAAAAGAGCCGGCGGGGCTAAAGGCAATCATTACCTCGCCAATTCCATTGGTTTTGGTAATGCCTTTTGTATTGCTTTTTTGATCGAGCAATAGGTCGTAGTTTACCACGCAGTTGATATATGGTTTACCTCCCTTATCTTTAAAACTAATTATACTGTTTACTTTCTGGCCATTGCTGTTAGCGACAACCTGATAATTGGTTTTGGTAAAGACTTTATTAGCCCAGGAATTACCTATTTTGATGGTTTTGTCGAAGAAGAATTGTGGCCCTGCATTTCGCATCCATTGGGTGTAGGCCCGTATTCTGTAGTTTCCTTCCGAAAGTGAATCGCTAAGCTTGAAATCGCCCCAGGTAATACCACTTTGCATTTGTAATTTGAGTTGTTTTTGCAGCGAATCTTTTTGGTCGATGAGCTCAACATACAAGATTTGGCTAATATTTGTGGGTTCCGAGCTGCGGCTATCGGTTACATAAGCCTTAAACCAGATATCGTCGCCGATAGCATAATAGGGTTTGTCTAAGTGTAGGTATACTTTTTCGTTGGGATATTTTTTGGTAAATTCTTCCAACTTTTTAAGTAAAGTAATAAATGGATCGTCGGCTACGGTAAAGGCAGCAGCTGCAAAAAGCACTAAAAGGCTAAAGCAAATGGTGGTAAATTTTTTCATCATCATAATTAGTTCACTTGATAAGTAAATGTTTTCCGGGCAAGATTACCCATGGCATCTATTCCTTCGATAACCACACGATAAGTGCCAGATTGGTCGGTATTAAAAAGGTTAATATTGGCTTTTCCTTCTTTGTTCGATACCAAATGTGGATTCCAATAAACGGTTGTTCTCAGGTCAGGTTTAGGGTCTGGTTTGCTATCGTATTTTGGCGAATAAAACTGACGAAGTATAGGATAGCCTTTGGGCGAATAAGTAATGATACCCGGAGCATAGGTGTTGTAACTGCCGCTTCCACCTCTCTTTGTGGTAAAGACTAATATACCACTACTCCCGGCACTCCCATAAATAGCCGTATTACCAATGCTTTTTAAGACCTCCACACTTTCTATATCCTGGACTATGATCTCATCTAAAGTGAAATCTGATTCCATTTTTATTCCATCGAGTATAATTTGCATTGCCCCTCCATTTGCACGCATAGAAAAAGCCCGCCCGTTGCGGATATTAATGCCTGGAATTCTACTCTGCAAGTATTGCGAAATAGAAAATGCATGTTCGAGATCTTTAGCGGTAATAACAGCATCTGCATTACCAGCTCCATTTAAATTGCTGGAGTTTGGTGCGGGATTTTTCTTGCCAATTATTTCCACACCTTTAAGCATAATTGTACGGCTTAATAAACCTTTTCTGGTTAGTTCATCGAAATAATCATTGCTTTTCTGTAAATAGTTTTTTAATTCCTGGTTTACATTTACCGTAATATCTCCTGTATTTTTATTAGCTGTAATTAATTGCGGCCGAATAATGTCGAGCTTTAACTGCACATCTTTTTTGTTTTTGGCTGTTCTGCCTTGCACTACGAATTTTGTACTGTCGCTAAATTGCATATCATTAAAATTAAACCGGCCATTTGCATCAGTTAGCGTGTCGGCAGCAAAAAAGCCTGCCGAGTTCGAAAATAAAGACACCTTTCCACCTGGGAGCGGCTTGCCACTATTAGTGGTAAGAGTTCCACTAATTTGTAATTCTTTTTCAGGCTGATAACTAATAACAAGGGGTTGTGCATTGTTAACTGCTATCCAATCTATTTTTCTCCAGCCTTGTGTAAGCAATAAGTTGTCGAGGTCGGTTGCAGTTTTTGCATCGTCGCTTAGGAAATAATGATTAGGCTTTTCTACGTAACCTTTTAAATCGGAAGTTAAAAGCAAACTGGTTAAGATGTTACTTTCGTTTTCGGGATCCGGGCTAACGGCCAACGAATTGGTAATAGCGACAGAGAAACTACCTTGTACTGACTTTCCTCCATTGGTGGCTAATAGATCCAGGCTTACATTTCCTCTTTTTAAGTAATTTTTTTTCAGGTTCTGAACTTCGATGGCTATTTTATCTGCCTCATTATTCACAAAAAGAATGCGTTCGGCGACAGGGATGTTTTCGGTATTAAACAAAGTAAGGGTAATAATGCCCGAAGGAAGTCCGGCTTTAGGGATGCTGGCGGTAATGAGCTGTTTTGATACCGGTATTTTTGCAGTAAAATAGACAATACCATCTTTCTGCGCTAATAATTTGAGTTCTCCTTTATTAATTAAATCATCGCTTGTTAAAACTTTAATTCCTACTTTACCTGTATCGATATTATTAATACTTAACACATAACCACTATTTTCTATTTTAGGTAGGCCGAACAGCTTTTCTGAGCCGTCTTTAAATTTAATTTTAGCCCGATAAGTTTTATTGGGCATCGGGTTTAAGTAGAGATTTCCCATGCCTAAATAAGTAGTTTGGAAATCCATAATCTCTGTACCTTCATCGTCTAAAATTGCACCACTAACATCTTCGCCACGACCATTGGCATTAATTGCCTTAATCCCAATTTTACAGGGTAGCCCCTGAATAAGGTGCCCGCTTTCGGGGAAAAACTGTACATCTACTTTTGCAGAAGTCGCTCGAAGGGGGATTGTTTTAGTTACTTTTTGCTTATCGGGTAAAGTAAGTATTGCGATTATTTCTCCAGATTTGTAAATGTTTGGCTGTGTGTTAAGTATGGGGATACGGAGCTGTCCATTTTTATCGGTAAATGCCCTGCCTCTCGATAGGCGTTGAGAGTTTAACTGAACCTCATAATTTACCTCATTATTTACATAGGGCTGTCCTTCTTTGTTTGTAAACTGTACGATACCAATTACTTTTTCCACTTCTTTTTCCATACTAAATTCGTAAGCAGTACTGGTAAAGACTTTATTCGCCCATGAATTACCTATTTTGATGGTTTTGTCGAAGAAGAATTGTGGTCCTGCATTTCGCATCCATTGGGTATAAGCACGTATTCTGTAGTTTCCTTCCGAAAGTGAATCTGGCAATTTGAAATCTCCCCAGGTTATTCCGCTTTGCATAGGTAATTTGAGTTGTGTTTTTAAAGAATCCTGTTCGTTAATAAGTTCGACATATAAGACCTTACTTATATTGGTTGGCTCGGAAGTTCTGCTATCGATTACATAAGCCTTAAACCAGATATCGTCGCCAATAGCATAATAGGGTTTATCTAAATGGAGGTGAACTTTTTCCTGAGGATATTTCCGGGTAAATTCTTCCAGCTTTTTAAGGAGCTCGGTAAATGGATCGTCTTTAACTATAAATGCTGTAAGTCCAAATACCGACAAGAGACCGACTCCTAAAATAATAATGCTTCTTTTCATAATTAATTAACCTGATATGTAAATGTTTGGTGCACAGTATAGCCGAAATCGTCTATCCCCTCTATTACGATACGATAATTCCCGGGTCGATCGGTATTGAAATAATCGAGTTTAAACGTGCCATCTTGACCCGATATAATATTAGGATTCCAATAAACAGTTGTTCTTAGATCTGGTTTTAGGTCTGACTGGATATCGTATTTTGGCGAATAGAATTGCCGGGGAGCATAATATCCCTTTGGAGTAAAACTTACAACACCTGGAGCAAACATGCTATAAGAATTTTGCCCTTTTTTTGTAGTAATAATAATGAGGCCATTTGACCCATCCGGGCCATAAATTGCGGCTAGTGCCCGATTAACTAACACTTCAATACTCTCAATATTTGAGACGACAATATCTTCTAAATTATAGTCCCTAATTATTGTCCCATCTATCATGATGTTTACAGGCAATGGGGGAAACCCTCGTAAAGAGTAGGCCTTATTCCCTCTGATCACTATACTTGGAATTTTTCCGGGTAAAAAAGTGGAAAGAGAGGTGGAATATTTCAAATCTTCTGCGTCAAATACAAGATCGGCTCTGCCCGCTTTATTCGACGAATACTTTGAGGCAGTTTTCTTCTTCTCCACAATTTCTACAGTCTTTAACTGGACTGCTTTATTCAGAAACCCTCTTTTATATTGTTCCTCAAAATAAGTATTGCTCTGTTTCAGATAATCCATCATCGTTTCATTCACATTGGTCTCGATGTCGCCATTATTTGTATTGGCACTTATAGGTGGCATTGGTATACTATCGAGGTAGATGTTTACATTAGCTTTATCCTTTTCGGTTCTTGCCTGAACCACAAACTTGGTGCTGTCTGAAAAATTTAAAGGGCTGAAGTTAAACCTGCCATCGGCATCGGTTAGGGTATCGAGAGGAAAGGAATTTTCCAAACTGGAAAGTAATGTTATTTTTCCGTTAACCATCGGCCCGAAGCCCTTCGTAACCCGCCCACTAATTTTAAGATTTTTCTCTGGCAGATATTGCGTAGAGGCGACTGTCTTAGCAGCCGACTGTGCAGGCAAAAAGTCGAGATTACTCCAGTCTATTTTTCTCCAGCCTTGAGTTAGTAATAGGTTATCGAGCTCTTTTTGGGTTTTCTCGTCGTCATTTAAGAAATAATGATTTGGTTTTTCGATGTATCCTTTTAGTTCTGAAGTTAACAATAAACTTGTTAAAATATTACTCTCGTTTTCGGGTTCGGGATCTACGATTGAGGCGTTGGTTACAGCAACAGAAAAATTGCCTTGTAAGGGGTTGTTAAGATTTGATGCCCTGAAAATAGGCTCCACCTTACTTCTTTTATGATAGATTGCATTCAGGTTTTGAACACTCAGATCGATTTTTTCGGTAATGTTATTCACAAATACCATCCGCTCTGCAACCGGCTGGTTTGATGCCGAGAAAAGTGTAACCTGAACAATGCCTGATGGAATATTATCCTTAGGCACCACAACAGCTGCGGCTTGCCGGTCGGTCGATACCTGTGCCATAAAAAAAGCATTACCATTGTGTTGTATCAACAAGTTGAGCATTCCTTTATTCATAAGGTCTGGGCTTAAGGCAATCTTGATGGTCATTTTTGCACTATCAAGATTGTTGACGGCAAGCATGTAACCACTTTTCTCTACCTCAGGGAGTTTTATGTTCTGTTCAGCCCCATTCTTAAACTTAACCTGTGCAGTATAATTTTCCCCGAATTCTGGGGTAAAGAAAACAGAACCCATACCCAGATAAGTAGTTTCGAACGTAAGGATTTCATTATTTTGTTCGTCTACAATCCGACCGCCAATGTTTTCGCCAAGCCCATTAGTATTCACAGCCTTAATGGCAATTCTGGCTGGTAATCCACCCACCAAGTTACCCCCTTCAGGGAAAAACTGAACATCTACGGTATTTATAAATGCTGGAATAGGAATTATCTTGACGATTTTTTCGAGCGTAGGTAAGGTAATAGTTGCGATGACCTTTCCGGAAGTGTAACGAGCCGGTTGTGTGTTAAGCATGTTTAAGCTAATTTCTCCAGCTGCATTGGTAAGTGTTTTACCCCTTGTAACTAGCTTATTACCCGATTGTATTTCGTAATTTACCTGGCTGTTGGCATAAACATTTCCCGTAGCATTTGTAAAACGAATAGTATTGTTAGTCATTTTTGTAAGTACCTTGTTCGTCCATAAATTGCCGACTTTGATCGTTTTTTCGAAGAAAGACTCCGGACCAGCATTGTTCATCCAGTTAGTGTATGCGCGTATTCTGTAATTTCCTTCAGTTAGTGGGTCGGGTAATTTAAAATCGCCCCAGCTTATCCCGCTTTGTATGGGTAACCTGAGTTGTTTTAGCAGGGAATCTTTTTGATTAATGAGTTCGACATATAAGATGTTACTGACATTGGTTGGCATAGAAGTCTTACTGTCGATAACATAAGCTTTAAACCAAATATCGTCACCAATTGCATAATAAGGCTTGTCTAAATGCAGATGAACCTTCTCCTGAGGATATTTCCGGGTAAATTCTTCCAGCTTTTTAAGAAGCTCGGTAAATGGATCTTCGGCAACTGTAAAAGCAAAAAAGCTTAGCGAACTTATAAGCGCCAAACCCAGGATAGAGAGTCTTATTTTCATTAGCGTGTTAGGATAATTAATTTCAAGATACGAAAATCCGGGGTTTATCTACAACCGATAGATTAAAAAAAAGCAGGAGGGTTTAAAATATGTTTTTCCACATCATACTTTCCACAGGCTTGGTCGTTTTATTATTGTATTTCGCATTGTCTTTGGTATTGTAGAATGTAGCAATATCGCCATCGACCACAAAATAAATAAGCTGTCCGATAGGCATGCCTGCATAAATGCGGACTGGTTGTGCGCACGAGATCTCTAAAGTCCAGGTATTGCAGAAACCTACATCGCCTTTACCCGCGGTAGCATGGATGTCTATTCCTAGTCGTCCTGTACTACTTTTGCCTTCTAAAAAAGGAACATGCGCGTGCGTTTCGGTATACTCTAGCGTTACGCCCAGATATAAGGTGCCTGGTTGAAGAACAAAGCCATCTTTTGGAATTTCGAAGTGCTCAATTTGATTATGCATCTTCGCATCTAAAATACGATCTTTATAAGTAGCTAAATATTTGCCTAAATGCACATCGTAAGAGTTGGTGCCCAGGCAATCTATCTTAAAAGGTTCGATAATGATGGTGCCTTTATCTATTTCCTGTAGGATGCGTTTATCGGAGAGTATCATTTTTGAGTATTTTGGACTAAATTATGATTATTTTAAGATACTTTTGCATTACTTTTTTAAATAAGAGATGCCAATAGTATATCAGAAAAATATCGACGAACAAACCAGTCTTGCGGTTTGGAAAATCGAGGAAACGGAAGCGCAGCTACTTGCCGGCCTGCAATTAAAACAACACGAACTGGATGTAATCAATTCTTTAAGCAACGGAAAACGAGCGCTACATTGGCTAAGCACCCGTTTGTTGTTAAGAACAATGCTTAATACTGCCGATTATATCGACTGCCGGATGGACGAACATGGTAAGCCCTACCTGGTAAATTCGGAAACCCAGATTTCGCTTAGTCATTCGTATGATTATGCGGCTGTAATTATTAGCAAAAATAAAAAAGTAGGTATCGACATCGAACTCATTAAACATAAAATTAAGAGCATTAAACATAAATTTTTATCGGATGTAGAACTGGCTCAAAAGCAGATTGGCGATAATACCAATGGTTTATATGTAAGCTGGTGCGCTAAAGAGGCTATTTACAAATGGAATGGCAGGAAGGGATTGGAGTTTAAACAACATATCCATATTAAGCCTTTTAAACTTAAAGACGAAGGAACGCTCCAGGTTTTGGTAGAATTGCCCGAAGGTACCAAGGCGCTGGATGTAAATTATTTCAAGACTAAAGATGGTTACATGCTTGGTTATGTAATCGCTTAAAATAAAAACATGATGAACAAAACGGTTCAATTTATAGATTGGGGATTAACCGATTATCAGCTTGCATGGGACCAACAGGAAGCATTATTTAACGATACCGTTGCCTTAAAGACAAAAAACCGTACCGAAAACACAACTCATGCCACTCCGAATTACCTTGTGTTTTGCGAACATCCACATGTATATACCTTAGGCAAGAGTGGGCACCCGGAAAACCTCCTGCTCGACGAGCAGGGCCTGGCCGACAAACAAGCTACTTATTATAAAATTAACAGGGGTGGAGATATTACTTACCATGGCCCCGGACAATTGGTAGGTTACCCGATTATAGACCTGGATAATTTTTTTACCGATATCCATTTATACCTAAGAACGCTCGAAGAAGCGGTTATTTTAACTTTAGCCGATTATGGGATAATGGCTGGCCGCTATCCCGGTTTTACTGGGGTATGGCTTGACGCCGATAAGGAGAAGGCCCGTAAAATTTGCGCCCTTGGCGTTCGCTGTAGTCGCTGGGTAACCATGCATGGCTTTGCATTTAATGTAAACGCCGATTTAGCTTATTTTAAAAATATTGTACCCTGTGGTATCGACGATAAAGATGTGACCTCTATGCAAAGAGAGCTGGGGCATGCTTTGGACATGGAAGAGGTAAAGGGCAGGTTGAAGGCGCATATTGCCGAACTTTTTAAGATGGAATTGCTATAAATATGAGCGGCCGATTAAGTTTTTTGATCCTATTTTTACTGGGTTTTTTAACGATTACGAAAGCCCAAAGTCTTGATGAAGTTATCCGCTTTATAAAGGACAACCCAACGAAATCATCCGTTTATTTAATTGAAAATGGAGTAACAACTATAAACTACAATGGTAATCAACCGATGCCACTTGCAAGTGCGGCCAAAACCATTATCGCCATTGAATTTGCCAAACAAGCTGCAGCAAAGAAATTTCTTCCAAATACAAAGATTGCTGTAAAAGAGTTATCAAAATATTATATAGTAAATACTGATGGTGGTGCCCAATCTAATTGGTTAAAATCTATAGATAAACGACAGGGGGATAGCGTTACTTTATTAGCGGTTGCTAAAGGTATGATCAAATTTAGTTCGAATGCAAGCACAGAATTTTTGCAAGATTTTTTAGGATTGAAACAGATCAACAAGAATTTAGAATTGCTAGGGTTAAAAGAACACGATCCATTATATTATTTCACTGCTGCGGCACTAATGACTTGTTTAAAACCAAATAATAGGAATGAACAGGACTGGATTACAGAACTTAAAGCAATGCCAGCAGCTGTTTACTATAAAAAGTGTGAGGAGGCTCACCTGAAGCTAAAAACAGATACCAGCTTTGTCAAATCTTTTAATTTTAGCAATTTATCATTCTCCATTCAAAAAATATGGTCTGATAAACTGGTCAAAGCGACCACATCAAACTATGCCAATTTAATGCAAAAAATTAGCAGTAAAACTTATTTAGATCCTACTGCGCAACTTATTTTGGAAAGCATTCTAGAGTGGCCTATGGAATATGCAGGTAATAAAGTTCAATTTGATCATTTGGGGCAAAAAGGCAGTTCGACAGCTTTTGTTTTAACAGACGCTTTTTATATGTCACAAAAAAATGGAGATAACTTAGCTTGTGCATTCTTCTTTAACGACTTATCAACTGTCGAAGGCGCCTTAGTTAATAAGAATTTTGGTAAATTTGAAGCTAATATGATAACCAATCAGGCTTTTAGGAATAAATTAGCAGAAGCTTTAAAATAGAAATATATTGCTAGGATGGAAGAAATATCAATTTTAAATGCTAGCACCTCGGTAACCTATCTCGCCTTAGGCGATTCTTATACCATTGGCGAAGCGGTAAATCCAAGTGAATCTTTCCCTTACCAATTGATTACGCTTTTACAAGAAAAAGGTGTTGAGGTGGAAGAACCTATAGTTATTGCAAAAACTGGTTGGACTACCAATGAGTTAAAAGTAGCTATTGAGGCTGCGGAATTGAAAGAAACCTTCGGACTGGTAACCTTATTGATTGGGGTAAATAATCAATATCGAAGTTATACTTTAGAAAGCTATAGTAGAGAATTTAAAGAGTTGCTGCAAATAGCGATTAACTTTGCTGGTGGCAACAAAGCACATGTATTTGTAATTTCAATTCCCGATTGGGGAGTGACACCGTTTGGTAAAACAAGCGGACGGGACGTACTGGCTATTAGCCAGGAAATAGATGCTTTCAACGACATTAAGAAAGCAGAGACTTTAGCTATGGGGGTTAGCTATATAGATATTACTCCTGAATCTAGAAATGTAATCACAGATTTATCGTTACTTGCAGACGATGGCTTGCATTACTCAGGTAAAATGTATGCAGAATTGGCCTTGCGTTTGTCGGCTAAAATAGTTACTAGCTTGTAAGGCTGTTCATTAACATTCGGGTAAGCTAATCGGAATATTAGTCGCCAACCCTCCATCTGAAGTTTCTTTGTACTTCGAATTCATATCTAGCGCCGTTTCCCACATGGTATTAACCACCGCATCTAAACTTACTTTTGCTTTATCCGGATTACTTTGTAAAGCAAGCTGACTGGCGGTAATGGCCTTAATGGCGCCCATTGTATTGCGTTCGATGCAGGGAATTTGCACCAGGCCTCCTATAGGGTCGCAGGTTAAGCCCAGGTGGTGTTCCATTGCAATCTCTGCCGCCATTAGAACCTGTCGTTGTGAGCCTCCCAGGCACTCTGTTAGGGCCGCTGCTGCCATAGCTGAAGATACCCCAATTTCGGCCTGGCAGCCACCCATAGCTGCCGAAATGGTGGCTCCCTTTTTAAAAATGCTTCCAATTTCGGAGGCACAGGCAATAAATTGAATAATCTGCGCTTCGGTATAACCATTGCAAAAAGTAATGAAGTATTGTAAAACCGCAGGAATTACCCCTGCCGCACCATTGGTTGGTGCAGTTACCACCCTGCCAAAAGCTGCATTCTCTTCATTTACTGCAAGAGCGAAGCAACTTACCCAATCTAAAATATAGTTAAAATCGTTTCCACCTTTTCTAATAGCCCCGACCCAACTGTTATAATCGGTATAGATTTGGCCGTTTAACAACCTTTTGTTTAATGCCGAAGCCCTGCGGGCAACATCCAGCCCTCCAGGTAAAAAGCCAGCAGTATGACAACCCCTATAAATGCAGTCCTTAATAACCTCAAAATGTTGTAATATACCCTTCCTGGTTTCTGGTTCCGGCCGCCAGGCCGATTCATTTTCAAGCACCACCTCACTCACTTTTAGGCCAGTCGATAAACACCAATGTAAAAGTTCGCTTGCTTTTTCTATCGGAAAGGGGAGGTCGACCAATTCTTTCTGACTTCCATCTTCGCCTTCTTTAACTACAAAACCACCCCCAATAGAATAATAAGTTTCGGAAAATGCTTTTCCAGTTTTTAAGAAAGCCTGAAAAGTAACTGCATTAGGGTGGAAAGGCAGACTTTCTGTATATAGAAAAATGAGATCGTCGGCATAAGAAAAATTGATATTTTGCTGGCCACCTACTAGTAGGTGGCGGCTTTGCTTAATCTCTTCGATGGTACAGTCGATTTTATTTACATCGAAAGTTACCGGATCGCCACCGGTTAAACCCAGTAAAATGGCAATGTCGGTTCCATGACCTTTCCCTGTTTTTGCCAACGAGCCATAAAGCAAAATCTTTACCTGCTCCACATCAGGTAACAAGCTTTGTTTTGTTAAAGACAAAATAAATTGTTGTGCTGCACGCCAGGGGCCTAAAGTATGTGAGCTCGAAGGGCCAATACCTATCTTAAAAATATCAAAAACGGAAATCTGTTCATTGGGCATAGTACAAATTTACGATAGTTTTTAAGATTTAAGACACATTTAAACAATGCGATAGTATAGAGATCCTCCCTTCAGCATAAAATAGATTAGCTGTTTACGTATAAATCGCCTTAGCCTAAAAATCGAAAGCAATAATGTTATGGTCCCTTAACATCTTGTCTACAAATTTTTTATGGTTTTTAGGGCTGCCGACAGCAACCCATGTCCCGCTAATAATGCCATCTGCCAGCTCCTGTTTGCCACGATGAAGCGTAAGTTTGGAAGTCCTGATGTATTCTTCGTAGGCATCCAGGCTTTCGTTCTCGTATTTTTTAACAATACGATAAGTTCTTTTGGTAAACCGGCGCTCTACGAAATTCTCTACGTAAGGAAAGATAAGCAAGGCTAACAACACCACTAAAGTTACTCCTATGGCCTGTTCGTAATAACCCCCGCCAATAGCCATTCCAATTGCGGCTACAATCCAGATTACGCAGGCCGTGGTTAGGCCCTTTACCTGGTTGTCTTCTTTAAAAATTACCCCGGCACCCAAGAAACCTATGCCAGTTACAATATTCGACGCAATCCGATCCTGGCTACCCAGCCCAATCTTTACCGATAAAATAGTAAATAAGGTAGCACCTAACCCAATCATGATCATTGTTTTTAAGCCGGCCTGTTTGCTTCTAAACTCGCGCTCGACACCAATCAACCCACAAAGAAGGGTGGCCAATAAAAACTTATTAACTTCACTTTGGGTAAGGAAATGACCACTATCGAACAAATGTTGCATAAGAGATAAGGTTTAAATGGAAGACTTAAACAAAGATAACAAAATAAAAGTCCCTCAAAACTTTCGTTAAGAGGGACTTTTTAGTCTTAAGTCTGTAATTTAAAGCCTTGGAAAATAAGCTCCGGACTTTTCCTACATCATGCCGCCCATGCCGCCGCCACCCATTGGTGGATGTGCTGCACCAGCACCAGCTTCTTCTGGCTCGTCGGCCAAAACAACTTCTGTTGTTAACAACATCGCTGCAATAGAAGCTGCATTTTCTAAGGCAACACGACCTACTTTAGTCGGGTCGATAACGCCAGCACCAATTAAGTTTTCGTAAACATCGGTACGTGCATTATAACCGAAATCGGCTTTGCCTTCTTTTACTTTTTGTACTACGATAGAACCTTCGATACCTGCATTTTCGCAAATCTGGCGTAATGGTTCTTCGATAGCACGTTTAACGATCGCGATTCCTGTAGTTTCGTCTTCGTTAGCGCCTTTTAAGTTCGCTAAAGCTTCTACCGCACGGATAAAGGCAACGCCACCACCAGCAACAATACCTTCTTCTACCGCAGCACGGGTAGCATGTAAAGCATCGTCTACACGGTCTTTTTTCTCTTTCATCTCTACTTCGCTGGCTGCACCTACATAAAGTACCGCAACACCACCTGAAAGTTTAGCTAAACGTTCTTGTAATTTCTCTTTATCGTAATCGGAAGTAGTGGTTTCTACCTGCGCTTTGATCTGGCCAACGCGAGATTTAATATCGTCGGTTTTACCTGCACCATTAATAATTGTGGTATTGTCTTTATCGACAACCACTTTTTCTGCACTTCCTAAATAAGTTAAATCGGCATTTTCTAATTTGTAACCTCTTTCTTCGGAAATCACGATACCACCAGTTAAGATAGCGATATCTTCCAGCATTGCTTTTCTTCTATCGCCAAAACCAGGTGCTTTAACCGCTACAACTTTCAAAGAACCACGAATTTTGTTCACTACTAAAGTAGCTAAAGCTTCGCCGTCTAAATCTTCAGAAATGATCACTAATGGTTTACCAGTTTGAACCGTTTTTTCTAAAACAGGCAACAGTTCTTTCATGTTGCTGATTTTCTTGTCGTAAATTAAAATGTAAGGGCTTTCTAATTCCGCTTCCATTTTATCGGCATTGGTTACAAAATATGGAGATAAATAACCTCTGTCAAATTGCATACCTTCTACTGTTTTCACTTCAGTTTCGGTACCTTTTGCTTCTTCAACAGTAATTACGCCATCTTTACCAACTTTTTTCATAGCTTCAGCAATTAAAGCGCCGATAATTTCGTCGTTGTTTGCAGAGATAGAAGCTACTTGTTTAATTTTGTTGTTATCGTCACCTACAGCTTGAGATTGCTCTTTTAAGTTAGCAACAACAGCAGCAACCGCTTTGTCGATACCACGTTTCAAATCCATCGGATTTGCACCGGCAGCTACGTTTTTAATTCCTGCCGTTACAATAGCCTGTGCTAAAACAGTAGCAGTAGTCGTTCCATCACCAGCAATATCGGCAGTTTTAGAAGCTACTTCTTTAACCATTTGAGCGCCCATGTTTTCGATCGGGTCTTTTAATTCGATTTCTTTAGCTACAGTAACTCCATCTTTAGTGATGGATGGAGATCCGAATTTTTTATCGATAATTACATTACGACCTTTCGGACCTAAAGTTACTTTTACTGCATTTGCTAAGATGTCGACACCTCTTTTCAATGCATCACGTGCCTCGACGTTATATTTTACTTGTTTTGCCATTATTAATATTGTTTTAATGTTTTAATGTTGGAAAGCTAACTTTCCTGTATTTAATCTAATTCCAAAACTTTACAACTTTAAAGCGTTGTAACGGTTTAATTGCTATAAGGTTCCTAAAATATCGGAATCTCTCATAATTAAATATTCTGTACCTTCTATAGTTACCTCGGTACCGCCATATTTACTGTATAAAACCTGATCGCCAACTTTAACGCTTAATGGGATTAAGTTTCCGGTTTGATCGGCATATTTTCCTGGTCCCACAGCAACTACAATACCTTGTTGAGGTTTTTCTTTTGCAGTATCGGGAATATAAATACCAGAAGCCGTTTTTTCTTCTGCAGCTGCAGCTTCAACTACTACTCTGTCTGCATTAGGTTTAAAATTTAAAGCCATAAATACTATTATTTTTTATTTAATAATTTGAATTAATTCGTATGCAATTGATTTAACAGTTTTTATGCCAAGCCTGTTTTGATTGCCAAATTTGCATTAGCTGTCAGTTAATGAATTAGCCTTTGTATTTGAGCGTGCCAGTCTGGCAGAAAATGAAAAATGCCGGTTAAACCAGGGCTTCGCACAAACGAATTAGGCTTAAACAGCCGGCTTTTATTTTAAAGGAAGATGTGCTTTGTCGACGAAGGTCTTGCTAAATTAATGCGCTTTATCGCTGGTGTCTGTTTTTTTAATGAAGGTAAGTATATAAGTTGTAATCAAAATGATAACACAAACAGCACTTAAGGAAATTAAGGTTATTAAACCCTGTGTAGATTGATGATCTTGCATAATGAATGTAAATTTTTTTAAAGTTAAAAAAATATAATAAATAACAAGGTTTTAGTTCGTTGGTTGTTTTTCGTTGGTTGGTTATTTGGTTTTTGGTTCACTAGCTAATTTGGAGATTTCGGGGCCGCAGATCATCTGATTCTGTAGCGGATTGAGCATTAAGAAGCTCGAGCGGGTTCTTTGTAACTATTTGGTATCTATTGATTTAATATGGTCAATGCCCTTCGGAATCGATTGTCTAGGTTTTCCGAAATGGAGTAGTCAGACTCTCCGAAATCTCCAATTTATATCCTGAATTAGATTTTTCCTGATAGTTTCTCTTTTCTTCCAACGCTTCTCAATTTGCATTGTATTACCGTCTAGAGTCATATTATCTCTAATACACTAAAGGTTGCTATTTCTTCTTTATGAGCTTTAACACATTACCCTCAACTGTCTTTAACCAAAGGTTATGCTTCTCCAATTTAACAATTTGATAAGTTATAAAAAGATCGTTTCCTTCATAAATCTCCAAAGATTTTTCCTTTAGTTTAATCTTATATTCTGTTGCATTTTCAAAGAACCAAAGTGATTTTTCCTTAATAAGAAAAGCACCATTCTCTTCATTTATTTGAAACCATGCTCCTTGTAATAATGCTATTTTCGCAGATTCTGGATCAGCTTTACAGTGTAGAAAGAAAAATAGCGCGATTAAAATAATTCCTGTTCTTTTCATCTTTGACGTTTTTGTGGTATTTCAATGTGTATCGCTGGATCTTTACTATTGTAAGGTGATAAAACTTTTGATACCCCTGGAGTCTTTTCAGCAACACCTGCAAAGTTCCTAGGATTTTTAATTCCCCACTCTTGGTTGATACATCTACTACATTCATGATTTTGGTATCTACCTGGTTAAACCAAAATGATTGATCCCGCCTTACCATTTTCATGCTACCTTCTATTTATATGATAATCAAAACAATACGAATTGATTCAAAATTAGCGAGGAGGGGTCAACTTAATGTGGTTTATCCACTTGGTATTATATATTAAATTAGTTAACGCTTATTTAGAGGCGAAAAATTATAACTTGGAATAACAAATTCCCTTCAAATCATTTGTATAAAACAATTCATATATACCTTTTTTTGGTTCAAGACATATTGTTGTTCGATTATCAAAATTATAACATCCAGTAAATCCTACAGGATCAAGTTTAACACCACCAATTATCGGAGCATTATCTTTCCTAGGATGTAAGTCGAAATTATATGATTTACCAACAACTATTTTATTGCAACTTTCCTTGAAATTAGTGTCAATTTTCGAAACAATCTTATACAAAGTATCTTTTCTTTTCATGTATATTATATACCAAGAATTCTTTTTTTGTATCTTTTTAATAAGATAATGACTTTCGCTAAGAGCCTCTGTGGAACTTTCTTTGGAAGCAAGACAAGACGTAAGTAACATTGCAAAAAGTAAAAAATAAACTGATTTTTTCATAATTATTTTATTTGTTGAATTACTACTTTAGTACCTTTTTTATCAGTTACATGGTTAAACCAAAATGATTGACCCCGCCTTACCATTTTCATGCTATCTTCTATTTATATGATAATCAAAACAATACGAATTGATTCAAAATTAGCGAGGAGGGGTCAACTTAATGTGGTTTATCCAGTATATATAGCCTATCAGATAAACAGCAAACACTAAAAGCCCAACAATTGTAAACTGCTGGGCTTTGATGTAATTTTATTTTGAATGATTACTTTCCGATAAAGAGGGCGTACCATTACCTTTTGCCATCGCTCAAACTCCCAATAGATCTTATTTATCCCTAACACGTCGAAAAGAATGGCTTGGAGAGTCTAATTCATATGTATAGTTTTTACCTTCCGCAATAGGGGATAACTTTTTATACTTTTTATTATCTAAGTTATAAATGCGAAGCACATTAAAGTAGTCCTGTAACCATGGCTTTTTGAGCTCTATTTCATAATTATATGTTTTCTGCTTCTTTGCTGCATGGTCATAATAAACGAACTTAAGATATATACTCTTTGCTTCTTCTGAAAGTAACTTGTCATAGTCTGATTGCATTATGGATAAACTCCCAGGGTGATAACTGGCCTTGATGGTGTCTGAACCGCAGGTCTTGTTCATAGCAATTTGAAAGTATGTACTAGTAATCCATACATTCTCATCTATTACAATTACAAAGTCCAATTCCTTATTATACTGCTGTCCAGATACTCTGTAATAAGAAATCAGGAATAACACGATACAAATACTTTTTTTAAGATTTTTCATAGCTATTGGCCTACTATTTTTCGAATAACGCCTCGTTTTAATTCTATCGGTGCCTGTCCCGTATTATATATAACTGCTCCATTTGCTCTATTGGGAATATTAAATGTGCCATCTGCATTCTTTGTGACCTGACCTACCGTTCCTAGGGGTCCCACAATGATATTCGTACCAAACTGACTAAAGGTTGTCTTATCTTGCCCAGATGGTAAGTTTGCCGATTGAGGGAAAACTGCATCACCCTGAACTTGTACCTTTGTGGGATGCGAATGTATTGAAGCTTCTACGTCAGATGCTGTTTTTCCCGTCGGCAAAGCAGGCAAAGAAGTAGTAGCTGTTTGAACACCATTTTCAATTGTTGGCAAGCCTCCTTGAGGGCCGTTTATAGTTGTTCCATCTTTCATTACCAATGCGGATTCTTCTTTTAATCCTCCATTAGCAACTGTCCTGTCCAATACATTTAAGCTTGTATTTAAAGCAGCATCGCTTGGTAAAGCTCTTGCAGATTTAACATCACCTACTTGAGTAGTGCCACCCGCCTTATTTGTTTTCGCGATAGCTCTCGCTTCATTATTATCGGTTACCAGATACTTCTTACCATCATTTATTCCGTCTCTACCGATTTTTTTGCCATTCTCGCCAAAGTAATCACCCCACATTCCATCTGGGTCTACAAAATAAATGGGATTATTGAATGCGTAAGCATAAGGCGACCATCTCCTTCCCAATTCAGCAAGTGGATCAATCACATTCCACCTTCCAATCACCGGGTCATAGAACCTAGCCCCGTAATCATATTGCCCCAGTTCTGTTTGCAACTCCTTGCTATTATAAAGATACTTATTAGTGCCCGTAACTGCAACTTTCCTTAACCCAAACCCATAATAATCATCAGCCTGTAATTGCCTTAACAGCCCGGCATTCTTATCGAAACTATAACGTACATTCCCCAAATGATCCATAAGGTTATACTCATAAGTATAAGTGCCAGTTGTGTTGCTTGCCCTTCCTTCTTCGGTTTGGATAAAGTCGATAACCGTACCGGTATACTGGATCCCATCTGCATAATTGGTTACCACACCATTACTGGTCTTACTTAGCTTCTTGCCGCTAGCATCGTAACTATAAGCCACACTTAACCCACTCTTAGTTGCTGTTACAGGCAAGTTAAGAAAGTTATAAGTTAAGCTTACCCCGTTTCTTCCATCGGTAGTGGCATTCCCGTTTGCATCGTAAGCATAAGCCCCGGTTGTTAACCCACCTCCAGAGATCCCACTTAAGCGGTTACCGCTATAACTGTAAGTAGCCGTGCCACCAGCATCCCTGTTTAAAGTAGCGATATTACCCATCGCATCGTAGCTTAGAATCTCGCTCATGGCAACCCCGGTACTGGTACCATTAGTTAACCTGTTTAGCTTATCGTATTGGTAGTTAAACTTATTGCCATAACTAGCTCCCCATAACTGAGCGCTAATATTGCCGTTATACTGGGGGCTAGCCAACGTATCGTAACCCAGCTTAAGGTTAAACTGTCCCGAACTGCTGTTTTTTAACCAGCCTCTTTCGTTATAAGCATACTTCGTGTTTTGCAGAAAGGTGCTCCCACCGTCGCTGCTATGCAAATACTTTTGCTTTAACTGCCCGATTTCGTTATAAATCGCTTTATTTAACCAAACCTCCCCCCGGCTATTGATGTTCTCCTTGGTGCTTAAGTAGTTTGGGTGTTCGTTTGCAACGGAGTGGGTTTTGGGCGTTCGGGCGTGCTGTTCGCTGTATCTTTTGGAAAATTGATCTTAACAAAGCATATACCTGTGCCAAAAGGATGCCGCTGCCATCACTAACGCAGAATTAACTTAAAGAAAAGAGAGGTCAAATGGGTAAAGTGGTTAAACCAAAATGATTGACCCCGCCTTACCATTTTCATGCTATCTTCTATTTATATGATAATCAAAACAATACGAATTGATTCAAAATTAGCGAGGAGGGGTCAACTTAATGTGGTTTATCCAACCTTGGAACCGAATAGGCCCATAACGGCAAATCCCCCGAACTCTAAAAGCTTGGGGGATTTGGATTTATTAGTCTTACAAAGTGTGAGCTTTACCCTAGGAAATTACTTCAAAAAATACTTATATATCGTATACAGTAAAGAAAGTCCGCCCACAATAACAAAATATATCCAGTATTTCTTTACGGGCTGCCATCCCTGGCTACTGGAGGTCTTTGCCATAACTCCAATAAGCAAAAGCCCGATAGAAGACAATAGGCTAAACAATAATTCAGAATTCATAATATTCAATTTAAATTTGTGACGGAAGTGATTTCAGTATGAATACAATTCCACCTATTAGGCATAGTATAATCCCTCCCCAATATTGAACATACACAACACCAGTAGGACCTTTCCAATTTGTCTCCTCAGAAGAAGGTCGTTCTCCTTTAATTCCTCGGTATAATACATATGCTACCAAAAGAAAACCTATGCCTAGAAGTAAGTATTTCCAATTCATTTAACTTATTGTTTATCTTTAGTTTTATCGACTACTTTATCTGTTTGTTGTTTGACCCCGGCTTCCAAAAGCCCAGCGGCTTGTTTTAGCCCCTCTTTAAGCTGCTTAGAAACATCAGGAGTGGGGCCGGGAATCATGTTGTCGATTGCTTTACTACCTAGTTTACCTAGGGCACCGTAGCCAGCTTCATTAGCAATAGTTACTCCGGCATTTTTATCACTCCCTGCAATAAACTCTACAGCGACCTCTAGCACAACCCCAGTTAACGAAACTGCCTTGCCTGCAGTTGCAAGTGTTGCGCCTGGCGCTGCACCCACTCCTGCGATAGGCGCACCGGCTATAGCTGCGACAGCTCCCACGGCAGCTACCTTGTCTCCTCCATCCTGTAGATTTTTTGCAGTCTCTAAAAGCGATTGTTTATTCTCAACCGTCCAATTTTTGATTGCTGTACCAGTATTGGATACAGCTTTGGCTGTTTGGTTGTAAGCACTCCTGGCATTTGTTTCCGCTCTATTATAGGTAGATTTAACGGTGTTGACGGCACTGTTATAACTAGATTGCAATCCACTGAAAGAACGACTGATAATCCCAGGCCATGGCCACATTCCATCTGGGTCTACAAAATAAATGGGATTATTGAATGCGTAAGCATAA
>JAZKCO010000003.1:0-149341 GCA_040388055.1 Bacteroidota bacterium
GAGCATCTCACTACGGATGAGAAGGTTTGGGGTTCGAATCCCTACAAGTGCACAAAACATCATAGAGCCTTGCAGCCCACAGGCGGCGAGGCTTTTAAATTTAAAAGACAACCTTAATGCTGAATTTAGTTCTCTTTGGCCCTCCCGGTGCAGGCAAAGGCACCCAATCGCAGAAACTGATAGATAAGTATCAGTTGGTACATATTTCTACAGGAGATCTTTTCAGAGCACACATTAAAAACCAGACTGCTTTAGGCAAGAAGGTAAGTAAGCTCATTGCCGATGGAGAATTAGTGCCCGACAAGATTACTATTGATATGTTGGAGGAAGAAATAGATAAAAACCCAACAGCAAAAGGATTTGTATTTGATGGTTTTCCCAGAACCATCCCTCAAGCCGTCGAATTAGATAAGTTTCTAGAATCGAAAGGTAGCCAGATTGCTGGTGTAATTGCCTTAGATGTCGAAAAGGAAGAGTTGATTAAGCGGGTGGCGTTACGCCAGAAAGAAACTGGCAGATTAGACGATAAGGCCGATAAATCTCAAAAACGTATCGACGAATATTTTAACAAAATAATTTTGGTACTTCCTTATTACGACGAACAAAAAAAGCTAACAAAAATTAATGGTATCGGTAATATCGACGATATTTTTAATAAGTTGTGTGCGGTTATTGATAAATATTAAAATTAGCTAATTAGCTAATTAGTTAATTTGCTAATTAAGAAATGTCGCAAGGATCAAATTTTGTAGATTACGTTAAAATATGCTGCCGTTCGGGTAAAGGCGGAGCTGGTTCTGCGCATTTACATCGCGATAAATTAACTTCGACAGGAGGCCCAGATGGTGGTGATGGCGGCCGGGGTGGCCATATTATTTTGAGGGGGAATGCCCAATTCTGGACCTTACTTCACCTTAAATACCGTAAACATATTATTGCCGAAGATGGGCTAAGTGGTGGAAGCAGTCAGAAAACTGGTAAAACTGGAGCCGACGAAATCTTAGAAGTTCCGCTGGGTACCATTGCCCGGGATGCCGAAACCGGTCATATTTTATTTGAAATTACCGAAGATGGCGAAACAAAGATTTTAACACCCGGTGGTCGCGGCGGATTAGGGAACTGGCATTTTAAAACACCAACTTTACAAACACCCCGTTTTGCACAACCTGGCGAGCCCGGTAAAGAAGAATGGATGGTGCTGGAGCTTAAAGTGTTGGCCGATGTAGGCTTGGTTGGCTTTCCTAATGCAGGAAAATCGACTTTATTATCGGTCTTGTCGGCGGCCAAGCCCGAAATTGCCGATTATCCCTTCACTACTTTAGTGCCAAACCTGGGAATTGTATCTTATCGTAATGGGAAATCTTTTGTGATGGCCGATATCCCGGGAATAATAGAAGGGGCATCGAAAGGAAAAGGACTAGGATTTAGATTTTTACGCCATATAGAACGGAACTCCGTTTTACTCTTCATGATTCCGGCCGATACCAGTCGCAGCATTATCGAAGAATATCAGATTCTGAAAAACGAATTGCAGCAGTTTAATCCCGAATTAATGCAAAAGCCGCATTTATTAGCCATTACTAAGGCTGATATGCTGGATGAGGAATTGAAGGCAGAGATGAAAAAAGAGCTGCCAAAAGTTAAAACCTTATTTATTTCTGCGGTGGCACAACAAGGCATTACCGAGTTAAAAGATTTGCTTTGGACGGCTATTAATGAGGAATAAGGCCTAAACTTACCTGGTTAATACGATATTCTCCATTACTAACATATCCATTTGCGTGCGCAAAAAGCAATCTAATGCTTGTTCTGGCGTATTTACAATAGGTTCATTTTCGTTAAACGAAGTATTGAGTAAAATCGGAACTTTCGTTTTGTTATAAAACGCTGTTATTAAATCGTAATAACGAGGTTCAATTTCTTTATTAACGGTTTGTAAGCGACCGGTGCCATCTATATGGGTTACTGCCGGAATTATTGATCTTTGCGATTCTTTAATTTTAAATACTTTTTCCATAAAAGGCACCTCGTCGACAAGCTCGAAATAATCGGCTGTATAATCTATTAATATGGATGGTGCAAAGGGACGAAATGATTCGCGGCGTTTAATTTTTGTATTTAATATTTCTTTCGCATCGGTTCTGCGTGGGTCGGCGATAATAGAACGATGGCCCAATGCCCGGGGGCCAAATTCGGCCCGCCCTTGAAACCAACCTACAACGCCACCACCGATTAAACAATTGGTTACTTCGTCGTATAAATCGGTATCGGTTAATTTACGGTAAGTTATGTTTTTTGCTTTAAGCAGTGTTTCAATTTCTTCATTCGTAAACTTACTTCCAAAATAACCATGCAGCATGGGTTTGGTTCGTGGTTGTTTCAGCAGCTGATTATATACCCAAAGTGCCGCACCAATAGCGGTACCAGCATCATGCCCTGCAGGCGGGATGTACAGCTTTTTAAAAGGTGTATTTTGTAAAATCTTCCCATTGGCCACCGAATTTTGAGCTACACCACCGGCAATACAAACAGAATCTAATCCTGTTTTTTGATGCAATGCATTGAGTATATGGAAAATAAGTTCTTCTGTTATTTGCTGTACAGAAGCCGCCATATCAAAATGATAATCATTTAATTTTTCATCAGCTTTGCGGACAGCACCAAATTCTGTTATTAATTTTTCAGTATATAGACTATCCATTGCCGGGATGCCACCTTCCCAAACCATATTTACCCCTTTTTTGGGGTGATTAAAATAAGATAAATCGAGCTCGAAAAAACCATTGTCTTTAAAAAGAAGCACTTTTCTAAGCCGGTCGGTATACTTTGCTTTACCATAAGGAGCAAGACCCATTACTTTATATTCATCGCCATAATGAGGGAAGCCCAGCCATTGTGTAAAAGTGGTGTAAAATACACCGATAGAATGGGGATAAGATACCGATTCCATAACTTCGATCTGGTTTTTGTTTCCTATGCCGGTCATGGTACTGGTAAAATCGCCGAAACCGTCGATCGAAATTAAGGCCGATTTTTCGAAAGGAGAAGCAAAAAATGCACTTGCCAAATGACTTCGGTGGTGCTCTACATTAATAACCTGCGCTTTAAGCGATCCTTTCTCTAATTTAAAATGCTGCGTAAATTCGTCTTCGATCGAAGCTGCTTTTTTTAAATTCTTAAAACGATCGATCATATTGCCAATACTTAGCTTGTTTTGAATTGCCGTGAATACTTTCTTTTTAAAATTAGCTTTAGGGTCTCTGGATATAGCAATGTAATCGACCTCCTGAATAGAAATTCCGGCTTCTTTTAAGCAAAAATCTATAGCTTGCGAGGGGAAACCAGCCCAATGCTTAATGCGGCGAAAGCGCTCTTCTTCGGTAGCGGCAATTAAAAGATCATTATGATAGATGCAGGCAGAAGAATCTCCGTGATAGGCGTTAATTCCGAGTATGTACATTTTCTGAATTTAGTTTTTTAGAGAATTGGGTTGTTTAGTATTTTTTTTAATCCAAAAATACAAGAGTGCAAAAATGCTACAGTATACAATAATGTTAAAGACTTCGTGATGATAAGTGAAATTATCTCTTTGGGATTTGAAAAAACCTAACAATATGCCTAAACCAGCGATACGGCAAACGTTAAGAACATAAATCATGAGTGTGCCAATTATAAATAATCTCAATTTCGATTTCAGTTTGGCTGGAAAAGCAATCACAAAAGCCAAAAAAAAGCTCATTACACCCAAACCTATGCAAGAATAATTAATGCGGAGATATGGGCCATCTACAACTAAAATATCGGTTTCATTATGAATGGTATAAAATCCAAAAAGTTTGATAATTCCTGCTCCGAACCATATAAGTGAGGACCTGATCCATTGAATATAATTAAAATGATCGGCTATAAAAGCATTATAAAAACGTGCTCCGGGGCTGGTTACACTATTCATAAATAAATTCCCCTGACTAAAGATCAGGTATAGGACTACCAATAGTACGACAAAACGTATCGCTACTTTGTTTGCTTTTTTCTTAGCTTCCTGGGGAGATAAGTTGCTCATTTTTCTTTAAAATTTTTATTTTCTGATCAATTAATTTTCTAAACCAAAGCGCATGTAAGTAGTGGAAATAAATACCTTTTGTTCCGTCTAAGATACCAAGTTTAAACAACATTCGATAGGTAAAATAGAGATAAGGCCGAAGGCCTAAAGGTAGTTGCCACCATAGTTTTTTTAGCCGGGCTCTCCGTTCGTCGGGATTACCAAAAAAATTAGGACTTAGTGTTTGAGTTCTTAATCCTTTTAAACGTTCAAATTCTTCTTCAGCAACACGGTCGCTATAACGTTTGTGTTTCTCTTTCCAAAAATTGAGGTCATTTTCTTTTAAGTTTTCTTCGATTAAAAAACCTTTTTTCCAAATTACACTTTTTCCTGGAGCGATAAACCGATGGTCCATATTTTCGTTTAAATCTGAATAACCGATACCAGTTCTAAACATCTTGAGCAAGTAGAATGGATAATAGCCTCCATGTTTAATCCATTTGCCCTGAAAATAATTTTTTCGGTTAAAGTAGATGCCATTAACACCCTCAAAATCTTTGTTGTTAAAGTTTAACAGCTGGTTAAATAATTCGGGAGTTACGATTTGGTCGGCATCGAGGCCTATGGTCCATGGAGTGTCAATTTCGAAATTTTTTAATGCAAAATCCCATTGCTTTGGATGGTTCTCGAATTGGTTAAATTTAACTTGCGCATTAGATTTTTTGGCGATTTCTATGGTGTTATCCACACTTCCACTATCTAAAATATAAATTGGAGCAGTCAATTTTTCGATTGATGCTAAGAGCCTTGGAAGTTGTATTTCTTCGTTATAGGTTAAGATAATGAAGCTAAAATTGGGTTTTGCCAAGATTAATTCTGATTTAAAATGAACTGATAGAGGTCCAGGTACTTTTGTATTAATTTTTGTTCGTCGAAATCGTTTTTGATAATTTGAGGGGCCTCGGTCCTGATTTTGTTTCGTTTAATGGTATCGTAAAAAGCTTCGTTAATTGCCTCTCTGATCTTGTTTGGGCTTAAATCGGTCACGAAACCTAAATCGTTGGCTAAAACATAGGTTGATAAACCCACTTGTTCGCTTAATAAAACGGGAGTGCCAACACTTAAGCTTTCGATTACCACATTTGCAAAGTTCTCGTTGTAAGAGGTTAACACTAGTAAATCGTGTTGAGCAATGAATTCGAATTTCGCTTCATTATTAATTTGCCCTAACCAGTTTATGCGATCGTTAAGGTTTAATTGGGCCGCTTTTTGCTTTAAATTTTCTATGTAGGAAGTTTGCCCGCTACCAGCAATGCTGAGCCGCCAATCTATTGTTAATAGCGCTAAGGCTTCGAATAACAGCTCCAAACCTTTTTTTTCTTCTATTCGAGATAGGAAGAGTAAACGGAAAAGTTTTTCGCCTTTCGTTTCTCCTTTTTCGCTGTTGTTTTGAGTGGTAAGACTTACTAAATTTGGGAGAACATGGATACTTTTTGGTTTTATAATTTGTAATACATTCTGCTTTTCTTGCTCGCTTGAAGCCAATATATGGCAATATTTTAATAATGATTTCCCAATTACATGATGCAATGCAGACTTGAAAAAAGAGTTCCGATTGTTTTGTGTGTAATGAGTTAGCATTCCCCTTGGCGATAGCAGTACTGGAATTTGATATATTTTAGCAACTAAACAGCTAAATATCGTAACCAGGTTCCACCACGAATGGATATGTATGATGAGGGCGTTTTTCGTTTTTGGTTTTTCGTTTAGCGTTCTTCGTAAGGCCCAAAGGAGAGTTGGTGAAAAGTGAGTATGGTCTTTGGTTAATCTTTTAAAATAAGTAACATAGACACCGTCTATACTTACCGTTTTTCCAGGTTCTACGTCTAGTTCATTTAACCCATTAGCAGTAGTTGTAAATACCTCTACATCTGCTTTAATGCTGGCTAATGCTTCGCAGAGCTTCGCAACCGACATGGTCGGACCACCATATATATAAGCTGGTTTATAAGCAGGTGTAATTTGAACGATTTTCAACTTATTTTTGTTAAAATTCCGCGGGCTTTAAAGAAATAATAAATGATGTACATGGTAATGAAGCTCCAAAAAACAGAATTAAACATAAATTCTAAACTATTTCCGCGCCAAAAAATTTGAAATAACCCGGCAAACATCACGGCTGTTCCCAGAAAATAACCACCAAATAATTCTTCGGCTTTAATCGAGATCCATTGCGCAGTAAAACCAAATAAAAAAAGACCGGCTAAAATACCAAGTGCTCCACGCGATAAATAACAATCTACAATAAAAGCCGGTTTGGCCGATACGGACATTCCACGATCAATTACACCCGCCTTATAAACCCTGTCCATTACCTGCATTTCCATATCTGGTTTCGATGGCCATAATGCTCTGGGAATTAATGTTTTAAAGGCTTGTTGTGCGAGTGTAGCGCTATAGTAGGGCACATAATAAGGTGTAGAATTGGTATACTTAATAAACATATCCATTTCGGATAAGCGCATGGTTAAAAACGCCCAATTATCTTCTTTTAAATTTACGGCCAGGTCTTCATCGTCTAAAAGTGCGTCGATACTTTGATCTCTGGCCTCTATAGCCGTATAACCTGATGAAGCCAACTTTCTAAAATTTCCAATAAATGTAGGTAAAACAAAAAATAAACCTACCAGTAATATGCCAAAAACAGGTACTACTTTTTTACCATAAATGGGATATAAATAAACACCCAGTAATAATACAGCAATAATAATGGGCTCCTTAAATCCAGAGCCCAAAGCCTGGATTAAATTTACACCAAACAAGGTGGCTGCTGCTACAATATTCATTTTCTTCTTTTCCCTTAAAGCAAAAGCGAGGGCAATGGTGCCTGCAACGAAACTAAGCCCGCTTAGCTGAATGCTAAACTGATTTAAGCCACCTATTCTGCCGAAAGCATAGCTTAATGGCAGGCAAACCAACGAAGTACCCAGGAGTAGGTTACTCATCGAATTGGTAAACAGGTAATGTTTTTTTTCGATAGGGTAGCGCATCGCTACTAAAATTCCATGTACAAAAGCAGCATGGCCTAAAACATAATAAGTTTGCACTTTAGCAATAGACGAATATACAACATCGCCTCTAAAAAATTTGCTGCCTACATAATTACCATATTCGTAACCCAGCGTATTAAAATAGTAAAAAATAGAGGTACAAGCCATGTAACCGGCAAAGATAATCTGCATTAAAAAAATAGGCCTTAGCAATTGTTCGGCTCTTGGCAAATCGTCGGGCAATTTCTTTAAATGCCCACTATAACTTAAATAAAAGATAAAATACGAACCAGCATAAGCCACCAGATAAGCAACATGTGGTTTGCTTTGTAGCAAGAAGGCTAATAAGAAGGGGATATATAAAAGTAAATAACGTAAAGGATTACTAGTTGGTTGCATTTAATTCGTTAATAATAATTTGAGCTTGTTTTTCGATAGTCCATTCTTTAATTTCATTAGCCGATTGGTTTCCCATTTCGAATAGGCGTTCTGGGTTTTCGACTAAGGAAGTTAGTTTATTTTTCAATTCATTCCTATTTCCCGCTTCGAAAATAGCTCCGTTTACCTCATTTTTAACCAGGTCTATAGCGCAACCGACTTTGTTGGTCACTAAAATAGCTTTTCCGGCCGCCATGGCTTCATTTATGGCCAGGCCCCAGGTTTCGCCCGGCCCTTTAGAAGGTAAACAAAATAAATCGCAAGCCTGATAAACTGCAGGCATTTGACTTTGATTCTGAAAATCTATAAAGTGTATGTTCGTTGTTCGTTGTTCGCTTTTTGTTGTTCGTTCGGCAGACATTTTTTTTGATTGGTCTTTCAAGTTTTCTTCTAAAATACCGTTTCCAACAAATAGCAAATGTACATTGCTTAGGTTTAATTCGATAAAAGCACTTAAAAGAATTTCCGGGTCTTTTTTAGGTTCAAATTTCCCGGCAAAAGCAATAAGGTATTCCCTGCCCTTTAACCCTAAAGACTCTCTCAATTGCTTGGCTTCGGCTTGCCGGTTTTCGCTAAAACGATTGTTATCAATGGCGTGTGGTGCAAAAACAAGTTGTGTAGCTTTTAATCCAAAAGCTACATAATAAGCTTTGTTTGCCGTGCCTACATAAAAGGCCTTGTCGATGTGTTTATATACCCATTTTAAAAATAAATGCCGAATGTATTTTTTTAAACCGGGTTTTTCATCCAATAAATTCGAATCGCCCCTAAACCAAACGGGAATTTTACCCTTAAAATGCCGAATCGCCTTCAAGTGGCTTTTGTAAGACCAACCGTAAACCAATATCGCGTCTGGTAAAAAGTCTTCAATTCTTTTAAGCAATAGAGGATTAGCTATACCTCCAAAATAATGAGCACCTGGGTTTTTGGAGTTGTTTGCTAAAAACTCATATTCATAACCTTCTAATAAAGGGATATCCCAGGTAATGGCCTGCTTAAAGCCAGCATCGTAATCGTTTTGCTTACCTAAAGTATAAAAAACCTTTAACTGGCAGGATCTGGCCAGCAAACGAAATACCGGTGCATAGTATTGAATGGGATGGGTAATAATGATGGCTAGTTTTTTCAAGGTATAGCAATAATTTCTGCGCCGCTAACGGAATCATGATAAGTAAAAGGGATTTCATTCCCATAACCATCAATTTTAAAAAAATGATAATTCCTTTGCGCTAAAA
The DNA here is from genome assembly GCA_040388055.1 of Bacteroidota bacterium. Lineage (GTDB taxonomy): Bacteria > Bacteroidota > Bacteroidia > Sphingobacteriales > Sphingobacteriaceae > Pedobacter. The sequence goes on from JAZKCO010000003.1 coordinate 8,766, forward strand.
AGCTAAAAATACTTGCCGGATCGTCGTTATTCTTTAATTGATAGCTTCTATCATACTCGAAATTGATGACCGGACGAGATCGATCTATGGTGTTTTTAAGCCCTTTCAATACTTCAAACTCGTAACCTTCCACATCTATTTTCATGAAATGTACTTTATCAATACCGAGGTTATTTAAAAAGTCATCGCCTTTTTCGCATTTTATCGTTTGGTTTTTTGTGCCTAAGGTAAGCAGGCTATAGGCGCCCGGATTTTGCCCTTCCTGGTCGATATGAATATTTATTGATGCATTTTCATTTCCCAAAGCAATATTATTCGCGGAAACCTGTGGAAAGTTATTTAATTCCAAATTTTCTTTAAAGGATTTAAAATTAATAGGAATCGGCTCGAACGACAATACTTTTCCGGTAATGCCAGTTAATTCGGCAAAGTATAAACTATGAAAACCAATATTTGCACCCACATCGAGAACAACATCCCCAGATTTTATTATTTTCTTATAATGAATTTTTAAATAAGGCTCGTAATCGCCTGTATAATAAATACACGAATCTATGAAATTCTTCGTATTTAATTTGAGTTTAAAACTTCCAGTTATCGGCTGATCTATTTTTTCGACCTGTTTAAGCTGATTATGCCGTAATAGCCACAAAAACAGCTTAAACTGTCCTTTAAAAAGCTTTCGTCTAAGTATAAATTTATATAACTGCATTTTCTATAAAATTGAGATCTCGGAGATAAATGGTATTTGATGCGCTGGGTTTTCGCTTCCGTTTAGCCAATGAATGGAAAACGAGCAGGTAATATTGGGGGAAATGTGTAGTAATAACAGCTAATTTGATGTGCATTTATGAGGTCTTTTTCTTAATGATAGCATGTGAAAGTCGGATTGCCGGTTTTTCGATTAATTGATGAAATAAATAAGCAAATATGCAGGTAGCGACTAATGCACCTAGTAATGCAAAGCTCCTGCTTACCTCTGTATTAAAAAAGTTAGCCGAAAAATTAATCATTCTTCCGCCAATAGGGACATGAATAAGGTAAAGCGAATAGGAAATGGCACCCAACCATAAGATTAATTTGTTTTCCCAATTCTCAAAGTAACTAAGGATTAACCATGCAAAAGTAGCAGCGACAAAAGGGGCCAATGAAAATTGCAGATAAATTATAATTAGTAATAGGGGTTCGAGCATCCATATATATTTTCCAGAATGGATTTTAACTTTTCGATTGAATATTAAAATCCCAAGCATAAAATATAAAATATAATGGAATATTATGGCTTGACTTTGAATAACAAGACTGCCGCAAAAAAGTAAAGTTAACACCATAAGGAATACCCAGGTTTTTTTATGGTTAATAAACGGAAAAATCAAACCTATCAATAAATAGAATTGAAATTCGACAGCTAATGTCCAAAATACTGGGTTCAGCCAAGGCTGGTTAAAGAACTCGACTAGGTAAACCACATGCAGCATCAAGCCGAAATAATTGATATGAAAGGCTTCCCCCTTAAAATAAGGAAGCAGGGAACTGATATAGCTAAGCGCAATAACAATAAGAATTGAAAAAAAATAAGGCGGTTCGATCCTCGCTATTCTTTTTAAGAGGAAAAAATCGAAATTTTTAAGCCGGTACTGCCCATGATATAAGGAATAGGGGATGATAAAACCGGAAATTACAAAAAATATTTCAACCCCCGCCCAACCAATGCTTCCGACTTCTTTAAGCCAATAGTTATTAGAAAAATAAGTTTGATTGCCATTCGTGAAATGAAAAATACAAACTGCTAAAGCGGCTATCCCACGCAGCATATCTATAGAAGGAATCCTTTTTTTTGGAGGTAGGGAATGCGCAGTCATGGTAGCGTATAATTAAATTAGCCGATTAAATATTTTAAATGACTTGGCATTTTTTATTCTTTGTGATACAAAATCAAGGTCTCTTAAATAAATAGTATTCGATTCTCCGAGGTTTTCAGTTTCCACTATTCTTCGTTCTAAGGGATAGTAACGATAAGCCTTAAACTTAAAAGATAACAGTTTCTTATGAATTTCATTTTCGTTGTAACCATACCGCTCTCCACCTCCTATTAGTTCGATAATAATCGCCTTTAAATTGGAGTCTTGTAAAACATTCATAGCGCCATTTATTACTTCTGTTTCGAAACCTTCCACATCTATTTTAATTAAAGCCGGTTTTGCAGCCGGATAATAATCGTTTAAAGGAACTATAGGTACTTGAATAGTGTAGTTGCTAGCTTCATCATTGGCAATAACATGATTAGTAGTATCTTCATTGGCACTAAATTGAAGTATTCCTTTTTCTTTGCCAACTCCTTTATTTGCAAGCTGAACTAAATTATCTAGCTTATTGAGGGCTATATTTTGCGTTAAAATGTTAAATGTTGCCGGGCTAGGTTCGAAAGCAAACGATTTAGCCTTGCATACCGACGATGCGAGTAAAGTATAAGACCCGACATTTGCACCTATATCGAAAAAAACATCTTCCGGTCTTAAAAAATGTAGCAAAAACCCCATTTCTTCAAATTCGTGCAAGCCAGTGTAGATATTACCAGTAATGCCGGTTAAACGCCTTTTAGCCAGGAAATAGGTTTGGTCTAAAAATCTAATTTTATGGAAACCAGGACTTAAGCGGCTTTTAATTTGCCAGATTACCCATTTCAGGTAAGCCATAAATAAATGTTGCTTAGCCAGCGGATGTTGATGAATAAAGCTAAAAGTTCTTTTAAAGGCGTTCATTATGGATAACCCGATTAAATAGTTCGCATTGTTTTTTGGTTAATTCTTCTGCAGTATTAATATTAGTTTTAATTTTTGGGACTTCTACGCCATTTTCGATTAAATAAACTAAATAAGCTTCCAATTCCTTTTTGGCATTGGATAATTCATATTTAACCACCAACCCTTCCGTAGAATGTTGAAGCGCAATAACTGCAGGACTTTCGGTCTTAAAAATGCCGATAACTGGCTTCTTTGCTAATGCATAAGTAAAAATTTTAGAAGGATTATAGGCTTTGTCGTCCGACCCTATAACCAGGAGTACATCTGCTTGAGTAAGTATAGTTAACGATTCGAAATAAGGCATCCGATCGGTTTGTTCGGTTATACAATCTTCAATTTCATATTGTTTAGCCAATGGAACAACACTGGCCATCCCTTCGCCATCCGGAGCATAACTTGTCCCTATAAAATAAAAGTGGAGCTGTTTATAAAGTGCATTTTGTTCAGCTTTGAGTTGAGCTAGGGTTGCACATAAGTATTCAATACTTTCTTTCATAATGGTCCCAACCGCACCAACATATACTAAATTTAATTGATCTGGTTGAAATTTGAGCTTTGTATGCTTAATATGATCTGCAGCAATTTTAAAATCAAGTTCGTGGCTGCCAAACGGGATAATTGCGGCTGGTTTTTCGGCTAGGTTTGGGTATCTTTCTTTTAAAGTTTCGATGTATGCTTCCGAAACACTAACAAAGCCATCCACATTTTTCATGGCGACCGGTTCTAAATACTTATTTAAACGATAAGAAAACCAATATTTTTTAGGTCTTTCTGCTTTAGGTTTATGTAGGTAATAGTCGGTATGCCAAGGATCTTGCATGTCGATTACATAGGGGATATTAAATTTTTGTTTCCAATAATTACCTAATATACAGATAGGGAATTGCGTAGTCGAAAAATAAATTAAATCGAAATGATCTCTTTTTAAGAGATCATTAACATATTTCTTATAGTACCATAAAGAACGTAATGCAATACTTCCCAAACCAATTTTTGCCGTAATTTTTTTAGAAAACGCTCGTACTTTATGAATTTTAAGATGTACAGGGATCGATTCTATAAGTAGGAGGTCCTTATTCATATCCGAATAATGTTCATTTACACACACTACTTCTGGAACCCAGCCAAATTTTTCGAAATAAGGTAGACTCGTTCTAATGCGTTGCATATCGGCAGCATTGCTTGGCGGGAAGTATGGCGAAATAATTAGTAATTTTTTCAATTCTATGTTTTATTTCTTATAAATGGTTTTTCGACCACAAAATGAACAAGCCACGAAAATGCCAGGCAAATAAATATGCCTATAAAGACAAATTCGAATGTTAGCGGCAATTTTTTATCATGCTTTAAAAGATAGCCACTCATAAATACAAGAATTGGTATATGAATAATATAAAGTGTATAAGAAAATGACCCCAGGTTTTTGAATCTGGTTATAATTTTAGGAAGCCGGTCTTGCTTAATTAATTGCAAAACTAAGGCAAGGAAGCCAGAAAAACCAAGGCCCCATAAAACATCTTGTATTTGTTTGTCGAACTTATTGCCGCGAAAAATAAGGACTGGAATAACGAGGAGAAGTGGAATAAATAACTTGAGATTTAAATTTAATCTACCTGTATATAAATCTGCTAATATTACACCAAACCACCATATAATCATACAAGAAAATATTTCAAGTAATAATTTATTTGGCCAAAATGAGGTTTGAAAACTTAAAAAATACAATCCTAACATCAAACAAAAAGCAGCTAGCATAGATTTTCTGGTTACCAAAAAAAATAGTGGATACAACATATAAAACCACCATTCAAATTTCAAGGACCAAAGTGCAAAATCACTTCCCCACGGATATACATAAGTATTCATTAAGAAGGACAAATTCCCTGCTAAAGTTGTTAACGTAAAATTATCTTTAACAATTGGGAAGGGTGTTTGACCGCCATATATTGGAAAGCCATAGTACTTTCCTAAGGAATCGATTATAAACGTAAATAATAACGCGAACAATAATGGTGGATAGATTCTTTTTATCCGTCTTATTAGGTATTGTTTAAAATTAAATGCACCTATGTTTTGCTTTAGATTATTAGAATATTTTAAATGAATTACGAATCCTGATAAGATAAAGAAGAAAATTACAGCTTCATGCCCATAAATAAATAACGAGAAAAAGTAAACCAAAACTTTATTAAAGAAATTAAATGAATCTGGTTGTTTCAAATAACCATTGGTATACCCAATCCATAAAAACCAGCGCGCATGATGAATAAGAACATATATTGCCGCTAAACCCCTTAATGTTTCAAGCCCGCCTAATTTTGTGCCGATTTTCTCTTTTAAAAGGGCCATTATTCGATTGTTTTTGAAACTAGCCGTTTAAATTTTACAGATTCTATCTCCCAGTTAAAAGTATTGCTCGCTAGCTCTACTGAGCTTTTTTTTGCTTCAAGTAATTTTTCATGATCATTAAGGAAACCTTTTAAACATGCTGCTAAGGAATTTTCGTCATTCTTATTATAAATCAGGCCCATGTTTGGGTATTCATTAATTAATTCTTTTTGGGCTAAGGTATTACTTGCGATAATGGCAAGTCCAGACTGCAAATAAGTAAAGATTTTATTGGTCAGGCATATTTCTCTATTGTAGGGCATTCCTGTTTCGGTGGCCATCCCTATATCGAAGGTTGATGCGAGTTGAAATAAGTCATTTGGGCCAATAGTATCATAGAAAATTACCTGGTCACGACCCATTTCTATTAATTGAGTTTTATAAAATTCACTACATTCTCCAAGTAAATGTAATTCTAACCTGGAGGTTCTTAGTAAGCCCATTGCCTTAATAACAGTTTCTAAGCCTCTGTTTGGGCCTATTGTTTGCGAAAACCAAAATAGTTTGATGGGATCTTCTATTTCAGTTTTTATGGCTATGTTCACTTGTTGGAAAACATTTAAAATGCTGGTTATTTCTCTGTTAAGCAGTTCCTGATAGGCATTTGCTATTAAAGGGCTGGCTGCACTTAAATAGTTTGCCATTGGCATGTATTTTTCTTCGATCGAGATTTTTAGCCTCACGTCATTATCGAATAAATCATCGGACAATTCAAATCGATGAAAATCTTCTGCATCGAACCCGCATTTCATCTTATTTTTTTTAGCAGCCTTAACTGCAACAGCCAATGCTCCTAAATTATGTGCTATATAAAGATCTGATTTTGTGTTGATAGCTTTTCTAAGCTGCCAAAAATAATGTCTGTTTAATGCTAAAACCTTGAACAGGTTACCGGAAAATTTCGCAGCTAATTTCCTGCTTATTTTTTGTAATAAACCAGAATAGATTTTTCTGCAATACGAAAGGGCATCATTACTCGACCAGTTTAAGGCATCGAAAGTTAATTGGGGATATTGGGCAATGATTTTTTGATCTTCACTATTTAATTTTTCGATGTATTGTGTAAATACAACATGCACCTGAAGGCCCATTTCGGTTAATGCAGCAATCTCCTTTACCAGGCGCGGATTGGTGGCTATATGCCCGGGTGTAATTAAACAGACTTTTGGTTTACTCAATTTTTAATGGGTAAAGAATCGATGAACTTGCTAAGTTTTTCGCCGTAGTTATCCCAGGTAAAATTTGAAGCGGTTTTACAGGCTTGGTCTCCCATCCGTATAAGTAGATCAGGATTATGGTATAAGGCCTCAATTTTATTCACCAATGAAATATGGTCCCTAATTGGCACGATAAATCCATCAATACCATCGCTAATTACAGAATCCCCGCCCGAATTAGGTGTACAGATAACCGGTAACCCACATGCCATGGCTTCTAATTGTACATAGGCCATTCCTTCGTCTAAACTTGGAAGCACAAATACGGAAGCTTGGTTGTAATATTTAACGATATCATGATGAGCTACCTGTTCGATATGATTAAATAGATAATTATACTTTTCGAAAATAGGCCTAAACTCGTTCTCGACTTTACCTATTAACGTACAATTGATAGGATAATTGGGTTTTAGGACTTCTAAAGCTTTAAAGAGATAAATAAGCCCTTTTCTTACCCCAATCGAACCTACCATGATAATGTTAAAAGCATCTTTTTTTTGACCGGATGGTTTAAACATTTCCATGTTTACCCCAAAAGGAATAATTACACATTTTTCTTTCGAAAACCCGTTTATAATAAAAGATTGTGCAACATGAGATGATGGACATAAAATATAGTCGGCCAGTGTTGCTTCTTCCAATTCGCGCAATACTATTTTCTGAGGGGTTGGGGTTAAAAACTTAAGTCCAAGAGATTGATATTCAGCAGACAATATTTCGTTTTGAAATTTATTGCAGGATCCCACTTCTTCCAGGACGACAATCCCGCCTTGTTTCTTGGTTTTTAATATGCTTTCCAGACCCACCCAAGCCCAAACTATTAATACATCAGTGTCTTTTAAACGCTTAGCTACCATCTTGTCGAATAATAATGGCAAATTGTATTCTAAATACCGGGTAATTTTCTGAAAATGGCGGCCAATTTTATTAATAATATATACAGAGGCAAATAAGGGTGGAAAAAAAACAATTTTCGGTAATGGTAATTTTATCCGGTTCAAATACCTGCTTTTAGGATGGGCTGTATATACCTTTTCCAATAACCCAGCTTTATTTAATTGGAATGCCATATAATCTGAATGAAACTTTGTGGCGCAACTAATTGTTACTTTTCTTTTTACGGCCATAATTTCTAAGCTAGAATAGCTGAATATAAATTTATTTTTTTAATTATTTGATGCAGGTTTCGATAGGGTTTTTAAAGTGAAACTTGGCATTTTTTTTAAGTAATAAAAAAACAAGCTGCTTATTTTTTTTAAGGGACTAAGAATAACGGCTTGCCATAAATATTTATAGAAGCCGGTTTCGGTAATATAAAAGACTTCTGGAAGATTCTTCCAATTTGGATAAGTAAAATAGATCCTTCTCTTATTCATTACATAGTGAAAATATCCAATAGGTTGACCCTCAAAATATAGTTCCTGGTGATGGTATTTTATAAGCCGTTGTTTTGGCAGATTTTCGCAAATAAAAGTTTGAAAAGAGGCTTTTATATGACCTTCAGTGGCTTCTTTTGCAATGAGGTAAGTAAAGGACGATTGTGGTAGCTCCAGTTTGTTTAAACCTGTCCAGATGGTCGAATTATGGCTAGTTTCGTCAATTCCCTCATATTGGTCACTAATAACTAATTGATTAAAATTAGTAAGTTTTCTAAATAGCTGATTGTTATATGTATTGTTTTTCAATAATGTAAAGGACCCGGATACAATTTCGGCTCGGGCCGAGATTAAATCGAGACCTGCTTCCATTTCTGTTTTTACTTTTCCATATAAGTTGCCGTAAATTAAATCGATATCGCCATAGCCCCAATATTCATAATTAACAATATGATCTTCAAATAGTGCTCCGTAAGTAGGTTTAAAGTCACATAATTTATAGGCTGAAGATAATTGATAACCGATAATGCCGAGCTTTTGCACAATGAGACTTGAAATTTGTGATAAGCTACTTTTTATGAAACGGACATTTGGCGGGTAATTTTCGGGAATAGGACAATCTGTAAGGAATAATACATCCATCCACTTGTTGTAATTGCAACTATTTAGGTATAAAGTAAAATATTCGGGCCAACGGCCGAAATAGGGTAGCAGTAATATAACCTTGTTTTGAGTTAAAGTTGTAGGAGTAGTCATTAATGGTAACGAGCAATAATTATTTTTAATAAGCTTATCAATTCATTTAGATCGTTGTAAAGTTCGATAGGATATCCTTTTTGTTCCCATATTTCCATATCGCCCAAGTTATTTGCAATTACAGGGATTTTATATTTGAAAGCCTCGTATAATACATAAGGTCCGGTTTCGTACCATATCGACGGGATACAAATTAAATCGACAGTTTGATAAAATCCCTGTATTTCTTCCTGATTTAAATTATAGGACCAATAAATATTAGAATGACCTTTGGTTAATGCCATTACTTTTTGAAAATAAGGGTCATTTTTATTCTCTATAATTGCAGCAATATGGAGCTCTAAATTTCTAGTGGCTAAGATTGCAATGGCATTTAATAAAATATGGATTCCTTTTTCATGAGTAATCCTGCCTACAAAGGCGATTCTTATTTTTCCTGGACTTTTTGAAATATAGCGAACCTGATCTTTTTGATCCGGGACAGGTGTAGTCATTTGCTGCGTAAGTCTTAATTTATCCTCACCTATACCATTTGCTATAAAAATTCTTTTTTGCCAGGTAGTAAAGATGAAAATCTGATCGCATAAAGAATTCAATAAAAAGAGATCTTCTTTTTTTCGACTTACCACATTTGCAATCGATTTAGGATAGTTTATTAAATTAATTGTAGTGGCTAATATCTTACTTAAAGGTTTAGAAATAGACTGCTTACTTAAATAACAAGCCGTACATCTATGGGTAAGAATGAGTCCATCGCAGGCAATTTGTCCAAATTGCATTAGATCGCCATGAATGCAGGTTATTGCGGGTACATGCGCTGTAAAATAAATAATAGCCCCTGTTTTTTTTGCTGCAGCAATATGATGTAAACTAAAGGCCGGTGTTAAAGTATGAAAATGAATCTGTTCGTATTGTTGTTCTGCTAATAAAGTAGCAAAAGTATTTAAGTTTCGAGCAGCTTTTGTACCTGATATAACGGCTTTATCATTATTGTTCTCCTCTTCAATTACCCTTACGAATACGTCCTCATAATGGTAATTCTCCATTCCATCGGGGCCTACGGTAATAACCTCAACCTCGTTTTCTTCCGAGATTAACTTTTTAGCCAGTTCATAAACATATTTTTCGGTACCGCCCTTACTCTTCGGATAAAAATATTCAGAAATTAAGGCGATTTTCATGCTTTAAATTTTCTTTTAATGGCGGCTATTTTTTCTGCATTCTTATAACCTGCAAATCGGGATAAAAAACGTAAAAACCCTTTTTCTTTGGGAATATACTGGGGTTCGATCTGAAGTAAAAAATCTACAGCTTCCTTAAATAATACCGGCCGTAAAACGCTTAATCTATTAATGCAGTATCTTAATACCTCAACTAATGCTTGCTGCTTATTAGGTTCTTTAATTAAATCAGGTTTCCATATTTGATATACTTCTTTGCAATTGGTATAACAATCGCTTACAAAGGCAGTTTCATTTCGTTGAGATAGCGACTGTTGTTGCCCATCGCGATATAGCGCCATTAATTCGGGGATATATACAAATTTTGCCTTAGCTATCCCAGCATCGAGTAAATAGCGTGCATCTTGTATTACAGGTAACTTCTCATTCCACGTTAATTGTTCCGTAATTCGCTTTGAGTATAGGAGCACTGCTGGGGGGCACCAGAAATCGGTAAATAAAGCAATTTCTATATCGCCGGCTATTTGTTTCTTAACCGTTTCTTTAATGGTAATTTCTTCTCCTTTCTGAACAAATCTTTGCCAATTCCCATAAGCTACATCGGCGTTGTTCTCTTCGAGTGCTTTAACCTGTAAGTCCAATTTATCGGGTGCTAAAAGGTCGTCGGAGTCTAAGAATTGAATGTATTTTCCATTGGCATGGCTGTACCCCAAATTACGAGCATAGCTTACACCGTTGTTTTCGATCGTAATAAGTTTAATTTTATCTCCGTAACTGGCTAAAACAGCAGCGGTATTATCGGTCGAGCCATCGTTAACCACAATTATTTCAATAGGGCTATATGTTTGTTCAAAAACGCTCGTTAAAGTTTGCGCAATTGTTTTTTCGGCATTATAAGCTGGAATAACTACAGAAACCATCTTATTCAGCTGTCGATTTTAGCCATTTCTGAGTTATTTCCAGCCCGTTTTCGATGCTTACAGCTGGCTCCCAACCTAAAATCTCATTTGCTTTCTTAGCCGAGAAACGACTTTGGTTAAAGCCAAAAAGCTCATTCAACCAGACTGGTGGATTAAATTTTTCTTCTCCTTGTTTAATTAAATTGTTGCCACTTAAGTTCGCCCAAACAATTTGCCGCTGGTCATCGAGCTTTCCCCTAAATCCAGGTAATTTAGTAAATAAAGTTTTTTTCATCCGCCCTAAAAAAGGATGTGCATTAATTAAAGACACTAATTCGAAATTACTTAGCAAAAAGCGTATAATCTGCTTCAAATTTGATTTTTCGTTAAAACTACCTTTTAAGAGTTCTTCCTTACTTAAGGAGACCATTTGTGTTGCGTACACTCCTAAAAATGGGCTTATAAAGTCCTTCCAGCTCAGCGTTCCATCAGTAATGATAAAGTTCTCGCCATGAGCAGCTTCAACTTTTAAGACTTTCTCTATTGCATCTAATAAATTTTCGATATAAACTACATTGGCGAGGCCTCTACCGTCGTCGACCCAGCAAAAACGATTATTTTCTGCTAATACAAGGGGTAAGGTTGTATAGGTTTTTCCATTTGGACCATATACACAGGTAGGGTTTAAAACAACAATGCGGGTTTTATGCTGCGTTTTGGCAAATTTTAAACACCATTCCTGCATTTGTTTTTTTGTTTTTCCATAATCGCCGCCCGCAGGGTTTTGAGCCGAACTTTCGGTTACTTCACCTTCGGGGAAGCCATACACATTCATAGTGCTCAATACCACTACTGCCTCTGCACCTTGTTCGCAAGCTGCCCGTACTACATTTTGGGTAGCGGTAACATTTATTTCGTAGGCATTTCCACCATCTGTCGAATAAGCTAAATGAACAACATATTTCTTGTCTTTTAAACTATTTTTAACAGCTTCGTAGTTTAACAGGTCCAAACGAGGTAAATCTATTTTAAAACGTGCAATCGCTGCACAATTTTTATAACTCCTAACCGGAGCTTTAATATCGCGTATCCCTTTATCCCATAATCGATTAACAAGTGCCGTGCCTATAAACCCTGTACCGCCGGTAATAAAGTAAGCATCGGTGTTTTCAATCGCAGCTTCTTTTTTTTCTTTATCATGGTAAGCCCACTCAATTAAACCAACTACCGCAGCCGCTTCTTCGACACTAACCAGGTTTTTATCCTGTTTGGATAACTGGGTAAGCTGCTCGACAAAGCAGGCTTCAAATATATAGTTTAGTTTATCATCTGTAAAAGCATTATTGACTTTAATTTCGTGCGTAGTCTGGTCATTTCCTTCAAAATAGCAACATCCAAACTCGTCTTTTTCCATCCATAATTTTCCATAAGCACCTGTAATTTCGAATCTATTTTTTAAAGTATGCGTTCTGGATAATTTTAAAGTAACAGGGATGTTTTTCCGAGTTTTAAGCCAATAAGTACAGTTGGCTTCTACGCCACCCTCTGCATCGTCGATGTAATTTATAGGAGTTAAATCTCCAAATAAATTGTAGAGTAAATCGAGGTAGTGGACTCCCATATCGGCCAAAACCCCGCCGTTTTTAGGGTCGAAAAAAGCATAAGTATCCGCTACCCAGGCAAATGGATTGCCATCATCGACCTGTACATTTTGTATATCTCCTAATAAATGCAAACTATTTTTCAGTGCTTTAAAAGAGGGCATGTATCGCCTTACCATTCCGGTATAAACCTTGGTATTATGTGTTTCCTGATATTTTTGAATATGCAAACACGATTCACTGCTTAAACTTAATGGTTTTTCGCAGAGCACAGTTATTTGCCGCTCCAGGCAAAGCTGAATAGCATTTTCGTGAAGGTGATTAGGAAGGGTAATAATAGCGAAATCGTACGTAGTACTGGCTTGATTAAAGAAATCCTGGTATTTTAGTTCAATTACCTCAATACCAGCCAATCTTAATAAGGCTGCCGATTTTGGATCGGGTTCGATAACGGTTATCGAATTTAATAGTTTAAGATAAGTTAAAGCAGGAATGTAGTATTCTCTAACAACAGCACCACCACCGATGATTAAATATTTACTCATGTATTTTTAAAATATTTTTTGAAAGAAAGCGCTGGTCTTTCTATATAATGCCAGCTTAGATAGGCTAATATGCCTGTTGGTATAATAGCTATCGAACTTAATAGCCACGGATTAAGATCGAAATTAAAGCTTAACAATAAAAGCTGTATAATAGGAAAATGATAAATATAAATTCCATAAGAATAATCGCCATTTTTTTCGAATGATTTAATAGGTAAATTAACCATTAACCAAAGTATAATGTATAAAAAGAAAAAAGGATGAAGTGGAATAAAGAGATTGTATTTTATATCCAAAACCCATGCAATTATGCAGACAATGAATAGGAGCGTGCTATTTGGTATTTTATGCTTAAATAAATAACCCAAAGCCCCCAAACCAAACATAAACGGTAAGATTGCAATGCGTTCTGAAACATAATATTTTAAAAAAATGGCACATTTGCAATCACTCGCCCAATAACTAAAGATATACAGGGCCATAATGATAACAAATATCCATTTTTGTTTGTTTAAAAGGCCGACAATACCGGCTATAGCTATAAGGATATAAAAACTGAATTCCCACGAAAGGGTCCAAAATGAGCCATTTAATGCATGTTCGTAATAGTTTGTTGATAGATTGGCAATGTCTGGCTGAACAATAATTAAGAATAAGTTTTTATAAACATAACTGAGCTGTTGTTTTAAAAAAACAATATCAAAATGGTTACCCCCAATGCTCGCCATTATAGGAGCAATAATAAAACTTGTAAACAATAAACAAATCCAAAAAGCAGGAAAAATTCTAAGTATTCTCCGCCAGGAAAAACTGATAAACGATTTATTGTTTAACCAACTGGCAGCAATGAGATAACCACTTAAAATAAAGAATCCATTTACACCCAGCGAACCAAAACTGGATAGACCAATTTTGGTTAAAGGATCGGTTAAATTGTTTAATGCAAAACTGTGCTGAATAACTACAAATAAAGCTAAAACCAGGCGCATAAATCCAATTCCATTTTCCTTAGGGTTATATATATTACCTATAGTATTAATTGGATTAAGATTCATATAAATTAATATGTTGTTGAGCCCATTCCTCAAAAGAATATTTCTTTTCAAAGAGCGGTTTATAGTTAATATTTTCCCAGTTTTTCGACAAAATGGTTTGAATGAGCTCCTCTACGTTATTTGCTAATACTGCGCTATTATTTGCTAATAATTCATTAATACCATTGGCTTTCCGGGCTATAACAGGGGTGCTGCTAGCTAGACTCTCGGCTACACATAAACCAAAGGTTTCTACTTCGCTTAGAGATACAGAAAGATCGGCTAGTTGATAATATTTTGCCATTACAGCTTTGTCGCTGGTTGTTGGTAAGGTAATTTCTGTTAAAAATGGGCTAATTTCCTGAACATCTATTTTATTTCCTTCAATTCTGGCTAAATAAAAAGGAGTATTGGCATTTAACATTAAAGCATTTTTTATAGCGCTATACCATAATGCGCCTTTCTTCGGATCATCCCATCTGCCTTGTGGGAAAAGAATAATTTGTCCTTTTTGTGGTAAATTAAATTCGGCCCGGATGGACTGGCGGTCTGCGTCTTTAAAGATAGTATGATCTATAGCATGTGGAATAGTAGAAACTTGCGCGTCTAAATTGTTTATTGTAAACCTTGCCTGATCATTAATCCATTGAGAGGGAGCGATAAAGTGGATCTTATGTTTGCGAATAAATTCTTGTTTTTTTTGATGTAAATAAGGTGTGTTGTCCCATCTTAAAACTGGATATTCATTTAGTTTAGGGCAATCGTAACACCCCTCTTTCCATTTTTCGCAATAAGTAGGATGAATACATTTAGCTGTAAGTGGCCATAGATCGTGTAAAGTCCAAAAAACCTTATTCTTTTTGCTTATCCAGTTAAGCAAATCGAAAGAAATTTGCGCTACATGTGTTACATGAATGTGTATTATCCCATCAAATCTTTTCAAATTTTTTTGTAATACGATTTTATCTGTCGGGTTTATAAAACCAGGTTTTGCGAAGTAGTTTTCGAAACTTAAGAAACCTTGTTGAATTCTACCTGTTATTCCCCCAAATCGCCGGTAACCTTTGCCATTTAGCTTGCCCGAAAGCCTATCGGTTGATAATACCGAACTTTGATAACCAGCTTTCAATAACGAATAATGCAGATTGAGTGCCGCGATAGTACCGCCACTATTGTCTCTGTTAGATATGAGGTGTAGAACCTGCACTGTTTAATTTATATTTTAAGTATGCACTTAAACTTTTAATCTGATTACGGTTTATAAATAGGCTTTTAATAAAGCCATAACGGCGATATATATTTTTTTTATGGTCTAAGTCCCATTGCTTAATTAAATAAAAAAAATCATATCTGATTAATCGATAAAGTTCTAGAAAAATAATTTTAGTAATGGCAGTATTCTTGTTGGTTTCGATTGCTGTATAAGGTAATAATATTGCTTCACCATAACCAAAATAATAAATCAGGTTTAATAAATAGTGTTGATTTATTTTAGACTGGGGGAAGTTATGCATAAACTCCAGATCTGAATTGTAATAGATTTTATGGCCTAATAGCCGGGCGATATAACAAATTTCGGTGTCTTCGCCACTAAGTAACATTTTGCCTTTTCTAATTGCAGATAAATAAAGTGGCCAGTTTTCTTTAAATACAAAATCATAGATTTCTTTCTTAATAACCATACCAGCACCATATACACTGCCAATAACATGTGTAATATCGGCAGAGCCCGACCATTGTTCGGCAGCAGCATAGTTGTGTAAATGTGGTAAAATCCAGTCCGGTAGTAAACTGGTGTTAACAGGGATCCCTTTACCTCCTAAAATACCTATTTCTGGATGAGTTTCCATAAAATGATAAGCAGTACTTAAGTAGTTTTCATTAAGCCAGTTATCATCATCGCAAATAAGCAGGTATTTGTATTGCGCATTTTCAATTCCTAATTTTAATGCAGCCAGCTTACCCTGTAAAGGCTGAGTAAGATGTTTTATCGGAATACCTGTTTCGTTTGCATTTAAAATGGTCGCTATTATTTGGCTTGTACGATCTGTACTGTTATTGTCGACAACAATGATTTCCCAGCTTACCTCATCAAATTGTTTTTGATTAAATAAATGCTGAAAGGTATTTGTTAATTGATTTTCACCATTATAGGTGCAAACGACAACCGAAATACCTGGATTATTCATTATTTGATTAATTGCTGAAGAAAATCCTTCTCAGGACTATTAGGGAAATCTTTATTTATTTTCTCCGCAGCTAACTTGCCCATGTTTTCCCATTTATCGCGTTTAAGCCAGGCTCTATTTAGGGCAGCTTCGTATGCATTTTCCTCACTAATAAAACCATTCTCATTATCTTCAATCCAATCCTCGACGAAGCCAATATTTGTACAAATAGCTGTTCTTCCACATGCCATTGCTTCTAATAGCGCTGCGGGTGCAGCATCTACTCTCGATGGCATTAAAAGAATTTGGTAACTAGACCAAATTTCTCTAATGTCTTTTACATGCCCATTTAATTTTACATGGGTGGTTAAATTAAGCTGAACAATGAGGTCACTTATCTTCCCCAAATCGGGTCCTGTTCCGAAAATAGCTAAGGACCACTCTCTTTTAGTCCATTCGGGTTTTGCTAATATATTTAAAATAATATCATGGCCTTTCCAGTTCATATCCAGACTACTAACCATAGCGAATTTTATTTCGTTGGTTTTAGGATAGGGTAAATAGGTAGTATTATTTAGGTTTAGTGGATTAAAAATATAGGAAATTTGCTTTAGGTCGATTTTTAATTGTTGTAATATGGTATTGGCTTGTTTTTTGGCAACAAAAAAGCAGGTGATAGCATGCATTAATAGCTTACCCATTAGCTCCGTTCTTGCCTTATCCAGTACATTATCGTTAACATAGGAATGAAAACTAATCATGTATTTAATTTTAGTTAATGCGAGAAAATCAGTAATGGTTTTATTAAAAACAAGGTCATAACATCCTGGTTGATTAATTAGCATTAAATCTGGGCCAAAGTGATGTATCTTATAATTTAAAACGTTTAAGAATTTTTTTTCTGCAAAAGCCTTCTCGAAAATTTGAAATAATCGTTCTTTATAGCTAATAAGATAGTTTTCAAGAAAGAAAATTTCTGCGCCGAGTTCTTTTAATTGTTTGAGATTTTTAGAGTCTAAGGTGTTTTCGGCTATAATTAAGATTTTATGACCATCTTTTAATGCTAAGATGGCAGTTTTGAACCAGAGGTTTTCACTACCACCCCATTGCCGCCCTTTTAACAGTGTGAAAAACACAATCCTCATGCTCTAAAAAGCGGAAAAATTAAGGTTGAATAAAAATCTTGAAGGATATAAAATAACATCCATATTTCGGTTCTTATTGAGCATTGATTTGCTGCCAATTAACTATGGGCGAAACCGGCCCATTATCACTAGAAGAAGTATCGGTATCGTAAGTTACCATATTATTAACCTGGATCGATAAAATATTTTCTCCAAAAAAATAGTCAGCATTTCCATCCCCGAACCAAATAGATATATTATATAAACCATCGAGTAATTTAGGATTTATAATGTCTACGATTAATATACCGGAACTTGACTGTAGAATTTCGTTTTTTGGTTTTTGAAGCTTTGGATTAGTACCGAAGATCTTGTTATTATACGAATCACTAATTACAAACCCTAAAAAAGGAAAATTAAAATTTTCACAATTCTGATAATGACAACTAATTTGTAAATAATCTTTTACCTGATCTATTTTTAAAAAGCTTACATGTGTATTGTTTAGAGCAATTTCTTGTAAGTTGTTTTTATTACTTTGAAACTGATCAATGATTTTTTTCGTTAAATCGAAACCAGCATTCATGCCATTATTTAAGAGCAATGATTTCTTACATAGCCTGCTTATTGATTGCATGTTGTGACTTACAAACAGGACTGTTCTTCCTTCTCCCTTACTTACCTCACCCATTTTTCCTAGGCATTTTTTCTGAAATTCGGTATCGCCAACAGCCAAAACCTCGTCGACAATTAAGATTTCCGATTCGAGGTGTGCGGCAACGGCAAAGGCCAAACGTACATACATACCCGAAGAGTAACGCTTTACAGGGGTATCGATATACCTTTCGATCCCTGCAAAGTCGACAATCTCATCAAACTTTCGATCTATTTCCTTTTTACGCATGCCTAAGATGGCACCATTTAAAAAGATATTTTCCCGCCCACTTAGCTCAGGATGGAAACCGGTGCCTACTTCCAGTAAGCTGGCTATGCGACCTTGTCCACTTATTTTTCCGATAGTAGGGGCGGTAACTTTACTCAAAATTTTAAGTAGTGTGCTTTTTCCGGCTCCATTCCGGCCAATAATGCCCACTGCATCGCCTTGTTCAATTTCGAAGTTAAGATCTTTTAAACTCCACACTATATCGCTTTCCCCTCTGGTACTACGATCGTTAGTTTCGCCAATACGCAAAAAAGGATCTTCTTTGCCTCTAACACGAGCATACCAGCGCTCTAAGTCGCGGCTAATGGTACCAGTTCCGATTTGCCCTAACTGATAAGCTTTGCCCAGGTCTTCTACTTTAATGGCTATGTTTGGCATTTTTTAATGAAATAATGAATTTATTTTCAGTTTATTTAGAATATACACCAATCTTCTTTTATTTCGCAGCATCAATTTTTTAAGAGATTTTTCATTAGTATACTGAATGATATTGTCTAATTGTATCATGATATTTTTATTGTCTAAAAATGAAGGCAATTTGTCTTCATTAAAAACGGATGCATTTAAATATTTTAAATAAGCTGTATCGTCGGCATCGACTGCTAAAATGTGTTGAATTACAGCCTCAAAGTTTTCGAAATCGTGGCAGTTAATGAAACGAGCCGGATTAAAATCTTTATGTATAAGTTTATCTCCCCAATAAATTGGAACACAATCTTCTAAGAGCGGTTCAAAAATTTTTTCGGTTACATAACCAGGATAACTTGAATTTTCAAAGGCGATTACAAACTTATAATCTTTAATAAAATCCCTTTTATTTTCGATAGTTCCTCCAATATTATTAAATACTGTCCCTGCCGATTCGACGTGTTTATGACGGGAAAGTGCCAAAAAAAAATCGTTCCTGATCTGGTTTGAAGGGTTAGAAACTATAAAGCAACAAAATTTCTTTTTTCTTAGTAGCTCTGCTTTGGCATCTATTTTACGGTTAACGAGTTTTGTAACATCATCATATAACGCGTAAAGTGGTAATCTGTAATTCTTATCAGTTACCGGGTAATCGAAACTAAATGCAAAATCGCAAGACTTAAAATCTGGGCGAATATTTTCGCCGGTAAAAAATACTTTGGTACAATTATACCTCTTGTGGCTATTACCAAACACAGAATAAAATAATATCTCTGGCTTTTCTGAGATCTCAATATTATAATTTTTAGCTAATAACTTATAAAAGAAAGAAGTATAAATATCAAACCCTTCCCAAAAATCGGTAAAATTAATTCTAATAATCTGGACCTTCTTATTCAAGATTTTCTATACCGTATCGACAAAGGTCTTCTCGACCTTATTAAATATAATAATTCCAACTATTAAAAATAGTAGTGTTACCCCAGTGGCATAACTCAAGCTTTGCCAGCTAAAACTACCTTCGCCTAAAAATCCGTATCGAAAAGTTTCTATAATAGGCGTCATGGGATTGTATTCAATAATCCAGCTATAAGCAGGGTATTTTTCGATGGCGGTAGATAGGGGGTAGATTACTGTCGTGGCATACATGAGCAGTTGTACCCCAAAAGTAACCAGAAAGGCCAGGTCACGGTATTTGGTGGTCATGGCCGAAATAATCATTCCTGTACCTAAGCCCAATAAAGCCATTAAAACGACCACCAAAGGGAAAAGTGAAATGGCCCAGGTAATGCTAAACTGAGCCCCAGTAAAGTAATAATAGACCACTAGCATTAAAAACAAAATCATCTGCACCCCAAAACGCACCAGGTTACTTACCACAATGCTTAATGGCATAATGAGCCTTGGAAAATACACCTTCCCGAAAATATTGGCATTGTCTTTAAAAACGGTCGAGGTTTTGGTTAAACAATCGGCAAAATAATTCCAGGCAGTAATCCCGGCCATATAAAATAAAGGTTTAGGTAATCCATCGGTAGAAATGCCTGCCAGGTTACCAAAAATAAAGGTAAAGATGATGGTGGTAAATAGGGGTTGAATAAAAAACCATAATGGCCCTAAGATGGTTTGCTTATAGAAAGAGACAAAATCTCGCCTTACCAATAAAACCAGCAAGTCGCGGTATGCCCATACTTCCTTTAGTTTAAGGTCGAACAGTGAAGATTTTGCTTCTATTGTCCAATGTTGTTGATCTCTATGCACAGGTTTATTTTCGTTACTAAACTAAATTAATCTACTTATTCTGGATAAATATTGCGGATAAGCAAAATGAGTTAAACATAAATTTTGAATGGCTAGTGGATTACTTGCATTAAGCAGTTCTTGCTCGATAGCAGAGATTAATGCGGCAATGCTTGTTGGGTCGACTAAGGCCCCTAATTTGCCATTTAAGAGTGCATCTGTGCTGCCATCAACATTACCTGCAATAATTTTTGCACCACAGGCAGCAGCTTCGATAAATACAATCCCGAAACCTTCTAAAGTACTAGGCATCACAAATAAGCTCCCTAATTTAAAATGGTCACTCAATTCTTCGTCTTTGATAAAACCAGTAAGGGTAACATTTTTGCTTAAACCGAGTTGTGTAATTAAATCTTTAACCCGATTGTATTCTTGTTCGTCGGCTTTGCCTGCAAGTAAGTAATGTAGATCTGGAAATTTTTTTAACAAGACAGGCATGGCCGACAAAACCTGGTCGTAACCTTTATAGGCCTCTTGTGCTGATAATCTAGTTAATGTAAATAAGATGGGCTGTTTAGCTTGTAAATGATATCGTTGCAATAAGTCAATAGGTCTTGCAAATTGAGTAGGGATTTCAAAATAGGGATCGAGGCAATTGTTAAGTACGGTTATATTTTTGCTGTCAATTTGATGCATTTCGGCAATTTTGGCTGCTGTAAATGTACTAACCGCCCAAATCTCTACTTTCTCTTGTAAAAATTGCTTTTTCCAGCCAGATAAAGCCCCCCATATTTCGATACCATGCGCGTACAATATAATTTTAGTTTGTGGCGCTATTTTTTTAATGACCCAAGCGAAAACTAAAAGGTTAACATGACTTAAAATTATAGTATTAGAAAATACACCTTTAAAAATGCTTGCCAAGCCAAAATATAATTTGCGGCCACTAAATGCCCTAAAACGATTAGCCTGTAGGTAACGATTGTCCAAATCGTTGGCGCTATCGTGCATAGCATATAAATCGAAAGACAAACCCAAACCTGTTAATGCTTTTGCTAGGCTACGACAAACTTTTTCTATTCCGCCTGTTATACCAAAGGCATAGAGCGTAAGGAAGAGAATTGAACCAGTTGTTCGTTGTTCGTTCATCATTGGCTGCTAAACACTTGAAATAAAGCATAAGCCTTAGACCAATGTAGCTTTCCAGCTTTAAACTTCTCCATTTGCAACTTGGAGAATTCATTGTTATGGTATAAACTAGGCGCTGTTAATTTTTTATTTTCTCTTAGCCAACCCTGTAGCGGAAAAGTAAATCCCATTTTTGGTCGGTTCCAAATCGCTTCTGGTAAAATATCTTTAAAGCTCTCAATTAGTAATCCCTTTGGGTATTTGGTTTTAAACTTTATCTCGTTCGAAATTTGATCAATTGCTTTTAATAGTTCTTGATCTAAAAAGGGAACACGCACTTCTATACCATGCGCCATGCTCATAAAATCGGTATCCTTGAGCAATTGATTTTTCATAAATAGATTGGTCTCCATCCACGATGCTTTTTCTCCACCTTCAAGTTGCACAATGCTACGGTCTATGGGAAAATTTGCTAGTAAAAGATCAATGTCTTTTTTTGGTATTTGCAAGATCTTCGAAATGGCTGCCGGCGTATAAAAACCTCTCAGAAACAAATATTCTCCTATTGGATTGGAGTAGCTCAGATAATAAATCCGATTTAGCTTTTCTGAAGGTAGTTTTTCCGCCCAGCGCAGTATAAGTTTGGGTAAAACCTTAAGCTTTCTAATATAGCCCATTCTCTTAAAGGAAGGATACCCGCCAAATAATTCATCGGCCCCAATGCCTGATAATACGGCTTTTAACCCATTTTCTTTGGCGCATTTATTCACAAACCAAGAATTAATGGCATCATTGCTTGGTTGATCCATTGCTGCTAAGATTTGATCGAAATTAGCTTCCAAATCTTTTTGGGTAACCAAATAGGAGGTATGCGTTCCCAAAGTTTGACTAGCAACAAGTTCTTGATATTTAGCTTCAGAAAATGCCTGTTCGGCGAAATTAATAGAGAGTGTTTTTAAATTCTCCCCCGTTGCCGTATCTGCTAGTAAAGTAAGAATACTCGAGTCTATACCTCCACTTAAAAAAACACCTACAGGTGTATCGGCAATTAAATGACTTTTTACGGCAGCTGTTAGCCCTTGTTTAATTTTTGCTGCCGCTTCTTCATGGTTGTTAATTTTTGCTTGAAGATAAGTCTCGCTAAAATTAATAATTTGATGTGTTGCAGTTTGATGATCCCACTTTAAAAAACTAGAACCACTTAAAACATATACTTTATTTAAAGTAGTAAATGGTTGTGGAATGTGCCCGAAAGCCAGAAAATAGATTTTCCAATCTTTATTCTCTTCAAAAGCGTAATCGCTTGCCCTAAATGCTTTTACTTCAGAAGCAAATATCAATTGATCATCTTTCGTACAATAATATAAAGGCTTAATGCCTGACTGGTCTCTTACTAGGTAAGTGCTATCAATATCTTGATCGTATAGCGCAAAGGCAAACATCCCTTCCAGCTTTTCAAAAACAGTTGTTCCCCAATGCTGATAACCCGCTAAAATTACTTCTGTGTCACTAGTAGTAGTAAATGTGTAGCCCTTTTGAATTAATTCTTCTTTAAGTATTAAGTAATTATAGATTTCACCATTAAAAGTAATTAGCAAGCCCCGATATTTCATGGGCTGGTGCCCCGTTGGACTTAAATCTATCAAGGCAAGCCTTCTATGTCCAAATACGAAGCCTGTATAGTCATCACTGCTTATGCCTTCATCATCAGGACCCCCATGAGCCATAGCATTACACATTGCTTTCACATTGTGATAAAGGCGCTGCTGATTTTCTTTGTTACTAATAATTCCTGCTATACGGCACATTTTATCGTTGTTCGTTGGACATTGAGCGTCAAACCAGCCCACCGGGCACAGCTTCGCCCTCTAAGTCACATCCTGTTTTTGCAACTTGCTTAATTTAAGCTTATTATGACAACTGCTCGATGTAGGCCATCGAGGTATTAATTTCTATAGAATAGCCCAGGTTTTGCAGCCTTAAGACTATTTTTTTGCTACTTTTTAAAGATACTAATTCTGCTAAGATTCCCTTAAAAGGCCCGGCTTTTATTAAAACTTTTTCTCCCGGAGCGATATCCAGGTCATAAACTTCTAAATCTGAGCTATTGGCCAGCAATAATTTAAGGTCGTCTATTTGTTTCGCCGGAATAGCTGCGATTGCTCCCGAGAAATAAATAAAACGAGAAACGCCATAAGTCATTAATACCTCGGTATATTCTTTTAAAGAAATGTACACAAAAAGATAGGACTTTAGCAACGGCTCTTCGACAATTTTCTTCCGATCGCTCCATTGTTTTTCTACCTTTTTAAGGGGTAAATAAGTAATAATATTTTTCTTGGCTAACTCGAGCTGGGTTTTCTTCTCGGCTCTCGATCGGGTATAAATAGGGTACCACTTATAATTTTTGTCGATCATTAGGTTTTTTTCGTCTATCGTTGGTAGTTTGTTCGCCCAGTTGACCCGCCCGCATTGCCCCATTGCCCCATTGCCTTGTTGCCCGTCATCTCGAACGCAGCGAGGAGAGATCAACAAACAACGAAAGATTTTACTTTTTCTTCCAAAATTCCCACCACCTTTTAGGGTCGTTATCGTAATAACCTGAGCCGGCATAGCCAGAGTAATCGGAATAATAATAAGTGCTATTTCCGCCACCGCGAGAGTAATCGGTTGTATAATAATTAGCATGAAGTGCATCGTCGCCAAAGGCATTTAATACAATTGCTAAATTACTTAAGCCATACTCGCGCGATAACCTTTCGGGTATCGCTGCAGCTCTAAATTGTGATTTTCCCGATCGAATTACGAATAGATTTACATCAGACTGCCTAATTAATGGAATGGCGTCAGATACCAGGCCCACCGGAGCTGTATCGACCAAGACATAATCGTATTTTGGGGCCAAAATATCGAGCAGTTCTTTCATTTTTTCGGTGTGCAATAATTCGGATGGATTGGGCGGAACCGGCCCCGATGGGATAAAATCTATATTATGCACATCGTCGTGTATAATTACACTTTCTAGGGTTTCCTGACCCGACAAATAGGAGCTGAGTCCAATTTTGTTATTACTGCCAAAGGCCTTATGTAATTTTGATTTACGTAAATCGGCCGCAACCAGAATTACCCTTTTATCGATTAGTGCAAGCGTACCTGCAAGGTTAACGGTTACAAAAGATTTACCTTCTCCAGATATTTCGGAAGTAATACAGATAGTTTTGCTTTTCTTATGGCTCGCTAAAAAACTTAAATTAGTCCGCACCGAACGTACCGATTCGGCAAATACCGATTTTGGTTTGGAAAGCGAAAGTGCCTGCCGGCTGTTCTTGTCGATATATTCTGGAAATTTCCTGATTACTCCAATAATTGGAGTTCTGGTTAACGATTCGACGGTTTCCTTATCGTAAATATAAGGGTTTAAAAATCTAACCAATAAAATGAGACCAATGCCACAACCTAGGCCTAATAGAACCGCATAAGTGTAGGTGCTGCTGGGGTTAACGGCAATCGAAACATCATTAGGAAAAGCTTTGTTAACAATAGTGGCGCCTGGAACGGTGGCGGCTGCATTTGTTTCGGCTTCTAACTTCTTTTCAGATAAATAGGTGCGTACTTTATTATTGACCTCGAAATTTGTCGTCAATTTCACGAATTTCTGTTCTTTATCGGGAAGTTGGCTAATGGCGTGGTTAAGCTCGCTAATCTGGTTGTTGATAAAGTTAAGCGTTGCTAAATTTCGTTCCTTTAAAGCATTAATATTCTTTTTAATGGCGAGTTTTACACTTGCAATCTGACTATCGATATCTTTAACAACTGGAGATTCGGGATTGAAATCGATCAATTTAAGGTCACGAAGCCCAATTAATTTATTGAGCTCGGCAATTAAGCTACCCTGCATCGGACTTAAAACACCTTCAAGATTTAAGTTAAGTTCGACCTTATTGCCTTCCCTGCTAAGTTGCTCTTCGAGCTGATTAACCCCTAACATCTCGATCTGAAGGAGATTTTTCCGATTTTCGAAATCAGTTAATTTACCAATGGTTAAATTGGTAGCACTTCCAACATCAATCATTTTATTCTGAGTCTTATAATCGGCCAGAGAACTGCCTGAAGTATCGACCTGTTTCGAAATAAAACCTAGCTGTTTATCTATGAACTGAACAATTTGTAAAGCTGATTTCTTTTTCTGCGCAACATCGTACTTGATGTATTCTTTCATTAACTCGTTTAAGATATCGGCGGCGAAAATGTAGTTCTCGTCGGTTTGCGACAGGTTCATGATGTTGGTAAAGCGAGCGGCTTCGCCGGTCGATAAATTGCTCGAAATTCGCCCAATAAAATCGCTCTTACTGTTAAATTTAAAACTATAATCGCCTATGTTAGGGATCCGGCTGGTAATTTTAAATAGCATGTTACCCATATTAAGCACATCGCCATAACGGTGTACTTTCATCGCTGCTTTTGGATCTTCTTTATCTTTAATACCAAATTTCTCAGTATTGATATATTCGACACTATATTCCGTTCTACTAAAATTGACCGAGTCTTGTTCCAAAATCTCTACCTTAAACGGAACATTCGGATATTGCTCGGTGGTTCTGATCCTGCCTTTTAAGTAATAAGAAACTTGATAATCGAGATTACCTATTGCATTGATAATAACATCATTAGAGTGGATTACATAACCCTCAGCCACAATTTTATCGGTATAACTAGCCTGAGCATTCATCTGCGAAGGGCCGGTTAAAATAGGATTATCGTCTTGTAACTTTAAAGAAGCTCCAGTCTGGTAAATCGGAACGGTATAAAGTACTTTTACCTGAGCTAAAATTAAAGCGACAACAATACAACCTAATATCCAATACCATCTGCTGAGGAAAACCTTAAATATTTTATAAAAATCGATATTCTGACTAATGACCCGTTGCTGATCTAATTCTTTGTTTTCCATTACTTCGTGAGGGTAAAAATTAATATGGCTAAATTTACCACAACCAATAAAGGTTGAATGATATTATTAGACTTTTGCAAACGATCGGCCAAAACTGCATTCTTTGTTTGCTGCAGATAAAGGATGTCATTATTTTGCAAAATTAATTTCTTACTTGCAAGGCTTTTAATGTCGGTTAAATTAACGTAAATAATTTCTGGATTACTGCGGTTGCCTCTTATAATTTTTAAAGTTTTAGGATCTGCAGTTTTTGTAAAACCACCTGCTTCACCAATAATTTCGACTAAACTGGTATTTTCTTTCGTGAGTAAAAAATTACCCTGCTTGTTAAACTCACCGAGCAGGGTTACTTTTAAATTAACTACGTTTAATTCGATAATAGGGTCTTTTAAATGTTCATTACTACCATACAAATCCTGCAGTTTGGCAGTAGCTTCCCGGCGAGTAAGCCCAGCTAATAATACTTTTCCTATGGCTGGTAAATTTACAGTACCATCGATATCGACCCGATAAGTTGTTATATTATCGCCCGTTGTGGAAAGTACATTTGTGGTGGTTGTAGGCGCTTTTGAGGCTCCCCATTCTTTATTTTGAAGATTATTGATCGCAATAACATCGTTGAGCTTAATTTTATAATAAATATCTGCCTCGCCTTGGTCGTTTACCACATATACATCTTTTATCGATTCGGCATTAACATCGGTAGCGGCGTTAAAAAGCGTTTGTTCGTTGCGCGACCCACAAGAACTAAAGAGAACAAGTGCGACCAAAACCAGTAGATAAGAATTGCCTATACAATTTCGTTTTGTCATTTTTAGCTTGATTATTTGGCTAAAGGTGATTATAAAATTTAGATTTTCAAATACGATCGGTTTGTAAATTATTAACAATTTACCGCTTATTTTAAGGATTGTGGATAACCTTGTTGCCTTAAGCTATTATTGCGATGCCTTTTTATAGTGGCATTAACAGAGAGTTAAAAATTACAATTTGAAAGTTAAAAATTGCAGCTTGAAAAGACTTTTGGAACTAAGATCTAACATGGCACGTAAATTGGTAATGATAGCAAAAAATGCCAAGTTAGTGGCCTTAAAAATTTATTGATTTAATAATAATAATGAAGCTTAAAAAGAAAATCTTGTTTAAAGCAATTTTATTAATAGTGCTGAGTACCTACAGTTTTAATTTAAAAGCAAGTTATAGTGCAATGGGTTGTGTATCTGACGATACAGGATGGCTTTACCCCGATAATGCTTATGTAACCAGGGAAGATGGCTATGGCCCATCTTACTCGACCTCGACGGTAATTACTACTTTTGGATTTGGGAATTATTGTTCTCCGCAACGAGGCGGAAGATGTGTAATCAGATCGCGGAATGATTGCAGAGATTGTACTGGGCCATACGATTATGATTCCTCTAAAAGGGGGAAAGATATGTGGTATGAACAGAAGGGTAGGATTTATACTTATATGGCTTGTCCGATAGACGATTATGCAGGTTTGTTGCTTGCTGGTGTTGCCGGTATTGGGTTGTTTTTCTTGAGAAGAGTAGCAATTACCTAAGTAGTATCGAGCCAAACTATATTTAACAAAAACATTGCTTAGTTAGGTTTTATTTTAATTGGGGCGATTTTTGATCAATTTATAAATTGAAATTATTAAATTAGACAAATTTTTCTACGCTCAAATGAAGCTATCTAAGCTTTTTACCTTAATCTTTGGTCTGCTGATTTTAGCAGGCAGTTCGTTTGCGGCAACTTCAGGTACTGGATGCTATATACCCAGCAAAGGAAAAATCTACAAAACAGTAAAATCGGGGAATGAATATAAAACGAGTCCGACGATTTCTATTACAGGTGTAATTTGCATATTAAATGGCGCAGGAACTACATGCAGAGTTAAATTTAGTGGTTCCTATACTTATGGCGTAGCAGGTAATTGGAATAAGACTTATTGCCCGATAGACGATAATGTTGTGTTTTTATTATTCGGTACTTTAATGATAGGCTTCGTTTTAATCAGAAAAAAACAATTATTGTTTTTACAAACCAAAGAATAAAAGTTTAAGACTTTAGGACGATAAAGTCCTTTGATGATGTTGATGAAAATTTTTATCGAGTAAACACGAGTAAATATGAGTATTTTTTTACCCATATTTCTACGATTTAAACTGCGCTAATTATTTAATTGTTTTAAATATAAAATAGATTAATTCTTTTGCGACTCTTTAAAAGCGGCGTAAATATTGCTTACTACTTATAACCTTTATAAGATTTTTTAAGCTAAAATGGAACTATTTAAAATTTCAATTTTTCTTTTTGGCCTATTGTTAATCGGCAAAGAATCTTTGGCAACAAATGGATGTTATTTGGCTACAGACGGCTATGTGTATACACAGACGAATAATCAGGGGTTATATAAAAAAAATGGCAATAAGGTTTTTGTAGGTTTTGGAGCCTGTCGTAAAAATGGAGGTGCCGGCGCTAGCTGTAGTGTTAATTACTCGCCGGTAAGACCTGGTCATAAGGGGAATTTTGATGTTGTTTTCTGTCCCTTTGATAATCGGACCTGGATTTTATTAAGCTGCACGTTA
This sequence comes from Bacteroidota bacterium, assembly GCA_040388055.1. Lineage (GTDB taxonomy): Bacteria > Bacteroidota > Bacteroidia > Sphingobacteriales > Sphingobacteriaceae > Pedobacter. Next base: position 37,623 of record JAZKCO010000003.1, read on the forward strand.
ATTGCAGGCTTTGTTTTGTTAAAGAAGAAACAAAGCAATTACGGATGATGCAAAATATAAAATTGATTAGGTATCTCATTTTTTTTTCTTGTACATTTTTTCTAACAATAGCTGTTTCGGCCGAAACCGTTACTGGCTGCAGGATTGGTAACGACCCGTTTTTATATACCGGTTATCAAGGTGTTAAACCATACCCGGTTAGCCAATATTACATACCAACGTTTGCAACGTATACTACACCGACCAAAGACTTTCTGCAGGCTTGGTATAACGATTATAGCAGTTGCCCTCGTTTTGTAGGTAATCCTTCTTATGGTGCACAATGTGCAGTTCCAGGTATTACAGTAGTTGCAAATGGTTCGGTACAAAACCTTGGAAATACAATTACCTATACCATTACTTATAATTGTCCAATAGATAACTGGTTGCCAGTGGGATTAATTATGATAAGTTTCGTGGCGGTACACTTTATTAGAAAGAGCTAGAACCCCGGTAACGCGCTTTATATTAATGCCATTATGCATAGAAATATGGTGTTTTTGAAAGAAAATCCTTATACTTGCTGTTTGTATTTATTTTTTAACTAAATCTATCGTTTAGATACGATTTATGATTGGAACAATAAATTTGAATGAGAAATACTGGTTTACTTTTAATCTTTTTTTTGCTTCCCATTTTGGCTTTTTCGACGACGACTGGTACTGGTTGTAAAATTGGGAATGGCTATATTTATACAGACTACTTAGGGATGGCTTCTCCATACGGTCCAAATGAGACAAAACTTAGGTATTATAATAGTAATGGTAATAAAATCCCGTTTTATTGGGGATATGGGGACAATGACAACCGAGGTTATCATTGCGGATTCATTAACGTATATGGCGCCACCAGCTATTACGACTCTGTTTTAAAGAAAAATGTTTCCATTCCTGCCGAAAACGAATTTAGTTTTTTAGGCGGAGGAAACTGCATAATTGCCCCCACCTTAGGTGCTACACCGGTAGCACAAGATTCGTATGTTAGCTATACCTATAATAGAACAGATAAGTGCGCCGGATCCCCACAGAATGTGCCAATAGATGATTATATTTGGCTTATTGTCTTGGCAACTGCAGGCCTAGGCTTATTCTTTTTAAGAAATGAAAATATCTATTATAACCGTAGTCTATAATTGTAAGCAATTTCTGGCCGACTGCATCGAATCTGTGATCGCGCAAACTTATAGCAATATCGAATATATTATTATCGACGGTGGTTCTACCGATGGGAGTTTGGGTATTATTGAGAAATATAAGACACATATTGACGAGTTTATTTCCGAGAAAGACCAGGGAATGTACGATGCTTTAAATAAAGGGATTAAAATGGCAAGTGGCGATATTGTTGGAATTTTAAATGCCGACGACATGCTGGCCACTAACAATGTGATCGAAAATGTAGTTAACTGTTTCCGCGAAAATATAACTGATGGTGTTTATGGGGATTTAAATTATATCGATCCTTATAATACCAGTGTAATTGTTAGAAAATGGGTTTCAAAACCTTTTACCCGTCGCGATATCGAACTGGGCTGGATGCCCGCACACCCCACACTTTATTTAAAAAGATCGCTCTTTAAAAATTACGGCGATTACTCGCTCGATTTTGGTACTGCCGCAGATTATGAACTTATGTTGAGGTATTTATATTTCTTTAAGATAAATGCTACCTATTTAAATAAATTAATGGTTAATATGCGGACCGGCGGAATGAGCAATGCAACAGCTAAGCATAGATATCATGCATTGATAAATGATTATAAAGCACTTCAAAGTAATAGGGTTGCTTTTCCATTGATGGCACTATTATTGAAAAAATTCTCAAAATTAGCGCAGTACCGATATTAAATTCATTAACTTACCCTAAATAAACGCTATTCCTTTTGCTTTGGACATCTTATCTGTAAATTTATTTTATTACCTAGCTATTATAGGGCTAGCCTTCTTGCTGTCGGTAGCTGGCATCCCATCGATTATTCATATTGCTTTAAAATATAGATTGTTCGATAGCAGCGATAGCCACCGGAAATCACACCGGGTACAGATCTCTCGACTGGGTGGCGTAGCAATTTTTTGCAGTTTTACCATTACTATTTTATTATTTGCAACGACAGTAAACTACCAACAAGCAAATTTTTTAATTACCTCATGCATCATTCTTTTCGGCCTTGGCCTAAAGGACGATTTGTATGGTGTAAACCCAAGCACGAAATTCTTATTGCAAATGGTAGTCGCCGTTATATTAGTCGTATTAGGCGATTTCAGACTAAGTAGCTTATATGGAGTATTTTATGTGTGGGAAGTAAATGTATTCTGGGGCGGTCTTTTCTCCATTGTACTCATCATTTTTGTGAATAATGCATTTAATTTAATAGATGGTATCGATGGGCTAGCCGGGACGCTGGGCGTAATTGCAACCCTAAGTTTCGGGGTGTTTTTTGCCATTGCAGATGCCCTGCCTTATGCCTTTATTGCCTTTGCAATGGCGGGCGCTATTGGCGGATTTCTGGTTTATAATTATACGCCAGCCAAAATTTTTATGGGCGATACCGGCGCCTTACTTATAGGCTTGGTTTGTATTATCCTGGCCATTAAATTTATTGAATTAAATAATATGGGGGAAATAAAAAACCCTTATTTCTATTCGGCCCCCTCTATTGCAGTAGCTGTATTACTGGTCCCGGTTTTTGATTCTTTAAGGGTGTTTTTTATACGAATCCTGCACCGTAAATCGCCTTTTAATGGCGATCGTAATCATGTGCACCATCGTTTACAACAGCTAGGTTTTAATACCAGAAAAACATTAATAAGCCTTGCCGGATTTAATATCGGAATGATTTTCTTTGCGGTAACCTTACAAAACCTGGGTAATTTCGTACTAATAACCCTGCTGTTTGGAATTTGTATTGTCTTCAATTCGACAATTACTTATGCCTTGGGGAAAAAGAATGATAATTCGTATCAGTTAAAAGACGTTTTCTGGAAGGATACTTTTAATAAAGGCTGATTGTTTTTCATCTAACGTCTAACGTTTTCGTTTATCGTCTATTGTTTATCATTCAAGGAAAACGACCAACGAACAACACTCAACAAAGGAATAACGAAAAAAAGACATTTCCTTCCCATAATATCGGTAGTTTTGTGATATGAATATCGCAATAAATGGTTTTGGCAGAATTGGACGTTCTTTCTTACGTGCTGCCATAGAACGTAACTACAATATTATAGCAATTAACGATTTAACAGCACCTGCAACGCTGGCCCACCTTTTTAAATACGATTCGGTACATGGTGGTTTTAAAGGCGAAATAACCCATCAAGGGGATGAACTGATAGTGAATGGGAAAAAAATCAAAATTTTAGCCAACTCAAGCCCGGCCGAACTGCCTTGGGCCGATTTAAATATAGACTTGGTTATCGAGTCGACTGGTAAATTTACTAACCTCGCAGGTGCGACTTTACATCTCGAAGCCGGCGCAAAACAAGTACTAATTTCTGCTCCGGCGGCCGATAAAGAAATACCAATGGTGGTAATTGGCGTTAACGATGGGGTTATCGATTTAAGTGCTCCAATACTCTCTAATGCTTCTTGTACCACGAATAATGTGGCACCTATGGTTAAAATCTTAGACGACAACTGGGGGATTAAAGATGGTTATATTACCACAGTTCATTCTATGACTGGTGACCAGAGCCTGCACGATGCACCGCATAAAGATTTACGCCGGGCAAGAGCGGCCTCGGCATCGATTATTCCGACAAGTACAGGCGCAGCTAAAGCCATAACCCATATTTTTCCGCACCTGGAAGGTAAATTGGGCGGAGCAGGCATTCGTGTCCCGGTATTAAATGGATCGCTCACAGATTTTACCTGTACCCTTAAAAAGAAAACAACAATCGACGAAATAAATGCCGCATTTAAAACTGCTGCGCAAAATATGAGCTCCATTATCGAGTATACTAACGACCCTATCGTATCGGTCGATATTATAAATAACCCACATTCTTGTATATTTGATGCACAATTGACCTCGATTGTAGGCGATCTGGTAAAAGTAGTAGGCTGGTACGATAACGAATCGGGCTATGCAAATAGATTAGTTGACTTAGTAGAAAAAATTGCACTAGCAAATGGTTAAATTTATATCGGCACAAGAAACATTGGCGCTTAGAAGTATCCAGCTTAGAAATGGCTTGCCTTTGGCCGACTGCATTTTTGATACCGACGAAGTCGATGGAGCCTTTCATCTGGGCTGTTTTATCGACGACGAACTGGTGGTGGTTGCTTCTTTTTTCCCTCATCGGTTTAAAATCGAAACAGCACCCGGTTATCAGCTAAGAGGAATGGCAACAGCTCCTGCTTTTGCCGGTAAAGGGTATGGTCGTAAGCTAATCGATTTCGCTAAAACCCAGCTTCACGCCACAGATGCGCAATACCTATGGTGTAATGCAAGAACCAGTGCACTAGAATTCTATAAAAAGCAAGGATTTGAATTAGCTTCTGCCGAATTCGAAATTCCTGGAGTAGGACCCCATTATCAAATGATTTTAAAACTTAACCTATCATGATGAATACAATAGACCAATATAATTTTGCAGCTAAAAGAGCATTAATAAGAGTGGATTTTAATGTGCCACTGGATAAAGATTTTAATATTACAGATGATAAGCGAATGCGTGCCGCACTACCTACTATCAAGAAAATTTTAAATGATGGCGGTTCAGTAGTTTTAATGTCTCATCTGGGAAGACCTAAAGGCGGACCAGAAGCTAAATACTCTTTAAAACATATTTTGGGCGACTTGTCGAGAATGCTGGATCTTCCTGTAAAATTTGCGGAAGATTGTATTGGTAAAGATGCCCTGCACCAGGCAAAAAACCTTTTTCCGGGTGAGGTATTGCTGCTCGAAAATCTTCGCTTTTACCCCGAAGAGGAAAAGGGTGATGTAGCTTTTGCCGAAAAATTATCCGAATTAGGCAATGTCTACGTAAATGATGCTTTTGGTACCGCCCATCGTGCCCATGCGTCGACCGCTGTTATTGCACAATTTTTTCCGCATGCAAAATATTTTGGTTACCTGATGGCTGAAGAATTAAAAAATGCCGAGAAAGTTAATCATGGTGCAGCAAAACCTTTTACAGCGATAATGGGAGGTGCTAAAGTATCTGATAAAATTTTACTCATCGAAAGCTTGCTCGATAAAGTAGATCATTTAATTATTGGCGGTGGCATGGCCTATACTTTTGCTAAGGCACAAGGTGGGGAAATTGGAACTTCTTTGCTCGAAGCAGATAGGATGGAACTATGCTTAACACTGCTAGATAAAGCAAAAGCAAAGGGCGTTAATTTAGTACTCCCAATAGATACAGTAATAGCCGATAAATTCGACAATAATGCAGCGAAAGCGGTGGTCGATACCGGAAAAATCCCTGCAAACTGGATGGGGCTGGATATTGGTCCTAAAACCATCGAGCTGTTTAGCGAAGTTATTAAAAACTCGAAAACATTGTTATGGAATGGCCCGATGGGGGTATTCGAAATGGAAAATTTTGAGAAAGGCACAAAAGCAATTGCCCTGGCTGTAGTTGCTGCAACTAAAAATAACCATGCTTTTTCTCTTATCGGTGGCGGCGACTCTGCTGCTGCAATAGCTAAGTTTGGTTTGGAAAACGAAGTAAGTTATGTTTCGACAGGCGGTGGTGCCTTACTCGAATATATGGAGGGTAAAGAATTGCCCGGCGTAAAAGCGATTAACGGCTAATCGTTATTCGTCTTTCGTTGTTCGTCTTTTACTGTTTAACTGGTTCGTCGCTGGTCGAGCAACGAAAGACGAACAACACTTTTAACTTAATCTTATGCATTGGGATTCCGCTTTCATTCTTGGCTGCCAGAAATCAACAAAAGCAATAAACGACAATTATTCGACCAGGCTAAGTATTTGCTTCGAGACAGGTTATTACCAAGTTCGAGATATGTTCGGGCAACCTTCGGGATTTATTTGGCTGTCGGGCTTGCCAGGTCGAAGCTGCCTCGAAACTATCTCGAAACTGTCTCGAAGCTTTCTCGAAGGATTCCCGAAGCGGAGTCGAAGCTTTCCCGAAGCCGACTCGAACAAAAGGGCCTTTTTCCCGAAGCCGACTCGAAGCGGAGTCGAACAAAGTGTCACAACCTGTCACACCCTGTCTTATACTGCATTATACCAAATTTACCTTACTTCCCTCTTCAAGAGGCAAAAAGCAGGTCATTTTTAGCATGTTGAAAACTTTTTGTGGTAAAAAGTGGTAATTTGTGGTAGAAGTGTTTATTTTTACACTACATAAAGAACGTTGGGGGTAAAATGATTCAGTTATTAGGAGAATTTGATTGTAAGTTAGATGCGAAGGGTCGCTTAATGGTGCCTTCGAGTCTAAAAAAACAATTACCTAATGTGGAACAGGAAGGTTTGGTAATTAACCGGGGTTTCGAAAAACACCTGGTTATTTATCCGAAAAAAGTGTGGGAAGGTATTGTAGCCGAGTTAAGTAAGCTAAATCAGTACGAGAAAAAAACCAGAGAATTTATCCGGTTTTTTACCCGTGGTGCTTCCGAGCTTAGTTTGGATGCTTCTGGCCGGGTATTATTGCCTAAATCTTTATTGGAGTTTGCGGGTATTAATGGCGATGTGGTTTTGGCGTGTCAGTTCGATAAAATTGAAGTCTGGTCGAAAGCTACTTATGATAGTCTGCTAGATAATGAGCCCGAGAATTTCGCAAATCTTGCGGAGGAAGTGATGGGAGGGAAGGATGAAAAATAACTATCATGTTCCGGTAATGCTCGAAGAATGCATTGAAGGCTTAAATATTAATCCTTCAGGCATTTATGTCGATGTAACCTTTGGAGGTGGCGGGCATTCGCGCGAGATTTTAAAGAAATTAGGTAAAGATGGCTTGCTCATCGCTTTCGATCAGGATCCCGATGCGCAAAGCAATAAAATTGACGACTCCCGATTTGTTTTTGTAGACCAGAATTTTGGATTTCTTAAAAATAACTTGCGTTTATTGGGTTATAAAAAAGTAGATGGCATATTGGCCGACCTGGGCGTTTCGTCTCATCAGTTTAACGAGCCAGCTCGTGGTTTTTCGACACGGTTTAATGCCGATCTGGATATGCGCATGGATAAGCAACGACCCTTAACGGCTGCGGTAGTGTTAAATACTTATGCGGAAGATAAATTGCATAAAATATTTGGCATTTATGGCGAAGTTAAAAATGCAAAGTCGCTGGCTGCTACCATTGTTGCTTCCCGTTTAACACAAACTATCGTAACGCTCGACGATTTTAAAAGCGTAATCGCTATACATATCCCCAAAGGGAAAGAAAATAAATACCTGGCGCAGGTTTTTCAAGCCTTGCGTATCGAAGTTAATGGCGAAATAGAGGTTTTAGAGAGTTTTTTAACGCAAACAGCCGATGTTTTAAATGTAGGTGGCCGTCTGGTTGTGATGTCGTACCATTCGCTCGAAGATAGGCCAGTTAAAAATTTTATCGCTAAAGGAAAATTTAGAGGTGAGGTGGAAAAGGATTTTTTCGGTAACGAACAGAAACCATTTAAAGCAATAACCCGGAAAGCGGTGGTGGCCAGCGAAGCTGAAATTATGCTAAACAGCCGGGCCAGAAGCGCAAAATTAAGAATTGGAGAACGACTATGAATAACCAGTTCAGAAATCGTATAACAGAACCGGACGAAGAATTACCGGAAGTAGAGGAGCAGGAAACCGAAAAGCCTAAAGCACCCGAAGGAAGTACAACTGCGTTCTTCCGGAAATTGTTTACTGAGGGTGTAGTAAGCAAGGAATCGGCAACGGCTATGCTTCCATTTTTGGTTTTTTTATGTGTTTTAGTTATGATTTATATTGCCAATAGTCACATGGCAATTAAGAATATTAGGGATATAGATAAATTAAATAAAGAAGTTAAAGAACTAAGCTGGGAATATAAGTCGTTGAAAGCCGACCTGATGTTTAAGAGTAAATTAACAGAGGTAGCGAAAAAAGTAGATACCCTGGGCATTAAAGAATTGATCGTACCCCCAAAAAAAATTGTAGTGAACAACAATGAACATTAGAGCAAACATATTACTGAGAGTATATCTGGCCTTCGGCCTTATTGTGCTTTTTGCCCTGGCTGTATTATTGAGGTTGGGCGATGTGCAGTTTATCGAAGGTCATAAGTGGCGGGCTATGGCCGATAGCTTGTCGACCAAAGAATTTGATATCGAAGCTGCCCGCGGAAATATTTACTCGAACGATGGGAGCTTGCTAGCGACTTCTGTACCCGAATACGAATTGAGAATGGATATGCTGGCTGGCGGAATTCAGGATAAAGAGCTTTTCTATAGTAAAGTCGATTCGCTGGCCATGAAACTATCGGCATTTTTTGGCGATAAAAGTGCAAAAGATTATTCCCGGATTTTGCGTAAAGCCAGGCAGGATAGCGCACGATATGTGCTCATTAAGCGTAAAGTGTCTTATCAGGATCTGAAAAAAATAAGGACCTTCCCTTTGTATAATGTCGGTAAGTATACCGGCGGGTTAATGGCTATACAACGGAACAAACGCATTTTGCCTTTTAAAAATTTAGCAGCCAGAACCATTGGCTATAAAAATGAAAATGTTAAAAATGGAGTAGGTCTCGAGGGTGCTTTCGGTAATTATATTAATGGCGAAAGTGGTAAGCAGATTATGCAGCGAATTGCAGGTGGAGTTTGGATGCCAGTTAATGCGGAAGCGGAAATTGCACCTAAAGATGGAGCCGATATTATTTCTACAATCGACATTAATATGCAGGACTTGGCGCAGAACGCTTTGGAAAAAGGGCTGATTAAAAGCAAAGCGCACCACGGTACTGTGATTGTAATGGAAGTGGCGACTGGCGAAGTGCGAGCCGTAGCTAACTTTACCAGAGTCGAAGAGGGGGTTTATAAGGAGAAATTTAATTATGCTATTGCAGGTAACCAGGATCCTGGTTCGACTTTTAAACTAGCATCTTATATGGCTTTGCTCGAAGATAATTTAGTCGACACGAATACCCTAATTGGCACTGGTTATTATCAAGTTCCCGGACATTTAATTAAGGATTCGCATCCGGTTATCGAAACAGTAACCGTAAAAAGAGCCTTCGAAGAATCGTCGAATGCAGCCATTGCTAAGCTAATTAACATGCATTATGGAGCAAATCCATCACAATTTACAGATCATCTATATAATTGGCATTTTAACGAAAAAATGGGCTTGCAAATCCCAGGCGAAGCACAGCCCGTAGTTAAAAACCCAAAAACAAATAAAAGCTGGAACAAGAACCTTACACTACCTCAAATGGCATATGGTTACGAGATGCAATTAACCCCATTAAAGATGCTTTCCTTCTACAATGCAGTAGCCAATAATGGGAAATACGTGGCTCCCATCTTTGTAAAGGAAATTCGACGCCTTGGAAATCCAATCGAACAATTTAAAGCTCGGGTTATTAATAATAAAATTTGCTCGGACGCCACTTTGGGCAAAGTTAAAAGTATGCTCGAAGGTGTAGTAACCGAGGGTAGTGGGAAACAAGTCGTTTATAACCCACTTTATAAAATTGCTGGTAAAACAGGTACGGCTCAAGTTGCGGATGGTAATTTAGGTTATAAAGCTAAACAGCAATATCAAGCCTCTTTTGTGGGCTATTTTCCGGCCGAAAAGCCTAAGTATTCGATGATTGTTGTTATTAATGATCCAATAGGGGCTTATTATGGCGCCTTGGTTTCGGGTCCCGTATTTCGGGAAATTGCCGACCGCATTTATGCAGGTGATGTGCAGATGTTTGGCGGGACGAAAGAGCACTATGTAGGGAATACAAAAGTGCCTGAAGCAAAAGCCGGGCAAAGTAAAGCCATCAAAAAGGTTTATCATGCTTTTGGAATTAAAGCACTTTATGCTGCAAAATCCGACTATTTTAATACTGTCGATACCAGTAATGGGGTCGTTTACCAAGATAATAATCCGGTAAAAGGGATTATGCCAAATGTAAATGGGATGGGTTTAAAAGATGCCATGTATCTATTAGGAAATGCGGGTTTAAAAACAAGGGTAAAGGGGAGTGGGAAAGTGATCGCACAATCGGTACAGGCTGGTAATGTAGTGGGTAAGGGAGCTTTAGTTCAGATAGAACTACAATAGGCTGAAACAATTAATGAGCTAATGAGCTAATTTGTTAATTAGAAAAAGATAGTAGTTAGTATATAGTACTTAGACAGGGCGGCTAGTTAAACAATTAACCAAACGAACAACGAATAACGAACAAAATGAAATTACAGGATTTACTTTATGGTGTAGCGATAAAAAGCGTTGTTGGTAAAACCGACAAAGTTGTCGATGCACTGGCTTTCGACTCGCGGGCAGTAAAACCTGGTACTTTATTTATAGCAATTAAGGGAACACAGGCCGATGGTCATCAGTATATATTACAAACTATCGCTGCCGGAACAAATGCAATTATTTGCGAGGAATTGCCAGCCGATTTAGCGATAAATGTAACCTATATACAGGTTGATAATTCGGCTGTTGCATTAGGAATTGTTGCCCGTAATTTTTACGAAAATCCTTCGGCGCAACTTAAACTAGTGGGGATAACAGGCACCAATGGAAAAACGACCATTGCTACTTTATTGTTTCAGCTATTTAGAAAACTAGGATTTAATGTCGGCCTTATTTCGACCGTACAAAATCAGATTAACGAAGCGGTTATTCCAGCAACACATACTACACCAAATCCGATTGCCCTAAATGCTTTATTGAAAGATATGGTTAATGCCGGTTGCGATTACTGTTTTATGGAAGTAAGCTCGCATGCCGTTGTGCAACATCGCATTTCGGGACTGGAATTTACCGGCGGCGTATTCTCGAACATTACACACGATCATCTCGACTTTCACAAAACTTTCGACAATTATTTAAAAGCAAAAAAGGAGTTTTTCGATACGCTGCCTAAATCGGCCTTTGCCCTTACCAATATCGACGATAAAAATGGAATGGTAATGCTTCAAAATACAAAAGCCCACAAAAAGACCTACGCTTTAAAACAAATGGCCGATTTTAAAGCAAAGATTCTCGAAAACAAATTTAGCGGCCTGAGCTTAACCGTCGAGCATGTGGATGTGTTTTTCAAAATGGTTGGCTCTTTTAATGCCTATAATTTATTAGCTGCTTATGCTACGGCCATCTTATTGGAGCAGGATAAGCTAAAAATATTGACCATTTTAAGCAATTTAACCGGTGCAGAGGGTCGTTTCGATTATACTGTTACCAAGGATGGGATTATCGGTATTGTAGATTATGCACATACACCCGATGCGGTGCAAAACGTATTAAGTACCATTGCAAATATTAGAAAAGGAACCGAAAAGGTCATCACTATTATTGGCTGTGGTGGCGATAGAGACCGGAGCAAAAGACCTATAATGGCCCAGGTAGCATGCGACTGGAGCGATAAAGTAATTCTTACATCCGATAACCCGCGTACAGAAAATCCGCAAAGCATTATAGAAGAAATGGAAAAAGGAGTTTCTCCTACTAATCGGCGGAAAACAATCTCGATTTTAGACCGTAAAGAAGCGATAAAGACAGCTTGCCATATTGCAATGCCTGGGGATATTATTCTGCTGGCAGGAAAAGGGCACGAAAAGTATCAGGAAATTAACGGAGTAAGACAGCATTTTGACGATAAAGAAGTATTAATCGAACAATTAAACTTAATGAGCTAATGTTATATTTATTATTCGAATACCTACACAAGCATTACGATTTTCCGGGATTGAGGTTATTCCAGTACCTTACTTTCCGTTCTTCTTTAGCGATTATTTTATCCTTAATTATTACTACCGTTTATGGCCGTCGTATTATAGATTACCTGCATCGTAAACAAGTTGGCGAAACGGTAAGAAACTTAGGCCTGGAAGGTCAGATGCAAAAACAAGGTACCCCAACAATGGGGGGTATCATGATTTTACTGGGTATCCTTATTCCGACTCTGTTATTTGCTAATATTACCAATATCTATGTCATCTTAATGATTATTACCACCGTTTGGATGGGAGTAATTGGGTTTGTAGACGATTATATTAAAGTTTTTAGAAAAAATAAAGAGGGGTTGGCCGGAAGATTTAAAATTGTAGGCCAGGTTGGTTTGGCAATTATTGTAGGCTTAACCATGTTTTACCACCCTAATATTGTGGTTCGCCAAACTGTCGACGAAACTTCGTTATCGGCTAGTACTGCGCCTATGGTATTGCGACAAAAAGGACAGAGCTTTTATTATACACAAGATGTAAAGTCGACCAAAACTAATGTTCCATTTTATAAAAACAATGAGTTCGATTATGCTAAAGTCCTTAAATTTTTAGGGAAAGATTATGGGAAATACGCGCTTATTGTATTCTTATTTTTTGTAATTATTATTGTAACCTCGGTATCGAATGGTGCCAATTTAACCGATGGCATCGATGGCCTGGCAACGGGTACTTCAGCCATTATTGGGATTACCTTGGGTATTTTGGCTTATGTGTCGGGTAATACGGTTATTGCCGATTACCTCAATATTATGTATATCCCGAATTCTGGCGAGCTTATTATTTTTGCCGGTGCTTTTGTTGGGGCCTGCGTTGGTTTCTTATGGTACAATTCGTATCCGGCGCAGATTTTTATGGGCGATACCGGCAGTTTAACCATTGGTGGTATTATCGCTGTTTTTGCCATCATGATTCGCAAAGAATTACTGATCCCGATTTTATGTGGTGTGTTCCTGGTCGAGGTTTTATCCGTAACGCTCCAGGTAAGCTATTTTAAATATACCAAAAAACGCTTTGGCGAAGGGCGAAGAATTTTTCTGATGTCGCCATTGCATCATCACTACCAGAAAAAGGGCTATCATGAAGCTAAAATTGTAACCCGTTTCTGGATTATAGGCATTATGCTGGCCATTATCACTTTTGTAACCTTAAAACTACGCTAAATGGAAAGGAAGAGAATGGTGATTCTTGGCGCAGGCGAAAGTGGGGTAGGTGCAGCAATGTTAGCACAACAGCAAGGTTTTGATGTTTTTGTATCCGATTTTGGACCCATTGCAAGTCGTTATAAAGCGAAGTTAATGGAATTGGGTATTCTTTTCGAAGAGCAACAACATTCGGCCGAACTTATTTTAAATGCCAACGAAGTCGTTAAAAGCCCGGGCATACCAGCTACTGCTCCGATGGTAAAAGCATTGCTTGAAAAACATATTCCTGTAATCTCCGAAATAGAGTTTGCCAAAAGGTATACAAAGGCAAAAACAATTTGCATTACAGGTTCTAATGGGAAATCGACAACCACTATGCTAACCTATCATATCTTAAAAAATGCAGGTATAAATGTAGGCTTAGGTGGAAATATAGGGCAGAGTTTCGCCGAACAGGTGTGTATGAATAGCTTCGATTGGTATGTATTGGAAATATCGAGCTTTATGCTCGACGATATGTTCGATTTTAAAGCCGATATCTCGGTATTGCTTAACATTACCCCCGATCACTTAGATCGATACGACTATAAGCTCGAAAAATATGCGGCCTCAAAAATGCGCATCATCCAGAACCAAACCGAAGCTGATGTTTTTGTGTATTGCGCAGATGATGAAGAAACTCAGGAAGTTTTAAAGAAAATAACCATAAGACCACAACAATATCCATTTTCTATTCGTAAAAAAATGGAAAGTGGTGCCTACCTGGAAAACAATACCATACACATCAACACCTCATTAAAAGAACCATTTACTATGTCAATTTCGGAATTATCCTTACAGGGAAAACATAATATTTACAACTCTATGGCTTCGGGCATCATTGCTAAAGTTTTAGAGCTACGCAATGAAACCATTCGCGAAAGCATGGGCGATTTCAAAAACATTGAACACCGCCTGGAATTTGTGGCTAAAATTTCGGAGGTAACTTATATTAACGATTCGAAAGCTACCAATGTAAATTCGACCTGGTACGCCTTAGAAAGCGTAGGTAACGAGGTAATTTTAATATTAGGCGGAGTAGATAAAGGGAATGACTATACTATGTTGAAAGATTTGGTGCGCAAAAAGGTTAAGGCCATTGTATGTCTTGGTAAAGACAATAAACGCATTCACGAAGCTTTTGAAGATGATGTAGAGATTATAGTGAATACATTTTCGGCAAATGAGGCGGTGCAGGTAGCTTACCATTTGGCAAAGAAAGGAAACACCGTTTTATTGTCGCCGGCCTGTGCTAGTTTCGATTTGTTTACGAATTATGAAGATAGAGGAAATCAGTTTAAAGCAGCTGTAAAAGAATTATAGTTATGTTTAAAATAAATGCACTTTTAGAAAGGACGAAAGGCGACCGCTGGATATGGCTCATCATTATTATGTTGTCCATGATTTCTATTATGGCAGTTTATAGTGCTACAGGAGCGATTGCCTATAAAAGGGGTGTAACGGTCGAAAAATATTTGCTTTATAAGCATGTCATTTTTGTGTTCCTGGGGATAGGTATGATTTATATTGCCCATTTATTAGACTATAAATATTATGCAGGTATCTCTAAGGTGTTGATGATTATTACTATCCCCTTATTATTTTACACCTTAGTTTTTGGTACCAGTCTTAACGATGCCTCCCGTTGGGTAAAAATTCCGGTTATCAATTTAACTTTCCAGACTTCCGATTTAGCAAAACTGGCACTAATTACTTTTTTAGCGAGGATGCTAACGAAGAAACAAGAGAATATAAAAGATGTAAAACAATCATTTATCCCAATTATGGGCTCTGTTTGTGCGGTGTTTATCTTAATTGCTTTAGCCAATTTGTCGACCGCCTTAATGTTATTTGGAGTTAGTATTTTATTGCTTATTATGGGCCGGATTAGCATTAAACAAATTTTAATTGTTTGCGCAAGCGGTGTAGTTTTATTAATGTTCGTTATCTTTTTGGGACCGAGAAGAGAAACCTATAAGTCGAGGATCAATACCTTTATGCATCCGGAATTACAACATTCCGATAAAACCTATCAGTCTGACCATTCTAAAATTGCATTGGCCACTGGTGGCTTGTTTGGAAAAGGACCTGGTAATAGTACAGAAAGAAACTTCCTGCCACATCCATATTCTGATTTTATTTTTGCCATTATAATTGAAGAATATGGTACCGTTGGCGGATTAGCAATTATTATTTTATACCTGGTGCTACTTTATCGATGTGTACGGATTGTAACCCGAAGTCCGAAGGCTTTCGGGGCCTTACTGGCTGCAGGCTTAAGCTTCAGTTTAACCATCCAGGCCTTTGCGAATATGGCTGTGGCAGTTGGTTTGGGGCCAGTTACGGGTGTTCCCTTACCATTGGTAAGTATGGGGGGTACTTCGATGATATTTACCAGTATTGCTTTTGGCATTATTTTAAGTGTGAGCCGGGATGTAGAAGAACAAGATGTTAAAAAAGAAAAAGTAATTGTTGGCGAGCTACCAGCAATGGGGTAATTGGGTTACGGGTTATGAGTTATGGGGCAGGATATACGACTAAGTTAAACAATTAACCAAAGAGCAAGGAACAACGACTAACCAGTTAAACAACGAAAAACGAAACAACGGACAAACAATGAATAATTTCCCAAAAATTATCATATCAGGTGGTGGCACAGGCGGGCATATTTTCCCCGCCATTGCCATTGCTAATGCCCTAAAGGTAATCGTACCTAACTGCGAGATACTTTTCGTAGGGGCAAAGGGGCGAATGGAAATGGAAAAGGTTCCAGCTGCCGGATATCAGATTGTGGGTTTAAATATAAGTGGAATACAAAGAGGTGCTGTTTTAAAGAATTTAACTTTACCGTTTAAGGTAATTTCGAGCGTTCGTAAAGCTTCGACATTAATCGACAATTTTAAACCAAATGTCGTTGTGGGTGTTGGAGGTTATGCTTCCGGACCATTATTGTATGCCGCTTCGTTAAAAGGAATACCTTATTTAATACAGGAACAGAACTCTTATGCTGGTATTACTAATAAATGGCTAGGAAAAAAGGCGGCTAAAATTTGTGTGGCTTTCGATGGGATGGAAGCTTTTTTCCCAGCTCATGTTCTGCTTAAAACAGGCAACCCGGTGCGAAAAGAAGTAATAGACATTAAAGATAAACATTTTGCCGGGGCCGAACTTTTGAAACTCGATCCTTTAAAGAAAATAATTTTGATAACTGGTGGAAGCCTGGGCGCGGGAACATTAAATAAAAGTATTGAAAAACATTTGCAAGAACTTATTGCACAAGATGTGCAGGTGGTATGGCAAACCGGCAAATTTTATTATAGAGGTATTATTGAACGCCTTGGGGCCGATTTTCATCCTAATGTGCATGTTTTGGAGTTTTTGAATAGAATGGATTTAGCTTATGCTGCAGCCGATTTAATTATTTCTAGAGCCGGAGCCGGAACAATAGCCGAGCTTTGTTTAATTAAAAAACCTGTAATTCTGGTGCCTTCGCCAAATGTAGCAGAAGACCATCAGACAAAAAATGCAATGGCTTTGATTAAAAATGATGCTGCTTTGTTAATTAATGATAATTCGGCTGTCGACACCCTGGTGCCCGAAGCTTTGAAGTTATTGCAAAATAAGGAGCGTTGTAAAACATTAAGCGAAAACATTGGGAACATGGCACTACCCAATGCAGATATAATAATTGCAGAAGAGGTGCTGAAATTGATAAAGATCAACTAACAACGAAAGACGAACAACGAAAATGGAATTAAGTAAAATAAATAAGGTGTATTTTGTAGGGATTGGCGGTATCGGCATGAGTGCACTTGCGCGTTATTTTGCTAAACGGGGTTGTGCGGTTTGTGGTTATGATAAAACAAAAACCAACTTAACCTCGGCTCTTGAAAATGAAGGAATGTTGATCTCCTATTTAGACGACGAATCTGCTGTTCCGCCATCTTTTATAGAAAATCATTCCGATACTTTAATTGTTTATACCCCGGCTATTCCTAAAAATTCTTCCATCCTCAACCATTTTAAAAATAATGCGTTCGACCTTAAAAAACGTTCGGAGGTTTTAGGGATCATTAGCAAAGGAATGTTTTGTATTGCCGTTGCAGGTACACATGGTAAAACTACGACTTCGTCGATGATTGCTCATATCTTAACCGATACGGGCTTTGGTTGCACTGCATTTTTAGGAGGAATAACCAGTAACTATAATACCAATGTGTTATTTGGAAAAAATAATGTAATGGTTGTAGAAGCCGACGAGTACGATCGTTCATTTTTAACTTTACATCCCGATGTAGCAGTAATTACTTCGATGGATGCTGACCATTTAGATATTTATGGTGACGAGTCGCAACTCCATGAATCGTTTTACCTTTTTGCAGATCAACTAAAAGACGAAGGTAAAATCTTTATAAAAGACGGTCTGCCAATTAATGGGATTACTTATAGTGCTGGCCAACATTCGCAGCTAAATGCTACCAATATTCGCGTTGAAAATGGAGATTTTATCTTCGATTTCGAAGATGGCTATAATACGATTAGAAACCTTCAGCTAGCCATGCCAGGGAAACATAATGTAGAAAATGCAGTAGCAGCAATTGGAGTGGCTTTAAGCTTGGGGATACATCCAAAAAGTGTGAAAAAGGCCGTGGCCTCATTTAAAGGCGTTAAACGCCGTTTCGAAAAAATTGTGAACACACCTCGGCATATTTATATAGACGATTATGCACATCACCCGGAAGAGTTAAAGGCCTGTTTCGATGCGGTTAGGCAATTGTATCCGGATAAGAAAATGACTGTAATTTTTCAACCTCATTTGTTTAGCCGTACCCGCGATTTTGCGGTAGAGTTTGCAAAAGTTTTAAGCACTGCCGACGACCTTATCTTATTAGAAATTTACCCAGCCCGCGAATTGCCCATAGATGGGGTTAATTCTCAAATGCTGCTCGATAAAATTACCTCAGCAACTAAAGAAATATGTGGAAAAGATTCGGTACTGGAACACTTAAAGAATAAAAATCCTGAGCTACTTTTGACTGTTGGCGCAGGTGATATAGATACGCTTGTAGAACCCTTAAGAAATGCCTTCAGCTATGCTTAAAAGAATAAACTGGAAAGCGATATTTAAAGGATTTGCCTGGGTAATTTGCCTGAGCGGATTGGTCGCGCTCATGAGTTTTATACAGGTTAAAAAGCAGGAAGTAAAATGTATAAACGTGAAAATCCTAATTCCAGGGGCTGATAATTTTATTGAACGCGAAGAAATTGATGCGATTTTAAAGCAAAGTGAGGGGCAATTAATTGGTCGTAACCTGGAAGATATTAATATCCATCAGATCGAAGAAACAATACAAGCCAACCCCTATATCGCTTTTGCTAAGGTATATGCCGATATGGATGGAGTTATCCATATCAAAATTAAACAGCGTCAACCTGTGCTCCGGATTATTAATGCAGGTGGGCAAGATTATTATATCGATCGCGATGGTTTAAAGATGCCGATGTCGCCAAATTTTACAGCAAAT
The DNA here is from genome assembly GCA_040388055.1 of Bacteroidota bacterium. Lineage (GTDB taxonomy): Bacteria > Bacteroidota > Bacteroidia > Sphingobacteriales > Sphingobacteriaceae > Pedobacter. The sequence continues at coordinate 56,234 of JAZKCO010000003.1, forward strand.
GTATTAGTTGCAACTGGAAATATTTTAGAAGGATTTGGCAGTAAAGTCGATACACTAATTACGCCACTGGCCGCCGATCTTTATAAAACTGCATTATATCTTAAACAGGATACCTTATGGGATGCGCAGATCGAACAAATTTTTGTAAACAGTAAAAACGATATAGAATTAATTCCGAGGGTGGGTAACCAACGGATTGTTTTGGGAAATGCAGATTCGCTGGCAACTAAAATGAACAACCTTTTGGCCTTTTATAAACAGGCAATGCCTTTAATGGGTTGGGATGCTTATCGTACCATTAATATTAAATATGTTAATCAGGTAATAGCTGAGAAAAATAATGCCGATTCCTTAACGATAAAAAGAGCAGTAGTTAAGCCAATTGATACCAATGCAATAGTAAAGCAAACGGTCGATTCTATGGTTAAGCATACCATAAATGATGAGCTTAAAAAAGCTGCGGCTGCAGCTGGTGTGAAAAAAATTAATAAAGAAGAACAGAAGCCTTTACAAAAAGAAAAAACAATAGTAAAACCCGTTACGACTCCAGCTAAAACAGGTACAAAGCCTGCAACAGATAAAGTAAAACCGGTAGTAAAAACAGATACCAAGAAAAACAAATAGATTAACCTCAACAAAAAATAATATAGTTATGGGCAAAGAAAAATCTACCATTCAATCTCCAATCGTAGTAGGATTAGACATCGGTACTACGAAGATTTGCGTTATTGTTGGACGCAGAACACAACACGATAAAATTGAAGTTTTAGGCATTGGAAAAGCAGAGTCGGCAGGGGTAACCCGAGGGGTAGTTTCCAATATACAAAAAACAGTACAGGGGATTGCCGCGGCAGTCGAACTGGCAAGCGGGCAGTCGAATGTCGAAATTCGTGTGGTTAATGTGGGTATAGCCGGACAACACATTAAAAGTTTACAACATCGTGGAATCTTGACGCGCCGAGAGCTGAATAATGAAATTAGTAAAAAGGATATCGACAAATTAATAGACGATATGTTTAAGCTGGTTATGCCTCCTGGCGAAGAAATTATTCATGTTTTACCTCAAGAATTTACAATCGATAACGAACCCGGTATTAAAGACCCGATTGGTATGGCTGGTGTGCGTTTAGAAGCTAATTTCCATATCATTTCGGGGCAGGTTACTGCTGTAAAGAACATTATGCGTTGTGTTACTAATGCTGGTTTGCAAACTCAGGAGCTTATATTAGAACCACTTGCTTCTTCCGAGTCGGTGTTGAGCGATGAAGAAAAAGAAGCTGGCGTTTGCTTGGTCGATATTGGTGGTGGCACTACAGATATTGCTATTTTTCATGAAGGCATTATCCGCCATACGGCCGTTATTCCATTTGGAGGTAATAGTGTAACGGAAGATATTAGAGAAGGCTGCTCGGTAATGCGTAATCAGGCCGAATTGCTTAAAACCAGGTTTGGTTCTGCTTTAGCCGAAGAAAATAAGGAAAATGAAATTATTTGCGTGCCGGGCTTACGTGGCAGAGAACCTAAAGAAATTTCGGTAAAAAACTTAGCCTATGTTATCCAGGCCCGTATGGAAGAGATAGTAGAGCATGTTTATTATGAAATAAAATCGTCTGGTTACGAAAAAAAATTAATTGGAGGTGTAGTAATTACTGGTGGTGGAGCGTTATTAAAGCACCTTAATCAATTGGTCGAATATGTTACCGGACTGGATTGTAGGGTAGGTTATCCTAACGAGCATTTATCGAAGTACGAGGATATGCCTAAAACGGTATACGACGATCTAAAAAGCCCGATGTATGCAACCAGCGTTGGTTTGCTTATTAAAGGTATTCAAAAAGCAGAGGAGCTTTTGGAAGAAATGAAGCAGCCGGGCGTATTTGTAGAACAACAATCGGCTGAAAAAGAGAAAAAAAGAAGCGGTGGCGGCTTGTTCGATAAACTGTTAAAGAAAACGACAGATTTTATTAAAGACGACATGAATGTGAGTGACGAAGATTACATTAAGCCGTAATATTTTTCCACAAAACATGATTTTTCCACATTATTAACACTTGTGGAAAACACCTGTTAAAAAAGTGTTAATATTACAAAAGAAGATGAACAGCAAATACAATTTTTAAACTACTGATTCATAACGATATGAAGTTCGAAATGTTAAAAGATAAGTCATCCATCATCAAAGTAATTGGTGTTGGTGGCGGCGGAGGTAATGCGGTAAACCACATGTATCGCCAGGGAATTACGGGTGTAGACTTTATTATTTGTAATACCGATGCACAGGCACTGGAATTTAGTCCTATTCCAAATAAAGTACAATTAGGTTCGAGCTTAACGGAAGGAATGGGCGCAGGCTCTATTCCAGAAGTGGGTAAAAATTCGGCCATCGAAAATATCGACGATATTAAAGCGATGTTGGGTAGTACCACCAAAATGCTTTTTATTACTGCCGGAATGGGCGGTGGTACAGGTACTGGTGCCAGCCCTATTATCGCACAGGCAGCAAAGGAGCTTGATATTTTAACAGTGGCCATTATTACAACGCCATTTGCTTTTGAAGGTAAACGCCGTAAAATGCAAGCCGACGATGGATTGGATGAGCTTAAAAAATATGTAGATTCTTATCTTGTTATTTCGAACGATAGGTTAAGAGAAATCTTCGGAAATCTAACTTTGGGCTCTGCATTTGCACAAGCCGACGATATTTTAACAACAGCAGCCAAAGGTATTGCCGAGATTATAACAGTACCCGGATACATCAACGTCGACTTTAAAGATGTGCGTACGGTAATGAAAGATAGTGGTGTTTCTATTATGGGCAGTTATGCAGCTGAAGGCGAGAATCGCGCTTTGGCAGCTGTAGAGGGTGCCTTGGCATCGCCATTATTAAAAGATAATGAAATAGAAGGCGCAAGATATATCTTATTAAATATCAGTTCTGGTTTACGTGAAGTAACCATGGATGAAGTAACGATTATTACCGATTTTATTCAGGATAAAGCCGGGCTTTCGGCCGATTTAATTTGGGGTAACTGTATCGACGAAAACCTGGGCGATAAGCTATCGGTAACCATTATTGCAACTGGTTTCCAAACTACCGAACAAAGAGCAAAAGATAAAGAAAACGTTAAGAAAATCTCTCTATTAACTCCAGATGAGGCTCCTTTAGTGCGGCCTGTCGAACCGGTAAATTCTTTTATTGAAGTAAAAACGGCGCCGGTGCTTAACGAGCCTGTCTTAAAAGTGCAGGAAGAACCTAAGCAGCCCGATCTGTTTGGCGATCTGTTTAATATGGATAAGCCTGGAAAAGTGATCGATTCGGTGGAAGAAGAAGAACCTATAGCAGAAACACAACAAGAAGCAGGATTCGAATTTGAAGTTAAACTGGCAGAGACCGACTTTATATTTGAAACCCCGGTTGCTCAATTTGAACTGGAAGAAGAAGCATTATTGGCTCCGGAGCCAGAAGCAAAAATAGAAGAGGCTGGTGCAGACGACGATATGAACGACGAATCGATCGAAGATCAGCTCAAAAAATCTAAAGAAAGAATTCTAAGGCTTAAAGATTTAAGCATGAAATTACGGACCACTAATGGTTTGCAGGAGTTAGAAAATGAACCTGCCTATAAACGTAAGCAAATGCAGTTGCAGCAAATTCAACACTCTTCCGAATCTCAGGTGTCGAGGTTTACCTTGAGTAATGACGAAGATGGTACAACTGAAATTAGACCTAACAACTCTTTTTTACACGATAACGTTGATTAATAAGCTAAATCCATGAAATGAAAGCCTTAGCATCCGAATAATATGTTGAGGCTTTTTTTATGAAAAGGTTTTTGAAGTCTAACCAATTAACCGATTCGATCAATGAACCAAAGACTCTATTTTACATGGTTGATAAATAGGTATTTTAACTTTAAATTTGCAAAAAAATATAAATCACTAAAAACAATATAACATTGGATATTTTCGATAAAGTAGCAAAACGCATGGGCCCGCTTGGGCAACACCATAAATGGTCTCATGGCTATTTCTCTTTTCCAAAATTAGAAGGGGAGATTGCACCACACATGAATTTTAGAGGCAAAGAACATTTAGTTTGGAGTTTAAATAACTATCTGGGCCTGGCAAATCATCCGGAAGTAAGAAAGGCAGACGAGCAAGGTGCGGCAGAATTTGGGATGGCTTATCCTATGGGCGCACGTATGATGTCGGGCAACTCGAAATATCACGAACAATTAGAGCAGGAATTAGCAGCATTTGTAGGTAAACAAGATGCATTTGTTTTGAATTATGGCTACCAGGGTATGGTTTCTATTATCGATGCATTATTAGATAGAAATGATGTTGTGGTATACGATGGCGAAAGTCATGCTTGTATTTTAGATGGTTTACGCTTACACATGGGTAAACGTTTTGTATACAAACATAATAATATTGAAGATGCACGTAAGCAATTAGAACGGGCAACTAAATTAACCGGACAAACCGGGGGCGGCATCTTATTAATTACAGAAGGGGTCTTTGGAATGTCGGGTGCTCAAGGTAAGCTTAAAGAACTGATCGAGCTTAAAAAAGAATTTAGCTTCCGCTTATTGATAGACGATGCACATGGCTTTGGAACAATGGGGCCAACTGGTGCAGGTACACACGAAGCACAAGACTGTATCGATGGAGTAGATGTATATTTTGGGACATTTGCTAAATCTATGGCAGGCATTGGTGGTTTCGTTGCATCGACCGAAGAATTGACGAACTTTTTTAGATATAATATGCGTTCTCAGACCTTTGCGAAAGCATTACCCATGCCAATGGTTATCGGCTTGCTAAAACGTTTGGAATTACTAAAAAATAATCCGGAGTTAAGAGAAAAGCTATGGACAATCGCAACAACGCTGCAAAAAGGTTTACGCGAACGTGGGTTTGATTTGGGTGTTACCGATACGGTAGTGACCCCGGTTTTCTTAAAGGGCGAGCTTTTGGAAGCTACTGCTTTAACTATGGACTTACGTGAAAATTATGGGATTTTTTGTTCAATTGTAGTTTATCCTGTTATCCCAAAAGGGATGATCGAATTGAGGTTAATACCAACAGCAGTACATACCCTTGAGGATGTGCAAAGAACCTTAGATGCCTTTAGTGAAGTAGCGGAAAAACTAAAAACTGGCTACTACAAGGAAAATAAATTTGCAATCAGCTAAATTTAAATAAAAATGCCCTCACGCTATTATAGAGGGCATTTTTGAATGCTTTGTTGTTGTAAATATCTGTGAATCAGTAATATATTGATTAATTGATAGTGCTTATTTGTTTATAACCCCTTTAAATGTGGAAAAAAACAGCTATTCACATCATTTTTTATTGTTGCAAAAATTTTTTATTTAAAATAAACACCTTACTTTAGTATGAGAGTATTAATCAAAACCTTAAAAAAAACTAAAAGGAGTAACTTAAATGAAAAAATTTAACGAAGTAAAAGCACTAGTTGCAGCTTTAGAAGCTGATGCAGACAAATTCTATAACAAAGCTAACAGCGCAGCTGGAACCCGTGTGCGTAAAGGTATGCAAGACCTTAAAAATTTAGCGCAAAGCATTCGCCTTGAGATTCAAGAAACTAAAAACAAAGGATAAACTGCTACTCTTTTGTTTTAAAAAAAGCGCCCATAACCAAAGCGCTTTTTTTATGCTTAATGTTTTGCGTTAAGCAAGGTTAGTTGCGCCGATAAACTCTCATTTAATGCTGCCGAAGCTTTTACTAATGGCAACCTTACTACATCTTCACAAATTTTTAAAAGCTTTAAGGCAGCCTTAACACCGGCCGGATTACCTTCAGTAAATGCTAAACGTGTAAATTCTAATAAACTTAAGTGTGCTGGTAATGCTTCAGCATAATTTCCATTTAAGCATAACCTTATCATATCAGCTAATTGCTTTGGCAGTGCATTCCCGATAACAGAGATTACGCCTACGGCACCAATAGCCATCATTGGTAAAGCAATTGGATCATCACCAGAAATTAATAAGAAATCTGTGGGTTTATCTCTCATTATCTGATTAAACTGTTCAAAATTACCCGAAGCTTCTTTCGTTGCTATAATATTTTTAAAATCGTACGCTAATCTACAAGTGGTTTCCGCAGTCATGTTGCTTCCGGTTCTGCCAGGTACATTGTATAAGATAAGGGGTAGGTCGCTTAACTCACTTAAGTATTTGTAATGCTGATAAATCCCTTCTTGTGTTGGTTTACTGTAATAAGGGCTTACCGATAAAATAGCGCTGTAATGATTGCCTGTGAATGTTTGAAGGTCTTCCCCAATAGCGGTGCTATCATTACCTCCTATGCCTGCAACCAATGGTAACCGGCCATTATTAATTTCGGCTGTAAACTCCCAGACCTTCTTCTTTTCGTCCTTACTTAAGGTGGCAGTTTCGCCTGTTGTACCTAAAGAAACGAGGTAATCTATACCTCCATCGATTAAGTAGTTAATCAGGTCTTTTAAACCTTGATAATCTACTGTTTTGTCTGTGTTAAACGGGGTAACTAAGGCTACACCCGTGCCGTGAAATTTATTCATTTTGTTAGAACTTAGTATTTAGTATTCAGTACCTAGTACCTAGTACTTTGTATTGAATATCAGGTGTATGATATTGATTTTTTGTGCCAATTGTTTGATATCAACCTTAGTTATTCGATCATTGCCAGGAGTTCGTCTTCACTAATAAGCGGGATATTTAACTTATTAGCCTTTTCTAATTTGGCTGGCCCCATATTATCTCCTGCCACTAAAAAATCTAGTTTTGCAGAAATTCCGCTTATAATTTTACCGCCATTTTGTTCGATAATTGTTTTAAGCTCTTCTCTTCCATGTTTTTCGAAAACGCCCGAAATTACAAATGTTTTTCCATTTAATTTATCACTTAGTGTCAATATTTCATTTTCCTGAATTTCAAATTGTAAACCTTCGGCTTTTAAAAGTTCAATCTGAAGGATATGTGCCGGATTAATAAAATACTCCCGGATACTTTCGGCAATACGAATACCAATTTCGTCGACGGCAACAAGCTCGTCGATCGATGCTGCGGCAAGGTTTTTGATGTTTTTTAGGGCCTTTGCTAACTTTTTAGCCACGGTTTCGCCAACATAGCGAATGCCCAGGCCAAAAAGTAGTTTTTCGAAAGGCATCAGCTTAGATAAAGCTATTCCTTTTAACATATTTTCGATAGAGCGCTCGCCAAAACGATCTATCTGTTTTAATTCGGCTGCCTTTTCGTGTAAAGTATATAAATCGCTGATGTGTTTTACCAAACCTTTCTGGTAAAATACGGCAATAGTCTCGTCGCCCAAGCCTTCAATATTCATCGCTTTTCGACTAATAAAATGCTGTATTTTCCCGATAATTTGTGGCGGGCAACCTTCGTCGTTAGGGCAATAAAAAGCAACTTCCCCTTCTTTCCTAATTAATTCGGTACCACATTCTGGACAATTATTAATGTATACTATTGGCCTGGCTTCCGGTAATCGCTTATCGAGATTAACCATAATAATCTTAGGGATAATTTCCCCTCCTTTTTCTACTCGTACCACATCGTTTTCATGCAGGTCTAGCCTTTTAATTTCGTCGGCATTGTGTAATGTGGCTCTTTTTACCGTAGTTCCTGCAAGTAAAACAGGTTTGAGGTTAGCGACAGGAGTTACTGCACCGGTTCGACCAACCTGATAAGTAACCTTCTCTAAAATAGTTTCTACTTCGGCCGCTTTATATTTGTACGAAATCGCCCAACGCGGCGATTTTGCAGTAAAACCAAGTTCTTGCTGTTGGGCATAACTGTTTACCTTAATTACTATTCCATCGATATCATAGCTCAGCTTAAAACGCTGCTCCTCCCAATAGCTTATAAAAGCTAATACTTCTTTCATATTACTACTCAGCTTGGTATGTTCGCATACATTAAACCCCCAGCTTTTTACAGTTTGAAGGCTTTCCCAATGAGTTTTAAACAGGGATTTGTCGCTATGAAGTGTATATAAAAAACAATCTAAGGGACGTTTGGCCACTTCTTTTGGGTCCTGCATTTTTACAGTGCCTGCTGCAAAATTACGAGGATTAGCATAGGCTATTTCTCCCAATTCTTCCCTTTCTTTATTTAAACGTTCGAAAGCAGCGCGATGCATAAATACTTCTCCTCGTATTTCGAAAAGGGGTGGAATTTCTTCAGCTTTAACCCAATGTGGAATGGTGTGGACAGTTCTGATGTTATTGGTAACATCGTCGCCCTGGGTACCATCGCCCCGTGTAACGGCACGGATTAACTTTCCATTTTCGTAAGTGAGACTTATGGAAAGACCGTCAAATTTGAGCTCACAAACATATTCAAAGTCGTTACCAATTGATTTTTTAACTCGCTCGTCGAAATCGTACAAATCCTGCTCGTTATAGGTATTGCCCAAAGAAAGCATTGGCCATTTATGCTTTATCGTTATAAAGTTTTTAGTAATATCACCGCCAACTTTCTGAGTAGGAGAATTTGGGTCTGCCAATTCGGGATGCGCTTTTTCGAACGTATTTAATTCGGCTAACTTTTGATCAAATTCGTAATCGGCAATGGTAGGCATCGCCAAAACATAATAATTATAGGTATGCTGGTTTAATTCTTTTACCAGTGCATCCATTTGTTCTTTTACCGTGAAAATCGACATAAAACAAAGATAATTATTAGTATTGAGTATTGCGTATTGAGATGTAGGCAATTGGTAAAAACGAATAACGAAGAACTAACTGGTTACTGATTCAACTTTGCATCGATTTCATTAAAAATACTTAAGTATTCTTTTTCGACTGAGATTTTATAGCACTCCAATTGTTCTGTTAATAGACCGGTGGCTTTTTCGGTAAAAGGGTGGGGCCATAGCCGCCTGCAGATCTGTTGTAATGCATAACTTATATTTTTTAATTCATTGTAGCTTAATAAATACCTGCTCGATTTAAAATTGTATAAAAAGTTAAAAAAACGATCGGTATTGCCACTTGCACATTTTTGCAGGAATACCTTTAATATTTTATCATCCACGCTATTCAAGTTGTCGTAAAATGCAAACGTATCGATCTTTTGCTCCACCACTAATAAATGGTCTAACATTAATTCGACGCCAATATGTGCTAAGAAAGAGGGCCTAACTGGGCTATTATCGAGTATGGGTAAAAGTAATTGCTTGAATACTGCAGTTTGTGTTTTAAAAAAATCGGAAGAGTGAAATAAGAGATCGACTTTTAAATGCCTCTTCCAACCGTTTAAAATGGAAAGTAATTGTTGGTCTGCTAAAAAAAGTCCTTCGTTTTTTTGAGGATATAAATTCCAGTCCTTATTTGCATTTTTAACCAAATCGGGCAAAACTGTACCCATAATCTCATACTGATCCTGGTTCTTACTTTCAAAATAATAATGGGAGAGGAAGTTCATTTAACAAATATAGTTAGAAAGGTTGGAAGGTTGGCGTGCCCAAGCCCATAACAATTTTGACTCAACGAACAGCGTTTTTCGTTCATCGTTTGTCGTCTTTAGCTAAGTAATCATCGAACAACGGATAACGAACAACCAAATTTCCAGCTTTACACCCAAAGCACTATCTTTACGGGCTAAACGAATAGATAATGACAAATTTTGTTGCCGAATTAAGTTGGAGAGGGATGTTGCACGATATTATGCCAAATACCGAGGAGAAGTTGAATGCTGGGATGTGTGCTGGTTATATTGGATTCGATCCAACAGCTGATTCTTTACATGTTGGGCACTTAACACAAATAATGACCTTAATTCATTTTCAACGTGCTGGCCATAAGCCTATAGCTTTAGTGGGTGGGGCAACGGGAATGGTTGGCGATCCTTCTGGTAAATCTGCAGAACGCAACTTATTAACTAACGAGGTTTTGGCATATAATTTAGCACAAATTGAAAAGCAACTGAGTAAATTTCTGGACTTTGGCACCCATTCGAATGCTGCTCAGATGGTTAATAATGCAGATTGGTTTAAAAACCTTAGTTTCCTCGACTTTATCCGGGATGTAGGTAAACATATTACCGTAAACTATATGATGGCTAAGGATAGTGTTAAAAAGCGTTTAGAAGGCGAAACAGGGATGTCATTTACAGAGTTCAGCTACCAACTGGTTCAAGGTTATGATTTTTACTATTTATGGAAAAATTATAATTGTACCATTCAGATGGGTGGGTCGGATCAATGGGGTAATATTGTTACGGGTACTGAATTGATTCGGAGAAAAGATGCTGGAACGGCTTACGCAATTACCACTCAACTCATTAAAAAAACAGATGGAACTAAGTTTGGTAAAACCGAAAGTGGGGCAATCTGGCTTGATGCAGAAAGAACGTCGCCTTATAAATTTTATCAGTTTTGGCTTAATTCGTCGGATACAGATGTAAAAGCCTGGATAAGAATATTTACCCTGAAGGGACAGGAAGAAATTGAGATGCTCGAACAAGCACACGATGCCGCACCACACTTACGTATTTTACAAAAGGCATTGGCCGAAGATATTACTGTTCGAACTCATTCGGCCGCTGCTTTAGAAACAGCCATTAAAACCTCCGAGTTTTTGTTTGGCAATGGAACGCTGGAATTTTTACAAACTTTAGATTCGAAAAGTATTTTAGAGCTATTCGAAGGTGTTCCTCAATTTAATATTTCAAAAACAGCGCTCGCTAATGGGATTGATGTTGCAACATTGTTAGCAGAAAAAACGACTATATTTCCATCGAAAGGAGAAGTTAAAAAGACCATTCAGGGTGGCGGACTGAGTATAAATAAGGCTAAAATTGCCGATGCAGCAAGCATTTATACAAGTGTCGATTTAATTAATAACCAGTTTATTGTAGTTCAAAAAGGGAAAAAGAATTATTTTCTCCTCGTTGCAGTTTTGGGGTAAAATCTTTAAAATTGTTTTTTTTGTTTCGGACAAAATGTATATATTTGTTTACATTTGTCTGCCATGAAAAAACAAGAAAAAGTATTGTCAAAATTAGAGGAGCCAGCGGTAGCTTATGGCGGGAATTATTCTCCATTAACTGCCATGATAGAAGGCGAGTATACTAATCTTACGGATTTTGATTTGTTAAGCCTGATAAGGAAAGGGGTTTCTAAAAGGTCTCTTTTGGCTTTAGCTAAACAAATTTCTTTAACTATCGAAGAACTAGCAGTTGTTTTGCATATTTCGGAACGTACTTTACAGCGGTATACGCCAGGTACTTTAGTTAAAGCTGCACCTACCGATCGGGCAATTGAGTTGGCTCGTTTATACGAACGTGGTGCGGAGGTAATGGGAAGTGCAAAAGCATTTAATTCCTGGATGCGTTCTCCAAATCAAGCACTAAACGACGAAATCCCACTAAATTTACTGGATACTTCTATAGGTTTCGATTTAATATTACAAGTTTTGGGCCGGATCGAATACGGTATTTTCAGCTAATGATTTTATATCGGATTGCTAATTTTAAACATGCGGAAGACCTGAGTGGAACCGGAGCCAAATTGTTTGGTGGTCGCTGGAATTCTATTGGGGTACCAATGCATTATATGTCGGCCAATAGGGCACTAGCAGCTTTAGAAGTGCTGGCTAATAAGGGCACCCTTCTCGGTTCGAAAAAGCTCTGTTTAACAGTATTCGAAGTGCCGGACCAGCACATTCAAACTATCGAAATAACAACTTTGCCTCAAAACTGGAGGGCTTATCCGGGACTTCCCGAACTTAAAAAACTTGGTGATGAATTTATAAGGCAAGGCGAATTTTTATTATTAAAGGTTCCTTCGGCCATTATAATTGACGAGTTTAATTACTTAATGAATGTGGCCCATCCGCTTGCCGAAAAAGCTAAAATACTAGAAGTGAATCTGTTTAATTTTGATCCGCGTTTGGTTTAGAGAGAGGCAGGTTAATTGTTTTTGCTCATTGTACTAGAAGATTACAGCCTCTTATGTCTGCATCGTCAAATCTACCAAGTACTTCGAAACTGCCATTTGGATGTAACTTTCCGAGATCTTGGGTTGCAATAAACGAACAGGAGTTAATATTAGCCAGGTCGATTACATTAATGCCACCGGTTTGTTTATGCTGAAGTAACCTTAAGGGATCGGAAGTATCCCGCAGTAAAACTCTCATCCAGCCAGGGCATTTGAAAATCCCATTGCCAGACGAATAGGCCTGCGAAAGTAATTCGGTCATGCCATATTCGCTATGGATACTATTCACACCGAAACCGGCACATAAAATAGCATGTAATTCTTCACGTACCATTTCTTTTCGCTTACCTTTCATACCACCTGTCTCCATAACGATTAATTCGGGGAAATTAATTGGAAAATCGGCTATAAAATCTAGTAGAGCATAGGTTACACCAATTAAAATTGTTTTTTGTCCTTTTGCTTTCAACTCGCTTAAAGTGTGATGAAGGTTTGAGGTGTCGTGTAAGAAATAGCCACTTCTGGGGTGTTTACTTTGTTTTAAAAGATTGTCGATCATATATATTAACGACGATCCGGTTCTTTCTAAATAGGAAGGCAATAAGGCAAGAAGACAAGTATCTGCTATGGGGCCATAAAATTGCTCGAATGCGAGATTAAAACTTTGTTCGTAAATGGAAACATCACTTACCAGGTGTTTACTTTGCAGCATGCCGGTGGTGCCCGAACTACTAAAGGTAATTTCTGGCTTAGCAGGAGTGTTAATTATTTGATGGTTCTTAAAAAAACCAACAGGTAAAAAGGGGATCTGCAGGTACGAATCTATATTGTGTGGATTTATGCCCAAATAACCTATAAATTCTTTATAGAGTTTACAGTTTTTTGCCTGATCGTTAAAAATAGTTATTGCGGCATCATTAAATGCTACTTCATCATTTATAGAAAATAGTTGCCTGGGGGTAATGTTCACCGGGCAAAAATACAAAGAATAATATACTTAAGAATTCGTTTTTTTGGTAATTACAGCTTTTCTAAAATGATACCCGCAATATCCACTAATTGCCGCGGTTAACCCACCTAATAAAACGGTAATTAACAGCACCAAAGGCCACATTTTAACACCCACCATTTCGGCAACGCGGATAGCCAGGATATGATGATTTGGAACACTTTTAAAAAGTGCCATGCCTAGCCATAGCAGTGCAATGGCAAAGAATGGGTGCCAAATAGAAATTTTGACTGTTTTTCCGATAAGACCGCAGGTGGCAAAAGATAAAATAATGATAATCCACCAAGGTAAAACCATTTGAAGAAAGAAGGCTGCAATAAGGATCACGAGAAAAACCATAGCTTATTTTTTTGAAATTTTTAGATGCGCAATTATTTTGCCCGAAGTATCATCTGGCGATTGCATAAAGAAAAGATCGTACAACTTACCAGTTGCCCAGGTATCGATCATATTGTCGTAGAATGGGCTTCCGGGATTACCCGATTGACCTCCAGGATAAACGCCATGTCCTTTAGGTATTTTCCCCAACTCTATTACCATACGCCAGGATGGGCCATTGGTTTCGCTTAAAGCATTAATTGTACTTTTACCACCGCCAATAACCAGTTTTTTGGAGCCAAAACCTGGTATTTTTGCTAAATGTGGAACATTGCTGTTTTTAACATTTCCCCACTCCCAATTTTTACCAATTGCACCATATTTTCTTTCCAAACTATCGCAAGTAAATATAAATGCTTCATTTACCAGGTCTTTTAAAGTCTCTTTCTTATTGGTCTTGATGTTATCGAACCAGATCGAATTAGGCGCTTTTTGAATTAATTCTGTAGTTCGATCCCGCGATGGATAGCGCATAGGAATGTTTGCAATGGTAAATTCATCATCCCAGATGTTATAGGTAAGTCTTTTTACCCAGAGATCAAAAATGCTGGCACCAATTTCTTTAGCTTCAAAATATTTATTCCATTTAACACTTAAGTCTAAGGCCAGTTTTTGTGTGGCATTGAGTGGCTCGCTATTCACTAAAGGCAATAGGTAAGGCATTAAATTTTGCGCCGAAATGCTATACGAGTCCATTTGCATATTGCGCATACTATCTACATTTGCTTTAGTCATTGCTGTTAAGCGATCGTTAATTCGCTTACCCCGTTCGTAAGGTGAGAATTCCCAGTTAATGTAATATGGATAACTTTGATCGGTCGACGATTGATTGGCGGAGCTTACAAAATTGCGTGGCGGGTTTTTTACAGTTGGATTTTGGTCGGCAGGAATCCAACCCTGCCAATCGTTTGCCGGGTCCGAACCATCCATGATAAATTTTCCTTGGTCTTTCCATTTCAATGGAAATTTCCCATTTGGAGTAATGGCAATATCGTTTTCATTACTGGCAAAAATGAAGTTTTGCGCGGGCGCAGTAAAAAAAGTCAGGGCTTTTCTATAATCGGCATAATTTTTCCCCCTATTTAAGTAATAAAAGGTCATGAGTTCGTTCGATTTATCGTGTGCAATCCATCTTAGCGCATTTCCGACAGGAACATTATTAGCCCGGCTATAATTTGCTTTCTGCAAATAGACCACAGGTCCCTGATGTGTATAGAAAACAGTATCGGTTTCGGTTTTTTGACCCCTTATTTTAATTTGCTCGAGTCTGAGGCTCGTATTTTTCCATTGATTATTATACCAGTATTGTTGATGGCTATTGTCTTTAAATTTGATTTGATAGAAATCCAATACATCTGCAGCGACATTAGTTACTCCCCAGGCAATGTTTTTATTAAATCCGATAATAACTCCAGGAGCACCGGGAAGAGAAACCCCATAAACATTAACACCAGGAGCATTTAATTGGATCTGGTACCAAATAGAAGGTAAAGTAAGATCTAAGTGAGGGTCGTTAGCCAGGATAGGGTAACCCGAAATGGTTTTTGCACCTGCAACTGCCCAGTTATTACTTCCAATTCCCTCTACTTTTTGCTTGGTTTCGATGTTGCTGTTTAGCATTTCGGTATAAGCTTTAGGAGTTGGAGGAATAGGAAGGGGTTTAAAATCCCATTTGGTTCCTACCGGAATAATAGGATCTTCTTTAAACGGATAATCCGGGAATAGGTTTTTAGTAATTTCGGGCCCAAATTTCTTCAAAATATTGGTCATGTAAAATTCGTCAGACCCCATGGCCAATACAGCCGACATTTGTTTAAGTAATAGCGCACATTTTATCGGAGTCCAGTCTTCGGGTTTAAAGTCTAATATTTTATATTCTAAAGGGTAATTTGCTCTCGAGAGGGAGTGAATATAATCGTTAATACCTGCGGTATAAGCCAGGATCATTTCTCTAGCTTTGGGATCTTCCATCATTCCCTTTAATGAATTTTCAGCGCCATAAAGCATCCCCATTCTCCGTTGGTAACGGTCTACCTCTATGGCTTTGGGGCCTACGACTTCCGAAATCCTGCCAGCAGCAAAACGGGTTTGAAAATCCATTTGCCACAGGCGATGCATGGCAGTAACGTAGCCCTGTGCATAATAAACATCGTGGTCGTTTTTTGCAAAAACATGAGGTATCATCAATTCATCGAAGATGATATCTATTTGATCGTTAGCGCCTTTAAGTGAAATTTTATTGTTTTTACTTATCCTGTTGCTTTCTGCGTTTTGCCAAAAACCGGTAAATGGATTTAGAAACTTTAACAAGGGTGGGGTATTGCCAAACTTAGTATTTAATGCATAAGCCAATAAAATAGGTATAAGTATGCATGTAAGGGCTTTAACTCTATTCATCAGTTCGTTTCGATTGTTTGTCTGTAATTATTAAGATGCAATTTACTATAAAATTAAATTCTATTGCAATGAAATAAGATTTTGTAAAAGAATTTTATTGCAGAATAGAATTTGTTTGTATCAAATTTTGTATTTAAGTTTATATTCAAATCAATAAATTATAAACAACTTACGTATGAACAAAATCTTTACGAAAATCATTTTGATGTTTTTTGTGCTTACCGCGACGGGGCTTGCGACGTATGCACAAAGCATTGTAGTTAGTGGTAAGGTTACCGATAAACTAACAAAAGAGGCAATTCCTGGTGTAAGTGTGACCATAAAGGGGAAGACTATTGGAGCCGCTACCGATATTAACGGACAGTTTTCTTTTAGCACAACAGAAAAGGCGCCCCTAACTTTAGTAGTATCTTATATTGGATATACTTCTTTAGAAAGAGAAGTGACAGGTAGTCCTTCAAATTTAAATTTCGAATTGGAGCAAGGCGCCGTTTTAGGGCAAGAGGTTGTAATTTCGGCCTCGAGAACGCCAGAACGTATTTTAGAGTCTCCAGTTTCTATAGAGCGATTGGGTAGTGCGCAAATTAAAGAGATTGCGGCCCCGTCTTTTTACGATGCTATTCAGAATATTAAAGGCGTAGAGATGAGTACACAGAGTTTAACGTTTAGATCGTATAATACAAGAGGCTTTAATGCTAATGGGAATACCCGATTTAATCAGTTAATTGATGGGATGGATAACCAGGCTCCGGGTCTTAATTTCTCGGTTGGTAATATTGTAGGAATCACGGAACTGGATGTTGATAATGTAGAGTTATTACCAGGCGCATCTTCGGCTTTATATGGAGCTGGAGGGATTAGCGGAACTTTATTAATGACTTCAAAAGATCCTTTCAGATATCAAGGTGCAAGTTTTCAATATAAAACAGGATTAAACCACGTTAGCGATGAGAATTCGGCATCGCAACCTTATAATCAATTGGATGTAAGAATGGCAAAATCCTGGAATAATAAGTTTGGGATGAAGTTTGCATTTTCATTTTTACAGGCTAAAGACTGGTATGGTACCAATTATTCGAACTTCGATCGAATTACTAACGCTCCAAAAGCTGGAAGCCGTCAATCCGATCCTGGTTACGATGGTGTAAACGTTTATGGAGATGAAGTAAACTCAAGTATTTTGGGCGTGTCGAAAGCTGTAGTAGGTGCTTTTGCAAGTAGCCCAACCGGTGGTCCGGCTTATAATGCATTTAATGGCCTTATTGGAGCAGGCCTAAATTACAGTCAAATATTAGCAACTGTTAACGGAAATCCTGCTTACGCAGCATTAAGACCAGCATTACCTTATTTAGGTGTAATGTATAGTTTAAGTAAAAACACAACCTCCAATCAGACTGTTTCGAGAACAGGTTATAATGAGATGGACTTAGTCGATTATGATACTAAATCTTTAAAAATGTCGGGTGGTTTGTACTATAATTTATCTAATACGGTGCAATTAATTGCACAAGCAAACTGGGGAACAGGTACTTCGGTTTATACCGGTAGTGACCGTTATTCGTTACGTAACTTTAACATCGGTTTATATAAACTGGAGTTAAAAGGTGAAGATTTCTATGTGCGTGCCTATACTACTCAGGAGCGGTCGGGCGATTCGTACATTTCCTCTATTTTGGGTAGTTATGTTAACGAATTAACTTCGGGGTCTGCAGCTGCATGGTTCCCTACTTATGCAATTACTTATAGCGCCGCAAAATCGCAAGGTGCAACCGAAGAAGCTGCCCATGCTGCGGCCAGAGCGCAGGCCGATGCAAATAGAGCTATGCCAGGTACAGCTTCATTTAATACTAAAGCCGATAAAATTAAAAATACTTATATTAGTGATAGTGATTTTAGCAAAGGTATATATGGTGCGAAGTTTAACGATAAATCAAATCTCTACCATTACGAGGGGATGTACAACTTTTCGAAGCTACTTAATAATGCTGTAGAGTTTCAGGTAGGCGCATCGACCAGAAATTATGACCTGAATTCTGCGGGTACTATTTTTGCAGACAAGGATGGCCCAATCGATATTCGCGAATCTGCAGCTTTTGGACAATTAGCTAAAAAATTCGGCGCTGTTAAATTATCACTTGCAGGTCGCTACGATAAAAGTAAAAACTTTGAGGGTCGCTTTACGCCACGGGTTACCGGTGTATGGACGGTCGCTCCAAACTCGAACATCAGGGCTTCATTTCAGACAGGTTTCCGTAACCCAACTACCCAAAACCAATACATAGATCTTTCTGTGGGCGGCGGTAGTCAGCGATTAATTGGCGGCCTTCCAGAATTTTTAAACCGTTACCAACTACATTCTAATAAAGCTTATACCGAAACCAGTTACAGGTCTTATGTTGCTTCGGCAATTGCATCGCCAACCGGAACCGGAAACCCTGCACTTTTAAAACAATATACTTTCGATGCTAAAGGTGTAAGGCCAGAAAGTGTGGTTGCTTACGAATTAGGTTATAAATCGTTAATTGCTTCCCGTTTTTTACTAGATGTCTATGGGTTTATGAACGAATACAAAGACTTCATTACAGGTGTAAACGTTTATCAGAATTCGGGTACAAGCTTTGTTAAATTTGGTGTGCCGGTAAATGCAACTGGCAAGGTAAAAAGTTATGGTGGCGCTTTAGGAATGGACTATATTTTAGGTAAGTATAATCTTACCGGTAACATATCTTATAATAAAATAGGCGATTTGCCAGCCGATTATGTAAATGATTTTAACACTCCAGAAATTCGCTATAATTTAGGATTTAGCAATCGTGAAGTTTTCAAAAATGTAGGTTATAATATTAACTACCGCTGGCAGGATAGCTTTACCTGGAATTCGTCTTTTGCAGGCGGTGAAGTTCCGGCGTTTGGTACTGTCGACGCGCAGCTTAACCTGAAGATCCCTTCAGTTAATTCGGTCGTTAAAATTGGTGGTTCTAATTTATTAAACAAATATTATATTACTTCTTATGGTAATCCGGAGGTAGGAGCAATGTACTATGTATCGTTTGCTTTTAATCCATAACCGTTTAATTATAACAAAAAAAGCTTCCCGAAATTCGGGGAGCTTTTTTTTGCTTGAGAAATCTTATCTTGTCTAAATTTTGTTACATCGATGATGAGGAAATTATTTTTAACTATCCTATTGATACCCCTAACTTTTTGCTCGGCTTTTGCACAATTACCTGCAATAGAACGAATAGAGCCATTAAATTGGTGGGTTGGGTTTAAAAACCCTTCTTTACAATTATTGGTTCGGGGCGAACAGATTGCCGATAAACAGGTAAGCCTTAGCTATCCGGGTGTTAAACTAATAGGGATAGAAAAGGTTACTAATCGCAATTACCTATTTATTAATTTGCAAATAACAGCAGCTACAAAACCTGGTCGGTTTAATCTAATTTTTAAGCAAAAGGGTAAAAAGGATATCATTTATCCTTACGAGTTAAAAAGCAGAACAGACCATACCGATGGGGTTAGTAGCAAAGACCTTATTTATTTAATTATGCCAGACCGTTTCGCCAATGGCAATATCGAAAATGATAAAGTAGCAGGTATGAACGATATGACTTTAAACCGCGACTCGATGTATTACCGGCATGGTGGCGATATTGAAGGTATTATTGGCAAACTACCTTATCTTCAAGACCTAGGCGTAACTACGCTTTGGCTCAACCCTATACTAGAAAATAACGAATACAAGACTTCCTATCATGGTTACGCCAATACAGAAAATTATCAGGTCGACAGAAGGTTTGGGAATAACGAGCTGTATAAAAAACTGGTTAACGAATGCCATAAAAGAGGGATGAAAATGATTAAAGATCTGGTGCATAACCATATCGGCGATCAGCATTTTCTGTTTCTGGATCCACCCGCAAAAAATTGGTTTCACCAATGGCCAAAATATACGGGTACTAATTACAAAGATCAGACATTATTCGATCCTTATGGCGCAGCTGCAGATAAAAAAATAATGACAGACGGTTGGTTCGATCATCACATGCCTGATGTAGACCAACAAAACCCATTAGTTAAAAAGTACATTACGCAAAGTCATATTTGGTGGATAGCTTTTGCCAATCTGGATGGTTTTAGGCTCGATACCTATGCTTATAACGATAGAGTTTTTATGGCCGAGTGGGCAAAGGCTATTACCTCCGAATTCCCAAAATTTACTTTTTTTGGCGAAACCTGGGTTAATGGTACTGCCAATCAGGTATTTTTTACCGAAGGAAATACCGTTAATCAGGGCTTTAATACCGGCCTGCAAGGAGTTACCGATTTTCAGACCTATTTTGCCATTAACGAAGCTTTAAATGGTAAATTTAGTTGGACAGATGGTGTAAACCGGCTGTATAATGTGTTGGCGAGCGATTATCAATATAAAGACGCTACCAGGAATGTTTTGTTTTTAGATAATCACGATACCAATAGATTTTATTCGGTTGTTGGCGAAGACTTTAACAAATTTAAAAGTGGAATAATCCTCTTGTTTTCGCTTCGGGGAATACCCGAAATGTATTATGGTACTGAGATTTTAATGAAGAATTTTGCAAATCCAGATGGCTTGGTGCGCGAGGATTTTCCTGGTGGCTGGCCAAACGATAAAATCGATAAATTTACAGATGCCGGTAGAAATGAAAAAGAAAACGAAGCCTTTAATTTTGTTAAAAAATTAGCTAATTACCGTAAAAATAATGCAGTATTACAGACTGGTAAGCTCATGCAATTTGTACCTGAGAAAGGTGTTTACGTTTATTTTAGGTATAACAAAGATAAAACGATAATGGTAATGATGAACAGTAACGACCAGGAAGAAACAGTAAACTTCGATCGTTTTGCCGAAAGAATAGGTGCCCGTAAAACTGCCGTAAACTTAATTACAGACCAAAAAATAAACCTTAATAGCTTGCGGGTACCAGCAAAAACAACTTATATATTCGAACTACAATAAAATATGACTAAGCTTAAAGCATGTATTTTTGACCTGGATGGCGTTATTGTAGATACTGCAGTATACCATTATAAAGCATGGCGTAAACTGGCAAATGGCCTAGGATTTGATTTTACCGAAGAACAAAATGAAGAATTAAAAGGCATTAGCAGAATAGAGTCTCTAAAAATTATATTAAATTGGGGGGCTATTAATAAAACGGAAGCCGAGATGGCTGCATTGGCTGCTTTAAAGAACACCTGGTATGTAGAAATGATTACCAAAATGACCCCAAAGGAGATTTTGCCAGGCGCAAAAGAGTTTTTGGAATTGGTAAAAGCTAATCATTATTTAACAGCATTGGGTTCGGCTAGTAAGAATTCGGAAACCATTTTAAACCAG
This sequence comes from Bacteroidota bacterium, assembly GCA_040388055.1. Classification (GTDB taxonomy): domain Bacteria; phylum Bacteroidota; class Bacteroidia; order Sphingobacteriales; family Sphingobacteriaceae; genus Pedobacter. Next base: position 77,369 of record JAZKCO010000003.1, read on the forward strand.
ATTGGTTTAACAAACATGTTCGATGTACTGGTCGATGGAAATAAGGTAACGAAATCTAAACCCGACCCCGAAGTGTTTTTAGTAGGGGCAGAAGAGTTAAAGGTAAGGCCTGCCGAATGTGTAGTTTTTGAAGATGCAATTGCAGGGGTACAAGCGGCAAAAGCTGGGGGCATGAAAGCAGTTGGCATCGGTAAAAGTGAAGTATTAAAAGAAGCAGATCTGGTAGTGCCAGGGTTATTCGAGATGACCCTAGAGAAACTGGAAAATTTATAATGAGCATGAAGAATTACATTAAACATAACGAGTGGAATATTATTGAAGAAGGCTTTGATGCACGACTGAACAAAATATCCGAAAGCATATTTAGCTTGGGAAACGGGAGGATGGGACAGCGCGCTAACTTCGAAGAAACGTATACGGGCGAAACCTTACCCGGCAATTATGTTGCAGGGGTTTACTATCCCGATAAAACTCGCGTGGGGTGGTGGAAAAATGGTTATCCCGATTATTTTGCAAAAGTATTAAATGCAGCAAACTGGATTGGCCTAAAAATTAGTATTAACAACGAAATTTTGGACCTTAATACCGCTAAAGTACTCGAATTTAAAAGAATACTTAACATGCAACAGGGTACATTAACCAGAACATTTATTGTTGAATTAAAAAACGGGAACGTTCTCGGAGTTGAGGCCATTCGTTTTTGTAGCTTGGTCGACGACGAAGCCGGAGCAATAAAATATACAATTACCCCGCATAATTTTGAAGGTAAAATAAGTGTCGAATCTATTTTGGATGGCGATGTAAAGAACCAGGATTCGAATTACGACGAAAAATTCTGGAACGGAATAAGCGCCCAAAAAATTAGTGATTTTGCATTGCTCACGATGGAAACTAAGAAAACATTGTTTTGGGTAAGCTCGGGTATTTATACCAGTATTTGGCAAAACGGGAGAGATTTAAGAATTAAGCCGGAGTATAAGAGTGCCGAAAAATTTGTATCGCTGCAATTTAACATCGAAGTAAAGAAAAATGAACCGACCAGCATTTATAAATATGCGGTAAACCTCTCGTCGGCCAATTACGCAAAAGACAAACTGGAGACAGCAGCAGTCGAAGTCTTGAAAAGAGTAAGTGCCAAAGGTTTTGACCAAATGTTAGCCGAACAAGCAGCTGCCTGGTCGAAAAAGTGGGAGCATGGAGATATTGTAATTGAGGGCGATATTGCTGCGCAACAGGCCATCAGGTTTAATATCTTCCAGCTGCACCAGACTTATACCGGCGAAGACGCCCGTTTAAATATTGGCCCAAAGGGATTTACCGGTGAAAAATACGGGGGCTCCACCTATTGGGATACAGAAGCCTACTGCTTACCTTTTTATTTGGCCACTGCGACTCGGAAAGTTGCCGAGAATTTGCTTATTTATCGCTATAAGCAATTAGATAAAGCAATAGAAAATGCAGAGAAACTTGGCTTTAGAGACGGAGCAGCCTTGTTTCCGATGGTAACGATGAATGGAGAAGAATGCCATAACGAATGGGAGATTACTTTCGAAGAAATTCATCGCAATGGTGCTATTGCCTATGCCATTTTTAACTATATCCGTTATACTGGAGCAAGCGAGTACCTGGAACGGTACGGACTGGAAGTGCTAATTGGAATTGCACGTTTTTGGGCCCAGCGAGTAAACTGGAGTATCGACAAACAAAAATATGTAATGTTAGGGGTTACCGGCCCCAACGAGTACGAGAATAACATTAATAACAATTGGTATACCAGTACCATAGCAATATGGTGTTTAAAATATACTATCGATTCCGTTACCTCAGTAGGTGCCACTAATGCCTCAAGATGGCAGGAAATTGCAGCTAAAACAAAATTTAAAGAGGAAGTAGAAATTAAGTTATGGCAAGATATTATCAATAAAATGTATTATCCTGAAAATAAAGAACTGGGTATTTTTTTACAACAGGATGGTTATTTAGATAAGGAACAGGTATTGGTAAAAGACTTACCGGTTACAGACCGGCCATTAAACCAGAAATGGAGCTGGGACCGTATTTTAAGGTCATGTTTTATTAAACAGGCCGATGTGTTACAAGGGATTTATCTTTTCGAAGAAGATTACGATCTCGAAACCATTCGCAGAAATTACGATTTTTACGAACCCAGAACGGTACATGAAAGCTCTTTATCACCCTGTGTACATGCCATAATTGCTGCTAAATTAGGCGATTTAGATCGGGCTTACGAATTTTATCTACGGACCTCCCGGTTAGATTTAGACGATTATAATAACGATACAGAAGATGGTTTGCATATTACTTCCATGGCGGGGACCTGGTTAAGTGTGGTCGAAGGTTTTGGCGGAATGCGGATTAAGCATAATAAGCTATACTTAAATCCCGTTTTGCCAAAAAATTGGAATGTCTATAGTTTTAGAATAGGTTTTAGAGGAGCTAGGCTTAAAATTAAAGTGGAAGCGAAAAAGGTAAGCCTTAAAAATGATAGTGATACCGCCATAAGTTTAAATCTATTTGGAGAAGACCAGTATTTAGCCGCAGGTAAGACGCTAGAAACCCATATCAAGTTATGAACAAACGAATTAGCCTAACTTTATGCTTTGTCGTTGTTGGCGGCCTATTTGCTTGTGTAAGTAAAAATAAATTGCAAATGCTCGATCAGACTCAAACTACTTCCGAAAAGATAACTAATAAAAAACTGGTGATCTACCAGTTGTTGGTACGGTATTTTGGCAATAAAAATGAAACCAATAAATATTATGGCTCAATAGCGGAAAATGGAAGCGGAAAATTTAACGATATCGACGAGAAGGCATTAAAGGCGTTAAAAGATTTTGGGGTCAACTATATCTGGTATACCGGAGTAATTGAGCATGCTACCATGACCGATTATACAGAGTTTGGAATAAAAGCCGACGACCCGGATATTGTAAAAGGCCGGGCCGGATCACCTTATGCTATTAAAGATTATTACGATGTCGACCCTGATCTGGCTGTCGATGTGAAAAATCGCCTAGCAGAATACGAAGCTTTAATTAAACGAACCCATGCTATGGGTATGAAGGTTTTAATGGACTTCGTTCCCAATCATGTAGCGAGAACCTATGATTCCGATGCACTCCCTGCAGGCGCAGAGGGCTTTGGTGTGCACGATAACATCAATAAAAGTTTCGATTCTAATAATGATTTCTATTACCTCCCCAATCAAAAATTTGTAGTGCCTTATCGTTATAACCCGGGTGGAAATGAGTTGAAAAGTGTTTTAAAAGATGGGAAATTCGAAGAGTTTCCTGCAAAAGTAACTGGCAATAATGTTTTTAAAGCAGCACCAGCTTTAGACGATTGGTTCGAAACCATTAAATTAAACTATGGGGTGGATATCCAAAATAACACTAAACATTTCTCACCACAACCTCCGGTTTGGGGAAAAATGCGCGATATTCTGGCCTTTTGGGCAGCTAAAGGAGTAAATGGATTTCGTTGTGACGTGGCTGAGATGGTACCGGTCGAATTTTGGACCTGGGTAATTGCCGATTTAAAAAAGACTTATCCGCAGCTAATTTTTATTGGGGAAGCTTACGATAGAAATGAGTATAAAAACTTTCTAACCAAAGGAAAATTCGATTTCTTGTACGATAAAGTGGGTTTATACGACGGATTAAAACGTTTAATTATGGCTGATGCCAAAGCAAGTGTTAAAGACATCAGTTTTGTATGGCAAAAAGAAAGCAAAGGATTTTCGCAGCAAATGCTCCGCTTTTTAGAAAACCATGACGAAACACGCATTGCTTCGCCATCCTTTGCTGGCAATGCCTGGTATGCAGTTCCAGGCATCGTGGTTTCGGCGACACTTTCGTCGGGACCGATTATGATTTATAATGGGCAGGAAGTTGGCGAACCAGGCGCCGGGATGGAAGGTTTTGGCGGCAACGACGGCCGGTCGTCGATATTCGATTATTGGGGGATGCCTCAGCATCAGAAATGGATGAATAATGGGGCGTTCGACGGCGGAAAATTAAGTGAAAATGATAAAGAATTGCGAGCCTTTTATGCTCGCTTAATTGCTGTTTCTACTGGAAATGAAGCCATTGCTAAGGGTAATTTCTACGAACTTTTGGCAGCAAATGAAGCATCGATAGGTTTTAATGATAAAGTTTATGCCTATTTACGTTATACGGAAAATAAGCGGGTACTTATTATTAACAATTTTAACCGTAACGAAAATCGTTTGCAATTAATTTTACCGCCAGATGTGTTAGCAGCTTTTAACTTAACAAACAAAGCTGTAACCTTTACCGATCTTTTATCTGACAGGAAATTTAAGACTGGCAATATGAATGAAGGATTAAAACTTACCATGCCGGCAACGAGTGCAATGATCTTGGATTTTTAAAAACCGATTAGCCAAAAGGAACGAACATGCGACAAAAGATTAAAACCAAATATAAAATATGACCAATTTTTCCCGCAAACCAAAGCTCTCGTTTTGGAGCATTTTTAACATGAGCTTCGGCTTTTTAGGTATCCAGTTTGGCTTTGCTTTACAAGGTGGATTTATGTCACGTATTTTTCAGACTCTGGGAGCCAGTCAGGATAGTATTCCAGCGTTATGGGTTGCGGCACCCTTAACTGGATTGCTGGTGCAGCCAGTAATTGGCTACCTCAGCGACCGTACGTGGAGTGCAAAATGGGGGCGACGAAAACCATTTTTTTTAATTGGTGCAGTATTAAGCACTATTACACTTTTCTTTCTGCCAAATTCGCCTGTACTATGGGTGGCAGCAGGGTGTTTATGGGTTTTAGATGCATCGATTAATATTACAATGGAACCTTTTAGAGCATTAGTGGCCGATAAGTTGCCCGATTCGCAGCGTTCTTATGGTTTTGTAATGCAAACGCTAATTATTGGTGTAGGTACCTGGATTGCAAGTAATTTACCCTGGTTGGTTAATCAGTTTGGTGTTTCTAACGAAGCTTTACCAGGTATTATTCCTCTCTCGGTAAAAATCGCCTTTGGAATTGGTGGTGTTGTGTTTTTGTTTTCTGTTTTGTATACCATTTTTACTACGTCAGAATATCCACCCGACGATTTGGAGGAATTTAAACGCGAAAATGAAGATAGCAAGGGCTTTGCTAAAGGTTTAGCAGAGATTATAAGCAGCATTGTAAAGATGCCTAAAACGATGAAACTTTTAGGAGTTATTCAGTTTTTTAGCTGGTTTGCTTTTTTTGCAATGTGGAGCCTGGCTACACCAGCACTTACCAGCCATGTGTTTCATGCACCAGCGCCTGTCGAAACCGCTTTTAATATGGCTAACGAAAGCTCGAAAGCTTTATACATGACTGCAAATAAAGCCTATAACGATGCGGCAGATTTAGTAGGGTCTTATATGGGCATGTATGGGTTATCGTCTATGGCATTTGCCTTATTACTTACTTTTTATGCCGCAAAAAGAAGCATCAATAGAAAATATATACACATGTTTAGCTTGTTTGCCGGTGGCTTAGGTTTTATCTCTATGTATTATATTAGCAATCCGCAGCAGCTTGCTTACTCGTTTATTTTAATCGGAATTTCGTGGGGAAGTATTTTATCGATGCCCTATGCCATGCTATCGAGTGCTATAAATCCAAAAAAAATGGGGATTTATATGGGGATTTTTAATATGTTTATCGTAATTCCTCAAATTATTGCTGCAACGGGTGGTTTAAATTATTTATACCATGCTATTTTCGGATCAGCAGTAATTAATGCGATGCTTTTGGCTGGATCTGCTTTAATTATTGGCGGTTTGGCTAATTTTCTAATTACCGATAAAAAGGTAATTACGCATCAGGCAGAGGATACGGAAGTATTAGATTAAAATTTTATGGAAGAAGAGAAGAATAAAGATCATATTGAAACAATTAAAGCAGAACATATCGAAGATGATATTATTCAGCACCTTAATAATCCGGTAACTAATTTAAAACCTATAGTTAAAGAATATTTAACCAGTGTTAAAGCTGTTAAAAAGGAAGGCAATAAATTTTATTTTTCTGATGGAAATGCCAGGGTCGAAGTGCGGGTGGTAAGCGACGAAATAATAAGGGTAAGGCTTGCTCCACATGGTGTTTTTTTAGACGACTTTTCTTATGCGGTACCACAGGTAGACCAGAAGGTAACTACTTTTCATTTAACGGACGATGAAGATTTTTATGCCATTGCAACCAATACGGTAACTTGCAAAATAAACAAAGCCGATTTTTTAATTTCCTTTACCGATAATCAGAGTGGAGTTGTATTAAGTAAAGATGCATCGCCGATGCACTGGGAAGAGAATGTCGAGTTTGGTGGCTATTATGTTTATGCAACAAAAGAGTGCTTACCTGAGGAAAATTTTTTCGGACTTGGCGATAAATCAGGTAACCTGAATTTGCGGGGCCGTCATTTCCAAAACTGGAATACCGATGCTTATTCTTTTGGCTGGGATCAAGACCCCTTATACCGAACCATCCCCTTTTATATCGGGATACACGATCGTGAAGCTTATGGAATTTTCTTCGATAATACCTTTCGCTCTTATTTCGATTTTGGGCGAGAAAATAACGAAAAAACGAGTTTTTGGGCTGATGGTGGCGAACTACAATACTATTATATCCATGGATCGCACATGATGGATGTGGTAAAACGTTACCAGACTTTAACGGGTACCCATCAATTACCTCCTAAATGGGCTTTAGGCTTTCATCAATGCCGCTGGAGTTACTATCCCGAAAAAAAGGTTTGGGAGATTGCACAAAGCTTTAGAGATTATCAAATCCCTTGCGATGCTATTTATTTAGATATCGATTACATGGATGGTTATCGCTGTTTTACCTGGAACAAAAAATACTTTCCAGAACCTAAAAAGATGATCAGAGATCTGGCTCATATAGGTATGAAAACGGTCGTAATGATAGACCCTGGAATTAAGGTCGACGATAATTATTGGGTTTTTAAAGAAGGTAAGGAAAATAATTTTTTCTGCCGCCGTAGCGACGATTATTTTATGGAAGGCCATGTATGGCCTGGTCGTTGTCAGTTTCCCGATTTTACCAACCCCACAGTAAGAGAATGGTGGGGTGGACTTTATAAAGAACTGGTCGACCTTGGGGTTGCAGGTGTCTGGAACGACATGAACGAACCTGCGGTGTTTGGAGCCGGAACTTTTCCTAACGATGTACGACATAATTACGATGGTTACCGGGGCTCGCATCGAAAGGCCCATAATGTTTATGGAATGCAGATGGTACGTTCTACTTACGACGGATTAAAAAAATTAATGCGCAATAAGCGCCCCTTTACCATTACCAGAGCAGGTTATTCTGGCATGCAACGTTATGCCTGTGTTTGGACCGGCGATAATGTAGCCACCTGGGAACATTTAAAGCTGGGTAATATTCAGTGCCAGCGCATGTCGATTTCTGGAGTGCCTTTTTGTGGAACAGATATTGGTGGTTTTAGTGGCGAGCCAGACGGCGAACTATTTACCCGGTGGATTCAATTAGGCACTTTTTCACCTTTTATGCGGGCACATTCTGCGGGTGATACCGCCGAGCGTGAGCCCTGGAGCTTTGGAGAACCTTTTACCAGCATTAACCGTAAATTTATTGAATTAAGGTACCAGTTAATGCCTTATATCTATTCTGTTTTTTGGGAGCATCATCGGTATGGTTTTCCAATTTTAAGGCCATTGGCAATGTTAGCACAAGAACATATTGGCAACCATTACCGTCAGGACGAATTTACATTTGGCGATAAAATTTTGGTATGCCCTGTTTTAGAACAAGGTGCCATCGAGCGAACTGTATATTTACCTAAAGGACAGTGGTATAATTTCTGGACACACGAATTATTAACCGGCGAAAACGAATATAATATTCATGCACCATTAGAAACCATGCCTTTATTTGTAAGGGCGGGATCGGTTATTCCGGAGTACCCTGTAATGCAATATGTGGGCGAAAAGCCGATAGACGAAGTTTGGTTAAATATCTATTATACCGAAGATGAAGTTAACTCCTTCCTATTCGAAGACCATGGAGATACATTTGCTTACGAGCAGGACATTTATCTAGAGAAAAAATTTAGCGTAAAAGGAGATGGCCGGCACTTGTTTATTGAACAAGCAGTCGAAGGACTTTATACACCGAATTACGAGCTGTACGATTACAATATAATTGGTTTTCCTTTCGAAGTAAGTAAGATCTTTGTGGACGATAAAGAGGTTGTCGACTTTGCAATCGATGAACGGAAACGGTTGAAATTTAAATCGAACAAAAACTTTATACAGATTAAGATAATTGGAACCTAGAAAGGTTGGAGGGGTAAGGGCTATTAACTTTTTGAATCCAAACCCATAACTTATAACAAAAAATGTTTAACAAACTAAAAATCATTTATTTAAATCATTTTAAATTGGTTTTGATTGCTAATTTTTGTTTGAGTTTATTTTTTGCCTACCTGTTTTTTTTAAAAGGATTTGAAAAAGTACCCCTTTACAGCATTGCGATAGCTTTTAAGTTGATAGGTTATGCTACAACAGTGGCAATAGAAAAACTACTGTTTAATAACCGTGTTTACTATTACAAAAATTTAGGTTTAAGTTATAGGCGTCTGTTTACAATTTTTTTTAGCCTGGATTCGATAATTTTTATTAGTTTTTTAGCTATTTCTGGCTTATGCAGGAGCTTTATATAGATAGTGCAGATTGCCGTTATGGTGCGAACCAGGTTTTAAGCGGCGTATATATAAACTGCAAAGTTGGCGAGATAGTTGGTTTACTAGGTCGTAATGGTTCTGGGAAATCGACCTTGCTAAAAATCATATTTGGTAGCCTGCAACCGCATTATATGCATTTTAAGTTAGAAGACAAACTTACTCGTAAAGGCTATCTTACCGGGCAGGTTGTTTATCTTCCACAGGGCTATTTTATTCCCCATTATTTAAAGATCGAAAATTTAATTAATCTGTATGTGCATAAATACAGAGAACAGCTGCTTGAAATTCCTCTTTTTAATCTAAATTTAAAGGAGCGGATTGGAGAGCTATCGGGCGGAAACAGACGATTGGTAGAGGCCTTGTTAATTGTTTATAGCGATGCCAGATTTGTTTTGCTAGATGAGCCTTTTTCGCAGCTGGCACCATTGGTTGCCGACGAACTTAAAATGCATATCTTTAAGTTTAAAGCAATAAAAGGATTTATAGTAACTGATCATTATTACCGCCAAATTATGGAAGTAGCATCGAGAATAGTTTTAATCCATAATGGAAGTAATTACAATATCACTAACGAAGACGATTTAAGGTTACATGGTTATTTACCTTCTTGAAAATAAAATTATGCCCGCAACAAAAAAAAAGCCAGCAGTTACAAAGAAAGAAAACGTGTTTGAGGCCTATAAAAAGAGTGTTTGGCCCTATAGTTTGTTTACCGATTTTGACATTTCTTTATTTCTGGCTGGGAAGCATTTCCGTTTATATGAAAAAATGGGTGCTCATTTGTGCGAGATTAAAGGTATAAAAGGAGCCTATTTTGCAGTTTGGGCTCCCAATGCACAACAGGTTGCTGTAATTGGTAATTTTAACGATTGGAGCAAGACAGCGCATCCACTCAACAAAAGAAAAGATGGATCGGGTATCTGGGAAGGTTTTATAGCAAATATTGATAAGGGCGAAGTTTATAAATATTACCTTAAAGGCTTTAATGGTACTGATATCGAAAAAGGCGACCCCTATGCTTTACGTTGGGAACATCCGCCACAAAAAGCGAGTATAATTTGGGATACTAATTACCGATGGAAAGATAAACCATGGTTAAACAAGCGCCCTAAATTAAATGCATTAAACCAACCTATTTCTGTTTACGAATTGCATTTAGGTTCGTGGCAACGGGACCCCTCCGAACCAGATCGGGTCTTGAGTTATGGCGAAATTGCTAAGTCGTTAGTGCCCTATGTGCTGGAGATGGGATTTACACATGTAGAGTTAATGCCCATTATGGAATATCCCTATTATCCGTCGTGGGGGTATCAGATTACAGGCTATTTTGCTGCAAGTTCCCGACATGGTTCCCCACAAGATTTAATGAGCCTTATCGAAGTGTTGCATCAAAATAATATTGCCGTTATTTTAGATTGGGTACCTTCGCATTTTCCGGGCGACGCTAATGGTTTATTCGAATTCGATGGAACCCATTTGTTCGAGCATGCCGACATGAGGAAGGGTTTCCATCCCGATTGGAAATCGTATATCTTTAATTACGACCGAAACGAAGTCCGTTCCTTTTTAATTAGTAATGCGCTTTTTTGGCTCGATAAATACCATGCAGATGGCTTGCGGGTCGATGCAGTTGCTTCTATGCTCTATTTCGATTTTTCGCGTACAGCCGAAGAGTCTGGTACAAACGAGTTTGGGGGAAGTGAAAACTTAGGAGCTATCCAGTTTTTAAAGGACTTAAATGAAGCCATTTATGGTAATTATACAGGCGTACAGACCATTGCCGAAGAAAGTAGCACTTTCGAGGGAGTTACCAGGCCAGTTTATACTGGTGGCCTTGGTTTTGGAATGAAATGGATGATGGGCTGGATGAACGATACCCTGAAGTATTTTAAAGTCGATCCGATAGGTCGTAAATTTAATCACCACCAATTAACGTTTAGCATTACTTATGCATTTACGGAAAACTTTATGTTGCCCTTTTCGCACGATGAGGTGGTGCATGGTAAATCGGCTATGATTTATAAAATGCCTGGCGATGAATGGCAGAAGTTTGCAAATTTGAGGACCCTATACGCTTACATGTTTACACACCCAGGTACAAAATTATTGTTTATGGGGAACGAGTTCGCACAAACTACCGAATGGAATTTTACAGAATCGTTGAACTGGGATTTATTACAATATGCACCACATGCAGGGATGCAGCAATTGATAAAAGCACTAAATTTACTTTATAGAAAAGAGCCGGCACTTTACCATCATCAATTTTCTTACGACGGGTTTGAGTGGATTAATGCCGACGACCTGGAAAATTCAGTTTACCTGTATGTTCGCAAATCTGGTCGACCAAAAGACACTTTGGTTATTGTAATTAATGTAACACCAGTATATCGTGAAAACTATCGGGTTGGCTTACCAAACAAAGGAAATTGGAAAGAAATATTTAACACAGATTCTGAGTCGTTTTATGGTAGCGGTAAATTAAACCCAATGGTAATGAAATCTGAAAATATCGAGTTTCATGGCCGGAAGCAATCTATTCTAATAAATATCCCTCCCTTAGGCGTTACTATTTTTAAAAGGACTTAAGTTAATTTTGTAGGGAAAATATAGCTGGTTACAACGGTTTGTATTTTACTGATCAAATTGAATATTGCCACTTATTTGTTCTTTTTATTATATTTAACAGTTATTACTCCTACTAACTATTTATACGCCTTACCTACTAAACTATTTTGTCTAGCAATTCGGAATTTATAAAAAAGACTAATGGAACGGCAAATTGGTTTTTAACTAAACCAAAGCTAACTGGTTTTCTGTTTTTTTTATTTCTTTTAACTTTCATCATCCTAATTGTTCATCAGCGATACGAACTTAATAAGGAAAATAAGGATCGGGAAATTTCGAGAATTCTTAACGAGACGGAAGAAAATATAGAGCAGGCATTAAAAAGTAATTATTCGGTAGCATTAACTATGGCTTTAACCCTCAATGACAAGGGCGAGCCAATAAATTTTGATTCGGTTGCCGAAAAATTAATGCTTGCTAACCCGCATATAAAGGCAATCGAATTAGTGCCAAATGGAGTAATTAAATATGTTTACCCACTAAAAGGAAACGAGCCGGTACTTAATCTCGATCTTTTTAAAAGTGTGCCACGCACCATAGCGGAAGCTAAGAAGGCAATCGAGCGGAAGAAAATGTATTATCAAGGCCCTGTAAAACTTACCCAAGGCGGCTCAGGGCTTATCGGGCGCTTACCTTTGTTTATTGATAATAAATTTTGGGGCTTCTCGGCCATTGCATTAAGGTTAGATACATTTTTTAAAACAACAGGAATAGATAACGAGAAGTACAAGGATTATAAATTTCAGTTTTCGAAAATTAATACGGAAACCGGGAAAGAGGAATTCTTTCTGCCTAAACCAGAAAATTTTGCATCGGCGCAATCAAAATCTATTATTTTTCCCGATGGCGATTGGCGGTTGTATGTGATTAATACTAAGCAATACGATTCGTGGATTCAGCTTATTAGCTCCATTTTATTTGGTTTAGGGTTAGCTGTCCTTTCCAGTTACCTGTTAACCCGCTTAATTATTAAGCAAGCAGATTTACAGCAAATGTTTAGTCAGCAAGGCTTACAATTGGTAAGTACTGAGAGTAAATTTAAAGGTATTATCGATAACGTGGCTATTGGTGTAGCCCGGGTAAATTCTAAGACTGGCGAATTGCTGGAGGTTAATAAATACCTCTGTGATTTTCTGGGCTATACTGAAAAAGAGCTGATTAATAAAAAAATTAAGACGTTAATTCATCCCGACGATGTAAATGAGGAGAGCCGTATTTTTAAAATGTTTTTTGCCGGGACGATTAGGCAAATTAACGACGAAAAAAGATATGTGAGTAAAAATGGGGATGTGAAATGGGGAAGCGTAATTATAACCCCACTATGGAATATTGGAGAAGAGCCGACCAATCATATTATTATACTAGAAGATTCGAGTTTAAGAAAGGCAGCAGCCGAAGTGTTGATCGAATCGCAACATCGAATCGAATCGCTCATTAATACGGTCGATGGGATTGTTTGGGAGGGAAATTCGGATGATTTTGAGTTTACTTTTATTAGCAAAAAGGTAGAAGATATATTAGGGTACTCGGTACGACAGTGGATGAGCCGGCCTAATTTCTGGGAAGAACATTTACATCCCGAAGATCGCAATTGGGTGCTTGAATATTGTACAACTGCTACTAAGATTGGGAAACAGCACGATTTCGAATACCGGATGATTGCTAAAGATAATTCCATTGTATGGTTAAGGGATATTGTAAGCGTTATTAAAGAAAAGGGAGTGCCAGTAAAGCTGCGGGGCATAATGATCGATATTACCAATTCTAAAGAGGCTGAAGAGGCGCTTAACTATTCGTTTAACCTCGTAACCGAACAAAATAAGCGCTTACTTAATTTCTCTTATATTGTTTCGCATAACTTGCGTTCGCATGCCAGCAATATTCAGGGCATTACCGAGTTAATAGAAAATGCAAAATCGGAGCACGAAAGAGAAGAAATGGTGCAATTATTAAAAACTGTAGTAGGAAACCTGAACGAAACGCTTCTTAATTTAAATAATGTAATCAATATTCAGACGAGTATCGATGTAATTGTCGAACCTTTAATACTAAACGATTATATTCTTAAAACTTTAACGACGCTTAATGCGCAGATTTTGGCCAAAAATGTGAAGTTTATGAACAAGGTCGACGATACGGTTCAAATTAGTTACAATCGCGCTTATCTCGAAAGTATTTTGCTTAATCTTATTTCTAATGCCATTCGTTATCGAGACATTAGTCGTGAGCCAATAATTTCTTTAACATGCTTTGAAGAAAATGGGCAATTGGTACTTAGAATTTCGGATAATGGTATTGGTATAGACCTTAAAAAATACGGCGATAAAATGTTCGGGATGTATCAAACCTTTAATGGTAATGCCGATGCCCGTGGCTACGGTCTATTTATTACCAAAAATCAGGTAGAAGCTATGGGTGGAAAGATTGAAGTAGAAAGTGCACTTAACCAGGGAACAACATTTAAGGTCTATTTTAAATAAAGACCGTTAATTAGATTTATTTTGTGTTTTAATTGGTGGATTATTTTTAGTATAATTGCTAAATAAATTAGTATTCGGTTGCTGCTGTTTAAAAGAGAAAACTTGTTATAAAAATTTTATCTGTAGATACAAAATGTTCAATTACATAGATTTATTTTCTGGGGCGGGTGGTTTTTCGCTTGGGCTAAATACTGCTGGTTTTAAAAATATATTTTCAATCGATTATCAAAAAGAATTTTGTGATACCTATAGGGCAAATTTTCCAAAACATCATCTTATTCAAAGGGATATTTCACAATTAGGGAATGAAGAAATCTTAACCATCATAGGTAATAATGAAATTGATGTCATTGTAGGCGGTCCACCCTGTCAGGGTTTTAGTATGGCAGGAATTATAGGCCGGAAATTTATTGATGACGAAAGAAATCACTTATTTAACGAGTTTGTAAGAATAGTTAATGTCGTAAAACCTAAAATATTTGTCTTGGAAAACGTGGCCAGACTTTATATTCATAATAAAGGCGAAACCAGGAAAGAAATTATTGCTAAATTTTCAGGCTTGGGCTACAATGTAACTTGTAAGGTACTAAATACCGCTGATTATGGAGTTCCTCAAATTAGAAATCGTGTTATATTTATAGGGAATCGGATAGACGTAAAAAATCTATTCCCAGAAAAATCGGTTAAGGTACATATAACCGTTAAAGAGGAATTATCGAAATATCCAGCTACTGATAGTTTACGTGAAAGTATTCCAAATCATGTTCCGATGAAACATTCTGCTCAGATGTTAAAAAAGATGTCTTATGTGCAAGATGGTGGTAACAGAAATGATATTCCATTAGCTTTAAGGCCCTTAACAGGCGATATCAGAAAATATATTAAATATGATAGCAGTAAGCCCTCTATTTGTATTACGGGAGATATGCGTAAAGTATTTCATTACGAATATAATAGGGCATTAACTGTTAGGGAGTTAGCTGGTTTGCAATCATTCCCTATGGATTTCATCTTTAAGGGCAATACTATCTCGCAGCAACAACAAGTAGGTAATGCAGTACCACCAAAATTTGCAGCCGCAATTTCGAAATCTATAAAGGAAATGCTAAGTAATGGGTGAAGTAAAGTATCCAAAAGTTAATTATATAGGAAATAAAGAAAAGATTTCAGCATGGATATGCGACCAGTTTCCTAAAGAGGCCAAGACAGTTTTAGATGCGTTCTCTGGGGGAGCTTCTCTAAGTTACGAAGCCAAGAGAAGAGGCTATACCGTTTATTCGAACGATATCCTTAAGGTAAATTATCATTTAGCACGGGCATTAATTGAAAACAGCGAAACGACATTCTCAGCTGCAGATTTAGATTTGATTTTTGACGGTAAACCTATCAAGGGATTTATGTACGAAAATTATAAAGATGTATTTTTCTTCGATTTCGAGTGCGAAGAACTAGATCTTTACCGGGAAAATATTAATCGGTTAAATGACGACTATAAGGTTTCACTAGCATTTTCGTTAATGCGGCGTGCGATGATAAGAAAAATGCCTTATAGCCGGTTTACCATACCTTGGGAGACTGTAAAACAGCTTCGTAATGAGGAATATAGTTATGAGAAATATGGGCGTAAACGCGCTTATCATAATAAATCTATTAAAACATTATTCTTAGATAACTTAAGCGAATATCAAAAAGCAATATTCGATAATGGTAAAAAAAACGAAGCCTATTGTGGTGATATTTTTAGTGCTGTTGAGGCTATTAAAGCCGATGTAATTTATTTAGATCCACCGTATGGAGGTACGATGAACAACTATTTTGGTTTTTATGGAATGTTAGACGAGTATATTGATTCTGTGAAGAAGTCCCCATTCGACAATAATTTTATGAAAAAAGATAATTCACTCCATTTATTAGACGAATTATGCTCAAAGTTAACTCATTTCAAGTACTGGTATTTAAGTTATAATAACCGGGCCTATCCCAATAAAGAAGACATCTTAAAAATGTTATCTAAATACTCAAATGACATTCAAATAATTGAAAAAGAGCATACTTATAAAATAACAGGTAAGGAGAATAAAAATAAAAATATCGAATATTTATTTATATTGAAGTATGATCGAAATAGAAGTAGCTATTGAAGATATTTTAATTGCAAAACAGCAAGTTTCAGCGTTTGAAAAAACGGATGCTGGGAGTTGGCGTTATACAGATGTAGAAGCTTGGAGAGGTATTGTTTGTGAAATGATGGTGTCCAGATGGTTTGAATCAAATTATAAGGTTGAGATTCCATCAAAAGGTTTGGATACCTCTGGAAATGTCGATGATTATGATTTTGTTTTAGGCGGGAAAAAATTTGAAATAAAATCGGCGACTAAAAATTATTTCAAATTTATTATGCCGAAAATACATGATGTTGACTCCCATCCGAAAGACTTTTATATAGCTGCAAAGTACAATGAAACAGTCGAGCCAAATAAAGTCTATCTTTTAGGATATCTAACCGGCGCGGAAATTAACAAATTCCCCAAGAAACAGAACAAAGGAGCACCATATTACGAGGTGCCAATTAGTGAGTTTAGGGACATTGAGGGTTTAAAATTACTATTTGAATGGCAAAAGTAAACGACGAATATTGGGCATTTACTAATGCATTAACAGATTATAATGGAAGACAATTCATAAGTTGCTTAGAAATAAGCATTAATTTTATTGAAATGTATTCTGAAGAGCCTTATAGTGAGGAAAAATATTCACGTCTTCAATTATTGATCAAAGATGAATATAATATAAATTTAATATCTATAAGGAAGTTAATTAACCAGCTCGTTAAAATGGGCTTTATTAACCCCTTTTTAATTTCTTATAATATAGATTCGATAGAATATATAAATGCAAGAAGTAATAAAAAAAGAGCTTCATTGCTATCCAAAATAGTTTATTCTAATTCCAGTTTTAACAGAGCAGTAAATGAAGATTCAAATTTACATCAACTTAACTTTCTGATAAAGACTTTGGTTGAGCATGGTAAGCTTTCTAGAGAAGAAATAATTGCGTTGATGTTAGTTGATATAGCATCGAAGCCGAATGGATATTTAGATAGGGCAGAATTGGACTTTAATGTTGCATTAGCAATCCAAAATAATTTTATCCAAAGAAAATATAATCAAGTGGGATATTTATTAAATCTCTTAGCAAAACTTGATGATTTATTATTTGTTGATGATGTTTTATATTTTAGGGAAGATGCATTAAATATCTTTGGGGAAATAATTGATAATACTAGGATAATTCGAGATCCTTATCTTCATAGGCTCTATAAAAATCAATTGAAAGAAGAAAGTGCCATAACTTTTGGTAGTCCAAAATGTATGTTGGAAAAAATGGAATACCCTGTGCTTATTGCAAGTCACATTAAGCCATTCATTGTTTCAGATGAATCAGAAAGATATGATTCAAATAATGGAATATTGTTAAGTAGGAATATGGATGCCCTTTTTGACCTTGGATATATAACATTTACCGACGAAGGGGTCATACAATGTTCAGAAAGACTTAAGAATGAAGTAACTGATTTTGTTTCAAATTATAGGTTAGATAACACTTTGTTGACTCCTAGGAGAATTGGATATTTACATTATCATCGAACAGAAGTTTTCAACCTCAACAGGCATCAAGAAATTCCGGCATAAACACGCCATCAATCATGTAATCTATTTATTCCGTTGCTTCTTGGCCTTGATTGATTAAAGCTTAGTTCTGCATTATAATTAATTATAGATATATGATAAACGAATTGAATTTTGGCACTCATCCAGGACAGCGCATATTTGCCCTTTAAACAAGAAAAGAGAACATCCATCCAGACTGTTCTCTTTTTCTAACCAAATATAAACCTGTATGAACGGGCTATCTTTTTATTTCCCAGATGGGAATGTTTTATCTTTATTAAATTAGTGCCTCAATTGCTGGAGTAACTAATGATGATGCAAATATAGAAATAATATTTAATAGTGTAAAAAATACACTAAGTATTTTTCAAAATATTTATATTTCTGTTATTTCGATGACAAAGCTATTAGCATCTGCTCACAATTAACAATAGAACGCAAAAATAGTTTGAATATTTGACGGGATTTAAAAATTGGTGTTAAATTTTTGTTAAATGTATATTGTGCAAAAAAAAATCCGGTAAAACATGCAAAAGCAAAATTTACCGGATCGAAATTTAGAAAAAGGAACTTATTTTAAATTGCTGTAATATGCTACAAATTTAGCCAGGGCTGAAGAATAACCCCATTCGTTATCGTACCATGAAACTATTTTAACGAAATTATCGTTTAAGGCAATACCTGCACCTGCATCAAAAATAGAGGCCCGGTCGTCACCTATAAAATCTGAAGATACTACCTGATCTTCGGTATAACCTAAAACGCCTTTTAAGTCGCCTTCTTCCGAAGCGGCTTTCATGGCATCTTTAATTTGCTGGTAAGTAGCTGGTTTTTCTAAACGCACTGTTAAATCGACTACAGATACATCGGCAACAGGTACACGGAACGACATGCCGGTTAGCTTACCTTTTAACGAAGGGATTACTTTAGTTACTGCTTTTGCGGCACCAGTTGAAGAAGGGATGATATTAGAAAAGCCACCACGACCACCTCTCCAGTCTTTGGCCGACGGGCCGTCGACTGTTTTTTGGGTTGCGGTAACCGCATGCACTGTACTCATTAAGCCTTCGGCAATTCCCCAGTTATCGTGTAATACCTTCGCAATGGGAGCAAGGCAGTTAGTGGTACATGAGGCATTAGATACCACAGTCTGATCGGCTGTTAGCTGATCGTGGTTTACACCCATTACGTAAGTCGGAATATCGTCGTCTTTAGCTGGAGCAGAGAAGACTACTTTTTTAGCGCCAGCAGCAATATGTTTATTGGCATCGGCACGAGTTAAGAAGAGGCCAGTACATTCGATTACCACCTCTACGCCTACTTCATCCCATTTCAAATTGGCAGGATCGCGTTCTGCAGTAATGCGAATTGTTTTTCCATTAACCACTAAATGTCCATCTTTTACTGCAATGGTACCATCGAAATGGCCGTGTGTAGTATCGTACTTTAACATGTAAGCCATGTAATCGGGTTCGATTAAATCGTTGATGGCAACAATATCAAGGCCTCTTTTTAAGGCAGCTCTAAAAACTAGTCGACCAATACGGCCAAATCCGTTTATTCCTATTTTAGTCATTGTATTTAATTTGAATAATAATTAAGTAAATTGTAAATGGGTTCTTTGGTAATACTTATGATGTTAATTCCATGTTTCTGAGCGATTAATCGAAGTTTATCCTGAAATGTGCCGGCAACTGTACCTACAAAATGAACAGCCTCGTTAGGGTGTACTGTAACAATAGGTAAAAGGTAAGTTTTTAAATAGCTTTCGAAAGCACAGTCGATTAATTGAGCAATAAATTTATGAGTCCGGTTCTCTATATAAAAATCGAGAAAAGAGCTAAGGTATTGCTGTACACCTGGTTTTTTATATACCCTTTCGAGAATAGTTGGCCGGTCTGTATTATACTTTTCTTCAAATTTTAATTTCAGGTCTTCGGGAAGCTTGTCTTCCAGGTATTTTTTTAATAAAGTTTTCCCCAAATAATTGGCAGAGCCCTCATCACCCAAAATGAAACCCAGACCGTAATTGTTTTGTTCGGGATTTTTGCCATTATAATAGGCACAGTTAGCACCACTACCTAAAATACAAACAATACCTGCTTCATTATAGCAGGCGGCTATTGAAGCGCCATACAGATCGTCTTTTACCGTTATTTTGCTATTTTTAAAAAAGATGCCTAGGGTGTCGGCTAATTCTTTTTGCTTTTCTATCGAGGCTGCTCCAGCCGAGAAAACGTAGATCCGTTTAATTTGCTCGGCATGATTAATAAGCGCAATATTTTTACTTAAAAGATAAAGAATATGTTTTTGCTCATTAAAGCAGGGATTAATTCCTGGCATCGTACATTCTGCAATGGTTTTACCATGGTCTGCTATTTTCCAAAAGGCACTTTTAGAGCCACTGTAAACTACTGCGATCATATCGATAATACGTTTGTCATTTCTAGTAAATCGTTTTCCAATTTATAACTATGCTTATTTAAGGCTTCGTCTAAAGTAGTTAATTTAATTTCGTTACCGCGTAAACCAACCATTTGCAGGGTAGCACCTTTAAGCATTTCGTTAATCGCTGCATAACCCATTCTGCTCCCTAAAATGCGGTCGAAGCCACTAGGGCTGCCACCACGCTGTAAATGCCCTAAAATGGTAACTTTAGTATCGTAATGCGTAAATTTACGTTTTACCGCTTTAGCTATATCATAAGCACCGCCATATTTATTTCCTTCAGAAACAATTACAATGCTCGAAGATTTTTTGGTCGAAGCCCCAGATTTTAACTTGGTAATTAATTCTTTAAGTGAAGTTTCTTTTTCTGGTAATAGCACAGCTTCGGCACCACTGGCTACCGCACTTCTTAAGGCAATACAACCCGAATCTCTTCCCATTACTTCTATAAAGAATAGCCGGTCGTGCGAATCGGCAGTATCTCTTATTTTATCGATAGCTTCAATAATCGTGTTTACAGCTGTATCGTAACCCAGGGTAAAGTCCGATCCATAAAGATCGTTATCTATTGTACCCGGAATACCGATTACATTTACCCCGAATTTCTTACCGAAACGCTGTGCGCCAGTAAAGGTACCATCACCACCGATTACAATTAAGCCATCGATCTCTTTTTCCTTTAAATTTTTAAAAGCTAAAGCCATGCCTTCGTCTGTTTTAAATTCGAGGCATCTTGCAGTTTTTAAAATCGTACCCCCTAAATGTAAAATATTACTTACAGAACGGGCATCCATTAAATTAATCTGGTTATTAATGAGGCCCTGGTAACCCTGCATTACCCCGAACATATTTCGACCATGATAAATTCCTGTTCTAATAACGGCTCTAATGCAGGCATTCATGCCTGGTGCATCTCCACCAGAGGTTAATACGGCAATGTTTTTAATATTTGGATCCATTTTGTTACGCTAATATAGTGTGTATTTCTTACACTAAGTAATTTTTTTTCATTATTTTTACCAAATAACGCTACAAGTGTATTTATTTTGTTCTAAAATTGTAAATATTTAAAAACGATATTGCTTTGAAAGAAATACTACCTCAGTTTAATTCGGCAGTTTCTATAGATTGTGTGCTATTTGGTTTCGATGGCGGCGAGCTCAAAATCTTGTTGATAGAAAGAAATGAAGAACCTTTTAAAGATTGGTGGGCATTACCTGGCAATCTGGTAGGGGAAGACGAAAGTGTAGATCAATCTGCATCGCGTATTTTACACGAACTTACGGGTTTAAGTGATGTTTATATGGAGCAGTATTATACTTTTGGCGAAGTAGACCGTCACCCGCAGGGTAGAGTAATTACAGTGGCTTATTATGCTATGCTAAGGCTTGGTGGTGATAAAGCATTAAAACCACTCACTACTTATGCTAAAAAAGCACAATGGATTAATGTAAGAGAGCTGCCAAAGCTTGGTTTCGACCATCAGCATATTTTCGATAAAGGCCTGGAGAAAATAAAACGCCGCATTAAACATTTACCGATAGCTTTCGAACTTTTGCCCGAAAAATTTACATTAACGCAGGTGCAAAATGTTTACGAACTTATTCTGGGTAAAAAATTGGACAAACGAAATTTCCGGAAAAAGATTTTAAGCTTTGGGGTGCTCAGGGAGCTCGACGAAAAACAAAAAGGAGTTTCATTTAGAGCTGCTACCCTGTATAAATTTGATAAAAGAAAATATGCCAAATTATTTGGGAAAGAGATTTCTTTTTAATTTTATTCGAAATAATTGAAAGCCGGGGCAATAAAAAAACAGATTTTTATACTTTTTTAATTCACAAGTGTTATATTTACACTTACAAGCCGGTATAAATGGAGAAACGCTACAAAAAACTTGTATTTTTTATCTTTCTGATTGCAATAAGCCTTAATGGTTATTCGCAGGCAGATTTTGATTCTCCAAGTGATGTAGCTACCTATGCCCCTCAATTAACAGCAACTGCTGAAGAAAATGATCCGTTTTTTGTAGTTAAACAAGACATTGCCGTTGCGGTTTATCCTAATCCGGCGACTATTAAAACCACCATTGCTTATACTTTACCTACACGGACAACTGTATTTTTAAGAGTGGTCGACTTATCGGGCCGCCAGCTTGTCGTATTACTTACCAAACAGGTACAGGATAGTGGCAAACACGAAGTCGAATTTAACTTCGAAAAATACCATATCCTGCCCGGCATGTATATTCTGCACCTGCTTATCGACAATAAAACCTATAGTAAAAAGGTTATTGTACAATAATTACTTTTATCGTTTGCTTAAATGATAGTCGACCAAATCGTCTATTGGTGAGCGGATAATTTTACCAACCCCCATTTCATATCTGTCGGCCACGAGGCTTAAAATATCTCTAAAGCTATAGCCAACAGAGCCTACACAATTTAATTCGTAATTTTTATAATTGGGGTAATGGATAACCAGGTTTTCGAAAAATGCAGTAAATGCATAATCGACTACCGAGTTGGTATAATCTTCATAATTTTCTTTAAAGTCGTAAATGAATTTGCTAAAGCTAGCACAGAAACGATTGGGGAGTGGTTTATTATAGATATGATCGAAAATATCTTCGTTGGTTAAAGCATAGTTATCGTAAAAAGACTCCCTTAAGCCTTTTGGCATATAACCTTTCATGTAATCGGCCAGGATGCGTTTGCCTATATAACTACCACTTCCTTCGTCGCCTAAGAAATAACCTAACGAATCGATATTTAAAGTAATATCCTTACCATCATACAAACAAGAGTTGGTTCCGGTACCCAAGATAGCTGCAAAGCCTTCGTTATCGCCTAATAAGGCACGACACGAGGCTAACAAGTCGTGACCGATATTAATTACGGCATTTGGGAATACTTTCTGCATTGCGTCGGAAACGATTTTCCTTTTTGCATCGGTCGAACAACCCGCACCATAATAATAAACTTCTGTTAATTTTTCGGGCTCAAAATGATCAGGTAAAGAACTTTTTAAAGAGGATTCGATATATTCCGCATCAGAAAAATAGGGGTTATAACCCTCGGTATTAAAATGGATTTTCCGGCCTGCTTCGTTTATGAGGCACCAGTTTGTTTTCGTCGATCCACCATCTGCAATAACTATCATTTTTGGTTTTTTTAGGTTTGGTTTATAGTAAAAAGTGTACCAATATATGTGGCTTTTTTGAAATAAAAAATTAATTTTTAGTTTTTTATTTCTTAACCCTGGCTTTATTTAAGGCAATATTTTTGGGTCAAAAAATTAGGGAACTTTAGAAAGTGTATTTTATACACCAAGAACAAAGAAATCATACCAATTATCTGATTGGTATAGGTGCCGAAAAAAAAATAAAGGCTCTTCAAATTAATCAAGAGC
Source organism: Bacteroidota bacterium (assembly GCA_040388055.1). GTDB lineage: Bacteria > Bacteroidota > Bacteroidia > Sphingobacteriales > Sphingobacteriaceae > Pedobacter. The sequence goes on from JAZKCO010000003.1 coordinate 100,768, forward strand.
CTTTACCGTATTTATCATTTTAATTTAGTTTTTAATAAGGATATATTTATTGTTCGGAATGTCGAGCGTAATGGTGTAATTACCATCAGCTGTAATCTGTATATCGTCACCGGTTAAGATTCCATTGGCATTGCCACCAAAGTTGGTTCCCCAGTCGTGGTTTTTCCTGAACTTCATACCACCAGCAGTAAGTGGAGTGGTTATTTTCCAGGTCCCTTTTCCATCGTTTATAAATTTCATATCCGAATCGATAGCCCAGTTACTTCCTGGAACCGCATTTCCTATTATACCCCAAACTAGTGGCGTAATGGTTAATGTATTGGCATTTAAATCGACCACCAACTCTTTTGACCCTGGCGAGATAGAGCTGATATCACCACCAGAAGTGCTAATTTTGCCACCGCCTGCATCGCCATAAGCAATATCCCATTTCTTAGCAGGGGTAATTTTAAAATTATTTCCATCGAAAGCAATTACGCCAGTATATACGCCATTACCGGTAAGCGAAACCAAACTATCGGCTGTTTCTGGATTCCAACCTTGGTAATTTCCAGGAACATAAACCCAGGCCGTTAAAGGGAAAGGCCTTGCACTAATAGAGACTACATTGCTATAAACGGCTGCTAGCGTAGTCGAAATAGACGATTTAACCCTAACCTCGACATCGGTATTTGCCGTAGTGGTTAAATTTAAGGCGAGCAACAGGTTATTAAAATCCAGGCCCTTATAGGCCTTCGAAGCTGCATTGGCATCTAAAATGGCTTCTTTCGGGTTGGCGAACCCAGTGCCTTTAACAGCCAGCTGTAATACGTTGGTAACTGCCGCTTTATAACCGAAGTCGGCGTTAGTGAGGTTAAAAGTAACAACATCCGTGTTGAGCATCGACTTATCTAAAACAACACTGGTAGCCGATGTTTTTAGGGAACCGCCGGTGCCAGCACTAGCGACAGTTCGATCCTCGTCTTTTTTACAAGACCATAACGATAAAGCGATAAAGCCTAAGGCGAGTGATTTTAAAAATATTGATTTCATCTGTTTATTTTATAGATTAATAGCCTGTATTTTGTTTCAAATTAGTATTTGCAATAAGGTCTGCTGCGGGAATTGGATAAATATTGCGGAAAGCTGGAAGACCGGTTCCGGCCTTAACACCGCCCTTAAATGGCCATAAGTAGGTTCCTTCTGTAAATTTATGATAACGAACCAGGTCGGTACGACGATGGCCTTCCCAATAAAGTTCGCGACCGCGTTCGTCGAGAAAGAAATCGACCGATAAGGAAGTCACATTTCCTGAAGTATTGCCATAAGCACGCTGACGTAAGTTATTTACATAAATTAAAGCTTGAGCCGGAGTACCACCAGCACCACCACGGGCAACAGCTTCGCCGTAAATTAAATACTGCTCGGCTAAACGGAACAATGGGAAATCTAACGAGCTAAATGTACCATTTAAAGAAGCTGGTACAACACCGGTAGAGGTTACATTTTTAAATTTGGTAACACGCAAACCATCGGTAAATACACCTATGTCTTCGACATTATTTTTAGTTCCGAAGAAAGCACCCCGTTTATCGGCTGTACCATTAGGATCAGGAAATAATGCCGGTAAATTTTGACGTGTCCGGTTGCCGCCCCAACCACCATTTGGAACACCATAAGATGTTGGGTTCATATCGCCATTTATACCTGCATTAATTAAGAAAGTAGTCCCCCCATAATTGGTGCCTTTAACGCCATCGTAGTTAATAGTTAAAATGGTTTCAAGGTTATTAACATTATTGTCGGCTAAAAACAAGTCTTTATAATTGCTTTTTAAGACATAACCAGCATTAATAACTTTACTGGCATAAGTAATAGCTTCGGTATATTTTGGAGTCCCAGTGTAAACCTGAGCATTTAAATATAATCTGGCCAATAATGCCCAATCTGCACCTTTATCTGCGCGGCCATATTCGTTGGTACGCGGCTCGGCTAAATCGCCCTCTATGGCTTTTAATTCAGATTCGACATAGGTAAACAAAGCGGCTCTCGAAATTTGTTTCGGAGAAACTTTTCCAATTTCGTCAGCTTCTGTAATAAAAGGCGGATTGCCGAAACCATCTAATAATACCCAATACTGGTAGGCACGTAAGAACCGTGCTTCAGCCCGGTACCGCTGGATGTTTGCGGCATCAGCTCCAGTAATGCTACGACCCGCTAATTTTTCTGCGGTACTTTCGCGAAGAAACTCGTTACAAACTGTAATTTGCAGGATGCTTCTCGAATATAGTCCCCGCAAGAAAACATTGTCGACCGCCCAGGTCGAATAATCTAATTCTGGAATGCCGGTATCACCCCAAGCACAGATAGCTTCGTCGGTAGTGAGTTCTTGCGAGGTCCAGAAAAGTCTTAAAAAATCGGCGAAACCAGAGTTAATTCCACCGATATCGCTGGCATCAGAGCCTTGAGAACTAGTTAAAGCATAACTGGCATATAATTTAACCAGACCTTGTTTATAACCTTCGGGTGTTGCATAAACGGTAGTAGAGGTTACATCGTTGGTAGGAGTTAAGTCTAAATCGCCCTTTTTACACGAATTTAACGACAATAGCAAAATGCTTAATGTCAATATTGTTTTAAATGAATTTTTCATTTCTATCTTTTTATTAAAAGCCAAAGTTTAAACCTAAAGTATATGTTCTTGGTCTTGGATATAAGTTATAATCAATTCCCGAAGCTAGTTCTGGATCCAGGCCGTCGAATTTAGTTACGACAAAAACGTTCTGACAGTTGGCTGTGATCCTTAAAGTGGCATTGTTATTTTTCGATAATTTGCCTACGTTATATCCCAAGCCAAGATTGTCCATTTTTAAGAATGAGGCATTTTTAACATAATAATCGCTCAGGTATTGGTTAGACTGGAAGTTGGTATTTAGAAAATCTGTACCGGTATTGTTAATTAAACCACTCGGACTGAGAATGTTTGTCTTAATCCCAAAATTGGAAGAAACATTATCGTATGCATAATTGCCGAGGTTTGCTCTTAAGGCAGCAGTAAGCGTCCATTTTTTATAATTAAATGCGGTATTAAAACCGAAAGTAAAATTAGGATCTGGTGCTTTATAAAAATACTGGTCGCTGGTGTTAATTTTTCCATCGCCATTTAAATCGGCATATACTCCTTCGAGTGGAGCGCCATTGGCATTGTACACTTGTTTATAGACAAAGAACGAGCCTGGAATCTGATTAACAGCATTATATTTGAGTGTAGTACCTGTACCACCGGCAATATCGCCGGCGCCTACTTTTGAAGCAGGGTCTGGGTTTAAAGTTAAATTGGTAATTTTTCGTTTATTGTAAGCTACATTTAAGCCGAAATCCCAATTGGTATTTTCACTTTTTATGAGGCCAATATTGATACTTCCTTCAATTCCTCTCACTTCCATATTACCAACATTTGTGGTCAGTAAATTGCTAAAATTTGTGCCTACCGGAATATTGATGGTACTTAACAAGTCTTTGGTTTTTTTATAATAAGCATCAATACTACCATACACTCTGCCATTTGCGAAGCCATAATCTAGACCCGCATTATAGGTAGTAGTTGTTTCCCATTTTAAATCAGGATCGTAAGCGGCAGGGCTGTAATAATTATAGAAAGTGTTTCCGATCTGGTATTGACCTGTATTGCTGTTTGCATAATATTTAGATAAGTAATCGTAATTACCTATTCCGTCTTTATTTCCGGTTTCGCCATAGCTCAACCTTAATTTCAAATCGGATAACACTTTACTGTCTTTTAAGAAGTCCTCACCAATTATTCTCCAGGTAAAGCCTGCCGATGGGAAATATCCCCAACGGTTACTCGCCGAAAACTTAGAAGAGGCATCGGCCCGCACGGTTCCCGAAAGGATGTATTTATTGTCGAATGTATAGACGAACCTGCCATAGTAGGAAAGTAGTTTATTTTGCTCGACTGAAAAAGGGAATACAGGAGTGGTTAAAATCTCGCCTGTTCCCTTATAGGTATTGAAATTATAATTAGTCGATGCATTATCGTAGTAACCATAACCGGCTGTAACATCGAATTTGCTTTTTATGTTTTCGGAGGTATGCGAGTAGCTGAGGTAAAACTCCGATATTTTATTGCTTTCGTTATTAAATCTATTGCCATAAAAACCACTGGTCGAAGCGCTTTGAGCTGCAAAAATAGGCACTTTGGTATCGCCATAACCTTTAGATACATCGTAACCCAGATTTAAATTTGCATGTAATTCTGGTAAAAAATGAAAAGAGTAATCGAAGCGGATATTACCAAAACTTCGTTCGGCTTTACCATTGTTATCTTGTAACCTTATTAAAGCTACAGGATTACGGGGCGCATTAGGGTTTGGAACCGCACCCTGGGTCCACTCGAAATAATTCCCATAAGCATTGTTGGCATGGACAGGTTGTGTCGGGTCGAACTGAATGGCATTCGAAATGGCCCCGTCGTTAGCAAAATGAGATTGACTTAGGGAGGCCTTTAAGTTGAGGTCTATTTTAAGATGATTTGAAAATAAAGTTGGCGAGAGGGCCAGAGACCATGTTGCTCTTTCTAATTTATCGGTTATTAATAAACCTTGTTGATCGAGGTAACCCATACCGAAACGGTAAGGGACATTTTTAAACGAACCCGAAATGCTTCCGGTATTATCTGACGTAAAAGCGCTTTGGTAAATCTCGTCTTGCCAATTGGTATTCGCAGTACCCAAAAATGCTTTTTGGGCGGTGGTACCGTTGGCATTAACATAAGCTCTAACTTGATCGGCCGAAAGCATATCGACATTTTTAATAACCGTTGCCATCGAATTATAGGTGTTGACATTATATACAGGTTCGCCAGACCCTCCTTTTTTAGTGGTAATTAAGATAACACCGTTAGAGGCACGCGAGCCATAAATAGCCGTTGCATTGGCATCTTTTAAAATGGTAAAGGTGGCTATATCGGCTGGGTTAATGAGTGCCAGGGGGCTAGGGGCGTTGCCAATGCTGTTACCGCTAAAGGGTACACCATCGATTACAATTAAAGGATCATTACTAGCATTTAAGGAAGCACCACCACGGATACGAATCTGGCTGCCAGCTCCTGGCCGGCCTCCATTCGAAGTAATATTTACTCCAGCAACTTTACCTTGTATTAATTGCTCGGGAGTAGTTATGGCTCCCTTTTGGAAGTCTTTAGCATTAACAGTGGTAATAGAACCAGTTAAACTTTTTTTCTCGGCAGTACCATAACCAATTACGACAACTTCATTTAAATTTTGAGTATCAGGTTTCAAATTGAAATTTGCAGTTACATTACCTCCAGTAACTGCAACCGTTAACGATTGTGTTGCGAAACCGATATATTTTACAGTTACGGTGTAAGTCCCGTTGGTTATACCAATAATACTGTAATTGCCATTTTGGTCTGTGACAGTCGTTTTTGAAGTGCCACTTAGCTCGATAGAAGCTCCTGGAATAGGAAGATTACTATCGTCTAAAACTTTTCCGGAAACGTTTCCGGTCTGAGCGAAAGCAGTTAGGGTGCCAAGCATAAAAAGCATTAGCATACAAAGCTTAATGGGGTAGCATATTTTCATAGAAAAAGCCTGTTTTAAAGGTGAAATATTTGGTTATAATTAATTGTGTATTACACTATTGTAAATTTAGTACTGTGTATTAAAATTCAAAATTTAATATCATATTTTTTTTGAACACCATATTTTATGGAGGTAAAGTGCCAAAAATGACAAATAATTCTTTGTGTTTTTAAGGGGAAACAATTGATATTATTTTCTTAACTATTTGATTATTAATATTTTATATATAAAATATTAATATAATAGTGTTACTTTTACACTAAGTCTGTTTGATGCACTTTTTCGGGAACGTTTTCGGGAACGTTCCCGAAAAAATGAGATTAAAATGCAATTATGTTGCAACAACTAAGCCTTGATTCTGCGTATTTTTTGAAAATCTAATTTTTTTTTGAAAAAAAGTCCCTCCTTTTTATCCAGAAAAAAAACTTAAACTTACTTTCAGTTTTCGGTCGCTGTAGAATGTCTTTTAATTAATTTTGAGTTGAGAACTACTTGTGTTGTTACAGGAGTTGTTGTTGGATTTTCGAGTAACTTAAAAAGTAGTAAGGCAGCCTCACGACCAAGTTCTGAAGCCGGTTGGGTAATGGTAGAAAGCGAAGGATTTAAAAGTGGCGCAATTTCCAGACTTGAGAAGCCAATTATTTTGATTTCGTTGGGAATTGCAATATGAAGGTCGTAACAGGCGTAATAACTGGCAAAGGCCAGGCGCTCTACAGAAGTAAAAACACCATCGGGTTTAAGGTTGGAGAAAGATTGTTTTAATAGCTCTATATTTTCTTTATAATTGTTGGTGCAATCGATAATCAGTTCTTCGCGGAAGGGCATTTTATACTTATTTAAAGCATCTATATAACCCTGCATCCGGGTTTTACCAATAGACAAAGTTTTATTTACGGCCAAATAAGCAATGCGTTTGCAGCCCTGTTCTATGAGATGCCGGGTCGCGGAAAAGCTACTCTCGTAGTCGTTTGTGGTTACTCTCGGCGTTACAATATCTTCATATACGCGATCGAAAAACACCAGGGGTAAACGCTTTTTGGAAAGCTCGTTGAGGTAATTATGATCATTTGCTTCGCCCGAAACAGACATGATAATTCCATCGGCCCGACCATTATGTAAATGTTTAATGAAAGAAACTTCTTTTTCGAACTGATCGTTTGTTGCATAAACTAAAATATGGTAGCCCTTTTCGCTGGCAACTCTTTCTATACCTTGTATCGCTAAAGAAAAATAGTTATTGGCCAACTCGGGTACAATTACTGCGATCGTTTTACTTTTCTGCTCTCTTAAGTTACTGGCATAATGATTTGGCTGATAATTCATCTGCTTAGCCATTGCTAATATCCGCTCTTTGGTTGCTGCACTAATATCGCTGTTATCTCTAAAAGCTCTTGAAACAGTGGAGGTGGAAAGTTGAAGTACTTTTGCTAACTTTTTAATATTGACGTTGTCCATGCGATTGGCAGCAGTTATTTTAACTTTTATAATTTGTGTGTAAATATAAATGATAAAAAAAGTAATTATTTCTATTTATTTGCTAAATGATTTGAAATTTAACGGTAAATCTGATTTTAATTTATAAAAGCCAATGAAATCTATTTATTTATTATTCGCTTTTATTGGTCTTTTTTTTAACACGGCTGCTCAGGTTAAGCTCAGGTTCGAGTTAAAAACTGTACCCGGATCGAAAGACTCAGTACCCGAATTTTTCATTTCGGGTAATTTTAATGCTTGGAATTCAAAAGATACTGCTTTTAGATTTTTAAAAATACCTAATGGAAATTATATGCTCGAAAAACAGCTTATGCCAGATCGGTACGAGTTTAAAATTACCCGCGGAAGCTGGGCAAAAGTAGAAACCGATAACAAAGGAAATGCTATCGGAAATCGCATCCTTAACCTTCATAAAGATACTCTTGTTAAAATTGATATTCTTAATTGGGCTGATAATTTTGAACAGGCCACTCCGAAACATACGGCTTCGCCCCATGTAAAAGTACTCGATACTGCTTTTTTCATACCGCAGTTAAATACAAAAAGACGGGTATGGATCTACTTACCAGTATCTTATGGATTAATACCCAAAAAATACCCTGTTCTTTATATGCACGATGGACAAAATCTTTTCGACGAATCTACCAGTAGTTTTGGAGAATGGGGTATTGATGAACTATTAGATCAATTAATTGCGAATGGAGGAAAAGAATGGATTGTTGTGGGTATAGATCACGGTGGTAGCGAAAGGTTAATGGAATATAATCCATACAACAGCAAGTACGGCAAAGGAAAAGGTAGGGCCTATGTCGATTTTTTGGTTCATAGTTTAAAGCCCTATATTGATCGACATTACCGAACATTTAAAGGCAGTAAAAATACCGCAATTGCCGGAAGCTCGATGGGCGGATTAATTTCGATGTATGCTATTGCAGCTTACCCTCATGTTTTTGGGAAGGCGGGAATATTTTCCCCTGCGTTTTGGTTGGGGAAAGAAATCGAAGCTGAGCTAAAAAATGCAGGAAATAAGCTAAAGAAGCATCAAATTTATTTTGTGGCCGGTGCTTTAGAAGATAAATCAATGCTCAGCGACATGCAGATTGTATATCAGATTTTAAATCCGACTAGAGGAAATAAAAGCATTAAATTAATAGAAAAGGCAGATGGTGAGCATAAGGAATGGTTTTGGAATCGAGAGTTTGTGGATTTCTATCGGTTTATTAGTAATTGAGCGGCCAAAACGCAATATTTGTAAAGGAGTTGGAAGCTTGAAAGGTTAGCAGGCCAGAAACAAGCAATGAAAAACGAACAACAAAGAAATAATCAAGCAAATAAAAATGAATAAAATAGATTTCAGAAGCGATACGGTTACTAAACCCACAGCTGGTATGCTCGATGCGATGATGAGCGCGAGGGTAGGCGACGATGTTTTTGGCGAGGATGAAACCGTAAATACATTAGAACAAAAGCTAGCGGGTTTGTTTGGAATGGAGGCCGCTATGTTTTGCCCTTCGGGTACGATGAGCAATCAGATTGCTATTAAGTGTTTTACTCAGCCAATGGACGAGGTAATTTGCGATCAGACTGCCCATGTTTATCGTTACGAAGGTGGGGGTATTGCTTACAATTCGCTGGCATCGGTTCGTTTACTTTATGGAGAACGAGGTATTTTAACCCCCGAGTTAATTGAGCCCGAAATAAATGCAGAGAACATTCATTATCCGAACTCGAGCTTGGTGGTGTTAGAAAATACAGTAAATAAAGGCGGTGGCAAATGCTATCACTTGGCTCAGATAGAACCTATCCATAATTTATGTGCTATAAAGGGGATGAAGTTGCATTTAGATGGAGCTAGAATATTTAATGCCTTGGTGGCTACTGGCGATAAGGCTGCAGCCTATGGCAAATATTTTAATGGAATTTCGGTATGTTTATCAAAAGGTTTGGGTGCGCCAGTTGGTTCGGTATTGCTCGCATCGAAAGAAACGATAAAAAAGGCTCGCAAAATAAGGAAGGTATTAGGCGGTGGAATGCGACAAGCAGGTTTTTTAGCTGCTGCCGGCATTTATGCACTCGACCATCATGTTAGCCGTTTATTAGAGGACCATCAACATGCAAAAGCTTTGGCAACTGCATTAAGTAAAGCTGGTTATGTGAGTGCGGTAATGCCCGCCGAAACCAATATTGTTCTTTTCGATGTCGCCAAAGGTTTAAAAGCCGATCAGGTGGTAAAAGCGCTCGATGCCAAAGGTATTTCATGTAATAGTACCTCGACTAAAACCATAAGACTGGTAACCCATCTGGATATTAGTCCGGCAATGGTCGACCAAACCATCCAAACTATTTTGAATTTACAGGTTTAGTTTTTTAGTAGAAAGCAAAAAGTCTAAAGTAGAAAGACAAAAAACTAACCAGCTAACCAGTTAAACAATTAACCAAGACGCTAAATGAAGAAAATATTAATTGCTAACCGTGGAGAAATTGCCCTTCGTATTATGCGTTCGGCTAAAGAAATGGGTATTAAAACGGTTGCTGTTTTTTCGGAAGCTGATAGAACGGCCTTACATGTGCGTTACGCCGATGAGGCAGTTTGTATAGGTCCGGCAGCTTCGAATCAATCTTATTTGGTTGGTCAAAAAATTATCGATGCCTGTAAACAAACAGGTGCCGAGGCTATTCATCCGGGATATGGATTTTTGTCAGAAAATGCAGCCTTTGCACGTGAGGTTAAGGCTGCTGGCTTAATTTTAATTGGCCCGACACCAGAAGCAATGGAGATAATGGGTAATAAATTGTCGGCCAAAGCTGCAGCACTAAAGTATAATATTCCGATGGTTCCTGGTACCGACGAGGCGATTACCAATATTGAAGAAGCAAAAGCAAGAGCGGTTGAAGTTGGCTTTCCTATTTTAATTAAGGCTGCTGCAGGTGGTGGAGGTAAAGGAATGCGGATTGTAGAAAAGCCAGAAGATTTTGAAGAGCAAATGCATTTGGCTGTTAGTGAAGCAGTTTCTGCCTTTGGCGATGGTGCTGTATTTATAGAAAGATATGTAACCTCTCCAAGACATATCGAAATACAAGTTTTGGGCGATACCCATGGCAATATTGTACATTTGTTCGAAAGAGAATGTTCGGTTCAACGTCGCCATCAAAAAGTAATAGAAGAAGCTCCATCAGCTGTGCTTACCAAAGAAATTAGAGCAGAGATGGGTAGATGTGCAGTCGATGTAGCACGGGCAGTAAATTACGTTGGTGCAGGAACAGTCGAGTTTATTCTCGACGAAAATCTTGATTTTTTCTTTCTAGAAATGAATACCCGTTTGCAGGTCGAACATCCGGTAACCGAAATGATTACAGGCCTTGATTTGGTAAAAGAACAGCTTAAAATTGCCAGAGGTGAGGCTTTAACTTTTACACAAGGCGATTTAGAGATCAATGGTCACGCGATCGAATTGCGGGTTTACGCGGAAGATCCCCAGAATAATTTCCTGCCTGATATTGGCACTTTGCAAACTTATAAAACGCCAAAAGGTTATGGGGTAAGGGTCGACGATGGTTTTGAGGAAGGAATGGAAATTCCGATTTATTACGATCCTATGATCGCTAAGTTGATCACTTTTGGCAAAAATAGAGAAGAGGCGATCGAGCGAATGGTTCGGGCCATCGACGAATATGATATTACAGGTATACAAACCACACTCGGTTTTGGTAAATTTGTAATGCAGCATGAAGCTTTTGTTTCGGGTAAATTCGATACTCATTTTGTAGGTAAATATTTTAATACAAATAGTTTAAAAGACGACGACGAAACAGAAGCTATGCTGGCGGCAATTACTGCGGTGCTCTTTACAGGTCGGCAAGAAACGCTATCGATAGCAGCAGGAGAAAATAAATTAACCAACTGGACAAAAAACAGAAAAAGATACCATTAATGTTTACAGGAATAATAGAGACTTTAGGTGAAGTTGTCGGGATTAAAACCGAAGAAAATAATTTACATTTTACGATTGCTTCGAACATAAGCCACGAATTAAAGATTGATCAGAGCGTAGCGCATAATGGGGTATGTTTAACAGTTGTTGCTCTAAACGAAAACTCTCATACCGTTACAGCAATAGCAGAAACTCTGGCTAAAACCAATTTAGGAGAATTAGCGATCGGAGATAAAGTTAACCTCGAACGCTGTATGCAAATGAATGCCCGCCTTGATGGGCATATTGTGCAGGGACACGTAGACCAGACTGCAATTTGCACACTCGTTGAAGAACAGAAGGGGAGCTGGGAATATCGTTTTAACTACAATGCTGGTTTAGGGAATGTTACGGTCGAAAAAGGGTCTATTTGTATTAATGGAATTAGTTTAACCGTTGTAAATTCGACAGCCGACGAATTTTCGGTGTTTATTATCCCCTATACTTACGAACACACCAATTTGCATGCAGTAAAAATGGGCACGACCATTAATCTAGAGTTCGATATTATTGGGAAGTACGTTGCCCGTTTAATGAAAAGCAAGTAGCAAGGAACATTTACAGTTTGCTGGATTTCAATTTATAAAGCTATACGAAAACTTATATTTTCTATACGAATAGATGGAATTTCTTGATTAGATATAAATTTTATTTTGAAGAAATAAGCAATTTTGTACATATTTAAGAGGAACACAACTAATTAATAAATTAACGGAAGTACTTTAATGCCCATTCTTTAATGTTTTGATCCGGCTCTTTACATAATCGATCTGTGCTTTTTCGGCTTTAAGGTCTGGTTTGCTTTTAAGGTATAAATTATAATAATTTAAAGCACTGTTTTTTTGTTTAAGTGTAAGATCGTAAAGTATGCCCAAGTTATAATAGATTACTGGATTTGCTTTAAATTGCAAACCTTTTTTATAAGCACTGCTTGCCAGGCTTAATTGTTTACTATTTTCGTATATGGACCCTAAAAGAGCATAATAACTTGAGGTATTGGGCGAGATCCCTTCTTCGATCGTTTTTTTTGCATATACAGCAGCAAGAGCGTAATTTTTTAAAGCACGGTAGCTTAAGGCGGTAAAATATAATGAACTTTCGGTCTGATTCATTGCTACCTCAAGCATCTTAAAATAAGAAATGGTTTTTTCGTAATTCTTTAAGTAATAATAAGCCATTGCAACGTCTTTAATCACATTTGCATCAGCTTCGTCGACTAAAAGCCGCTTACCTAAATTAATTACTTCATCATATTTTTTGAGCTGTAAAGCAACGGGTAACTTGGCTTGTTGTAAGATCAGATTCCCGGTATCGGCGATAATGGCTATTGTTAAAATCCGATAAGCAGGTTCGTAGTCCTTTAATTTTCTATAAGCTCTAGACAGATCGTAGGCTACATCGGCATCGATCGGATTAAGGTGGTTTGCCTTAAAGAGGTAGCTCACTTTCTGACTATCGATTTCGTTACTATATAAATCTGCTAATTGTTTATAGGCGTTAAAATTATTGCTATCGAGCTTTATTATGCTTTCGTAATAACCCCTGGCTTTAAGATCGTTACCGCGTCTAACATTGATATTGGCAAGGCTAAAAAGTACAGGTATAGCAGTAGGTTGTTGGTCTAATACTTTAAGGTAATTTTTTTCAGCCTCTGGTAGCTTACCGGCCATCATATAACAATAAGCGATTTGGCCTAATATTTTTATATCTTCAGTTTCGACCGGATAAACGCTCTGTAAATAAGCCGCAGCTTCTGCATAACGCTGCGATTGATAATATTCAAACAATTTTTCCTTATCGTAATTAACAAGAGCCTGAGCGCCAGCACTAAGGTGATATGCCATCAAAAGAGCGAAGATAAATAACCGTTTCATAGATCAGTAATTTTTAAACTAAAGTATTAGTTATTTATTAATTTTCCAAACTCAATAATTATTATTTAAAACTTTTTAAGGTTATTGTTGGTTCATATAGCGAGAATGAAGTTTAAATTTAATTAAAACTAGTTATGAATACTTTAAAGAAGTTCGAATTAATGGAGAAGATTGTAAGAGAATTAGAAGACTTACAACATTCGCAGCAAGCAATTATCCAGAAAATTGGAAAGATAGAAGTCGACAATATAGAACTTAGCGATAAAAAATTAGAAAAGGACTTGCCCGATATGCACCAACGGGTTTCGGATAACCTAAATACTATTGTCGATATATTAGCCTATTTTGCAGATAAGACCGAAAACTTCGGGAACAAAAACAACGTTGACGCCTTAAAAGAACAGCAAGCAATTAACGAAGCGACCGGGCAATAAGGGTTTGAAGTAAAAAGTCCATAGTCAATAGTCTTTAGACGAACAACAACAAACAACCAACAACAAACGACCAACGATTAAGTCATCGAGGTAGGTAGGGTGATGCAGAATTTTGCCCCTTTGCCTGGCGTACTGCTTACGGTAATATCACCATCATTACGTTTCATAAAGTCTTTGCAAACGAGTAGGCCAAGGCCGGTTCCTTTTTCGTTTAAAGTGCCCCGGGTAGTAATATTTTCGTCCTTAAACAATTTATTCAAAATAGCGGCATCTATACCTACACCATTATCCTGAACGCAGATTAACATGCTGTGATCTTTCTGGTAGGCGGCCGTGATATGTATTTCGCAATTGGCATTACAGAATTTTATTGCATTATTGATGATATTTCTAATCACAATCTGGATCATTAACATATCGGCATAAATCATTTCACCAGGAAAAACATCGTGGATAATCTTGATTTTTTTTAGATAAGCTGCAGGCAAATGGTAATTAATCTCGTTGATAATTAAATTACGCAAATTAAAAAGCTCCTTGTTAATGCCATAGCCCTTGAGCTGACTTCGCGACCAATGCAAAATATTTTCCAGTAAATCTGTTGTGTAAATTATGTCTTTACTTAAAGTAGGGGAGATATTTTTAAACTCGTCGCTACTAATCTGGTCGTTGGCAATCATTTTTAGAACCTCCGAAAGATTTACCAAAGGGCCTCTTAAATCGTGAGCGATGATAGAAAATATACGGTCTTTGAGCTGATTTAGTTTTTCGAGTTCATTTGCCTGTTCTTTTGTACGTAAGGCTTCCTTCTTATATGCTGTAAGATCTTGTAATTTAACGATACTAAAATCATTGTTAATTTTATTATCGTTTAAAAAGATAATGTCTGCTTCCAGGTAAAGCATTTTTTTATTAATAAGCACTTCCAATTCGATCTTACCTGCCGAATGAGTGGCAATCATTTTTAAGAAATTTGGCTGACTTGGGAATAGTTCTTCTAAACTGGTTCCGATTAGTTTAGTGCCTTTAACATAATTAATGTACCTTTTAATCGATTTGTTATAGTCGATAATCCTGTAATCTTTATCGAGTACGAAAAAACCATCCTGCATTAATTCTAATACCTTTTCGCGGGCAATGGGAATGATATCGAATAATTTAAACCTGTAAACGCCGATTAAGATGAGCAAAGAAGTAATAATAAATGCATAAGGAGTTACATCTACATAACCAAGCGGCCTGATACCTGCCAGATAAGCGATATTTGCCACCCAGGGAATAAATGCCGCGATGATGATGCTATAATTTTGCTTTCTAAATATCGGATCCGAAGTTCTAAACTTCATCAATATTAAATAACAACCACATGCTAATAACAAATAAAAATAAATGGTAAAAATCCGGTACCAAATTCCTGGAGTAAGATTGACCATCGGAAAGGGGCCGCTCCAATCCATTTTATAACTGGCATAATGTAAATGATGATACGAGTTGGTCCAAACCAATAAAATAGTAACAATTGGAACCAGTAATAAGAAAATAAGATTTAAAGGCTTTTTATACCAGCATTCTTTTCCGCAAAAATGCAGACAAAAGAGAAACCAATTAAGTGGCAAAGTAGCAATGCCTAGGTATTCGATATTAATTAAAAACTTAATTTGAGTAAGGTCGGTACTGGCAAGTTCGAAACCATAAGCTATAGACCATATCGAATTGGAAAGCATCATTAAGCTAAACCATCGAACCGCATTACCACCTTTTCTAAAAATAAAATAGGATAATGCAATGGTAATCGACCCAAAAACGAGGAGTAAGAGCGCGTAGACGTTAAATGTAAAATTCATTTATAATTAATCGAAAAGCTTATAAGGGCAAAATGAATTTCTTAGGTAAGAGATAAAAATACGTAAATTAGTGTAAAATTAAAAATATAGTTATTTTTACTTAAGTTAATTTATTGAATATGAAAAAGACAATCTTATTGATATTACTCTGTGGCCTAGGCTTTTTTGCCTTTAGCCAGGGCCTGCCTACTTTTCAGTTGGGCATAAAAGGTGGAATGAACCTTTCGAAATTTAAAACCTCAAATACTTTTAGTAGCGATAACCAGGCGGGCTATTATGGTGGGATTTGGGTCAGAATTGGTGGCGCAGGCCTGCATTTACAACCAGAACTATACCTGTCGGGCAAAAATTCGAAACTGGTTACGGCAGATGGAGAAGAGAATGGTGTTAAATTTACGAGCTTAGATTTACCAATCCTTATTGGTACTAAAATTGGCGCTGCTGGTTTTGGCCTCCGTTTAAATACCGGACCTGTAGTTACTTTTTTATTTAATGAAGAACAAAATTTTGGACAAGCAGCATCTACCGCTTTTAAAGGTAAATTTAAAGATAAAGCGGTTGCCTGGCAATTCGGAGCTGGCCTTGATATCGGAAAATTAAATGTTGATGCAAGGTATGAGTACGGCTTATCAGAAATCAATTCGGCTGGCGGCTACCCCACTACAAAACTAAACCTTTTTACTGTCGGTATAGGCTTTAGGATTTTCTAATTTTCTGGCTTCAAAATTGATATTCGTTTTTGTGCGTACTTAAAACATAAACGATATGAATATCAAAGAACTACTATTAAATGGACAAGGCTTTTTAGCCTTGCTAAAGGAGTTTGCAATTGAGGCAAACGATGTAATTATTCAGGACGAAGATGTACTCCTTAGCGACCAGAATTTAGCACATCAGGAAATTGTAAAAGAAACGATCTGTATAGAAGGGAAAGGGAAAAATGGTATTTTTAATCTCTTTGGCGTTTTGCATTATAATAGCCTAAATGAGCTAGCAATTTTCGAAATGCAAGGATTCGAACAGATAGGAGCTTCATGCTAATTAATTTTTAATTACTTCCTTTAACTCGTATAAAAAAGCACCTTTTATTGGCCTGATTTGTTTTTTTCCAGCATCGCTAAGCACTTTTATAAAACAGGCACCAAAGTAAAAAATAAAGGAAGAGTAAAAAACAAAAAGCATAATGAGTACAATCGATCCGGAAGCTCCATAAACATTTCCAATATTACTTAAAGGTAGCATTATGCGAAGTACATATTTACCAAGCGTAAATAAAACTCCAGTTAATAGACCGCCCTTTATCGACGCTTTCCAACTGGGTCTGCCATTAGTTAAAAATCTAAAAAGTACGCTAAACCAAGTGGTTACAATAGCTATAAATAAAACCTGGTTTAGAATAGATAAAAAAATCTTCCCAAAAGTCGGTGACGTCGGATTAATATAGGTACCAATAATTGCCTGCATGCTATCTGTTAAAAGTCCAATAAAAAATAAAATTCCTGCTAATAAAATAATAACCATGGCCCGGGCTCTAAGTTTAAGGCTAAATATAATTCCAAGTTTTTCGTTAAGGCCTATGCTCCATATCTGATCCATCGAGCTTTTAATAACACCAAACAAAGTAGTGGCTACAAAAATGAAAAAGATAAAACTAAGAATGGTAGCCCACCAACTATAATCGATACCCCTGATATTTCTTAGCACCTGCAAAATCTGCGCAGTACTGCTGTCGTCTAATATATTTGCCAATCGCTCGAAAAGACGAGTAGAAAAAGTTCTCCGGTCTACAAAAAAACCAAAGAGCCTAATTAGGATGAGTAAAATGGGTGGGAGCGCAAAATTTGCAAAAAAAGCGGTGGCACCGGCTAAACGTAAGGGGTCGTTCTTTCTAAATAACTTAAACGCTATTCTCAAATGCTTAAAAAATAATCGAGACCTTTTAATTGTTTTGGTGTACATCTTTGGTATCAAAATTAATAAAATTATGCAAATATTAAATCTTAACGCCTAACAAGAGCTAAACAATAAATTAAAAAATATAAATTTACCGCTAGCTAATTCATCAAATTAATGGTTATGAAAAATCTATTTGCAGTTGTCGTGCTGCTGAGCCTGTTTTCTTGTCGTGTAAACGCACAAGAACTCCCATATAAATCTGCAAACAATAATTGGAACGCCGATTCTTTAGGTAATCAGCGTGCAATAGTTAATTTTACCGGTACTGGAAATATAGCAAAAGTAAATATAGCATGGCGAAGAAGCGATCCAAATGCAGCCGAAAAGGCGATCATTATCGAGGATGCTAAAACAGGGAAACTTATTCGCCACGTTTTACCACTTTCTTTGAGCCAAGAAAGTGGGATTATTTGTTTCGAAGCCGAAAGTGGAAAGGGATTGTACCATGTTTATTATCAGCCCTATAAAAATGAAGGCCGATCTAATTATCCAAAAGGAATTTACCCGAAACAAGAAAAATCGAACGATAATTGGTTAACTCAAACAACTGCAAATTCGATAGCTGTTAACACTTCAGTTATACGAATAGAGGCTATAAATGCCTTTAACACTGTTTATCCGATGGAGGTTATTGCAACTGCTGCGGAAGTAAAAAGATTGAAAGCCTTGCATGCCGAACCAGCATACCTTGTTTTTCCCGAAAGTAGAGCATACCCTATTATAATGACCAACGATATTCCACAACGGTGGATAATTAAAGATGCACAGAAGACATTTACAGCTAAAGCTTTAAGGGGCGAAAACTTCTCTTTTCAATTAGGCATATATGCTTTAAAGGACTTGCAAAATATAAAATTGAAATTTAATGATTTGATCGATAAATCAGGGAATAAAATTGCAGCAAAGTTAATATCTTGTTTAAATACGAACGGGGTTGCTTACGATGGAAATAATTTTACCAAAGAAGTAAATGTCGCTTCAAACAAAGTTCAGGCATTATGGTGTCTTTTAACAGTTCCGGTAAACACAAAGGCAGGGAGATATTCGGGAAATGTGGTCGTTACGGTTGCTAATGCACCAACGCAGACGATCAAGTTAAACCTAATGGTCGACCCACAATTAAGTAAAGAAAATGGAATAAATGAGCCCTGGAAACAAACCCGTTTAACCTGGCTAAATTCAACTTTGGCTCAAAAAAACACAGTCATTGCTCCTTATACACCATTGCAAGTGCAGGGAAATACGATTAGCCTTTTAGGCCGCAAAGTTGAATTGGATAACAGTGGTTTTCCAAAACAGATCCAAACCTTCTTTAGCCCGGAAATGACCGATTACACCTCAACTCCTAATAATTTACTGGCCGAAAATATTCATTTTCATTTTGTGCGTAAGTCTGATGGAAAAAATACTTTACTTAAAGATGGGGGTGTACAATTTATTAAAAAAGAAGCCGGAACAGTACAATGGAAAAGTAAGAATACCAACGATAGTTTAACTATGGAGGTAACTGGCTCGCTAGAATTCGATGGCTTTCTAAACTATACTGTAAAAGTTACTGCGCTGCAAGACCTCGACTTAAAAGATGTAAACATGCATATCCCGTTTCAGAAAACTGCGGCGACCTATATGATGGGTTTTGGACAAAAGGGCGGCGAGCGACCAGAGAAATTCGATTGGAAATGGGATGTTGCCCATAAAAATCAGGATGGAGCCTGGCTTGGAAATGTAAATGCCGGCCTGCAATATTCGCTACGGGACGAGCATTATGTAAGACCATTAAATACAAATTTCTATTTGCAGAAACCCTTGCTATTGCCAACTTCATGGGGCAATGAAAATAAGGGTGGAGTAACCATAGGCATAAAAGGTAGCTCTATGTTGGCTAATAATTATAGTGGTGAACGTCAGTTAAAAAAAGGAGAAGTGTTGTATTATAACTTTACCTTGCTAATTACTCCTTTCCATACGATCGATACCGATTTCCAATGGGAAAATCGTTTTTATCATAAATACAATACCATCGATAGCATTAAAGCAACTGGCGCAACGGTTATTAACATCCATCACGCAACGCCAATTAACCCGTGGATTAACTATCCTTTTATTGAGCATGCTAAAATGAAAAGCTACATAGACGAAGCACATAGTAAAGGATTAAAGGTAAAAATTTATAATACGGTTCGGGAACTGTCGAATAGGGCTTACGAGACTTTTCCGATGCGTAGTTTAGGACATGAAATATATTCTCCTGGCAAAGGTGGGGGCTTTTCATGGCTTCAAGAACACGTAAAAGACGATTATATTGCCGCCTGGTTTGTTCCTGAAATTAAAGATGCGGCCATTGTAAATAGCGGGATGAGCCGTTGGCATAATTATTATGTGGAAGGCATGAACTGGCTGACCAAAAATGTAGGTATCGACGGTATTTACCTCGACGATGTTGCATTCGACAGGATTACCATGAAGCGGATTAAACGAGTATTAACCCAAGATGGTCATCCCGGAATTATAGACCTTCACTCTGCTAACCAGTACAATAAAAGTGATGGTTTTAATAATAGTGCCAATTTATATATGGAGCACTTCCCTTATTTAAACAGGCTTTGGTTTGGGGAATATTTCGACTATGAAAAAAGTAAGCCAGACTTCTTTTTAACTGAAGTGAGTGGGATTCCATTTGGGTTAATGGGGGAGATGCTTCAGGATGGCGGCAACCAGTGGCGTGGTCTCATTTATGGGATGACCAATCGTTTACCCTGGTCGGGCAATAACGACCCAAGGCCGATTTGGAAAGTATGGGACGATTTTGGAATGAAAGGCACTAAAATGTTTGGTTATTGGTCTGTGAACTGTCCGGTTAAAACCGGCAATGCAGCAGTTTTAGCTACTGTATATCAGAAACAGGATGCAGCTTTAGTGGCCATCGCCAGTTGGGCCGATAAAGACGAAACTATTAAATTAAATATCGACTGGAACAAATTAGGTATCGACCCGGCAATGGCGAGCTTTAGCATTCCCGAAGTTAAAGACTTCCAATCGGGGGCAACTTTAAATCCACAGCACGAAGTGGTAATCCCTAAAGGAAAGGGCTTATTAATCGTAATTAAGAAAAAATAATTAGTAGGAATTAACGTATTCCAAACATTGTTAAGTAATCGGGTGTCTTTTTCTAACTTCCCGACTACTTAATCAGTTTTTTTAAAAAATAAACCTAAAGATTTCCTCTTAGCTCCTGTTCACGTTCTAACGACTCGAATAAAGCTTTAAAATTTCCTGCCCCAAAAGACTGTGCACCCTTACGTTGTATAATTTCGAAGAAAAGTGTAGGCCGATCTTCGACAGGTTTCGTAAAAATCTGTAATAAATAACCTTCTTCGTCGCAGTCGACCAGGATACCTAAACTTTTTAGCAGCTCAACTTCTTCGTCGATTTCGCCAACACGGGTAGGCATCATTTCGTAATAAGCCTCTGGCGGCGCACTTAAAAACTCTACACCACGCGATTTTAATTCCTTTACTGTTTTTACAATATCTTTTGTGGCAACGGCAATGTGTTGCACCCCTTCGCCTTCGTAAAAATCGAGATATTCTTCAATTTGAGATTTTTTCTTCCCTTCGGCTGGCTCGTTAATCGGAAATTTCGAAAATCCATTGCCATTGCTCATTACCTTGCTCATTAAGGCCGAATACTCGGTATTAATTTGTTTATCGTCGAAAGATAGGATATTTACAAATCCCATAACCTCTTCGTACCACTTAACCGTTTCGTTCATTCTATTCCACCCTACATTGCCTACACAATGGTCTATATAGAGCAAGCCGGTTTCGGCAGGGTTGTAATCGCTTGTCCATTCGCGATAACCAGGCATAAAAATACCTTTGTAGTTTTTACGCTCAATAAATAAGTGAACAGTTTCGCCATAAGTGTAAATGCCCGACATTTTTACTTCGCCATGTTCGTCTGTTAACGTTTGGGGCGCTAAATAAGATTTGGCGCCTCTTTTTGTGGTTTCTTCGAATGCACTATAAGCATCGTCGACCCAAAGTGCCAATATTTTTACGCCGTCGCCATGTTTTTTTACATGTTCGGCAATGGGATGATCTGATTTTAAAGCTGTTGTTAAAATTAGTCTTATTTTTCCTTGTTTTAAAACATAAGAGACCCGGTCTCTAACCCCGGTTTCTGGTCCGGCATAAGCCAGAGATTGGAAACCAAAGGCTGTCTTATAATAATGGGCAGCCTGTTTGGCGTTACCTACATAAAATTCTATATAGTCTGTTCCATTAATGGGTAGGAAATCTTGTGCTTTTGCTATTTTTTCTGCAAATGTTTGTGTTGTCATGTGGTAAGATTAAGGGTTGTTATGTGGTAAGAGTTAATGCTAAATGTTATTCTACATTAACTTGCCAGCTGGTATGGTAACTTTCGTCTTCGATATCAACGGCATCCTGAGTAAGCATTAAGGGCCTGAAAGGATCGATCATTACCGCCAGTTCTTCTGTTCTTTCCTGGCCAATCGATTTTTCTACAGTGCCAGGATGTGGCCCATGTGGTATACCACCTGGATGTAAGGTAATTTGCCCTTTTACCACGCTTTTCCGGCTCATAAAATCGCCATCTACATAATATAAAACCTCGTCACTGTCTACATTGCTATGGTTATAAGGCGCCGGAATAGATAAAGGATGATAATCGTATTTACGCGGAACAAACGAACAGATCACAAAATTATGTCCTTCGAAAGTCTGATGAACCGGTGGAGGTTGATGTAAGCGGCCGGTTATGGGTTCAAAATCGTGAATCGAAAATGCCCAGGGATAATGGAAGCCATCCCAGCCTATAAAATCGAACGGATGGGTACCATAAGTATAGGGATAAATTAACCCTTGTTTTTTAATCAACACTTTAAAATCGCCCAGTTCATCGATCGTTTCCAGGTCGGTAGGTCGTTTAATATCCCGTTCGCAATAAGGTGAATGCTCCATTAACTGGCCATATTCGTTACGGTAACGCTTAGGAGAACGGATGGGACTAAAGCTTTCTATAATAAATAACCTGTTTTTATCGTCGTTAAACTCGAGCTGATAAATAGTACCCCGGGGAATAACAAGGTAGTCACCATATTTGAATTTAATTTTTCCAAAGCCTGTTTTTAAAGTTCCCGAACCTTCGTGAATAAAGATTACTTCGTCGGCCTGACTATTTTTATAAAAATAATCGACCATCGATTGCTGAGGCGCAGCCAATGAAATATGCAGGTCGCTATTAACCAACACCGGTTTACGGCTTTTTAAATAATCAGCTTCTGGTTTAATGTTGAAGCCAATGAGACTGGTATGGCGTAGGTGCTTTTCGCGGGCAATTTTAGGTTCGACCGAATAAGGCTCGCCTAACGATTTAACAATAGTTGGCGGATGGCAGTGATAAACCAACGAATATAGGCTCGAGAAACCTTCGGTCGAAACCAGTTCTTCGGCATATAAATTGCCATCAGGCTTGCGAAAAACGGTATGCCTTTTAGCTGGGATGGTTCCTAATGTATGGTATATGGGCATAGCGTTAGGTAATTTGGTTAGCGTTTAAATGTATAACGGTTAAAACGTAGAAACGTTTTAAAATGAGCAGATAAAAAGAGAGGAAGGCTTAAGAATATTGCGCGAAAATGATTTTCGAAAGCATGGCATACCTAAAAGCCGCGAGAACCTCGTTTGCATTGTGGTTTTGATATGTCGAACTGCTTATCATTTAATGTGTGCTAAATTATGCTTTTTATCTCTATATTCAAATTTAATAATTAGCCGAGCTTCAAATATTTTTTTAGCTTTGAGCCTATAAATTCATTAACGTATGAAACTAGTATCCTATAAAACAGAAGATAGAGAACACCTGGGTGTTTTTGTAAACGGACATATCTATAACCTCAATTCCTGTAATAAATTAATACCCGACGAGATGGATGCCTTTTTACAGGGCGGCGAAGCGCTAATGGAAAGAGCAAAGATAATTAACGAGGATATTATAACAGGTAAGCTACAGCCTAAAGAAGAGATTTTTTATGAAATATTAGCTCCTGTTCCACACCCAAGTTCGTGCCGGGATGGCTATGCATTTCGTCAGCATGTAGCTGCGGCTCGTCGTAATCGTAAAGTGGAAATGATTGCTGCATTCGATCAATTTCCAATTTTCTATTTTACTAATCACAATGCTATACAAGGCCCTGGAGAGATCGAGTGTATGCCCGATCATTTTCAGAAATTAGATTTCGAACTGGAAGTAGCAATAGTAATCGGTAAAAAAGGCCGGAATGTGAAAGCTGCAGCCGCCGACGAATATATTGCGGGTTACATGATTATGAACGATATGAGTGCCAGGGCGTTGCAGATGGAGGAAATGCAATTAAACCTGGGCCCGGCAAAAGGAAAAGATTTCTCGACAGTAATTGGTCCCTGGTTAGTAACCCCCGACGAACTGGAACCTTATAAAGTTGCACCAAAGCCAAACCATATTGGGAATGCTTATCATTTAAAAATGACTTGCCGGGTTAATGGGGTCGAAGTATCGGCAGGGAATATGGCCGATATGGATTGGACTTTTGCCGAAATTATAGAACGCTGTGCTTACGGTGTTGATATTTTACCTGGCGATGTAATCGGATCTGGTACTGTGGGCACTGGTTGCTTTTTAGAACTAAATGGTACCGGTTTATTAAACGATCCAAATTATAAGCCACAATGGCTACAGGCAGGCGACCATGTCGAAATGGAAATAACAGGCTTAGGAATTTTAACCAATACCATTATCGAGGTCGATACCGATTTTTCGTTATTCGCCTTAAAAAAGGAGTAGTACCAACATTTTCAATCCTTCAACCAATGTTAACATTAAATTGTGAAGATCTTTCTCCGGTGCAATTGCAAAATTATTTGCAATATGCTATTGCGCCCCGGCCAATTTGCTTTGCTTCGACCATCGATACCGAAGGGCGGGTCAATTTGAGTCCATTCAGTTTTTTTAATATGTTCGGCACAAATCCACCCATGTGTATTTTTTCTCCGGCGAGAAGGGTGCGGGATAATACAACTAAACATAGCCTGGAAAATGTATTAGCAGTTAAAGAATGCGTCATCAACATTGTTAATTATGCAATGGTACAGCAAACAAGTTTGGCAAGTACCGAATATGCAAAAGGAGTAAATGAATATGAGAAGGCTGGCTTTACAATGCTTCCATCACATTTGGTAAAACCTCCGCGGGTTGCAGAAGCTCCGGTACAGTTAGAATGTATCGTAAAGGAAGTTATTCCACTCGGCACCCAGAATGGCGCCGGAAATCTAGTGCTTGCCGAAATTAAATTGATCCATATCCGAGAAGAAATACTAGACGAAGATGGCAAAATAGATCAGGCTAAAATTGATTTGGTAGCCCGTTTGGGTGGCGACTGGTACTGCCGGGTAACACCCGAAAGCCTATTTAAGGTGGCTAAGCCCCTAAGTACTTTAGGTATTGGTGTCGATGCTTTACCTAGTTCGGTAAGAAATTCGACCGTTTTAACGGGTAACGACCTGGGAATGTTGGGTAATATGGAAAACTTACCTACTGCAGAAGAAATTGAAGGGATACGTAATTACCCCACGGTAAAAGATAGATTGGATGCAACAATTGGAGATCCTTTTACCCGCGAAAGGGAACTGCACGAATTGGCGCATCGCTTGCTCTCGACTGGAAATATATTGGATGCATTAAAAATTGTATTACTCGAAATTTAGCCTTAACCAGCGGCTTCATAGGCTTTTTTTAACCAACCGATTACTTCCTGGTCTATATCCGATTCTTTTTCTAGCTTTATTCTATGGGTACACATCGCATTAAAGCTACCAGACTTTTCTAGTTTTCCTTCGGGCTCAATAGCTTTAATATGTAAACCTAAGTCTAACCGATTTTTAGTACTAGGCTGGATAATGGCAAATTGTTTTTTTCGCTTTACACTCATATAAGCATTTTTAGGTGCTAGTTCTACATCTTCGCCAAAACTTTTTATAATATTAAGCAATTGCTGATATATTGGTTTTAGGGCCTCTTTGCCCAGATATTGCTTATCGATAAGCTCGTCCTGGCTTGTTGCCGAGCCAGCATCGGCACCACGTGCCTTTAAAACAATAGTGTTTGCAAAACCATGACTAATGCCGTACACTTCTTTTAAATGCTTTACCATTTCGCCATGTTTCGAACCTTCCCGAGCCTTTAAAATTACAATCCATTCTGCTAACGTTTTGCCGGTATTCTTTTGAAGATTGGCAATCATGTTGGCTACTGCTTTTTCTACATCCATAATTTCAACGTTTATGCTTATCGTAACATAATTGGCAGAGTTCTTTTAATACGGCCATATTAATATCGGTCAGAGATTTAATGTAAATACAAGCTTTTCCTGTTTTATGTTTACCTAAACGGGATAAAATATCAGTTCTTCGCTCATCGTCACAACCCATAATATATAGACTTATGTTTTGTTTACGGGGCGAAAACCCCATCATCGGCCAATCCATTGTACTTCCATTTTTATAAACCTGGATGTAAGTATTAAAACCTACGATAGCCTCGCCCCACATCATGGCTTTTGCTTGTGCTACTTCTTCCATGAGTTGACATAAGGTAAAGCAATCGGCCCGTTTAATAGGGTCGGTAATTAGCATTAAGAAGTCTGCGACATGCTTAGTTGTTGGTCTGGTTTTAACTTCGGCCATGAGTAAATGATATTTATTCCAGGATACTTACTGCTTTTAAGAAGCGACTTTTGTAATAGTCGTTAAAATCGGTAATGGTAACACCGTGTGCTTTGCCAGAAGTAGAATGAATAAATTTAATTTCTCCATTATCGATAGCGTAGATAATGCCGACATGACCAACCCTTCTAATTTTTGGATTGGATCCTGTAAAAATTAAAACATCACCGACTTTGGCTGCTGTTAATTTAACAGGAACACCAGCATGGGCAAATGCTGAAGAGGAACGCGGAACTTGAAATCCAAATTTGCTAAATACATAATTTACAAATCCAGAACAGTCAAACCCTTTTGCCGGATTGCTTGAAGCATAACGGTAAGGGGTGCCGATCATGGTTTTTGCAAAGTCCAGTAACTGTGTTACCGGAGCGCTTTGAACTGCTGGGATTTTATGGAGTATTCTTTCCATCATTTTTTGATATTGCATTGGTAATGAACTACTAGTCTGCGCTTTAGTTGAAAATGCTAGAAGGCATGAAATGCAAAAAATGAGTATGGTTTTTTTCATCTGGAATGAACAAACATACAAAAAAAAGAATGAAAAGAGTAAAATGTGGAAATTCGCATTAAGGCGTTGTTACGGCAACTGGAAGTACCTTTCCGTTAAAAAATCGATGCCCGGTACGTGCGAAATCGGCAATATATTTTCCCATTTCGAAGGCTAAAACCGGGCTTTGATAACCTGGGAAGGCTGTTTCGAGCATTTCGGTTTGCGCCGAACCCAAGGCCAGGCAGTTTACTTTAATACCAGTTTCGGCAAGTTCGAAGGCAAGGCACTCGCTTAAGGTATGCAGTGCCGCTTTACTGGCCGAATAGGCTGCTAAGCCCGGAAACTTGACGCTACCCTGAAAACCACCCATACTGCCAATATTTACGATATGACTTCCACTTTGCATTAAAGATAGGGTATGACCAATCATTTTAAAATGACTCATCACATTGCTTTCGAGCATGGTTGCCAGATCTGAAGCAGTAGTATCGAGAAATGGCTTGTTTATTAAGCTGCCAGCATTATTAATGATGATGTCGATAGTGCCTAAACACTCGGTTAAAAAAGGAATCAAAGCCGCATAATCGTCGTTTACCAAATCGAATTCGACGGGTAAAAGCGTGCACTCTGGATTAATACCTTTTGCTATTTCTAAGAGTTTGCGCAATTTATCAGCCGATCGGGCAATACAAACTACCTTATTTTTAGAATCTAAAATAAATTCTAAAGCAGTTTC
Source organism: Bacteroidota bacterium (assembly GCA_040388055.1). Lineage (GTDB taxonomy): Bacteria > Bacteroidota > Bacteroidia > Sphingobacteriales > Sphingobacteriaceae > Pedobacter. Next base: position 127,953 of record JAZKCO010000003.1, read on the forward strand.
GAAACCAATTCCACTACTTGCACCTGTTATTACTATATTCATTTGGTTAACTGGTTAGTCGTTGTTTGTCTTGCGTTGGGCGTTGTTTTTAAATGCCCGACATTGTTACCGCTTATTGCACGAATTAAAGACTAGCTTGTGTAACAGGATTAGCAATTACATGCAGCCCATCGTTAATAAGTTTGGCATAATCGGGCTCGTTTGCGGCTTTCATTTCCAGGTATATTCGTAATTCTTTTTCTAAAGCAGCATCTAATTTTTGATGATGTACCATTTCTAAGATCTCCAGGGCGCACAACCAATCGGTTCGATGAGCACTCTTAAGCAAGTCGAAAAGTCTACCCAATTCTTCATAACCACCTTGATTTTCCCTTATCGAACGTACTTTCTGGTACAACGCATGTAACTGAAGCATCTTTTCTTCGTATACGATCTGATGGGTCTGCTCTTTGCTTACAAAAGTAAGTTCTTCGTAAGCATCTTTGTCGGCAGCACCATTAAATACCGAGATTATTTTTTCGCCGACAGCCATATCATAAATACCCCATTCGGGGCTAAATAAAACATGACCATTGCTTTCTTTAACGGTACAGTTTTCGAAAGCGATTAATATTACTTTATTGCACTCTTGCTTAATTTCCTTAACCAATCCCCCGACTTCAATACCACTTTCGAAAAATAATTTTACGATTTCCCCTTGCTTAATGCCTTCATTTTCGAGTTCGGCTACACTATAATTTTCGAGCGCTTTACCAGCATCTTTTAATTTGCCAACGGGCGACGAGAAACCATCTTTATGGTAATCCTTCCCATGCCCTTCGAGCTGCATGCCGTTAACTGCTAAAGCCGATGGCCCAGTTGTTTTAATAAAGGTTAACTCGTTAACTTTGTCTATCCCGGCATCGGTAAAAATGCCGGTAACCTGTATGCCCGAACTATAAACGGCAGTACTTACATTTTTACATTCGATCGCCTTTAATATACTTTCTACGCCACCACGTCTGAAAGCCATGGTATTAGCGAAATTCTCTAAAACATCGATTAAGTTCTGAAAATTTGGTGTTACAAATAACTGTGGCTGTTGTTGGGTAATATCGTACTGGTAATTAATCGTATTTAAATTGTACCAAAGCTTGGCCACTTTGGGGTCCATGCAGGTCGCACTTTCGCCAATTGATGAAAGTAGTCCAGCGCCATAAATTTTTGGGTTTTCGAGTGTCCCAATTAAACCGTACTCTACAGTCCACCAATGTAAACGACCTAAAAGAGCCATTTCGGAAGGTTCGCCCATATTGTCGGCAATATTTCGCAACCTTTTTTCTGCCAAAGCAATCTCCTGCTCATCGGTATCGACAGCTTCTTTTAAAATAGAAAGCTTACGAATGGCTTCATATAATTCGAAATCTTTACTCGAAAACATTGCCCTAGCACCAATAGAACCAAAATAACTAAGATAATTATTGTAATCGGTGTCGGCAATAATGGGTGCATGACCAGCACTCTCGTGAATAATATCTGGTGCTGGTGTGTATTCGATATGGTTAATTTGGCGAATATCGGCGGCAATTACCAAAACTCTATAGGCCTGGTATTCCATAAAAGCAGCCGGCGGAATAAAGCCATCGACTGTAACAGCTCCCCAACCAATTTTCCCCAAGTTATCATTCATGGTTTGTAAATCGGGAATATATTCAATGCTCAGCCCTGCTCTTTGTAAACCCTTAATGTACGGATAATAAGCAACGTGTTTTAAATAGCTGTAATTCTGACGCATTACATAACGCCAAACCGCCTGGTCTACAGGGGTATATTTTTCGTAATGCTGCTCCACTATAAACTGCCTAAGGTGTTTAGGAAGTTTTGCTACCTGCTGATTATTAAAATCATTAAAGTCACTCATTCTATTTATAGGTATTGATTAGGGCTAAAGTAGGGTGTTTTCATTTAAATCCAAAGAAAATTGTGTGCTTTTACTGTAAAATGATGGGCTTTGGCCGATCGGTTTTGCGAGTTACAACACGCTTATATTCATGTCGAAAGCCAGCATTAAGAAATGATTGCCATTAAATTCAAACTCATCAATTGTGGCCCATTTTAGTTTCTCCGTATGGGCCTTAATGGATCGTCCGTTTATTTTGTTAATAAAAGTAATGCTAATTGGGTATTTAGGTTGAAGATTAAGTCTCATATATTCGAAAATTTTATTCAGAAGTCCTGTTCCTCTATAGGCTTTATCAATACAGATTGGCCCATATTGGAAACTGTTATGGACAGAAATTGAAGTGTTTTTGAAAGTAAGGTTGGCGAAACGCTTGGTCATTAATGGAAAAATGGGCCATTGGTTAAAATAAGCCCAACTACCCGCAAATATATAGGCAACTACCTCATTTTCGTGTTTAGCGATAAAAAGCCCATCTTCGAGCATTACCTGTTCAATTTGTTCGATAGTAAATGGAGTGGTCACGAAACCATCTTTTTGCGCTGGTAAGGTCAAATTAGAGACCAAATATTTACGCTGTAAATCGAGAACTCCATCGATGTCGGCAGGTGTTGCTTTTGAAATATTAAGATGACTTATCATTTTAGAACAGCTTGTTATTATTTTACTTTTTAACCCTAAAAGAGAAATATTTTTGAGAAAAATAACTGAATACCGCTAAACAGATGGTTATGAGTGCTTTTGCGATGGTTGGATAAAACTGGAATCCTTCAATTAAAATTTTCATTAAAGCATAATTGAGCAAAATATTTGTGCCATATACTGTTGCATACCTGAAGAGTTGTACTCGACCTACGAGGTTGGATTGCGTAAATACCAGGTATTTGTTGAGCATAAAACCCACTAAGAAAGTTACGGCCGACTCTAAAACTAATGCTGCAATTGGTGCGGTAATTAAATACTGCCCAACTTCAACATCTTGCTGGTGCAAAACAAAGTTGAAAATGATATAATAGCCAATAATACCAGTCGAAACAGTAATTCCACCAGAGGCCATGTACCTGAAAGTGTGTAAGCTAAGCCATTTTTGAAAGGGTGGGTAAAAAAAATCGATAACCCTTAATGCTTTTTTCCTCATGTTCGTTGGTCATTTTTCGTTGTTGAACTGTTTAATTGGTTAGTGGTTTTTCGTTGATCGTATAATCTAACCGCCCTGTCTAAATACTAACGACTAATCCCTAGTTACTTTCCCTTTACTGTTAATTGGTTCTTTATCATCCGGTTATTATATTGCTGAATAAAGGCTTTTAAATATTGTTCCATATCTTTTTGTACCTCAGGTGCAGTACCAATAAGGTTATCTTTTGTTAGGCGATCTGTTTTCAGGTTATATAATGCGGTCGATTTGAAACCATCGTTTTGTAACAAATAATCGGCCTGATAGAAACTAAATCCACCATCGTTATTGTTAACGACAAAGTTGTTGTTTTTATCACTAAATGCATCAAATCCAAATGCAAAATAAGGTTTATTATAATTCAAATAATTTAAAACAGTAGGCATAATGTCTATTTGCTGAATTAACCGGTCTGTTTTACCCTTTAAATCGCCACCCGGATAATAAAATAGAATTGGAATGGAAAAATAACCTGGAAGGGTCTGGTATTCGGGTAAATAAGATACCGTAGCATGGTCTGCACAAAGTACAAATAGCGTGTTTTTATACCAGGGCATCCGTGCTGCGGTGGCGAAAAACTTTTGGATTGCCATATCGGTATAACCCATCGGTTCTTGTACCGGTAAAGGCCCTTTAGGGAATTTGCCCTGATATTTTTCAGGAACCTTAAAGGGGTGATGCGAAGAAACGGAGAAAAAGGCGGAGAAAAATGGTTGCTTAAAAGTATTAATCGTTTTGGCCATGTATTGCATAAAGGGTTCGTCCCAAATGCCCCAAATTCCATCGAAATCCTGATCGTTATTATATTCGGTTTTACCGTAGTACTTTTTAATTCCAGCCAAATTGGTATAAGCCGAAAATCCCATCGATCCATTAGGGGCGCCATGAAAAAATGCAGTTTCATAACCTTCATCGCTTAATAATTTAGCTATACTCGTTGTTTTATTTCCGGAGTAGCTCGAAAGTACAAAGGGTTCTCGAATAGATGGAATGCCCGAAATAATGGAAGGCAGGGCGTCGATAGATTTTCGGCCATTAGCATAAGTATGCGAAGAGGTAAAGCTGTTGGCTACCAAACTATCGATAAAAGGAGTATAGCCTTTATATGTGCCTTGAAGCAGGTCTTTGTTTAAAGCACCAACATGCTCTTTTCCAAGGCTTTCTATAATTAAAAAGACAACATTCAGTTTTTTAAACGGGCCTTTGTTTTGGGGTCGATGAATGGGGTTATACAGGCTGTCTAAAGTCTGCTCGTTATAGTTATTAATCAGCTTTAAAGGTGTTGCCTTTAAAGTTTTCATAATGGTAAAGGGGGTATTTAAAACTAAGCTCATATCGCTGGCAGATTTTACAAAATCTCCGGCGTTACTCATGGTAATTGGACGGGTACTATGGCGCCATCCGCCACGCATTCCGATAACAGAAAGTGCAGCAATTAAAACCAATACTAAGGTGTGAATAAGATAAATTTTCCAGGTAAATCGAGGCGCCGTCTTAATCCTAACAACCAGATAAAGTTTAATAAATACATAAATAAAAACTGCAAAGAGAACAAGTAAATACCAATAATCGCCTAAGAAATCGAACAGTAACTTCATTTTGTTTTGTTCGTTACTGAACTGCGAGAAAACGCTTGCTGTTGTATGTTTTAAGGTGTATTTATAATAAACAAAATCTATAAAATTTGCTAAAAAACCGATGCTGTTTGTTAGGATAAACAACCATTTGCAAAAAAATTGATAACCTTTTCTATACCTAAACGGGAAGGGCACTGCCTGCAAAATAATATAGAGCGAATTAATATATAAGAGCGCAACAATATCGAATTTAATCCCGCCTAAAAAAATATAAAGCAAGTCGGCCAGACTAATATGATTAAAAAGTGAGAAGTTGGCCAGATAAAAACCTAATCTGCAAAGCGAATATAGAATTAGTAAAACAAGAAAGCGGTAAGCCAGCGCTACATAAATGGATTGTTTTATATTCATTTTTAATAAAAGCCAGCAATTTAAGCAAAGTTCACTAAGACTAACAAAGTTTCTTTTCAAACTTCATTAGCCTTAACCTCAACCTGAACTGAGAATGGCTAAGATTGTAAGGAACAAATTACCTATTGAATAAGGAATAAACGCTATTTATTGGTAACTTAGCTTTACAATTTTAACCGTAATGAACAGATTTTACTTCGCATTTTTCTTAAGTATAAGCGTGCTTTTCGCTAAGGGACAATCAGATACCGCTACCTATCGTAACCTAGCGGCTCAGGTGCAGAAAAAATTCGCACCCGATAAACGTGACATTTATTTTAATCTTCAAATAAGAGGAGATTCTGCACGATTAGAGAGTACATCGGCAATAGCTTTGGCCGAATTTGAAAAAATAAAACCTGTTGGAGGGGCAATTGGATATACTTCAGTTTTATTACCCTCAAAATCGCTTAATGGATTAACTTATGCTATTGCTAATCTCTCTGTAGCTAATAATAGAAGTCATCCACAGCATGGGGCAGAGCTAATGACACAAATGTTATTGGGAACTCCAGTTCAGGTATTTAAAAGGCAGAGCGGGTTTTATTTAGTTAAAACTCCGGATGGATATTTAGCCTGGACAGATGGCGCTGCAATTAGTTTAATGGATAAAGCTGCTTTTGAGGCCTGGCAGGCTAGCGATAAAATTGTTTTTACCATCGATTATGGACATGCATTTAGTAAGGCTGATTTAAATTCGACCCGGGTTTCGGATCTTGTAAATGGAAATATTTTGCAATTATTAGGTGCAGAAAAGAATTTTTATAAAGTGGGTTTTCCGGATAAACGGATTGCCTATATCCCGAAATCGCAGGCAAAACCTTATCAAGAATGGATTCGTCGACCTAATCCGGATGCAAGCGCGATTTTAGCCTCGGCCGAGACTTTATTAGGTGTGCCTTATTTATGGGGCGGTACTTCTATTAAAGGAGTCGACTGTAGTGGTTTTACCAAAACTGCTTATTTCCTAAATGGGATTATTATTCCCCGGGATGCTTCACAGCAAGCATTGGTAGGGCAAGCGGTCGATGTGATGGAAAACGATAGTATTAGTGTTGCAAAATGCTTAAAAAACTTGCAAGCCGGAGATCTTTTATTCTTTTCTGCCGCTAAACGACGTGGGATAAATGGCGGGAGAGTAACACATACTGCTATTTATATGGGTAATGGAGAATTTATTCAGTCGGCCGGAATGGTTAAGATTAATAGCATGGTACCCAGCGCAAACAATTACGATGGCGGGCAAAGTAGCACTTTAGTTGGCGCGCGAAGAATTTTAGGAGCTATCGGGAAATCCGAAATTACCAGAGTAGACCATCACGATTGGTATGGGAAAAATTAAACAACATGATTAAGATTTATCATAATAACAGTTGTAGCAAGAGCTGTAGTGCTTTGGCGGCTATAAAGCAAACTGGAGAAGCGTTCGAACTGGTCGAATACTTAAAAGAAGTGCCCAGTATTAAAGAATTAACCACCATTGTAGCGCAATTAGAATGTAGTCCGCACGATTTGATTCGGGTAAATGAATCCGTTTACCAGCAGCAATTTAAAGAGAAAAACTTAAGTGATGAAGAATGGATTAGGGTAATGCACGAAAATCCAATTTTAATACAACGGCCAATTATTATTAATGGCAACAAAGCAACAGTAGCCAGAACGGCCGTTTTGGTTAAGGACGCTATAGGTTAGTTTCTATGGCACTTACCTTTTCGCGATAAAGTTCGATCGGTTTATCGAGCAAAACAGCAATCACAGTAATCGTTTTGTCTAATTTCACTTCTGGTATTGGAAGGTAAACGATACCAGGCACGTTACTCCAATACAATTTGTTGTAAATCTCTGGCGTTAATAGTGTACCCTCGCCAACAATTCTAACTCTGCTGATCTGATTTTTGAGCCCTTTTATCGCGACAGGTCCAGTTGGTTTGCCTTCTACAAAGAGATAAAGTGTTTGGCGATCGGCCGAAAGTGCTGTTTTACCTTGGTAATGCCCTTCTGGAATCCCTTTACCCGTTTTAGAAAGCACTTCGGCATTTTTAATTACCCAGCTATTAACTTCGGGATCTAGGGGATTAATGTCAGGTTTAAATTCGAATGCATCGGGTGCTAAGTTGCTTTCTGTAAATGGATTGGTCCCCTTGTCGATTGCTGCGGCAATGGCTTTAATTTTAAGGGTCGCACTCCCTGATTTCGGATCTGCGGTAAGTAAGGTGCGATAGTTTAAAGCGGGTAGAGGCTCGTTCGTTAATTGGATAGCTTCCTTAAGTTGTACCTTAATTACAGTTACGACTGCATCGTAGGCAAGTGCTGGAATGTGTAATAGATAATCATTTCCAATTTTATCATATTTAATAGCTCCTTCATAACCAATTACAGAGAGTTTCGAAATTTTTGAAGATAGCCCCTGAAGAAGAACGCCAGACTTATCTTTATAATCGAGGTAAAGAAAAAGTGTTTTTTTATCTTTGGATAATGCTGTTTTGCCATTAAAATGGCCCTCGGGTAAGCCTGCTCTTGTTTCGTAAATTGCCGAGGCATGCTTGCTTGTCCAACGCCCCAGGTCTTTTAATATCGCTACTTGTTGGGTTGCCAGGGTGCCATCGGGTTTTGGGCCAATGTCTAACAGTAAATTTCCACCCATGCTTATGCAATCGACCAGCGTTCGGATAATCATGTTTGACGATTTATAGTGTGTATCGTAAGGCTGGTAACCCCACGAATCGTTCATCGTGTAACAAAGTTCCCAATAAGGTGCTGTTGGTTTGGTAACTGGCACACCCTGCTCTGGGGTTTCGTAATCGCCATGCTCGTCTAACCTCGAATTGATAATCAGATTTGGATTATCCATAAGGAGCGATTTACGAACCTTATCGGCCTGCCATTCTATAGCGGTATGCTCCCAATTACCATCGAACCAAAGCAAATCGGGTTTAAATTTTGTCGATAATTCATTCAACTGGGTTTGGTAATAGTTTAAAAATGAATTCCATCTTTGGGGCTCTTCTTTGAGGTGGTAACGCTTACGTCGATTGGTAAAAACATCATAATTGTAATAACTCCAATCTGGTAATGAATAATATAGCCCCGTTTTTAACCCTGATTTCTTTAGGGCGCTTACAAATGGAGCAATTAAATCGTGCTTTGTCATCATTGCTCCAGCTGTTTTTGTAGCCCACAAAGCGACCCCATCGTGATGCTTTGTAGTAATAACGGCATACTTCGCGCCACTTTCTTTAATTAATTGTACCCATTGCAGTGGTTCATATTTCGACGCAGTGAAGCCCTGTAATTGCTTCATATACGCATCATGATTAGTATAATTATTAAAGAATGACCACGATTCGGAAATCCCATTAACCGAGTATATGCCCCAATGGATAAAGATACCTAGTTTAGCATCGGCAAACCATTCCATTTTGGGCGATTGTGCCTCTACTTTAATAAAGCAGCATAAAATTGTGAATAAAGCAATTAGCTTTTTGTACATTTTATTTAGGCTAATAAACTTCGCCAGTTTACCTTACTTTCGATGGTAAAATGAAGATCTTTTATGGCTATACGCTGTTGTTCCATGGTATCGCGATGACGAATAGTAACTGTATTATCTTCCAACGTTTGATGATCTATGGTTAAGCAAAAGGGGGTTCCAATGGCATCCTGACGGCGGTAACGTTTGCCAATAGCATCTTTTTCTTCGTAAATACAGTTAAAATCAAATTTGAGGCTATTCATAATCTCGCGCGCTTTTTCTGGTAAGCCATCTTTTTTAGTTAATGGAAAAATGGCTACTTTATAAGGGGCTAATGCAGGGTGCAGACGTAATAAAGTCCGGCTATCCTGTTTGTCGTCAGTACTTAAGTCCTCTTCCTCGAAAGCGTTAATGAGGGTTAATAAGAACATCCGATCCAGGCCAATAGAAGTTTCGATTACATAAGGCACATAATTGCCATAAGGTTTTCCTTCTTCGTTAAGATCGTTATCGAAATATTGCATTTTTTTGCCCGAATATTCCTGATGTTGCGATAAATCGAAATCAGTACGGCTATGTATACCTTCTACTTCTTTAAAGCCAAAAGGGAATTCGAACTCTATATCGGTAGCTGCATTGGCATAGTGTGCAAGTTTAACATGATCGTGGAAGCGGTATTTTTCGGCAGGTGTACCCAAAGCTTTATGCCATTTTAAACGAGCTTCTTTCCAATAGGCAAACCATTTTTTATCTTCGCCAGGGCGAACAAAAAATTGCATTTCCATTTGCTCGAACTCGCGCATCCGCATAATAAATTGGCGGGCAATAACTTCATTTCTAAAGGCCTTACCAATTTGTGCAATTCCGAAAGGAATTTTCATTCTGCCGGTTTTTTGTACGTTGAGGAAGTTTACAAATATACCTTGCGCAGTCTCGGGGCGTAGATAAACTTCATCACTGCCTTCGGCCATCGCACCAAATTGCGTGCTAAACATGAGGTTAAACTGGCGGACATCCGTCCAGTTCTTAGTGCCACTAACCGGGCAGGCAATTTCGTGCTCTTCGATAAGCGTTTTTAAACGCGGTAAATCTTCGGCAGTTAAAGCTGCATCCATATCGGCCTGTAATTTTGCAGCTTTTTCTGTTTTGCCGTCTTTTTCGTAACGGGCAATTTTATCTTCTAACAATTGGTCGGCACGGTAGCGTTTTTTCGAATCTTTATTATCGATCATCGGGTCGTTAAAACCATCTACATGTCCGCTTGCTTTCCATACCTTGGGGTGCATAAAAATCGCAGAATCGATACCTACAATGTTTTCATGCATTTGCACCATGGCTTTCCACCAATAGGTTTTGAGATTGTTCTTTAATTCTGCGCCTAATTGCCCATAATCGTAAACAGCACTTAAACCATCATATATTTCGCTGCTTTGAAATACAAAACCATATTCCTTAGCATGTGAGATCACATTTTTAAATTGTTCGTCGTTTGTTTTAGCCATAGTGCAGCAAAGATAATAATTAGTAAATAGTATTTAGTCGTTAGTATATAGTATTTACTATTTATACAGGACGGCTAGTTAACCGACCAACGAAAAACGATCAACAAACTAACCAATAAATTTATTATTTTTGAGGCTTATTAAATCAAACTCATTGAGCATCAAGGTAACTCGTCTCACTAAATATTTCGGACAGCAAAAGGCGGTCGATAACATTAGTTTTGAAGCAAAATCAGGGCGTATATTGGGTTTTTTAGGCCCAAATGGCGCTGGTAAGTCGACAACAATGCGGATGCTTACCGGTTACTTAAAGCCAACCTCCGGCGAAGCCGAAATTGAGGGTAAAATAATTACAACTGATGCTATTGCGGTTAAAAACAATATTGGTTATTTGCCAGAAAATACACCGCTTTATACAGATATGTACGTGCGGGAGTTTTTAAGATTTGCAGGCGAAACTTATGGCCTTAAAAATCTGGGTAAAAGAGTTGATGAAGTGATAGCACAGGTGGGTTTAAAACCATCACAGCATCAAAAAATTGGCATGCTTTCTAAGGGTTATAAGCAGCGGGTGGGTTTAGCCCAGGCAATTATTCATCATCCTAAAGTGCTAATACTGGACGAACCAACATCGGGATTAGACCCAAACCAGCTGGCAGAGATCAGAACCTTAATTAAAGACCTGGGGAAAAATAAAACCATTATTATTTCTACTCATATTATGCAGGAAGTGGAAGCGATTTGCGACGATATAATTATTCTTAATAAAGGACAGATTGTAGCGAATGAGTCACTTGTTGCGTTAAAAGAAAAATATGCGCCGCAATTGCTCGAAGAAATCTTCAAGAAATTAACGACCTAATAAAATGATATGAAATTTAAAACTACACTTATTTTTTCATGGTTATTGCTATCTTTTTCGGCTATTAAAGCACAGCATAATAATATTGTAATCGGACCAGAAATAAATTTGCCTTCCGGAAATTCGACAAATGTTAGCGGCTTCGGGATGGGAGCTTATTTAAAAGGAGAGATAGGGCTTTCGGAAAAGTTTTCCTTAACAGCAAATGGAGGTGTATCAAGTTTTTTAGGCAAGAAAATTTATGGACCGAGAACACAAACGCTTTCTTATTTACCATTAAAAGCAGGCTTGAAATACTATACAGATAACAATTTTTATTTAGAAGGCCAGTTAGGCGCCTCTTTTGGATTTAATGGATCGGAGAAAACCGCATTGGTGTGGTCTCCAGGAATAGGGTCGTTTATTAGAAGCAAAAAGAGTAATAACCAATTAGACCTAGGCCTGAGGTATGAGGGCTGGACAAGTAGCCGTATCCTTATCCCATCTGGGACAAATTATACTACTTTTGGGTTTTTTAGTTTGAGGGCCGGATACGCCTTTAATTTATAACATTAATTCTTTATCATTGTAAAAACTGTCATTGCCAATTATTATAACGAGGCGACGAATAGCTTCATTGCCATTAAAACAAAAAAAAATATATACTGATGAAAAAAATATTATTATCGTTCTCTTTAATTATAGGTTTGCTTTTTTCGGCAATGGCTCAAAAACAAGATTCAAAATATAAAATTAGTGTTGGTGCAGAAGTTTTGATTCCTTCTGGAAGTGCAGCAGAATATAATGGAACAGGTTATGGTGCATCTGTTCAGGGCGAATATAAATTATTGCCTAATTTAAGCGCTACGCTTTCGGGTGCTTATATCTCCCTTCCTTATTCGAAACTTTATAAAGAGATGGTCGATCCCTGGCTAACGTCGCCGCTTAAAAACAGGGTTTACTATCCGGTTAAAGGTGGAGCTAAATATTATTTTGGTAAATATTTTTATGGTGCAGCAGAGGCTGGAGCATCAATTACCACCGACGTTAGTTCGGCCACTTCATTCGCTTATGCCGGAGGCCTGGGCACATCGCTTTCCATTGCCGAGAAATCTAATCTCGACCTTGGTATAAGATACGAAACATGGGCCTTGAGCACAAGTTCGACAGTGTCGTTTATTGGTGTAAGAGCAGCCTATGCGTTTGGCTTTTAGGAGATAATGCATTAATTAATGCGTTTGAGATTTAATGCTTGGCGTTTTCGTTGTCGATGATCGGCCATTAACCAAAAAGACAAAAATGTACGCAGTATTTAAACGAGAATTATTTAGTTTCCTTAATTCATTAATGGCTTATATTACCATTGGTGTTTTTTTACTGGCCTGCTCTTTACTATTATGGTTTTTTCCTGATACTTCTATACTCGATTATGGCTATGCAGAAATGAATAGCTTTTTTAATTTAGTGCCATTTCTTTTTATGTTTTTGGTTCCGGCAATTACCATGCGTTCTTTTGCCGAAGAACGGAAAGAAGGTACTTATGTGCTTTTAGCCACTAAGCCATTAAGCGATTGGCAGGTAATTTTTGCTAAGTATCTGGCTTGTATCGTTTTACTTTTGTTTGCTTTGTTGCCAACAGTAGTTTATTATTACAGTATTTATCAATTGGGTTTACCCATTGGGAATATAGATTCTGGAGCCGTTCTAGGCTCTTATATGGGACTTTTTTTATTGGCGAATGTGTTTACTTCGGTAGGGATCTTTTCTTCTGTTTTAACTAAAAATCAGGTCGTTGCTTTTGCTATAGCTGTATTTCTGTGTTTTTTTGCTTATAGTGGGTTCGATTCGATGAGTAAAATATTTGAGTTGAGTAACCTCGAAACAACTTTGATTAATTTGGGTATCAATGCTCATTATCAGTCTTTAGGCCGGGGTGTGCTCGATACCAGAGATTTGATTTACTTTATCACTTTTGCAGCCTTATTCTTAGCACTAACCAAATGGGTATTGGGAGGCAGGAAATGGTAGGTAAAAAGAAATATATTAAGGTATTACTGTTTATTGTGTGTTTAATCTCGGTAAATATAATGGCCCGATATTTTTATACCCGTTTCGATTTTACCAAAGAAAAGCGCTTTACGTTAACAGAAAAAACGAAAACCATTCTTCAACATACGGCAAAGGACATTACGATAACGGTTTTTTTGGACGGAGAGATGCCATCTGCCTTTAAAAGGCTGCAAAATGCGACTAAAGATTTACTGTCCGATTATAAGGCTTATGCCAAAGGGAATGTAAAGCTTATTTTTATCGATCCGATTGCAGATTTACCCATAAATGAGCAAGATACAGTAATAAATAGCCTGGCAGAGATCGGAATTAAACCTGTAGCAGTAAGCATTAAAAGCGATGCAGGTTTAACACAAAAGATTATTTTCCCAATGGCACTTATCGAGATTGATGGAAAACCCATGCCGGTTAATTTGTTGCAAAAATCTGGCGGACCGGCTACAAATTATGAAGAGAATATTACGAATTCGGTTCAGAACCTGGAGTATATATTCTCGTCGGCCATAAAGACATTGCTTACAGGAACAAATCCAGCAATTGGTTTTACAGAAGGGAATGGCGAACCCTCCAACCTGTTTTTATACGATGCAATTACCAGCTTGTCGCAGCGCTTTCTGGTAGGTAGGGTCGATCTAAAGTTAATTACTAAAGAGGGGTTGGATAAGCTAAAACTACTCTTTATTGCAAATCCACAGCAAGCTTTAACTGAAGCCGAAAAGTATAAGCTTAATTATTTTGTAATGAAAGGGGGGCGATTGGTTTGGTTAGTAGATCAGGTTCATGCAAATTTGGCTGACCTACAAACTGGAGCACCTCGTCTGGCTATCAATAATGAACTCAATATTGACGATATGCTTTTCGAATATGGAGTACGCATTAATTATAATTTAATTGCCGACGCAAATTGTGCTTTAATTCCTGTGGCAACTGGCGCCCCTGGGCAGGGCCAGATTAAGCTTGCTCCATGGCTATACTATCCAGTTTTAATGCCCGATACTAACAGTAATATTGTAAAAAATATCGATGGCATAAGGACAGAATTTGCTAGCACAATCGATACGATTGCCATACCTGGGGTGCATAAGAAAGCTATCTTAAAGACTTCACTATATAACCGTATCGATGCAACACCAAAAATGCTCTCGCTACAAATGCTCGCTCAACAACCAAAACCGGAAGAATTGAATGGCGGATCTAAAACAGCCGGTGTTTTGCTCGAAGGAGTTTTTAAATCCGTATTTTTAAATAGACCAGTACCTGAGGGAATAATTGAAACTTATGATGTACCTTCGCACAGTAAACCAACTCGAATGATTGTGATCGGAGATGGAGATGTTTTTACCAATCAGGTTAGTAAAGCAGATCAGGCTCCCTTCCCTTTAGGATTTGATAGGTATAGTGAGCAGAATTATGGAAATAAGGCATTGTTATTAAATATTGCTGATTATTTTACGGATGATGATAATTTGATCACTTTGCGCAATAAAGAAATTAAAGAAAGATTGCTGGATAAGACACGATTGCGAACGGAGAAAACGAAATGGCAACTTATAAATACCCTTCTACCACTATTTTTGTTAATATCATTTGCAATTTTTCAACATTATTACCGTAAACATAAGTATGCTAAGTAATTTTTATATTTTTGAGAACAGATAAAACCGAAATGAGATTTATAGTATCAACTTCAACATTATTAAAACATTTACAAACCGTAAATGGCGCTGCCAGCAGTAGTACTGTTTTGCCTATATTAGAAAACTTTCTGTTCGAAATTAAAGAGGGTAATTTAACTATTTCTGCAACAGATTTGCAAACCAGCATGACTACCTCTTTACCTGTAGAATCTAAAGAAGGGGGCAAGGTTGCAGTACCCTCCAGAATTTTACTAGATACACTTAAAACTTTGCCAGATCAGCCTATATCTTTTAATATAGATGATAGCACTTTCTCGATCGAAATTAGTGCGGGCGATGGTAAATATAAATTAAGCGGCGAGAATGGAGATGACTTCCCTAAAATTCCGGTAGTCGAAAATGCATCATCTGTAAACTTACCAGCTTCAGTACTAGCTGAAGCCATTACCAAAACAATTTTTGCAGTAAGCAATGATGAGCTACGCCCGGCAATGACCGGTGTTTATTGTCAGCTTTCTCCTCAGCATATCACTTTTGTAGCTACCGATGCCCACAAATTAGTGAGGTACAGACGTATGGATAGCAAAGCTGAAAATGCTTCTTCATTTATATTGCCGAAAAAAGCATTAACGTTATTAAAAGCTGCCTTACCTAGTACAGATGTAAATGTGGCGGTTGATTATAATGCAACAAGTGCTTTCTTTAAATTTGAAAATATCAATTTGGTTTGCCGTTTAATAGACGAACGATATCCAGATTATGAAGCCGTAATTCCGGCAAATAACCCTAATAAATTGATAATTGATAGGGCACTATTCTTAAACACTTTACGTAGGGTAGTTATTTTTGCTAATAAAACCACCCATCAGGTTCGTTTAAAAATTAATGGAAGTGAATTGAATATCTCTTCCGAAGATTTGGATTTTGCAAATGAAGCTCACGAACGTTTAAGCTGTCAATACGAGGGCGAAGATTTAGAAATTGGTTTTAATGCCCGTTTTCTCATAGAAATGCTGAGCAACATTAATGGCGAGGAGGTTACTTTAGAATTGTCTACTCCAAATCGCGCTGGTTTGTTAATACCTCAAACTAATGATGAAAATGAAGATGTTTTAATGTTGGTAATGCCAGTAATGCTTAATAATAGCTACTAATTCTAGCTAAAAGACTATAAAAACATACTCCATTGGAAATCTTCAATTTATTACTACAGTTACTTACCGATACCAAACATACGCTTGAGGTTATTATGCAGGAATACAGAACCTGGACTTACCTCATTTTATTTTTGATTATTTTCGCTGAAACCGGCTTTGTGGTAACTCCTTTTCTTCCTGGCGATTCGATGCTGTTTGCCGTTGGGGCGCTTGTTGCCGGTGGAGATACTGGTTTAAACATTTGGTTCATGCTTATTATTTTAATCGCTGCTGCCATTTTGGGGAATACTTTAAACTATAGGTTGGGGAAATATTTTGGTATACAGGTTTTTAAGGAAGACAATAAAATCTTAAAACTTAAATATTATCATCAGTCGCACGAATATTTTGAGAAACATGGCGCAAAAGCTATTGTTTTTAGTCGGTTTTTGCCAATCTTCAGAACTATTGCCCCATTTGTGGCCGGAGCAGCAAAAATGTCGTTCGGTAAATTTACCTACTATAACGTTGTTGGTGGTGTAGCCTGGATTACCAGTTTGCTATTTGCAGGGTACTTATTGGGTAAAATTCCTTTTGTCGAAGAGAATTTTGAAATCTTAATTGTCGTTATTGCTGTAGGTACCTTTGTTCCCGTAATTGTTGCAGGATTAAAATCGTTATTTAAAAAGAAAGTAAAAGAAGGAGATATTTAATATTCCCGCCCTATTATTTTCCCTTCCTTATATTTTTTTTCTTCCAATATAGCCCCCTGTTTTTCACTTAGACTCATTTCTAGCTTAATGAGATTTTTTAGTTCCGGTTGTCCGGCATCTACCCAAGCCGAAAACCAAAAGGAACCAGTTGCTAAAATTGCGGCTCGCATTTGTTTCTCGACCATACCATTTAGCTTTTTTTGATAGGCTTTAGCATAAGCAGTCGAGTACTGTTTTACAATAACATGATTACGTGTGGAGAAACTGTATTTTTGGTTAGCTGGAAAAGAGCGATGGAGTGCGGCTTCAAATCCAATTACGGAATCTAACAGACGATGTGAATGTTTTACCATTGCCCATGCTGCTTTTAAAGGGTTGTTAATATAGGTCGCTTTACCAGCCAGTAAATTGTAATCTGCAGCAAATAATTCTGGGAGCCGGCTTTCCCAAAAGGCATGAATACCAACCTGATTAGTTAATTGCCCATTGTGATTATTTGTGGTATGCAAAGGCACATGTGCATCGCTAATGTAATGGCCTAAATAAGCCGAATATTTTAAGATTTTTATAGAATCGTGCTCCTTAAATGCTTTTACTAAACTATAATAGGTTTTTTCAATTTGCCAGGGAACAATACCATTTGCGTTTAGTTTTTCCCGCCCATATTTAGTTAATGCTACGGCCCATTTTTCTGGAATGCTATCGATCTCTTTTTCGTAATTTTCTACGTCCAGGTAATGTCTTGGCGCTTCGAGTGTATCGATATAGCGTCTTTTATCGGGATCGACAGCATGTTCGGTAATGTATTTGTTACCAGTTTTATAAAAACTGATCATTTCGATTGGTAAAGTAAATATCGCCAGTTGATTAATTAGTCGATGAGCAAAAAAGCCCCAAGAAGTGCACAAAATAAAAGGGATGATTAATAATCTAATTATTAATCTTTTCATAAGCTAAATATAACAAAAGAAAATTAGCTATTTATTTAGTTGTCGAACTTAATTTTGCAATCGTAAAATGAGACAAATTAGGGGTTGTAGCGTTTTTTTGGCTACATTTACCATTAATTTTCTCGACAAAATATAGGTAACCATTATAACATGAAAGAACCTCTGCGTAAAAATGTAAATCGACCTGAAAATCAAAATTCGAAATATTTTGATCTAATGAGCCTTTTATTTTTAACAGGATATTTAATGATCGATTTCCTTCCTTATTTACAAAGGATGGAGATTATAAGCATTCAATTTTTATATTTAACGATCTTAAATATTACTGCAGGTCTTTTTATTTATTTCAACCCTACACTACATTCGAATGCGCTGATCTACCTGTTTAAAAAAAGCTATATTTTTAAGGCATATCTGGCATTTATATTACTGGCTGGTCTATCTATTTTTGGAGCTAAGAATATCTCTCTCGGAGTAAATGCAATCGCAGAAATTTTAGTCATTTTTAGCATGTTCGTTAACATTACCATTCTGCTTTATAACAGACTGCATTTACTGTATAAACTGACATTTATAATGGGCCTGTTTGCGCTTATTCAGGCATCTCAAGCTTTATTAGATTTTAAAAATCTTGTTACCGACTTATCCATTACTGATACAATGAGTCAAATTATTACTATAGAAGGAAACACCGGCAACATTAATATATTTTCGTCAAGCCTTATGGCTAAAATTCCATTTATATTAATTGGCATCACTTATTTTACTAATTGGAAAAAGTGGGTATTAATGGGAGCCTTATTATTAAGTACTTTATTAGTGTTTTTAATTAGCGCAAAAGCTTCATTATTATCATTAATAATCATATATATAGTTTTTTTGGTGTACTATTTTAAAACAAACCACTTAAAAAAAATAAATATTAGCAGTATAGCAGCATTAGTTTTACCAATGCTTATTTCTTTTGCATTAATTAATTATATTTTTTCGAAAAACAACAATAGTGCTCGTTATGCACCTACCATACAGAGATTGGGACAAATTAATACCAGTCGATCGTCTATTTCCGCAAGGCTTATGTTTTGGGAAACGGCTGTAAACTTTACGAAAAGCAACCCTGTATTAGGAATTGGCCTCGATAACTGGCGGGTCGAATCGATACCTCACGAAAAGTTAAGAAGTTTAGTTGTTTCCCTGCATACACACAACGACTTTTTACAAATTTTTGCCGAAACAGGAGTTGTAAATGGATTAATTTACTTCTCTATTTTTATCGCTTTATTGTGGATCAATTTAAAAAGGCTTTTAAAACCAGGCCAAGACCATAATAAAGTAGTTGCGATTCTAACCCTAATGCTACTTATTGTTTATGGAGTCGATGCTTTGTTTAATTTCCCATTTTATAGGCCCACAATGCAACTCTGTTTTTGCTTTCTTTTAGCATTAACTTTTGTAAATACAACGAAAACGGACCATGATAAATTATCATTTAAAAAAAGGGCCATTGCGCTAATGCTAGTTGGCATTCCTATTGTTCCCTTTTATTTTACTTATTATGCCGATCAGACTTCTCAATTGGAATACAAGATCAAGGCCGATAACATCGATTTTAATACGAGTGGTAAAGTTAAAGCAGCAGATATCATTAACCAGAAACCATTGCTGCCAAATGTGTTTAATACCTCAGAATCGTTTTATGAATATGCGGGTATTTATTTTCTTCGGGAGAAAAAATATGATGAGGCGCTAAAATATTTAGATTTGGGCAATAAGGTTAATCCATATTTGGGCAGGCCAAATTTTTATAAATATCTAATGGCAACCGAAAGGGGGATGCCAGATAGTGCTGTTCATTATATAAAGGCTGCTTTTTATGCTTCGCCGGCTAATCCAGATTTTTTTAAAGCTTTAATAACTCATAAGAAATATGTGGATACAACGGAAATTTTAGCAATGTATAAACGTAGTATTTCTTATGCGAAAAGTGTTGTGATCTGGAATAGTGCAGTTACTGCATTACAAAGCCAAAATTATAGTGATGTAAATCTACTGCAATTTTTAAACCAGGGATTAAAAGACTTTCCGAAAGATAATAAAGTAAAAAGCATCTATAATACTACTTTAATAACCGGATATATAATAAAAGGCCAGCGTTTATTTGCAAATGCAAAGCATGAAGAAGCGCTTAAATCTTATTTAAAAGCACTAACTCTGGATTCTACAAATGTTTATGCGCTTCAAAATATTGGTTTTTATTATTTTAATCTGAGAAACTCAGCGAAAGCGATTCCTTATCTGTTAGGAGCGTTGCAGAAGCCGGGATTAAATGGAGGCAAGACCGAATATTTTTTAGCATTGTGCTATATCGATGTTAACGATAAATCAAATGCTTGTAAATACCTGAATGTGGCAAATGCCATGGGATATTCCGAAGCACAAGCCAGGCTAAATCAATATTGTAATTAATTTGGGGATATTGTGTAATAATTTCCTCAATATTGCACGGGTTGCTATGAGTGGGTTTAGGAATAAATAATGAGTTCCATACTTTATACGGTGAACTAATTATTTTAGCACATATTATTCTGATTTTTGAGTCCAAACATGATGTTGCTAATAGGTTTGGAATACTGGCATATCTCTTGTTTAAGATATATTAACCATCTTAAACTAACATGCTCAATATTACTCACTCTCGATCCAACTCCTTTTCGTATAGGCTTATTAATGATTTTAATTTAATTACGGTTCTTATTTTCATTCTTGGTTTTATTAATATTTTCTATAAAATAAGATGGACAAATAATGGTTTAGAAAGTGCTGTTAATCTTTGGAATCCTACTTGGTTATTGTTTGGCCCCCTGTTGTTATATGCTTATGGTGTATTTGTAAGAAAAGGCAAAACAGGTAAAAAGAAGATAGATTATCTTCATTTATTACCATTTTTTATTTTTTCCATATTTTATCTAATTGCTTTGCTGGATACTAAAACGAACGATCCTTGGCAAAATGTTTTCTTTACCTATTACCAGAATAGTTTTTTTGTGATTTTTATTTCATTACTCTCCTATGCGTTCTATATCCTAGTAAGGACTCAACGTATTCATGCACCAAAAAGGCAGGCAACACAAATGTTCCTGATTACGATGAGTACTATATACATATTAACTGGTATGATTATAGTAATTATGTTTTTGGCTTGGGGTATAGTAAAGGTAGATATAGGAATAGAT
This sequence comes from Bacteroidota bacterium, assembly GCA_040388055.1. Taxonomy (GTDB): domain Bacteria; phylum Bacteroidota; class Bacteroidia; order Sphingobacteriales; family Sphingobacteriaceae; genus Pedobacter. The sequence goes on from JAZKCO010000003.1 coordinate 148,650, forward strand.
TACCGGCTATTTTCTTATTCATTATTGTTTTTCGCAAACATTGCTATTGCATGGTATTGGATTTTTGTTAATAAAGAGTCTTCTGCATCAAAAATTGAGCATCCAGCGCATAAAAGTTACCGGAATTCTGCATTAGATGAAGCATTAGCAAATTCTTATAAGAATCGCATTACTAAATTTTTTGAAACTTCTACAGTGTATCTAGAGCCAAATCTCTCGCTCGATTCACTTGCAAATGAACTTGATATCCCAAGGCATTATTTATCACAATTGTTCAATGTTTTTTTTAAAAAGAACTTTCATGCTTTTGTAGCGGATTACCGGATTTCTTATGCAATTAAATTATTAGATGATAACCATAATCGTTTAACTATCGAATCGCTTGCTTATTCTTGTGGTTTTAATTCAAAAACCTCGTTTAATCGATATTTTAAAGATAAGACAGGACTTACTCCTTCTGCTTATCAGTTACAAGTTGCCTAAGTTTTATTACGCTCTTAGCTCATGTTTATTGCATTTCCGCTCATCCCACTTACCTTATTTATAACAGCTGCGCTAACGATCATTAGCAGTTACCTTTTGGTAAGAAAAGGAATATCGAGCGCTTTCGACAGGGTATTGCTATGGGCTTTAATTTATCTTTTTTTTGTATTTCTTTGAGTATATATTAACACTTTTGTTGCTTGCTTACT
>JAZKCO010000003.1:149351-155227 GCA_040388055.1 Bacteroidota bacterium
ATAAAGAACGATGGAAGGATTTATTGATGCCCTTTATTATGGGTTATGGGCCACTTTTATTTTTTCTGATCAGTAGCCTAAAAAATAAGGAACTGGCGCTAAAAAAAATACTTCTTCATTTTATACCTTTCCTAATATACCTTATTATTTTTCTGGTTTTATTATTGGGATTAGTTAAGCCTACAAGTTGGTTACTAACTATCTTAATTAAACAAGTATTGATTTTAGGAATTTTATCTTTTACGGGTTATAGTATTTGGTCGGTTTTCATTGGCAGGACAATATTAATTAATAAGCAAAAGCTGGTATTGATTGTTTTCGCGAGAGTACTTTTTGTCTTTTTAATTATGCTTTTCGTAACCATATATTTTTCTAATTCGATGGCCAATAATCAGGTAGGGATTTATTGGTATCGGATGCTAATTTATAGTTGCATGCTGATTGGGGTTTTGATGATTTTTAGTTATGTTGTCGCAGATATTTTTAAATATTATTTACCTATAACTTTAACCGGAGACCAAGGAAATATAGGGAATGAGCAGTCACCGAAGTACGAAAGATCGGCACTTACTGCTGTTCAACTTAAACTATTCGAAGAAAAACTGATTGTTGCAATTAAAGATGAAAAACTTTATTTGGATCATGAATTAACATTAACCAGCCTGGCGCAGTATTTAAAGATGCCAAATCACCATCTTACTCAGGTGTTTAGCGTGCAGATAAAACAAAGTTTTTATCAATACATTAATGGTTTTCGTATTCAGGAGGCCTGTAGATTAATGATCGAATCGACTAATCGACTTTCTTTAGAAGCAATAGCAGAAAAAAGTGGTTTCAATGCCAAAGTATCTTTTAACAGGCAATTTAAAGCCACGATGGGTTGCACTCCTTCCGCTTATCGCCATAGAGTAGGCTAAGCTACTTATTCCAGAATCTTAAGAAATGATTGACAATTAGTAGCAAAAGCCAACCCAGGCCTTGCACTTTTTTAAATGCTGATATATGACATTATTTTCAGAGGCGTCAAGTTTGTGGCTTACCCTTAAAACCGCTTTTTGATTTGTATTCGATGAAAATACTAAGTAATAGTAACATTTCATCCGTGTGGCGTGACGTCCACCCCACACGGATGAAACCTATTAAACGCCTACTCCTGTGCATCTTTGGGTTGCTATAACGAGCTCAAAGTATGAAATATTGTTACCCTATTAAATTATTTGTTTTAGCTTTTTTTAAAATAATAAATCCTAGCCGGATGTTGCTGCTTATGCTTATGCTATTGCTATTGAGCTTAAAGATGCAAGCGCAAACCTATTGGGGATCGGGGTCGAGAGATTTGTATAAACCGACTTCATTAGGTAATCGGGCCCTCCTCATGAGTAGGGGTACAAGCTCTTCAGGATTTGATCCCTTCTCTAATGATGGAAGAATGATGGTCTATGCAAAACCTGGAGAGAAAATAAATGTTGCCTCAAGCGTTCAGGGCAGGTCCAGAAGTGGCACCAATGCAACAATCAGATTGTATTCGCCTAACGGAACACTTTATACCTCTGGGACCACAGCAATTGCGAGTGCTAATTCTGGAACTGGTAAGATTTTAAATCGTACACAGGAGTTGGCAGGCCCGACTACTTCGTTCCATGCAGGTGGTTATACACCATATTCGGTTACCGTGGGTCCAACAGAAGAGGGCATCTGGATTATAGAGTTTGTATCGACAGGGGTAGGATCGCAACAAACCGATATTAACATCCTGGCTAATGCCGATTGGAACACCGCGAATCAAGAGACCATTTCGACGACTGGGGTTGATGGTTCGGGTTTTATTATTGCCTGGGATGCATCGGTTAGTGATAATACAGAGTTTAAAAGCGGTCGGTTGTTTACGACAGTATTCAATGGCTCTATATCCGGCTTAGGTGATGGATTTTATGGGAAATTTTATGTGCTTACAAAAGATGGTTTTACCTATGCCATTGATAATAATGGACAAAATGGGTTGTCATTTAATTTTTTTGTAAACAATAAAGGCGTATATGATGCAAGTCAGGTTCCACTTTATAAAAGTGCGACGGGGTCTACTGATGCAAATACAAAAATCTGGGATCCCAGAAAGCTCGACGCTGGTACCAATATTACCCACAAGATGTTTTATGTTACTCCAGATCTTAACTTACCCGACACTACTTTTATATGGGATGCTGTAGGTTCTTCAAAAGTACAAACCTGGCTAAAAAATGAACGGGGAGACCCAAATCTCGACTCTACTAAAATTAAGTTTTTTGGGTTTGAAGGTGAAGAAGGGATTTCTGGGCCTAAAGGCGGGTATGTGCGATTCGAAAGTACGGTAAATGGTAAATATGAAATTACTATCCCATTTGGTGGATCTCGCCCCGATAAAGTGCTGAAAGGAAATTGTGTAATGGGGATTAATAATGTCCTTTGGGATGGTACGGATGGAAATAACGTAAGAGTAAATACCACAACAACCATTGCCGGAATTAGCGCTAGATTGGAAGGCGCTGAGGTTCATTTTCCATTAATAGATGTAGAAAATAATCCGAATGCGGTAATCATCGAATTGTTAGATAACAATTATCAATCACTTAGTCCAAAGATGGATAAGGTGTATTGGGACAATACGAGCTCGTCAGGTACCGACTTAACACCTTTAGGTACATTGCCGCCAAGCCCTATGACTAATTTAACTGGAAGGGCTAGCACTACGCTCGGGCATAAATGGGGTGAAAATAATGTAAATGGGGCCAATAATTTTGGTAATGATAAAGTTGTAGACACTTGGAGTTTTGCACCAGGAGAAGAAGCATTTTATGAAGGATTGAGTATTACTGTTTTAGAAACCGACTTAAGAGTCGACGGGGTTACTAAAACTGCAGGGCCTAATACTGTGTCGGTTGGCGATCAGCTTACTTACGAAGTTCCCATTTCTAATGTTGGTCCTAGCGGTACAAAGGCAGGGAAGCCGGCAACCTTTTTCTTCTATGTTCCTAAAGGGGTAACTGTAGACTATAATGCTGTAACTTTTAACTCGACAAGCGGAACAATTACCCATCATGGGTTAACGAATCCACCAATAGCTGTTAATACCGCTTCGGCCGAAGTTAATGTTTATAAGGTAACCGTCGATATGCCTTCTGGAAGTGGTGGTAAGTTTACTATTCCAGTTACAGTAACGGGCGCTGTACCCACCCGGTATATAAATGCCTGGGGTGTAATTATGCGTTCAGACGACATTACAGACCCCAATGCTTCTTATACTAATAATTTGGTTCAAAAACCAGTTGACCCATTTCAAGAAGCTAATGGAATCCATAAACTGATTTCTGATCTTAATTTAAATACAGACATTACTACAAATACAGATTTTGTAAACCTTCGGGGCTCTATCGCCGGTACTACTTTACCCTCTTCAGTTAATTATACTAATAATATTAAATATAATAATGAGGTACAGATGTATGCTGATGTGAAGGTAAGTAAATCTGTTTCACCGGTAGGTCCACATACTGTCGGGCAGCAGGTAACTTTTACTATTACTGCCGAAAATTTGGGCGAAAGTGTAGCTAATGATATCGTTGTAGACGATTTGTTAAGTAGCAGGTTTATTTATGTTTCTCATAGCGCTCCGGCAGGTACAACTTACAATCCGGCTACTGGTATATGGAATATTGGTGCATTAACCAAAGCACAGGTACTTGCTCCGCTACAGATTGTAGCTACCATTAATGCTACTGGAGGAGCACAAATTAATACCGCAACAATTACTGCAAACGAGTTTGATGTTGATTTAAGTAATAATACAGCGAGTGCTGCTACTACTGTGCCATCTTCTTTAAGTATTACTAAGACGGGTGTAAGGACCGGTACGGGAAATGCTAGCGGAACTGCATCATTTGTGGTAACGGTTAAAAATACTGGTGCTATTGAGGCGAGCGGTATCCAGGTTATAGATCAATTGCCTGCAAGATATAATCAAAACCCCCCACTTTATTCGGTGTCTGTCGGCACAGCTACTAATGGAGGTACCGGAAATAGAACAATAACATGGGAACTAGGAAGTTTGGCTCCCGGAGCGGAAGCTTATCTATTGATAACTAGTAATTTTAGTAATGCCAGTAGTACTTTGACCAATACAGCCGAAATTACTGGTGGGCCGAATGCGAGTGCAACTCCAGCTAATAATAGTGGAACTGCCCGCGATTTGCAAATAACCAAAAGTGTTAATCCTACGACTCAAAACGTTGGGCAAAATGTAATATTTACAATAACGACCTCACGAGCAAGTGGTTCGGGAAGTGCTTCTGATGTCGTAATTAGGGATGTTTTACCCCCGGGTTATACGCAAGTAAGTAATACAACTCCGACAGCTGGAACCTATAACAGCGGTACAAATGAGTGGAGCATAACTAGTCTTAATAATACAGTAAGGACTTTAACCATTACAGCTAAAGTTAATGCACCCACTGGTGCGGTTAACGAATATAGAAATGTCGCGGTAATTACGGCAGGAGATCATGTAGATTCTGCTCCCGGAAATAACTGGGCAGAAGCAACAGTAACGCCTATCTTGGCAGATTTGAAAATTGTAAAAACAGTAAATAATGAGAGCCCTGTAATAGGTGCTAATGTCGTATTTACATTAACCGCAAGCAATTTAGGCCCTAATAATGCTACTGGAGTAAAAGTAACGGATGTGCTTCCGGCAGGTTATACTTATGTAAGTAACACTGCTCCATCTATTGGTAGTTTTGTAAGCGGAACCGGGGTATGGACGATAGGAAATTTCAATAATGCTGCTAATGCCACATTAACGATTACGGCTAAGGTAAATGCAGTTGGACCCTACCTTAATACGGCCACCATAACTGGCGACCAATACGATACCGTATCTACTAATAATAGCTCGGCAATAAGTGTAACACCCGGTGCAGCATTATTTATTACCAACCCAATGATTTATCAAAGATTCAAAAACTAAAAAGAAATACCATTTAAATTATAATACCTCATTCTAATGAAGATTAAATTTTTACTATTATCAAGCTTTTTAATCGTTTCCTTAAATTTTGCTTATGCGCAGCAAAAGGTAAAGGATAACACCATTACGGGAATTGTATTGCCAAATAAGGATGCCGTTCTCGAATTGGAAAGTAACAATAAAGGCCTCTTACATGTACGTCTAAACCTAACACGTACTACAGATGCTTCGCCTTTAGCAAATCATGTTGCTGGTATGATGGTGTATAACACAGCCACAATTAATGATGTAAAACCTGGGATCTATTATAATGATGGAACTAAATGGGTAGGTATATCGGCCGGCGTGGCACAAGCTATTGGCTATAATCCAGCCACTTATCAGATCACCTACACCGATGCAATAGGTAATCCGCAAGCTATTGATCTGCAAAAAGTGGTTAAGCCTAACGAGACGGTAACCTTATTAACAATTAATGCTGATGGGACCCTTTCCTATACAGATGAAAAAGGAGTTAAAAATAATATTGACCTTTCTGCTCTAATTAAAGCAAAAGAAACAGAAACGATTTTAAATGATAATGGAGATGGAACTTTTACCTATACCAATGAAAAAGGTAAGACGGTTACCATTAACTTAGCTGCTGGTGCTAGTGGTGCGAATGGAAAATCGATTAGTAGCGGAAATGGTATTCCGAATAATGCAGCAGGTAATAATGGTGATAGCTATGTTGACACTTCAAATGGCGATCTTTATACAAAAATTGCAGGCATTTGGGTAAAAAATGGGAATATAAAAGGCGCAGCTGGAACAAATGGTAAGTCTTTAACTACAGCTGCTACTGCTCCTGTAGGAACAGGCAATGCGGGAGATACAC
>JAZKCO010000004.1:0-34302 GCA_040388055.1 Bacteroidota bacterium
CGCGACCCCGACCTTGGCAAGGTCGTGCTCTACCAACTGAGCTACTTTCGCATTAATTAACACCATCCGATGTATATTTCCCTTAAGAACTTGAATACCTTAGTAGGTCTTTCCGTTTGGGTTTGCAAATATACCCAAATTTATATTTCTGCCAAGAAATATTTTAATAAAAATTAAGCTACTAGGGTAAGTTATTGGATTTCAGTACATCAAAAATTAAATCATTTTCAAAACCCTTACCTTGTAGGTAGGTAATGAGCTTGTATTTTTTTTTAAACCCATCTTTTTCGACTATGGTAGCCAATTTTTTATGAGCTAATGCTAATAAAGTAGCTAAATATTCATTACTATTTATCGTATTCAATGCATTTTGAATCATTTTATCCGGGACCCCTTTTAATTTTAAGCTTTGCCTGATTTTTACCTTCCCCCATTTTTTAATTTTGAATTTACCAGATACAAAGGCTTGTGCAAACCGTTCTTCATTCAAAAAATTAGTCGTAATTAATTCAGAAATGATTGCTTCCACATCGTTAGGCTTTAAGTCCCAATCGTAAAGTTTAGATCTAACTTCCCGCTGTGAACGTTCCTGATAAGCACACCAACTCTCTGCTTTTAACAATGCAGCTTCTTTATCTAAAATGACTGGTTTTCGATGCATGCTTTTCGTAATTAATTGTTGAAATTCGTAAAAAAATAGCAGCTATTCTCTATTTATTATTTTTTATCATGAGCAGCGACAAATATTCGATTAAACATATCACTCAAATTTTAAAGGCAAAAGCCTTTTTAACAAACCCGGATGTTGTAATCCATCAACTGCTTACCGATAGCAGAACAATAATAGATACGAACGGTTCTTTGTTTTTTGCTATAAATGCCCAACGAAACGGCCATGAATTTATAACGCATGCCTACCAGAATGGAGTTAGAAATTTCGTTATTACAAACGAAGCTTATGCCAAGAAATATAGTGATGCTAATTTTCTGGTAGTGGAAGATACTTTAAAGTCTTTGCAAGACCTAGCTACTTTTAATAGAGATGAGTATGCTTTGAAAGTAATTGGTATAACCGGAAGCAATGGAAAAACCATAGTTAAAGAATGGTTGTATCAATTGTTAGCACCCGATTTTAATATCATAAGGAGCCCAAAGAGCTTTAACTCTCAGATAGGGGTACCTTTATCGGTATGGCAGATTGCACCCTACCATGACCTTGCTATTTTTGAAGCTGGAATTTCTAAAAATGAAGAAATGGCGGCTTTAGCGGAAATAATTAAACCCACAATAGGGATTTTAACTAATATTGGAGAGGCTCATGCGGAAGGATTTTCGACCAAAATCGAAAAATTAACTGAGAAATTGAAGCTTTATGAGGGAGTGGAACTCTTTATTTATGCACCAGAATATACAGATGGGGTCGCTTTAAACGAATTGCCTGGAAAACGTAAATTTTCGTGGAGTACTAAGTTTCCGGCCGATCTTCATGTTTCTTTTATCGAACCTATAGAAGGCAAAACGTATATCCGGGCTAGCTATCGGGGTAAGGAAATAGAATGTTTAATACCATTTAACGATAAGGCAGCGATAGAAAACGGGATTATCTGCTGGGCAACTTTACTGGCGCTTGGTTATTCGCCGGCAACGGCCGATTTACGCTTGGAACGATTAATACCAATTAGCATGCGCCTGAGGCTAATTAATGGGATAGAAAACTGCTCGATTATAGATGATTCTTATAGTGCAGATATTTCTTCCTTGGCCATTGCGCTCGATTTCTTAAACCTCCAAAATCAGCATCCCAAAAAAACACTTATCCTGTCCGATATTTACGAAACAGGGAAGAAGGACGAACGATTGTACGCCGAAGTTTCTGCTCTGCTCCAGCAAAAAAAAGTAGATAAACTTATTGGTATTGGACCGAATATTTCAGCATTTGCTCACTTATTTAAGCTCGAAACTTCATTTTATGAAAGTACACAAGAATTTATCGTTAACCTTCCTGATCTGCACTTTACGAACGAAAGTATTTTAATTAAGGGCGCTCGCCGTTTCGAGTTTGAAAGGATTAGTAAATTGTTAACTCAAAAAATCCACGATACTATACTCGAAATTAACCTGAATGCGCTGGCACAGAACCTGCAGTTTTATAGAACTAAACTGAAAGCCGATGTTAAGCTAATGGTAATGGTTAAGGCTTTTTCTTATGGAAGCGGGAGCTTCGAAATAGCCAATTTATTGCAATATCACAAAGTTGATTATTTAGCAGTAGCCTATGTCGACGAAGGTATCGCCCTGCGAAAAGCCGGAATTAGCCTGCCAATTATGGTAATGAGCCCCGAACCATCTGCTTTCGAAGCAATGCTAAAATATAAACTTGAACCAGAAATTTATAACAACGATATTTTAAAAAGCTTTCTTCATTTTTTACCGAATGAAGAGAACAATTACCCGGTGCATTTAAAATTAGATACTGGGATGCATCGCCTGGGCTTTGAAAACGAAGATTTGTTAGCACTATGCGATACTTTAAAAGACAACGGCCAATTAAAAATAGTCTCGATCTTTACCCACCTGGTAGCGAGCGACGAGGCAATACACGATGGATTTACCAGGCATCAAACTGAAGAATTTTCTAAATTATACCTGGAAATAACCAAATCTTTAGGGTATTATCCTTTACAACATGTTTTAAACACTTCGGGTATTACGCGTTGGCCCAATGCACAAATGGATATGGTGCGCTTAGGCATTGGTTTGTATGGATTCGACAATGCATTGGATAAAAATAAAGACCTGCAAACGGTTGCCGTTTTGAAAACCACAGTTACGCAGGTTAAAAATTTAAAAGCAGGAGAAACCATAGGCTATGGCCGTCAAGGAACTTTGCCGGAGGGTGGAAAAATTGCAACAGTTAAAATAGGTTATGCCGATGGTTATAACCGGAAATTTGGCAACGGTGTAGGTAAAATGCTAATTAATGGTGTGCTAGTACCAACCATTGGTGCTATTTGCATGGATATGTGCATGCTTAATGTTACGGGTATAACCGTTAAAACCGGCGATGAGGTATTGGTATTTAATGCGCAGCACACCATCGTCGATTTGGCAAACCAGATCGACACTATTCCTTACGAAATCCTTACCAATATCTCTCAGAGAGTTAAACGAGTATATTTTTACGAATAAAGTGATTAAGGTTGTTAACCAAATTTTATCTAGTTTTACAGGATGAATAGGATTGGAAAAGCTGTCTTAAATTATTTAATTAAAGGACTATTAATCGTTGTACCTGTAGCACTCAGTATTTTCTTAGTAGTTTGGGCGGTTACAACTGTGGATAGTTGGCTAAACATTAATAATATCCTGGGGGTCGATCCTAAAACAGGGGCTAACAGGAATATTCCGGGCCTGGGCCTGGGTTTGGTTATAACCATTATCCTTATAGCCGGCGTCTTTGTAACCAATTTTGTAACAGAACCCATGTATAACTGGTTTCAGCGAACAATGAAACGGTTACCGCTCTTAAATTTTATTTTCACTTCTATTAAAGATTTAACTGAAGCTTTTGTTGGCGACGAAAAAAAATTTAATAGCCCCGTTTTGGTTGAGGTAGAGGGGGGGATGAAAAGAATAGGTTTTTTAACACAGAACGACTTAACTAAACTTGGTTTACCCGGAGAGGCTATTGTCTATTTCCCATTCTCTTATTCTTTTGCCGGACAGGTATATGTGGTCGATAAAACTAAAATAAAGCCATTAAAAATAAGTGCTGCAGAGGCTATGAAATTAGTCGTTAGTGGAGGGGTAAGTCATTTCTAAATGCTAAAAACCTCTTATTAGAGCAGGTAAGAAGATAATAATCAAAATCAGAATCATGATTCTTGAAAAATATTCTCTGATAAATACACCGGATAATAACAATAATTCGTCTTCATTATTGCTTAAAATAGTTCCTGAAGCTGTCGACGATCGATACTGAATTTGTTTTTCCCGATGGTTGCTGATACTCCATTGTGATAGCCATCCATTTGTATATCCCCACGATGCATGTTCCAGATTAGTAAAAGTAATTGTCGCCTTCAATTGCCAGGAATGATAGGTAATTACGCCAATATCCTGGAAGTTTTCGTCTCTTATCTTTGTAACCGGATTAAAAAAACCTTCCGTTGTGAAATAATAATTTTTATGCAAAGCAATTCCCCGGGCATTATTTTTCCAGGAGCTGAAGTGTAAACTTGCTCGAATTTGGCTATTGTTATAAATTTGATAATTACTATCAAATAAGCCCTTTGTCCAGGTTAAAAGTTGTTTCATAAATACATTATGAATAGTTACCCCTCTCAGGTTTTTAAGAACCTGAGAGGGGTAACATTACAAACATCTCTTTAAAAATTAGGTTTCAGTACATACTTATCGTAGAACCTGAAAATATGCTCGGCAGCATCTTCGGCTGTGTCGACCAACCTAAATAAGTTTAAATCTTCTGCATGAATATTGTGTTCTTTTTCGAGCATAGTCGATTTTATCCAATCAATTAATCCACTCCAATAAGATACCCCAACCAAAACGATAGGGAAACGCGCAACTTTCCCAGTCTGGATTAAAGTTATCGCCTCAAATAACTCGTCCATTGTTCCCATCCCACCCGGTAATACAACAAAACCTTGTGAGTACTTCATAAACATTACTTTTCTTATAAAAAAGTAATCGAATTCGAGTAATTTATTGTGGTCAATATATTTATTATGAAATTGTTCGAAGGGTAAGTCTATGTTTAAACCAACAGATTTTCCTCCATTTAAGTGTGCACCCTTATTTCCTGCCTCCATAATACCAGGACCACCACCTGTAATTACACCGTAACCTCTTTCGGTTAACAAACGACCACATTCGACCGCAATTTCGTAATAGGGATTAGTTTCTGCAGTACGGGCGGAACCGAAAATACTTACACAGGGCCCAATTTTTGCTAACTTCTCAAAGCCATCTACAAATTCGGCCATGATTTTGAAAATCTGCCAACTATCGGTTACTTTAATTTCTTGCCAATCTTTATTCGCAAAAGCGCTTCTTATCTTTTCTTCACTTGTCATTTTATAAGTATTAAAATCTTAGAACTTGGTTTCGACGGTTGATGTTTTTCCCGTTATCCAAAGTAATGTAAAGGTAATTAATCCATTTAGGATAATTAATTCGAAACCTAATGCATAGTTAAACCAACTAAGCGAATGGGTATCGATAATATAGCATAATATTGGCGAAAGCAAACAAATATACGGTACCAACTTATCGGCAACAGCTCTTTTGGTTAACATACCAAGACCAAACAGCCCTACTAATGGCCCATAAGTATATCCTGCAGCTTTAAAAATCGCATTTACTACAGAATCGTCGTTAATGACCTTGAAAACCATAATAACCAAGACCATCAGTACCGAAAAGCCGATATGTACAAAATGTCTTTTGTTAACTAATTTAGGGTCGTTCTGATCGGCCTTTTTGTCGAAATGTAAAAAATCGACGCAAAAAGAAGTTGTTAATGCAGTTAAAGCCGAATCGGTAGTCGCAAAAGTAGCGGCAGTTAAGCCCAGCATAAAAATAATGCCCGGTATAATATTAAGATGGTTTAAGGCAATTTCCGGGTATAAATGATCGGGAGTTTTTAATGCAGCTACATCGATACCATTATTTGCTGCATATAAATATAACAGGGCACCTACACTTAAAAAGAAAATGTTCATAATTACAAATACGCCGGTAAATGTAAACATGTTCTTTTGCGCTTCGCCAATGGTTTTCATGCTTAAATTCTTTTGCATTAAGTCTTGGTCGAGCCCGGTCATTGCAATCGTTACAAAGATCCCCCCTAAAAATTGCTTAATAAAATGCGATTTGCTCCCTAAAAAATCTTCCCAGAAGAAGATCTTGGAATAGCTGCTATTTTTTACGGCTTCGAATGTGCCTGCAATATCTAAGTGCAGTGATTTAGCAATAAAAATAATCGATAAAACTACAGATAACAATAAGAAAACAGTTTGCATTGTATCGGTAATGATAATAGTCTTTAATCCCCCTTTGTGCGTATAAAGCCAGATCAACACTAAACAAATAACAATGGTTAGCCAAAATGGAACATTCCAGGCATCGAAAATAAATTTTTGCAATACAATGGCAACGAGATATAACCTAAAGGCCGAACCGATGGTGCGTGACACCAAAAATATAACAGCACCCGATTTATAGCTCCAAAAACCTAAGCGACGTTCTAAATAAGTATAAATAGAGATTATATTTAACCGGTAATATAAAGGCAATAAAACGGTGGCTATAATAATAAAACCAACTGCATTCCCTAAAATAAATTGGAAATAACCAAATTCACTTTTTCCGACTGCACCTGGAACCGAAATAAAAGTAACGCCAGATAAGGCAGTACCAATCATTCCAAATGCAACTAAATACCATTTGGAGTTACGGTTGGCAATAAAAAAGGAAGCATTATCCGAATTGTTTCTTGAAGTAAAGTAGGCTACACCGATTAGCAGAGCAAAGTAACCCAATAGGAAAGATAAAAGTATCGCTGGACTCATAATTTACATTTAGCCGTTAAATGTAAGGATTTACAAATTTAAATCAACCTTTTTTTTAGTTAAGTTTGTAACATGAATTTCTCTTCTAAGCTACTCGAAGACGCAGTACACGAATTTTCAAAGTTACCAGGCGTCGGGCAAAAAACGGCATTACGTTTGGTACTGCATTTGTTAAATAAAGAGCAGGAAGAAGTAACTCACTTTGGTAATACCCTCATTAAACTGAAACAGCAAATTAAACACTGTTCAATTTGCCATAATATAGCCGACAGTCATATTTGCAGTATTTGTGCTGCGACCAAACGGGATGCAACACTTATTTGCGTAGTAGAAGATACACGCGATGTAATGGCTATCGAAAACACCAATCAGTTTTTTGGAGTTTATCATGTTTTAGGCGGATTAATTTCGCCAATGGATGGTATTGGCCCTTCAGATTTATTTGTCGATAGCCTGGTTCAACGGGCCGCCACTACTCCTGTAAAGGAAATTATCCTGGCACTAAGCGCAACAATGGAAGGCGATACCACACTTTTTTACCTCCATAAAAGATTAAAAGATTTTCAAATTCCTATCAGTACCATAGCCAGAGGTATTGCCTTCGGCGGGGAATTGGAATATGCCGACGAAGTTACGCTGGGCCGCTCGATCATTACCCGCATTCCTTACGAAAACTCCATATTGAAATGATAATGAAGCAGTTCTTTTGCACTACTTTATTACTATTATTTGCCTTACTGGGCTTTGCCCAGGTTCGGATTCATTCGCATAACGATTATAGCCAAGGAAAGCCATTTCATACTGCTTATTTAAACAAAGTTGAGGAAATGGAGGCTGATATTTTTTTAGTAGGGGATTCCATCATTGTCGCACATGGAAAAAAGGATATTGAACCTTCCAATACACTTTACAATTTGTATTTAAAACCTATAAATGAAAAGTTTAAACAATATCGAGGCCAAGTTAGTGAAGATAAAGATTATACTTTCAGTTTAATGATCGATGTAAAAGAAAACTGGGCCACGGTTTACCCCACTTTGAAAAAGGAAATTGAAAAATATGGCCGGATTTTCGAAAGGAATAAATATAAAAACGCCATTCGAATTGTAATTAGCGGTAATAGACCGACTGATTCTACATTCCGAACCTACCCAAAATGGTTGTTTTTTGATGGGCTACCACAGCTAAAATATGCTAAAGAAGACCTTAAACGGGTAGCTTTGATTAGTGATAATTTTGCCAGTTACTCTAAGTGGAATGGGTACGGAGAAATCCCGTTAGCCGATAAGGAAAAACTACAAAAATTAATTAATGATGCACATCGGATAAATAAACCTATCCGTTTCTGGGCTGCACCCGATACCATAGACTCGTGGGAGCAGCTATATAAACTAGGAGTCGATATGATTAATACAGATAAAATAAGCGAATGTAGCACTTATTTCGAAAAGCATAAATAAATGGACTTTAAACAGCAGATAATTGTGATTACTGGCGCCTCGTCGGGCATTGGTAAAGCCCTAGCCGAAGAACTGGCTAAACGCGGTGCGAATTTGGTTTTAGCAGCCCGTCAATATGTAACACTTTGCGAGATTACAGCGTCGCTCGAAGAAAAATATCAGATTAAAGCGCTCGCAGTTCAGACCGATGTAAGTAAAGAAGACGATTGCAAAGCGCTTATCGAACAAACCATCAATACTTTTGGTAAGATTGATGTGCTCATTAACAATGCAGGTATTTCTATGCGTGCGTTATTTAATGACCTGGACTTATCTGTTTTAAAAAACCTGATGGATGTAAATTTCTGGGGTACTGTTTATTGCACTAAATTTGCCTTGCCAGAAATACTAAAAACCAAAGGAAGTATTGTTGGCGTATCTTCGATTGCAGGTTACCGGGGCTTACCGGGTAGAACAGGGTATTCGTCGTCGAAGTTTGCAATGAATGGCTTTATGGAGGCCTTAAGAACGGAGCTTTTAAAAACCGGCGTACAGGTAATGGTGGCTTGCCCAGGATTTACAACTTCTAATATCCGTGTATCGGCCCTGGCAAAAGATGGTTTGGCACATGGTGAAACCAGTATGGAAGAAGGTAAAATGATGACTGCAGAAGAAGTTGCGCAGCGCATTAGCGACGGTATTCTGAAAAGAAAACGTACCTTAATAATGACGGGGCAGGGTAAATTAGCAGTTTGGATGAACAAATTATTTCCGGCTTTTACCGATAAAAAGGTTTTTGAGCTTTTTGCTAAAGAGAAAAATGCGCTTATTAGATAGGAGTTTTTAAGTCGAAAAAACGTTTATCTTTTATCGTCCAATGAACAACGAAAATAAGCCGATGAAACAAAGAGTTATACTTATGATTTTAGCTTTTCTAGGTCAGATTTTTTCCGGGTCAGCACAGATTCGGGTAGAAAAAAATATAAATTATTCCGTAAATACGCTAAATGTTTACCATAAAAAGCGAGGCCCACAAAATCAGGACGTCATTGTCTTTATTCATGGTGGCTCCTGGAGTAGTGGAAAAAAGGAAACTTATTGGTGGTTGGGTCGAAATTTAGCTAAAAATAATATCGTAGCTGTTATTATTAATTATCCGCTGGCGCCAAATGCAACCTATAAGGAAATGGCGCTGGCAAGTGCAAGTGCAGTAAAATGGGTGCAGGATAGTATTGCTACTTATGGCGGTAATCCAAACCGGATCTTTTTAATGGGCCATTCGGCTGGTGGGCATCTTTGCGAGTTGATTAACGCCGACCCTCAATATTTTGCCGCCCAAGGAATTCCAAATCCGATAAGGGGAATTATCCTAAACGACGCTTTCGGACTGGATATGAACGAATATTTAACTAAAGCAGAAAAAGATGCACGTTATACCGATTTCTTAAGAACTTTTAGCGCAGTTCCAGAAACATGGCAGTCGGGTTCGCCATTGTTCTATGTTAACAACATTAAGAATCCGCATTTAATTTTTTATGGAACAAACACTTATGAAGCAATAAAAATCCAATCGGAGCGACTAAATAAACTCCTGATTTCGCAGCATGTACCTGTAAAATTAGTGTTGGTTGAAGGTAAAAAACATGTAGGAATGATGAGTCAGATGGCTTTTGGAAGGAATAGGCTTTATAAAAGTATAATTGAGTTTCTAAAAGAAACAAATTGAATTGCCATTTTTAATACTTTTGATAAGTCTAACATGGTTGTTCCGTGCTATTTTCGTTTATAAAATATCATAATTTGAAATTATTTTAGAGAAACATTTTGCAAATCATAAAAACTATTCCATATTTGTGGCAGAATGATACAAGTAAATACAAATAAAAACTGGTGGTGGCATAACGCATTAGCGTGATGTAACCTCTTTTTGTACTTATTTTATATAAAAATATTTAGAAGGTTGCTTGTTTAAGCAGCCTTTTTTGTTTTAATCCCATGAAGAAAATATTAAACCACCTATTCGAAAATAAAACCTTTAGCAGAGCTGAGGCACAGAAAATTCTTACTTCCATTGCGCTAGGAGAATTTAATAGCTCGCAAATTGCAGCTTTTATTACGGCTTATGGCATGCGTAACATTACCGTCGAAGAATTGCAGGGCTTTAGAGATTCGATGCTCGATTTATGCTTAAAAATAGACCTTTCGGCATTCGAGCTGGTCGACCTTTGTGGAACTGGTGGCGATGGGAAAGACACTTTTAATATCTCCACACTGGCTTCTTTTGTAGTGGCTGGGGCCGGATATAAGGTAGCTAAACATGGAAATTATGGGGTTTCTTCAGGCTGTGGCTCGTCTAATGTGATGGAATACCTGGGTTATAGTTTTACTAACGAAGAAGGCCAGCTTAAACGAAGTCTGGATCGCGCTGGGATTTGCTTTCTGCATGCGCCGTTATTTAATCCGGCAATGAAAACAGTAGCTCCGATACGAAAAGAATTGGGCGTTAAAACCTTCTTTAATATGCTGGGCCCCATGGTAAATCCGGCGCAGCCGAAAAACCAGGTAGTGGGTGTTTTTAGTTTGGAGTTAGCGCGGTTATACGCCTATCTGTATCAACAAACTGATAAAAATTATACCATTGTACACGCTGTTGATGGTTTTGATGAAGTTTCTTTAACCTGCGATTTTAAAACTTTCGGCAAAAGAGGGGAAGCTTTAAATAAAGTAGCAGATTTTGGTTTCGAAGAAATTAATGAAAAAGAAATCCAAGGCGGAGATACGGTAGAATCGTCGGCCAGGATTTTTACCAATGTATTAAATGGACAGGGAACTGACCCGCAAACTAATGTCGTATTATGCAATGCTGCATTAGCCATACAAACAATTAAGGGGGATGTTTCTTTTGCCGACTGTTATTATGAGGCCGAAGAATCACTAATTGCTAAAAAAGCTTTAAATAGTTTTAAAAATTTAGTTAACGGTTAATTTATATCAGCGAAATGGGTTTGAAACTTAAAATATGTGGAATGAAACAGGCAGCTAATATTGCTGCGGTCGCTGCATTACAGCCCGATTATATGGGTTTTATTTTTTACCCTAAATCGCCGCGGTGCATTAGCGAAGTTTCTGCAGAGCTGATTAAATATGTGCCGTCTTCAATTAAAACGACAGGAGTTTTTGTAAATGAAGCGCTCGAAACGGTTAAAGTTTTTATAGACAAGTACGCTTTAAAAGCAGTACAACTCCATGGCAACGAAAGCGAAGATTATTGTGCAGCCCTAAAAACCAAGGGCGTAGAAATTATTAAAGCTTTTGGAGTTACCAAAAATTTTGATTTTTCGCTATTGGAAACTTATTTAAATACTGTCGACGAGTTGCTATTCGATACCCAAACACCCGATTATGGAGGTTCCGGTAAACGATTTGATTGGACCTTATTAAACGAGTATCCTTTCGAAAAACCTTATTTTTTAAGTGGCGGGATCGATTTAGATGATGTTACTGCAATTAGAGAAATAAAAGATACGCGATTGTACGCGATAGATGTGAACAGTAAATTCGAGGTCGAACCTGGATTTAAAGTGGTAGAGAAATTAAAAGTTTTTAAAGAACAGCTATGAATTATTTTGTAAGCGAAAGAGGTTATTATGGCGATTTTGGTGGCGCTTATATTCCCGAGATGCTATATCCAAATGTTGAAGAGTTAAGACAAAATTACCTTCGACTTATTAACGAAGAAAGTTTTCAGCAAGAATTTAAAGCGCTATTAAAGGACTATGTGGGCCGCCCCTCACCTTTATACCTGGCAAAGCGTCTTTCAGAAAAGTATGGCGCAAATATTTTTCTAAAACGGGAAGACTTAAATCATACCGGAGCGCATAAAATAAACAATACAATTGGTCAGATTTTATTGGCCGAGCGCCTAGGGAAAAAGCGGATTATTGCCGAAACAGGCGCTGGTCAGCATGGAGTAGCTACCGCAACAGTTTGCGCATTGCGAGGTCTTGAATGTGTGGTTTACATGGGCGAAGTCGATATTAAACGCCAGGCCTCAAATGTTGCCCGGATGAAGATGTTGGGCGCAAAAGTGGTTCCGGCAATGTCGGGCAGTAAAACCCTAAAAGATGCGACGAATGAGGCAATGCGCGATTGGATTAATAACCCTATCGATACCCATTACATTATTGGTTCTGTAGTTGGTCCACATCCCTATCCAGATATGGTTGCCATTTTTCAATCTGTGATCTCCGAAGAAACCAAAAAGCAGTTAATAGAGCAAACAGGTAAATCCGAACCAGATTATGTGCTGGCATGTGTTGGTGGCGGAAGCAATGCAATGGGAATGTTTTATCATTTTATTAACGACGAAAACGTAAAACTTATCGCAGTAGAGGCTGCCGGTAAAGGAGTAAGCAGTGGTTTTTCGGCTGCAACCACACTATTGGGGAAAGAAGGCGTTCTGCATGGCAGCAGAAGTATTTTAATGCAAACACCCGATGGGCAGGTCGTCGAACCTCATTCGGTTTCTGCTGGCTTAGATTACCCTGGCATTGGGCCACAACATGCGCATTTGTTTAAAACGGGCCGCGGTCAGTATGTTTCTATTACAGATAACGAATCGCTCGATGCAGGATTATTGCTCACTCAGCTAGAAGGAATTATTCCGGCCATAGAAAGTGCTCATGCTTTAGCTTATTTAGCCCGTATGAAATTTAATGGCGACGAAAATGTGGTCGTATGCTTGTCGGGAAGAGGCGACAAAGACATGGAAACTTATATGAAACATTTTAATTTATAATTAGGCAGGAGATATGAATCGATTACAGCAATTATTTAAAAACAAAAAGAAAGATATCCTTTCCATCTATTATACAGCAGGCTATCCGGGTTTAAATGATACCTTAAAAATAGCCGAAGCACTCGAAAAAACAGGGGCAGATTTTCTGGAAATTGGTTTTCCATATTCCGACCCTGTAGCCGATGGGCCAATTATCCAAGCGAGCAGTAAGCAGGCCTTAGATAATGGAATGACCTTACATTTGCTTTTTGAGCAACTTAAAGACCTTCGTACAACAGTTACTATTCCTATTTTGCTTATGGGCTATGTTAATCCAGTGCTACAATTTGGCGTGGAAAAGTTTTGTAAGGCCTGTGCCGAAATTGGGGTAGATGGGTGTATTATTCCAGATTTACCTATGTACGAATACGAAGAATTATATCATACTTATTTTGAAGAAAATAATTTGAGCAATATCTTTTTGGTTACCCCGCAAACATCCGACGAACGCATTCGAAAAATCGATAGTTTAAGTAATGCTTTTATTTATTTACTTTCTTCGGCTGCAACAACAGGTAAAAATCTCGATGTTTCTGCAAATGCAAGAGCTTATTTTGCCCGTATCCATGATATGAAATTAAATAATCCGCTAATGATAGGCTTTGGTATTTCTGATCGAAAAACTTTCGATTCTGCTAACGAATATGCCAGCGGCGCAATTATTGGTAGTGCTTTTGTAAAAAGTTTAACTGCAGGAAAATTGATCGAGAATGTTAACGAATTTATGCGCAAATTTAGGTAACCTTAATCGTAATGATACCGGCATTGTATAATCATGCATTTTTGATCCTTTCCTTTTGTTCCATCAATACGGTAAACTAAGCGATGTTCGCCAGTTATCCTTCTTGACCAATAACCTTTTAATCCGAATTTTAGGGGTTCGGGTTTTCCTATGCCCTTGAACGGTTCCTTTTGGATATTTTTAATAAGCTCTTTAATTTTGTTAAAAATTTCGATATCGGTTTCTTGCCAATAATTAAATCCTGCCCAGCTATTGGGTGTAAACTCAATATTCATCAAATTGATTAATCTAGCTGATAAGGAATTGTTTTCCCTTCTTTAAATTGGTTAATCGATTCTTCAAGATTTTTTCTATTTGCATTCGTCGATAAGAGATGCTCCGTTTCTTTTAAAGAATTATAGGCTTTAATAGACATAATAACCACAGCTTCGTCTTCATTGTTTCTGGGTACTATAATCACTTCCGACGATTGAGATACCTCATCAAAATAAGTTTTCATATCTTTTCTAAGAGTTGAAATTGTAATTGCCTTCATGTGATTTGGGATGATACTTCAAATGTACATAAATTTGTACATATTTTTGTACAAAATAGAAATATAAATTTTTAACGCTAAGCTTATTTACTGCAGAACCCACAACCCATTACCCCTTCAATCTTTTCAAATAAACAAAACCCGATATTCCGGCAATTACCGAGGCGCAGAGGATAGCAAATTTAGCTTCTAAAATGGAATCCGCATGATTAAAAGAGAGTAGTGCAATAAATATAGACATGGTAAAACCAATACCAGCCAGCATACCCACACCAATAATATGTTTCCAGGAGGCGCCCGAAGGCAAACGGGCTAGTTTAATTTTAACAGCAAGCCAGGAAAATAAAGTAACCCCCAAAGTTTTGCCGAAAAATAAACCTATAATAATTCCGAGGCCAAGTGGTGAAATTAATCCGTTAATCATTTCTTTCTGAAAAGTAATATTTGTATTTGCCAGCGCAAAAATTGGCATAATTAAATAATTTACTGGCGCAGTTAAAAAATGCTCGAGCTTTTCTAAAGGAGATTCTATGGCCGTATTATTAGTCGGAATGGTAAAGGCCAGTAAGACTCCTGCAATCGTAGCATGGATACCAGAATGATGAACAAAATACCAGAGCAATACACCTGGTAATAAATAAAACCATAAAGATTTAACCTTAAAATAATTTAACACGAGGAGCAAAGCAAAAATCCCACCTGCCATGAGCAGATAATCCCAATGAATTTGAGCGGTATAGAAAACAGCGATTACTAAAATAGCTCCCAGATCATCGGCAATTGCCAGGGCTGCTAAAAATATCTTCAAAGAGGCGGGTATATTTTTGCCCAGTATTGCAATAATTGCCAGGGCGAAGGCAATATCGGTGGCCATCGGAATCCCCCAGCCAGTTACCGTTGCCTCATTCCTATTAAAAAGGAAATAGATTAAAGCCGGGATAATCATCCCTCCAAATGCAGCTAATACAGGTAAAGCAGCCTTTTGAACACTGGATAGCTCGCCTTCTATCAACTCCCGTTTAATTTCTAAACCAACCAGCAGAAAGAAAATAGCCATAAGGCCATCGTTTATCCATGCCGAAATGCTATAACTTATATTTAAACTGCCTAAATTAAAACCTAAGTTTTGAACCAATAAATTTGAAAATTCTTCTTTAGCATCAGAATTTGCAATTATTAAAGAGAAGATTACACAAATTAATAAGATAATCCCACCAACTTTACCCGATTGGAAAAAATCCTTGAAAACGGAAAGGTTAATTTTTTTCATAGAAAATCCTCCAGATTTCCCTTGCCTTCACGAACAACCTCGAAATACCCGGCTGTGCAGTCGACAACTGTCGAAGCTTCATTATCGCCATAACCACCGTCGATTATTGCATCGATTTGTTCCTTATATTTCTCGTAAATAAGCTCTGGGTCGGTCGAATATTCAACCAGCTCATCATCATCCTTAATCGAAGTAGAAATAATTGGATTTCCAAGCTCGGCTACAATTGCCCTTGCAATATCATTATCAGGGACGCGGATACCTACTGTTTTTTTATTAGAGCTTAACAACTTGGGTACATTGTTATTGGCATTAAAAATAAAGGTAAATGGCCCTGGTAATGCTTTTTTCAATACCCTAAAGATGGAGGTATCTATTGGTTTGATAAAATCTGAAATATGCCTCAAATCTGAACAAATGAAAGAAAAGTTAGCTTTTTCTGGTTTTATTCCGCGGATGCGGCATATTTTTTCGATGGCTTTTTGATTAGTGATGTCGCAACCTAATCCATATACGGTGTCTGTAGGATAAATAATTAAGCCACCCTTTTTTAAAATTTCTACTACTTGTTCTATAGCTTTTGGATTGGGATTCTCTGGATAAATCTTAATTAACATCTTCAAAAATAACAAAATAAGCAGTCAATTGTTAACATCGTTAGATTATAATTACATTTAATAATCGTTAAAGGACGGGCTTTTGCTTATTTTTGAAAGAACTACTAATACCTTTCTATAAACTAATCGAATATGAGAAAAGCGTTTGTTGCCATCGCCGCATTTTTAGTTGCCCTTACTATTATGTTGGGTCTAACTTACGAACCACTCTGGTGGTTGTTTATTTTTACAGGCCCCTTTGTATTGTTGGGTGTCTACGATTTATATCAACCTAAACACAGTATTGTAAGAAATTATCCTGTTTTTGGCAGACTTCGTTATTTCATGGAAGAACTAAGACCAAAAATATATCAGTATTTTGTGGAAAGTGATACTAATGGAAAGCCATTTAGCCGGTTAAATCGTTCGTTAATTTACCAAAGAGCAAAAAAGGATAATGATACGATTCCTTTCGGTACGCAATTGGATGTTTACGAAAATGGTTACGAATGGCTAAGCCATAGTATATCGGCAATAAGTCATCACGAGCTGGATGTTAACCCGAGGGTAACCGTTGGAGGGCCAGAATGTACACAACCTTATTCTGCCAGTATTTATAATATCTCGGCAATGAGTTTTGGGTCGTTAAGTCAGAATGCAATTTTAGCCTTAAATGGCGGGGCCAAAATGGGAAATTTTGCACATAATACTGGTGAAGGTGGAATTAGTGATTATCATTCGGGGCCTGGAGGCGATTTGATCTGGCAAATCGGGACCGGGTATTTCGGTTGTCGCCATCACGATGGCTCATTTAATTACGAAGCTTTTGCAGAACGTTCGCAAACCGAAAATGTGAAGATGATCGAAATTAAATTATCGCAAGGCGCTAAACCAGGTCATGGCGGGATTTTGCCAGCGAAAAAAGTAACCCCAGAAATTGCCCGTATCCGTTTAGTAAAAGAAGGCTTTGATGTAATTTCTCCACCCGCACATGCTGCATTTTCGACTCCATTGGAAATGATGGATTTCGTAAAAAAGTTAAGAGAATTATCGAATGGCAAACCCATCGGGTTTAAACTATGCATTGGTCGCCGGAGCGAGTTTTTCGCCATCTGTAAAGCCATGGTAGAGACTGGAATTTATGTAGATTTTATAACTGTTGATGGGGGCGAAGGAGGTACTGGTGCTGCCCCACAAGAATTTTCGAATGCAGTTGGTATGCCATTAAGAGAAGGAGTGGCCTTTGTATATGATGTGTTGAGCGGCTTTAACTTGAAAAAACACATTAAAATTATTGCATCAGGTAAAATATCTTCAGGATTTGATTTGGTTAAAAATATGGCATTGGGAGCCGATTTATGTAATTCGGCTAGAGGGATGATGTTCGCCTTAGGTTGTATTCAGGCACTAGAATGCAATAGCAATACTTGCCCTACAGGTGTTGCTACACAGGATCAGAGTTTAATGAAAGGTTTAGTGGTTGAAGATAAAACAGTAAGGGTATTTAATTTCCATCGGTTAACCGTTCAAAGTGCAGTCGAATTATTGGGTGCTGCCGGATTACGTCATCCTTATCAGTTAACAAGAGCATATATAAATCGTAGAATAGGTCAGAATGTAATGCAATCTTATGTGGAGACCTTCCCCTATATCCCCGAAGGAAGCCTGTTAGCTACCCCTTATCCTTCACAACACGAATTGGGAATGACATTGAGTACTTCTGCAAGTTTTGCGCCAACAGATTACAGGGTGTCATTAATAGATTATCAGACAGCAAATCCTCATCAATAACAAGAGAAATGATTAACTATCAAATAGAAAATGACTTAGACGGAGGAGAATTTGTAAATATACTGCTAAAATCTACCTTAGGCGAAAGGAGGCCGGTTGGAGAGCCCGAAAGGATAGCAAAGATGCTCAAGCATGGTAATCTTATTATAACTGCCAGAATTGATGGAAAGTTAATTGGGGTATCCCGTTCATTAACAGATTTTGCATTTTGTACCTATCTGTCAGATTTGGCGGTCGATGAGGATTACCAGAAACAAGGCATAGGGAAGGAGCTAATTAGGCAAACGAAACTTGCTACACCACAAGCCAAGCTTATTTTATTAGCTGCGCCCAAAGCAATCAACTATTACCCCAAAACAGGGATGAAACAATTCGAACATTGTTTTTTATTAAATGATGTGAATGATTTAAGTTAAAACTCTGCGCTTTTTGGGAATCTTGGGAAGGCAATTACATCCCTTATATTGGTCATCCCTGTAACGAACAAAACCAAACGTTCGAAACCTAGGCCGAAACCGGCGTGTGGAGCAGAGCCAAACCGGCGGGTGTCTAAGTACCACCACAGTTCTTCTTGTGGTACGTTCATTTCTTCCATGCGTTGTGTTAACTTGTCCATACGCTCTTCCCGTTGCGAACCGCCAATCATTTCGCCAATACCGGGGAAAAGAATATCCATAGCAGCAACAGTTTTACCATCATCGTTCATTCGCATATAAAACGATTTTATGTCTTTAGGATAATCAGTTAAAATTACAGGTTTTTTAAAATGTTTCTCCACCAGATAACGCTCATGTTCACTTTGTAAATCCGCGCCCCATTCGTCGATCAGGTATTTGAATTGTTTTTTCTGATTTGGCTTAGCGTATTTTAAAATCTGAATGGCTTCTGTATAGGTTAAGCGTTCGAAATCGTTAACCAAACAGAAATTTAATTTTTCCATCAGGGAGAGTTCACTTCGTTCCTGCTGTGGTTTTTGTTTTTCTTCTTCGAGTAAACGATCGTTCAAAAATGCCAACTCTTCTTTACAATTGGTAATGGCATAATTGATCACGTATTTCATCATGTCTTCGGCCAGTTGCATGTTATCTTCCAGGTCGGCAAAAGCGACTTCGGGTTCAATCATCCAGAACTCGGCCAAATGCCGTGTAGTGTTTGAGTTTTCGGCTCTAAAAGTCGGACCAAAAGTATAAATCTGACCGAAAGCCATAGCGGCTAATTCGCCTTCTAATTGCCCGGATACTGTTAAATTAGTTGCCCGGCCAAAAAAATCAGCAGAAAAATCTACTTTTCCATCTGCGGTTCTGGGGGTATGGTCAAAATCTAAGGTGGTTACTTTAAACATCTCACCGGCACCTTCTGCATCACTTGCAGTAATTACCGGGGTATGCATATAAACGAATCCACGGTCGTTATAAAACTGGTGAATTGCAAATGCCAAGGCATGGCGAATTTTAAATACGGCATTAAAGGTATTGGTACGAAAACGCAAATGTGCAATTTCCCTTAAAAATTCGAGGCTATGTTTCTTTGGCTGTAAAGGATATTCTTCTGCATTGCTATCTCCAAGTATAGTTATTGAGCTGGCTTTGATATCTACTTTCTGACCTTTTCCTAAAGATTCGACTAGAAGGCCTTTTATTGCAAGAGCGGCTCCAGTGGTAATCCGTTTTAACAAAACTTCGGGTGTATTGGCAAAATCGACCACCACCTGAATGTTGTTCATACAGGAGCCATCGTTTAAAGCGATAAACTGATTGTTACGGAAAGTGCGTACCCAACCCATTACCGTTACTTCTTTATTAAATGTGGTGGTTTCCAGTAAATCCTTAATTTTTTCTCTCTTTATCATGATGAAATAGCTTTAAAAGGGCGTCAAAAATAAGGATTTAAACCTGAAAATCCTTATTTGTGCCTTATTGTTTTTACATAAATCATTTTTTCCTTAATCTTAATATCCTTAAGTTTGTTTGGTGTAAAAAATTTTAAATATCGGTGCGAATTTTTGGAAAGCAACTTAATGGAAAAAAAATTATTGGAGATCCTAAATACTTTTCTTTAGAGGAAAGGATTTTCAACACTTTTTGTATTATAGCCTTTACTACCATGTGTTTTGAGGTGCCTTTTAATCTGTTTATCGGATTAATGGTGCCTGCAGCGCTTTGTGTTTTTGGGGTGTTTATTTCGTTTTTCCTCTATTATTTATCCAGGTTTAAAAGGAAGTCGTCGCTAGGCATAAAATTGTTCTGTATTACTTGTAATATCACTTTTGCGATTAATTATTTTTATAATTCGGGTATTTTCGGGCCAAACTTACTGCTGTTTTCTTTAGCATTTTTACTCATTATTGCCATTATACCAAAGCAACAATTTAAGTTCTGGATACCGATTAATATAAGCTTGGTATTAATAATTTTAACTACCGAATACCTTAATCCGCATTTAGCTCCATACTCGTATAATAGTGAGCTTGTTAAGGCGCTAGATTTTGCGATTACCTATTTTGTCGTGGTCGTGATTACTTATTTTGCGATAAGCTATACCAGAAAAAACTATGATTATGAAAGAATTTCTGCCCACCAGAAAAACATAGCTATAGAAGAACAGAGCGAAAGAATCTTAGCCCAGAAAATAGAGCTCGAACATTTGAATTCGGAAAAGGATAAGCTTTTTTCGATTGTTTCGCACGATATTAAGTTGCCTTTAAATTCTATTCAGAGTTACCTGGAAATTTTAACAGAGGTCGATCTAGGCGAAGAAGAGAAACAGGAAGTAGAACGTCAGTTGCTGCAAATTACCAGGGATACTTCAGATATGCTCATGAATATATTATCCTGGTCTAAAAGTCAGATGAAAGGTGCGAATATCCAATTGATGTCCTTAAATGTTAACGAGGCACTTGCAAAAGGTTTAAGTATAGAGAAGAATATTTCGGCGAGAAAAGGAATAGCATTTACAATCGAAGCCAAAGATGAACTCCATATTATCGCCGACCCCAATATGTTTCAGTTGGTAATAAGAAATCTGGTTAATAATGCCATTAAATTTACCAGAAAAGGAGGGCTTATCGGCGTTGTTGTCTATAAAGAAAATTCGCAATGTATAATTATGGTTAAGGATAACGGGCTCGGAATTAAAGCCGAACAACAGGAGAAGCTTTTCAAATTAAAGGCATCATCGACCTACGGTACTAATAATGAAAAAGGCATTGGTCTGGGTTTGTTGTTATGTAAAGAATTTACTGAACTCCAAAATGGTAAAATATGGTTCGAAAGTAATGCTGGAGAAGGTTCGACCTTTTACCTTTCTTTTAAGTTAAATCTTGATTTAATTATAGCGGAATAGAAATATAAAAGGAAGCACCTTTGTTTTTACCTTCGCTAAATGCCCACACTTTGCCTTTGTGTAGTTCAACAAGCATTTTTACGATCGATAAACCAAGTCCGTTAGAATGTTCCCGGGCAGTAGGTACCGCGCTTAGTTTAGCAAATTTGACGAAAAGATTACCCATATCCTCTTTGGTTAAACCCTGACCTTGATCTTTAAATTCGATGGTTACCTGGTTCTGATTTTTTTTAATGTTGATGAAAATTGTCGTGTTTTTTTCGGCGTATTTGATAGCATTGCTTAACAGATTTTCAAAAGCTTCCTGTAGTCTTAAAGGATCAGCAAATAAAATAGGATTACAGTTGCAGCTGATGAGGAGTTGCTGCTGCTTTTGAGCGGCCAGTAATTCAAAATTCTTTTTTACAATTTGGAGTGTATCTAGAAGATTAATTTCCTGCAAGTTTAATTGGAGACTTCCGTTTTCTACCTGCGAAATATCTAAAAGATTATTTAAATTGGTTAATACATTATTGGCGGCATTTTTAATGCGGTCGGCGAAATCTAAAACGATTTTCGGATCGTCCGCTTTAAGTTTAATTAGTTCGGCCGAGAGTGCAATAGTTGTATTAGGGTTTTTAAGGTCATGAACAATACGATTCATGGTGTCGTTCTGTATACGTATTGCCTTTCTGGCTGCCAATCTCAATTCGAGTTCGTCTATGATAATAGAAGATAACGTTTCGAGCATTTTTAGTTGCTGGGGGTTAACAGTTCTTGGTTGTGTATCCAGCACACAAAGTGTTCCTAATTGCAACCCTTCCATTGTTTTAAGTGGTGCGCCAGCATAAAATCGAACCCCATTCTCCATAGCAACGAAAGGGTTGGTAGCGAGTTCAGGAATTTGATGCATATCCTCTATTAACGTCGTTTCTTCATTTAAAATAGCAATGGCACAAAAGCTATCTTTTCGCTCGATTTCGGTTGTAGCAAGAGGGCTGATATTTGCTTTAAAAAACACCCGTTCACGATCTACAAAGGTTACCTGCGCGATAGGAGTGTTGAAAATCTGCGCTGCCAAAACAGCGATCTTGTCGAAAGTGTTTTCTGCTGGCGTATCTAAAATATCGTAAGCATGTAATTTTTGGACGCGCTCAGTTTCATTTTCCGGAATTCTAGAAGTAGGTAATTGGAAGCCTTTCATAAAAATATACACAACATATAGTTTAGCTGTACAAAGATAATTTAATATATGATTTTGATTTAAACTATCTTTTTTGTTTATTTTAATTTTAAAACAGGTGTTTTTTTATATTTTTATAATTTTTATTTTGCTTTATTTATGATAAATTAATTTTTAGCTTGAAATATTGTTTTTTAATCCATTAATTGTTATATTTTTAAGATAAATAACCAATTTATCCACTATTTTTTTAATAATGTTATTTTATTTCCATTATTTTTTGATTTAAAATTAAATTTTTACTATTAATGGTATAAAAAAGCATAAATTTTTTGAAAAAATACATATAATTTGTATTTTTACTCTGTTCATACAGGAAATTGTATTTATATTTGGTTAAAGCGCTGGTTGGATAGCCAGGGGTAATAAAAAAAGCAGTCGATATCGACTGCTTTTTTATTACCTTAAATAGGTTTTAGCCTTATATATTAAGCAAGTACTTTAGTTACTAAATCTGCAGCATCTTTTAAAGCAATTGCAGAGTATACTTTTAAACCAGAATCGTCAATTAATTGCTTGGCTTCAACTGCATTTGTGCCCTGTAAACGGCAAATAATAGGAACAGGTACATTACCAATTTCTTTGTAGGCATCTATTACTCCTTGCGCAACCCTGTCGCAACGCACAATACCACCAAAAATGTTAATTAAAATAGCTTTAACGTTGGGGTCTTTTAAAATAATGTTGAAACCAGCTTTTACCGTTGTTGCATTTGCAGTACCACCCACATCTAGAAAGTTAGCAGGTTCTCCGCCCGCAATTTTAATGATATCCATGGTGGCCATTGCCAAACCTGCACCATTAACCATGCAGCCAACATTACCATCTAGTTTTACATAATTTAAATTGCTCTCGCTAGCCTCCACGTCGGTAGGATCTTCTTCCAGTTTATCGCGCATTGCAGCATAGTCTGGATGACGAAACAAAGCATTTTCGTCCAGATCTACTTTAGCATCGACAGC
The DNA here is from genome assembly GCA_040388055.1 of Bacteroidota bacterium. GTDB lineage: Bacteria > Bacteroidota > Bacteroidia > Sphingobacteriales > Sphingobacteriaceae > Pedobacter. Next base: position 23,330 of record JAZKCO010000004.1, read on the forward strand.
AATAATTTTATCGTCGCTGGTTTTTAATACCGGATTAATCTCGAACATTGAAGAATCAGTACTGTTATAGGCATTATAAAGTGCAGATACGAATTTTACCATTTCTTTATGCGCTGCACCTGTTAAACCTAGGTTAAAAGCTATTTTGCGTGCTTGAAAACCTTGCAAGCCTACTTTAGGGTCTATTTCTTCTTTAAAAATTAAATGTGGCGTATGTGCAGCTACTTCCTCAATATCCATTCCACCTTCGGTACTGTACATGATAATGTTAGTGCCTTTGGCGCGATTTAATAAAACACTCATGTAAAATTCTTTGGTTTCGGAAGCTCCGGGATAATATACATCCTGAGCAACTAAAATCTTATTTACCTTTTTGCCTTCTGCGCTGGTTTGTGGCGTAATTAATTGCATACCTAAAATGTCGGTTGCTCTTTGTTTAACTTCATCCAGGTTTTTAGCTAATTTTACACCGCCACCTTTACCGCGACCACCAGCATGAATTTGCGCTTTAATTACAACCCAATCCGAGTTATAGTCTGTTTTCATTTTTTTAGCGGCCTCTACAGCTTGGTCAACTGTATCAGCTACAATGCCTTCCTGCACTGCAACACCAAAACTCTTTAAAATTTGTTTACCTTGATATTCGTGGATATTCATTTGCTCAAAAATTTGCTCAAATCTACAATTATATTTTTTAGTATCAAGTATGATCACCCGCGCTATAGCTCATTCTCTTTAAAATATCCGAATTTCGTTATTCGTGTTAACACTAAAATAAATAATGTTTTGATAAAAAAAGTACTTTGTATTTCAAAGTAAATAGATAAAAAATATATTTATAAAGTTTTAATCATTTTTTCTAATGCATTCAGATGCGAACCGAATGCTTCCTTGCCTAAGGAAGTGATGCTATAGGTTGTATTGGTTTTACGGCCCACAAATGCTTTCTTAACAGTAATATACGCAGCTTGTTCAAGAGTGGTTAAGTGCGAGGCGAGATTTCCGTCGGTAAGGGCCAGTATTTCCTTTAGTTCGTTAAAGCTGATATCTTTATTAACTGCCAGCAAAGACATTACCCCTAACCTTATTCTGCTGTCGAATATTTTATTTAAAGCTGCTATCGGGTTATTCATTACTTGGCCCTTTCATATTTAAAATACATTACAGCGCCATAAATCAGGTGTAAAATGCCAAAACCCATCGCCCAAAAATACAAACTATAAGTGGCGCTAAACAACGCAGCAAGACCTAACAAAACCTCGCAAATTCCTAAGAATTTAATGTCCGAATAGGTGTATTTACTGGCATTAACTAAGGCCAAACCATAAAATATGAGGCAACTTGGTGCAATTAGATGAACAGAGTTTGGATAATTAAAGAGTAAGCCTAGAATAAAGAGGCCGCCAGTAACCAGGGGAATCGCCAGATTAATTAATAAGTTTTTGGCTGTTTTATCCCAGATGGGAAGCTTTTTCTTCAGGCTCTGACGATAAGTAAATATTGCCGCCCCAACAAGAGCCAAGAGCAAAATACTTAAAGCAAGTTTCAATAAATTATATTCCAGGTCTAGGTCTGCAGTTACTCCATAACCATAAGCGCCATTGGTATAATTTTTAATCTCCTTATCGGCCAAATAAGCGCCGATTAATGCAATAATGCCTGCGAAAATTCCTGATAAGCCACTTAAAGATATAAACCTAGACGATCGATCCATCATATTGCGGATATCGGTCAGGGCATTGAGTTGTTCCTCTTGTTTGTTCATTTTTAAAAGCACTTTGTTTTTCAAAGTTAAGGAAAGATAGCAAATATCCAAATTTTTTTAATTTAACAATCGAACAATTTAACTATTGTGTAGCTTTGCAGTATGCTAAAAGCCACGGGAATAAAAAAGGCTTACGGAACCTTATCTATCTTGAAAGGTGTAGATTTTGAAGTAACCAAAGGAGAAATTGTAAGTATTATTGGCGCCTCTGGTGCCGGGAAAAGCACTTTATTGCATATACTCGGTACTTTAGACCGGCCAGATATGGGATTTATCGAAATAAATGGTACACAAATTAATAAGCTTTCTGGCGATTTATTAAGTGTTTTCAGGAACCAGAATATCGGTTTTATTTTTCAATTTCATCATTTATTACCCGAATTTTCGGCCTTGGAAAATATTTGTATCCCTGCCTTTATAGCTAAAAAGAATAAAAAAGAAACAGAAAAAAGAGCCTTCGAGTTATTAGACTTATTTGGCTTGAAAGATAGGGCAGACCATAAACCAAACCAATTGTCGGGTGGTGAGCAACAAAGAGTAGCCGTTGCAAGGGCGCTGATTAATAAACCTGCAATTGTGCTTGCCGATGAGCCGTCTGGTAATCTCGATTCAGCCAATGCAAATGCTTTACATCAGCTATTTATTCATTTAAGAGATAATTTTAATCAGACTTTTGTAATCGTTACCCATAATGAAGACCTGGCAAAAATTAGCAACAGGGTAGTGACTATGAAAGATGGGTTAATAATTAGTTAATCATTATATCAAATTTGAAAATATTAATCACTGGTGGCAAATCGGCTGCTGCATTTAAATTATTAAAGGACTTTAATCAATATGAAGTAGTATTGGCCGATTATGGCGAAGTTCCTGCAATGGTGTCAAAAAATTATAAACTTATTAGCTTGGGTACCAAGAACGAAGAGGTCTTGGTTCATACGCTATTAAAACACTGTTTAAATGAGGGGGTTGATGCAATTTTACCTACAGAGCTTTTTGAAATAGAAGCGTTGTTAAAAGCAAAGATTTTATTTGACGAGTTTAATATTGAAATATTACTGCCTAATAATTTGTAACCAACTGCATGTTCGAATCGTATATAATCCATAAAAAAGCATTCATTTTCGAATTAGATAATGTTTTATATCCCCAAAAAGACTACTTATTACAAGTTTATTATCTTTTCTCCGAATTTATGGCTTATAGCGAGCAAACAGATGCTGCTGCAATTCTGTCGTTTATGCAGGCCGAGTTTGCCATAGCAGGCGAAACACAACTCTTTGAAAAGACAGCAATAAAATTTAATATCCCGTCAAAATATCAACAAAATTTTGAACTGTTACATCAAAATGCCAGGCTGCCCTTAAAATTATTACTTTACAAGCAAATGCTTTCTTTTTTACAAGAAATTGTGCTCGAAAGAAAAGAGATCTGTTTACTAATAGTTGGCGATCCGTTGCAACAAATTAATAAAATTAAACAAATGGAATGGCATGGGTTAGAAAAGTACCTCAAAACCTATTTTACAGCAGAATTCGAACCAGATTCATTGCCTAAAACTATAGACTTTATATTAACAAAGCGTCAGCTGCAGAAAGAAGAAATTCTGCTTATTTCGAGTTCGGAAGAAATGGAAATTTTTTCGACAAAAAGCGGGATTTCCTATTTAGATATGTATAAAATAATATAGCTTTTTTTTCGTTATTTTGCATGATCAATCTATAACAAATGAAACAAATTTTACTATTAAGCGCTTTTTTAGGCCTGGGCTTAACTGCTTGTAAAAAGACACCCACACCCGCGCCAGACCCACCAACAACAAGCCGCGCAGATTTATCCCGCGATTCTATTTTTCTATATGCGAAAGAAATTTATTTATGGAGTGACGCACTGCCTAGTTATGAAACTTTTAATCCACGAAAATACACTACTTTAAGTACAGATTTCGATAATTACGAAAAGGAACTGATTGCTTTAACCCAATATAAAATTAATCCGACGACAAAGCTACCTTACGAGTATTTTGCTAGTGGTACAGACTCTAAATATTCTTATATCGCAGATAAAGCCGATAAAAACCCAGTAGCGTTTGCCCCCAACGAAAAAAGCTCCGTCGATTTGGAGGGGAATGGGAATGATTTTGGCTTTCGGTTAACTGCTTTTACAGACCCTAACTCTACTGCTTACGCCTTATTTATATCTGCAGTGTTTCAAAATTCGCCAGCCGATAAAGCTGGTCTAATTAGAAGCAATAGGATAACTAAAGTTAATGGAAGGGTGCTTGGAGATAACTATAACAATGATGTAGCTTTCCTTAATAATGCCATTAATGCAAATACACTACAGATGGAATATGTTAAATATGAAAACGGGATAACCAATGGTGTTATCACTGTTGCTAATTTGACTAAAGGATTGTATAAAAGTAGCCCTATTTATGCCGCTAAAGTAATTACCTCAGGAGCAAAAAAAATAGGCTACCTGGCCTATGCCCGTTTTTCGACTTTAACGAATTCGCAAGCTGGTTTTGACGAAGCATTTGCTGACTTCAATACGCGGGGCGTGACCGATTTAATTATCGATTTAAGGTATAATGGTGGTGGCTATGTTAATACAGCAGAATACCTGATTAATCAGATTGCACCAATGTCGGCCGTAGGGGCTGTAATGTTCTCCGAACACTTTAATGCGTTAATGCAAAGTGGCGGAGCTAAAATATTAGAAAATCAGCCTTATCTCGACGAAAATTATAAAGTGCAATATCAGAATGGAAAAATGATTACCTATGCTGATCTCGATTATAGCGTTACAGGTAATACCCAAAGGTTTCAGAAAAGTGGACCATTAAATAGATCAAATACTATTTCAAATATCGTATTTATTGTGTCTGGTGGTACAGCGTCGGCGAGCGAGTTAGTGATAAATTCTTTGAAGCCCTACATGAACGTAAAACTGGTAGGTACTAAAACTTATGGAAAACCCGTAGGTTTTTCACCAATGACAATTGAGAATAAATACGACGTTTATTATTCTCTTTTCCAAACTAAAAATGCAAATGGAGAAGGTGACTATTTTGATGGAATGACACCGGATATTGTGGATGACTACGATGATCCGCTCTATAATTTTGGGGATGCCGACGAGAATTATACAGCAAAAGCTATTAGTTTATTAGCTCCAGGCGCTACAATTGCAGCTAGTAAAGCAAATAAAACCATGTCTATCGCAGGTAAAAACGTAATGTTAAAGCAATTAGGGCCAGCGAAATCGATCTCAGGTGGCGGCGAATTTGTGGGAATGATTGAGACCAACCACAAATTGAAAAAATAATAAAGACAAAACGCCTAAGCATAAAAAAGTCAGGTTGAACTTAAATCAACCTGACTTTTTTATACTTAAATTAATTAAGACCTATTGCTTTTTCATCTGTAGCTTTTCGTCAAAAATGGATTGTATACTGCGATTCTTATCGATGTTTACGATCACTTCCTGTATGGCATTTGCTGCATCTATAAAAAAGGCTTTATTTATATTTTGGAACTCATCGCTTGCTTTATGGTAATCCTTATGATCCTCGACACCAAAATAAATAAAGGGAATATTTTTAGCATTAAAAGCACCCTGGTCGCTTTGATTTGTCCAGTCGTCGTGTCCAAGTTTAGGATCGTCGTGGCCGAGTAGTAGCTTAAGTTTGGGGTTAGTGGTAATAAAGTAAGGTTTTAACTGTGGGTACTTGAATGTTCCGGCTGCATATAATTCGCCTTTATCATTGTGGCTAATCATGTCCATATTAATGTTTAGCTTAATCCTTTCGAGCCCTACCGGAGGTTTGGCTACAAATGCTTTGGCTCCTAGTAACCCCATTTCTTCGGCGTCGAAAATGGCAAAAATAAGGGTATTGTTAGGTTTGTTTTTTGAAAAATATTTGGCAAACTGCAATAGGCCCGCCACGCCCGATGCGTTATCGTCGGCACCGTTATAAACTTCATTTTTAATAACTCCGACATGATCGTAATGTGCAGAAATTACAATAATATTACTGGTTTTGCCAGGAATATAGGAGATAAGGTTGATGCCTTCTACCGTTGCACCATTTCGGCTCTTGGTTTCGAATTTTTGCTCGTAACCACTTGTTCCAGGATATGGTTTTAAGCCAATTTCTTTTAACCGGCCGGTTAAATAAGTCCTGGCCATTTCTGCTCCTTTTGTTCCGGTTTTCCGGCCTTCATAAGAATCTAAAGATAAAGTTTCTACATCCTTTAAGAGTTGCGTACTAACGGCCGTAGCTTGTGTTCCGCCTGTAGTTTTTGCAGCGCCACAGCTTAATAGCAATGCCAATGGAATTAAGAATATTCTTTTCATCAGTCTAATGGTTTTAGTTCAAAATAATTTTTATAAAGGTAATTATATTGATCGATATGTTGATGGTTGAATTTTTGTAAAAAAATAGAGAGGATGGAGAATGTTGTACTAAAAAGCTTAATTTGGTATTAGGTACAGGGGATGGAAAACAGCTAACATTTCTTGCAACATACTTAGTTAAACTTAAAAAAAATGGAATATAGACGTTTAGGGAAATCGGGGCTACAGGTAAGTGCGCTTTCGTTAGGAAGTTGGTTAACTTTCGGTAATCAGATTAGCGATAAAATTGCAGACGAATTAATGGGGATTGCTTACGATGCGGGTGTTAATTTCTTCGATAATGCAGAAGGATATGCCGAAGGTAAATCGGAAATTGTAATGGGGAAAATCTTGAAAGCTCAAAAATGGGAACGTGAATCATTCGTGGTATCGAGCAAAGTTTTTTTCGGTGCCGAACATAAAGGGCCAAACCAAATGGGCTTGTCGCGTAAACATGTTATCGAAGCCTGTAATGCCGCTTTAAAACGTTTACAAGTCGATTATCTGGATCTTTATTTTTGCCATAGACCCGACAAACAAACACCTATAACCGAAACGGTCTGGGCAATGAATACCTTATTGCAACAAGGTAAAATTCTTTATTGGGGCACCTCAGAATGGAGTGCCTCCGAAATAATGGAAGCCATTGCAGTAGCGGAAAAATACAATTTAATTGGCCCAACAATGGAACAACCACAATATAATTTATTTGAACGGACTAAAATGGAACGCGAGTTTTTACATTTATTTAATCGCCATGGCCTGGGCACGACAATATGGTCTCCATTGGCTTCGGGTTTACTCTCGGGTAAATATACTCATGGCAACACTAAGAATACAAGACTAGAGTTGAAAGGAATGGAGTGGTTAAAAGATCGGACTCTCGATGCCGATCGATTAAAAAAAGCCGAAAATTTACAGCAGCTTGCCGACAAAATGAATTTACCGATGGCAAAACTTTCGTTAGCTTGGTGTTTAAAAAACCCTAATGTGAGTACCGTAATTTTAGGCGCCTCGAAAGCAGCACAATTGAAAGAAAATCTAACAGTTCTGGAGGTAGTTCCGTTGTTAACAGACAAAGTAATGGAGAACATCGACAAAATAATGGACACCAAACCACATTTGCCAGCTTTTTAAATATAAACTTCTCCTTTTAAATAGGTCACTGCTTTTCCAGACATTAAGACATTATCGGCTTGAAGTTCACACCATAATTCGCCTCTGCGGGCCGATACCTGAAAAGCATGTAATTTACTTTTGTTTAGCTTATTTACCCAATAAGGGATTAAGGTACAATGAGCCGATCCGGTTACAGGATCTTCATTTATTCCGGCCGATGGAATAAAGAACCTGGAAACAAAATCACTGTTATCGCCTTTAGCAGTAACAATAATACCCATTAAATTTAGTTTGGCCAAAGCTCCAAAATCGGGCTTAATGGTTAAGATATCGGCTTCAGTTTCGTAAACTAAAAGATAATCTCTTGACTTTAAGACTTCAATTGGTGGTTTCCCTCCAATTGCATCGAGCAGACCATCGGGTACCTCTGCCGAAACCGCTGGCCTAGATGGAAAGTTTAATACATAAAGATCTTCAGCCTTGCTTACTGTTAAAGCACCGGCCTTAAGCGTATGAAAGTGAATCACGTTATTAGCATAACCAAGTTCGGTAAAAAGGATATGTGCCGCAGCTAAAGTTGCATGGCCACATAAATCTATCTCTAACTCTGGGGTAAACCAACGCAATTCGAAATCATTACCCTGCGGAACAAAGAATGCAGTTTCGGCTAAATTGTTTTCGGCTGCAATTTTTTGCATTAAAGGCGCCGGTAACCAAGTGGTTAATGGGATAATGGCTGCCGGATTACCACCAAATAACTGATCCGTAAAGGCATCGGCCTGATAAATTTGGAGTTGCATATCATTAATTAATAATAGGTTAGTCTCACTACACCTGCTAGTTTCTTAGCCAGACGTATTACTTGGCGGGTATACCCATACTCGTTATCGTACCAGGTGTACAATACAATTGATCTGTTATCTCTTGCAATTATGGTTGCTGGCCCATCTATAATAGAAGCATGACTGTTTCCGATGAGGTCGCTACTTACCAATTCGTTCGAAATCGAATATTCTAATTGTTCTGATAAATCGCCAAATAAAGAAGCTTGCTTTAAAATTTCGGCAACTTCTTCTTTAGAGGTAACTTTATTTAAGGATAAATTTAAGATGGCTAACGAAACATTAGGCGTAGGTACGCGCACGGCATTACCCGTTAGTTTCCCTCCTAAATGTGGGATTACTTTAGCCACTGCTTTGTCGGCGCCAGTTTCGGTAATAACCAGATTTAATGCTGCGGAACGGCCACGGCGATATTTTTTGTGATAATTATCCAGTAAATTCTGATCGTTAGTGTAAGAATGTACGGTTTCTATATGTCCTTTCTCTATACCAAATGCAGTATCGATAACTTTTAATACCGGCACAATAGCATTGGTAGTACAAGATGCATTAGAGAAAATGGTTTCTGTTTGGTAATCGAAATCAGAATCGTTAATTCCGGTTACTATATTTGGGACATCTCCTTTAGCAGGAGCTGTTAGCAATACCTTTGCGATGCCTTTAGCTTTTAAATGTCTGCTTAAGCCTTCTCTATCGCGGTAAACTCCCGTATTGTCGATTAATAGTGCATTTTCAATCCCATAAGCTGCATAGTCTGCATCTTCGGGCTCTTTAGCGGCGATTAAGTATATTGTTTGCCCATTAATAATGAGTGCTTTATTCTCAAAATCCTCAATAATAGTTCCGTTAAAAGGACCATGAATAGAATCTGTGCGCAATAACTCGGCACGTTTAATTAATTCCTCGTCGCTATAGCTCCGTGTAACGATCGCTCTTAATCGCAATTGTTCTCCTTTTCCAGCCTGAACAATAAGTTCGCGGGCAGCAATCCGGCCAATCCGACCAAAACCATATAATACTACATCCTTTGGTTTTAAATTAATCTTGTCTTTGCCAATATGCCGAGTAAGTTTGCTAATTACGAAATCGTACATCGACGAATAAGTATTATTTTCGTCTAACCATTCGGAAGCCAGACGACCTACATCGATACGGGAAGGAGCGAGGTTACATTTGGCAATGGTTGTAGCCAATTCGAGTGTTTCGTAAATAGAAATATCTTTTCCACTTACTTCTTTTGCATATTGATGATGAGCTAATAGTTCGCTACTACCAACATCGAATAAAGGTTTACGGAAAAGTACAAGCTCAATAGACCGATCGAACCATAACTGACCTACACAGCGGATCAATTCGAGTGCTTTTTTCTCTTTTTCAATCCAGTTTTGAAACTCCGATTGGTATTTATTTAGCATACAAGAAATTAATTTGATTAGAATTGGCACAAAAGTAAAAAAGATCGGGCGAGAACCCAATCTTTTCTGTATTTTAATTATTTAGGAGTTAAACTATCCCAAATAAGATTTTAAAATTTTGCTACGTGAGGTATGACGTAAACGTTGCAATGCTTTATCTTTAATCTGACGAACACGCTCGCGTGTTAGGTTAAATTTTTCGCCTATTTCTTCAAGTGAAAGCGGATGATTAGTACTTAAGCCAAAGAATAAAACAATAATTTCGCGCTCACGTTCGGTTAAGGTCGATAACGACCGTTTAATCTCTTCAGAGAGCGATTCGTTAATTAAATTGCTATCGGTATTTGGTTCATGGTTTTCTAATACATCTAATAATGTATTTTCTTCACCTTGAACAAAGGGCGCATCCATAGAAACATGACGGCCAGAGTTACTCAAAGTGTCCGAAATTTTATCGACTGTAGTTTCTAAAATATCCGCCAGCTCTTCGGGAGAAGGTTCGCGTTCGTATTCCTGCTCTAATTTAGAAAAGGCTTTGCTTATTTTGCTTAAAGAGCCAACCTGATTAAGTGGTAAACGTACAATCCGGCTTTGTTCGGCAATAGCTTGTAAAATGGACTGGCGTATCCACCAAACGGCATAAGAAATGAATTTAAAACCTTTGGTTTCATCAAAACGTTTCGCGGCTTTGATTAACCCTAAATTACCTTCATTAATTAAGTCGCCTAAAGTTAAACCTTGATTTTGGTATTGCTTAGCTACCGATACCACGAAACGTAAATTGGTTTTAGTTAAACGCTCTAAAGCAGCTTGGTCGCCTTCACGAATTTTGCGGGCTAATATTACTTCTTCTTCTGCGGTAATTAAATCTACTTTTCCAATCTCGTGCAGGTATTTGTCTAAGGATTGACTTTCGCGGTTGGTAATGGATTGGGTTATCTTGAGTTGTCTCATTTATGTGTTTTAGTCGTCTTAATTATTTCGAAGCTGCAAAAATAAGAAATTTTGTACAGAATGAAAGGGTAATTTGTTGAAAATGTTGCTTTTGCTGCAATTTTTTCACAAATATTTAGCAGCAAAAATCATTCCAAATTTAATTTGGCAGTGTTTGTGATGTTAATCGATTTGAGGATAATATTTATTGTTTTACGATAAAAATATTTTGTGAATCAATATATTATGCTTTATATTTGTTTTAAGATATAAAATTATTGTCAAATCGTCAGCATTTTTAATGACTACTTTATGGCAATCACAATTAACAATATAATTATGAAAATCAAATTACTCTTCCGTTCGCTTGAGCTCATACTCCGGGTATTCTGCGCGCTAATTGTGCTAAGCCTATTAGTTAAATACAGTCAATTGAAACAGTTTCCTATAATAGAGTTATATGAATTTGCAGCTGGATTGTTTTACCTTTTTTTACTT
>JAZKCO010000004.1:34312-176238 GCA_040388055.1 Bacteroidota bacterium
TTACTTGTCATAAGTATTTTACTCCTCAGAAGGGCTGCCAATGGTGAGTTTATTCTTCTTAAAACCGAAAAGCATCTTCGTTATTTGAAATGGATTTTCGTTTTAGAAACCTTATTTCTTTTAAGTATAAAACTGATTAATATTAATCATGCTATCCGTAATAATAAATTCAAGCCTATTGACTTTGCAGCGACAATTATTCCAAATTTAGGTTTTATCATTTTTACCATTTTAACCTTTTTTATTGCTGCCCTACTAAAAGAACGAAATCGATTAAAAGAAGAAAATAATTTAACGATATAATTTATGAAGCAAGTTAATTATGCAATTTGGGCTAGAATTATCCAGGGCGGTTTATTTTTAAATATTTGTATTATATTTTTAGGATTTGGGTTTAGTATTGTGAAAAATGTCTTCAATCTTCAAACAGATTTTAATATAAAACGACTTAACTATGGTTATATAGATTATAAAAAAGGCTTCCCGGTAAAAGCCAGGCTCTATTTAGAAATCCCAGATACAGTGATCAGTTATCAAAACGGAACAATAAATAAAAACTATAAAAATAGTTATCGTTGGGATGATGGAGATTCTCTAGCTGTAAAAGACACAGTTATTAATCAGTTTAAACCCCGAGGTGTTGATAATTTAACTTCAGCTCAACTAAAAGAAGTAGGCACCGATCAAATGGATAGGGTCAGCAATCATATTCAGACTGCTGATAAAGTAGTGATTCGGGTTAAAACAGAAAATATCTTTCGACGCTGGTTTTATATTTTATATGATCAATTGGACCATTTCTTTATTGCATTAATTTGTTTTTGGATAATCAAATTAATCGATTGTTACCTTAAGGGGAATTTTTTAAAACCGGAGAGCTTTCATATAATCTCTCGTATTGGCCATGCTTTTATTTGGATGAATGTAATCAGTTTTATCTTTATGGAGTTTAATTTGCATATTTTGCCAGATTTTGATCTTAATTCGACTGCTAACGCGTCGGGTAACCTGGTTAATCATGTTAATATAAGCCTTGAACCTATAAATGAATTTAATCCGACTAATATTTTAATTGGAGTTAGCGTTTTAATTCTTTCAGATATTATAAAAAATGCAATTATCATTAAAAGAGAACAAGATTTAACAATATGATGCAGCTAGACACAAATATTAAAGCATGCCAATAATTGTAAATCTCGATGTGATGATGGCAAGGCGCAAAATATCCCTAACCGAGTTAAGTGAAAGGGTAGGGATTACTTTGTCTAATCTGTCGATTTTAAAAACTGGGAAAGCAAAAGCAATCCGCCTGGAAACGCTCGAGGCAATATGTGAAGCATTGGCTTGTCAGCCCGGCGATATTTTAGAGTTTAGAAATGAAAATAAAGATCCAGGCTAGAAATTAACCCGTATCCCATAGCCCAATTTAAACAGCTCATAAAAAGGAGTAACGCTTCTGTTTTTAAACCAGCTAATCGTGTATAAGTCGTTAGTATTAGCTTCTGCATATATACTAACCGATTTTAATGAAGAGTTTAAATGGCTAATAATTTTAACTTCTGTGCTTGCGCCTAAATGAAGCCGTAATGCCGAAGACCAAAAATAATAGCCTTTTCTATACTTATTGGTTTTAAATTGATAGTCAAAATTCTCTCCAGAGGTATAAGATGGAAAAAAAACCGGATTAATAGAATAGATGATAAATTTATCTTTGATCCTGATTGCAAAGGGTTTATATTCAAATTTAGCAGTAAAAATGCTGAGCCATCCACCTTTGTCTTTTGGTCCGAAACCATAATGAAAGCTCAGCGCTGCTTTTTCATTAAAAAGGTTATAACCTATTCCTCCACTAAAATAACCGATGCTGCCTGCATATTGCAAGTTAACCTGACTTGGTGTTAAGTGATCTAAAAACGAATTTTGGGCAAATGCTGGTAATGCTCCACAAAGCAATAAGATTAGCTTAAAAAGTAATTTCTTGTGCATTGAGTTGGCCATTATTGATGGTTACAATATCATCCCTGCTGTTAATTAAGTTTACAAAATCCCGAGATTCCTTATAACTTCTTTGAGTATCGCCAGAAATAGCGATTTTTATAGCAGACCCCGCTGCTTTATGAGGTAGTTTTTTTATCTCTTTTGCGTTACTGTTGATTGGGGTATTGCGGTTAAATTTTTGATTTGGGCTATATTCGTCGGCATTGCAACCCCCATAAGGAAATGAAAAGTAAAACAGTAAATGGAGAATGTTTTGGCGATTTGCAGAGTCTCTGAGCCTTCTTAAGTCGCAATTAAAACTATCTTTGTATTTTAAGCACAATACACGATTTTAACCGAAAGAATATAACCTGTAACTCTTAAGCTATTGCGTCTAACAAATTACTTTAATGGAAAGTAAAGACGTATTAAAATCCGAAAGAGGAGGTAAAAATAAATAAGGAATATTTCGCTTTCGAAAAATGAAGAATAGGGTAAGTTGTTTAGAAAATTGTTTAACAAAATATAATTTTTTTAGCATTCTTAATAGAAAATAGACTTCAAAATATGTTAGAAATCATTAAACAACCATGGCATTGGGCCATTGCAGGTGCTTTAATTGGCTTAACTGTACCCGTCTTGCTGCTAATTGATAATAAAAAATTTGGTATTTCCTCTACTTTAAGAGCAATCTGCGCGATGTGCGTTCCTGCTAAAATCCCATTCTTTAATTACCAGTGGAAAAAAGAAGTATGGAATTTATTTTTTGTATTGGGTATTTTAATTGGGGGTTTTATTGCGACACAATTTTTATCCAATCCACACGCCATTACAATAGCCGAAAGCACCAAACACAGCTTGGCTCAATTTGGTATTACCGATTTTAGTAAATTAATGCCGGTCCAAATCTTCGACATTGAAAATATATTTACTTTAAAGGGATTTTTCTTTTTTATTGTAGGCGGTTTCCTGGTTGGTTTTGGTACCCGTTATGCAGGTGGTTGCACGAGCGGCCATTCTATTATGGGGATAGCTAACCTTCAAATACCTTCGTTAATTGCAACTTGTTGTTTTATGATCGGCGGCTTCTTTTCTGCAAATGTTCTTCTTCCCATCCTCTTTAAATTATTTTGACATGAACTCGATAAAAGATAATGATACCCGGCATCCATTTTGGTCTAATATTAAATTCTTAATTATAGGAACAATATTTGGAATTGTTTTCGTTAAAGCCGAAATCGTGAGCTGGTTTCGTATCCAGGAAATGTTTCGCCTGCAATCGTTTTTTATGTTTGGTGTAATTGGTACGGCCATATTTGTGGCCATGATTTCGATTTTATTAATTAAACGTTTTAAAATAAAAACATTTAAGGGCGAAGAAATAACTATAGAAGATAAGAAGTTTAATAAAGGGCAAATTTACGGCGGTTTAATTTTTGGTATCGGCTGGGCGATTACGGGTGCTTGTCCGGGACCATTGTTCGCGCAGATAGGAAGTGGCTTTTTGGTTATTATTATTACCTTTTTAAGCGCGGTTGCGGGCACCTGGATATATGGATATTTTAGAGAAAGATTACCTCATTAAAGCTTCCTAAGCTAGCCTAGTATTTCGTCTAATTTAAAGGTTTTGTCCACTCTAGGTCCTTTCTCAGTAAGTTGTAAAGTACAGCACTCGTTAATTGGATCGTGCTCTAAATAAAGAATATAATTGTTGATAGCCGCTTCTTCTAAAAATGCCTTTTTTTCTTTTAGGGTTTGTAGTGGAAACATGTCATAGGCCATTACATAGGGTAGTGGGATATGGCCTACCGAAGGCAGTAAATCGGCCATGTATACAATAGTTTTATCTTTATAGCTGAGCTGAGGTAGCATCATGGCATCGGTATGGCCAAAAGCAAAACGAATTTTTATCTCGTCTGTAAATGATACGCCGTCTTGTTGAGCAATAAAGCGAAGCTGACCGCTATCCTGTATGGGTAAAATATTTTCCTTTAAAAATGATGCTTTTTCGCGGTCATTAGGGTTTACGGCCCAATCCCAATGTTGTGCATTACTCCAATAAAATGCATTCTTAAAAGCCGGGCGTAATTTTTCGCCCTGGCGTTCTATAGACCCGCCACAATGATCGAAATGCAAGTGGGTTAAAAAGACATCTGTAATATCGCCCCGGCTAAAACCTTTCGTTGCTAATGATTTGTCTAACGTATCGTCGCCATGCAAATAATAATGACTTAAAAATTTTTCGTCTTGTTTATTACCAATGCCATTGTCTATTAAAATAAGACGGTTACCATCTTCAATTAATAAACAACGCATGGCCCAGGTACACAAATTATTGGTATCGGCCGGATTACTTTTTTGCCAAATAGATTTAGGTACTACGCCAAACATGGCACCGCCGTCTAGTTTAAATAAGCCAGTATTTATAGTGTGTAAATTCATACCTGCTTCTATCTTAATTGTTTAACTGTTCGAATCGGTTAATTGTTTATTTTTTCAGGAGTTAATTCAGTTAAGCAGTTAAAACAGTTAACCAATTAAAGATGGATTACTTCTCCATAAGCATCAGCTGCGGCCTCCATAATTGCTTCACTCATCGTTGGGTGTGGGTGCACGGCTTTAATCATTTCGTGACCCGTAGTTTCCAATTTACGGGCGACTACAATTTCTGCAATCATTTCGGTAACATTAGCCCCTATCATGTGTGCGCCTAATAATTCTCCGTATTTAGCGTCAAAAATCAGTTTTACGAAGCCATCTTTAGCTCCGGCTGCACTTGCTTTGCCAGAGGCTGAAAAAGGAAATTTGCCAATTTTTAGTTCGTAACCAGCTGCTTTTGCAGCTTTCTCGGTAAAACCAACCGAAGCAATTTCGGGCGAACAATAAGTACACCCTGGAATATTGTTATAATCTAAAGGCTCGGCATGCTGCCCTGCAATTTTTTCTACACAAATAATACCTTCGGCAGAGGCTACATGGGCTAAGGACTGCCCGCTAACAATATCGCCAATTGCATAATAACCCTTTACCGAAGTATTATAAAATTCGTCGACCACAACTTTACCTTTTTCGGTTTTAATGCCTGTTTCTTCCAAGCCAATATTTTCGATGTTGGCGACTACTCCAGCTGCCGATAATACGATATCACATTCGATGGTTTGCATACCCGAAGCCGTTTTAACCTGTACTTTACAGCCAGAACCACTCGTATCGACAGATTCGACACTCGAAGAGGTCATGATATCGATACCTGTTTTTTTCAGACTTCTTAGCAATTGTTTTGATACATCTTCGTCTTCTACCGGAACAATTTGATCCATAAATTCGACAATAGTAACTTTAGTACCCATAGTGGCATAGAAATAAGCAAATTCTACACCTATTGCACCAGAGCCTACTACGACCATAGATTTTGGTTGTTCGGGTAAAACCATTGCCTGCCGATAGCCGATTACTTTTTTACCATCTTGTTTTAAATTTGGAAGTTCTCTCGAACGAGCACCAGTAGCGATGATAATGTTTTTAGCAGTTAATTCTTTAGTCGTGCCATCGGCTGCTTTCACTTCGACTTTGTTGCCGGGTTTAACTTTTCCAGAACCCATAACAACTTCAATTTTATTTTTTTTCATTAAAAACTGAACGCCCTTGCTCATGCCTTCGGCAACATCGCGACTACGCTTTACAACTGCAGCAAAATCTGCGCTGGCTTCGGCAGTTTTAATGCCATAATCGGCAGCATGATTTATATATTCGAATACTTGTGCGCTTTTTAATAGAGCTTTGGTAGGGATACAGCCCCAGTTAAGGCATATTCCACCTAAAGACTCGCGTTCTATTATCGCAGTTTTTAAACCCAATTGAGAAGCCCTTATTGCAGTAACATATCCACCAGGACCGCTGCCTATTACAATTAAATCGTAGTTCATATCTTTTTAAAGGAAAAATTAGCTTAAATAATGTGTCAAAATTAAAAAAAATGTTGGTTAAAATAGGGTAAAGATAGGATTAGTTAGTTTTTGATAAGCTAATGTTTAATTACTGTCAGTTTAAGAAATATTAAACCCTAAATTTTAGGGGTATGAAAGTATTGATAAACTGGTATTTATGTCAATTTATTAATATGTTAACTGTTAGTAAGTTTTGAGTTAATTAATAATAATTTAACATGGGATATGAGAAGTAGAACGAAATTAATATTTACATTTGTGGCGATATTTTAACATATCTTAACAAAACAGAAACATAATCAAAAAAAGTATGAAGAAATTTTTACTATTAAAAGTTGTAGTATTTGTCTTTGCATTTGTAGGTTTTACTGCTCATGCTCAGGTTACTACATCGTCTATGGCTGGTCTTATTAAAGACGCCAAAGGCCCACTTCCAGGAGCGAACATTAAGGCAATACACACGCCTTCTGGAACAGTTTATAATGTGTCTGCCAATAATGATGGTAGGTTCGTAATTAATAACATGCGAGTTGGTGGTCCTTATACCATCGAGTTGAGTTATGTTGGTTTAACAACTGGTAAGGTATCCGATGTTTTTCTAAAACTAGGTGATACTTACATTTTAGATTATAAAATGGACGATACCGGAACTACCTTAACTGAGGTTACAATTAAAGGCACAAGTACAAAGGGAATTCAGCAAAAAACAGGAGCAAGCACCAACATTTCTAGCAGAGATTTAGCGAGCTTACCAACCATTTCAAGAAGTATTTCGGATTTTACAAGGTTAACGCCGCAAGCGGGAACAGGTTTGTCTGGTAATAGTTTTGGAGGTAGAGATGCTCGTTACAACAATATCCAGGTAGATGGTGCGAATTTGAATAATAATTTTGGTTTATCAACCGATCCCCTTCCAGGTGGAGGTTCTCAACCTATATCATTAGATTCTTACGATCAGATTTCGGTAAATATTGCTCCTTACGATGTAAGACAAGCTGGCTTTACAGGCGCAAATATTAGTGCAGTAACTAAAAGCGGAACGAATACATTCCACGGAAGCGCTTATGGTTTATACCGCGATCAAAGTTTTTTAGGAACTAAAGTTGGAAGTAATGATATTAGTTCTTCTATTGCGGATTCTAAATCTAAAACTTATGGATTTACATTAGGAGGTCCAATTATTAAAAATAAATTATTTTTCTTTGTAAATGCAGAGAAAGAAGATAATATGGCCCCTGGGATTGCTTATTATCCTACTGGCGGAACCGGATCAGGAACAAAATCTTCGACTACTACAACTGATTTAAAGAAAGTTTCGGATTATTTGAAATCAAAATTCGGCTATGAAACTGGCGCTTATGATAATTTCCCTGCATTTGGAAAAAATAACCACAAAATCTTAGCTAAAATAGATTGGAATATTAACGATAATAACAAGTTAACCTTAAAATATAGCGATTTTGAAGGTACAGACGACCAACAATTAAATGCTTCAAGTATTCCAAATGGCGGTGGTTTTAAAGTTACTGGTCAATCTAATACGATTTCGAGAGCACCTAATAACAGGTTTAGCGCTAAATCGGCCGCTTTTGAAAATTCAAACTATGGATTTTTAAATATAACCAGAAGTGGAACATTAGAGTTAAACAGTAAAATTAACAATAAACTGTCTAATCAGTTATTGTTAGCCTTTACTAAAAACAAAGCAACAAGAAGCTATCCAGGTTCGATTTTCCCTACTATAGATATCTACGATGGTACAACTGGCGGTAACTTCATTACTGCAGGTATGGACCCTTATACTCTAAATAATGATGTAGTTAATGATGTGTATAACTTCACTAACAACTTAACTTATAATGCTGGGAAACATAATTTTACCGCTGGTATAACTTACGAATACCAGAAAGTAGGAAATATGTTTATGGCTCCAGCCAATAGCTATTATGCATTTAACTCATTAGACGATTTCTTAACAGATAAATCTCCTGTTTATTATGCTTATACTTATTCGCTAGTAGCTGGAAAACCAGATATTTATTCTGCAGAATTAAAAATCGGTCAGGCAGGTGCTTATATTCAAGACGAGTATAACGTAACTAATAATTTTAAATTAACTATGGGCTTACGTGCGGATATGCCAATCTATCACGAAGATCCATTAAATAACCCTGCTACTTCAGCATTAAATTTTTATTCGGAAGATAACACTACACTAAGACACTATACAACTGACAAATGGGCTAAAAGCCGCGTTTTATTGTCGCCAAGAGTTGGTTTTAGAATGACATCGAATGACAAATTAACTACGGTAAGAGGTGGTTTAGGTATATTTACAGGTAAAATACCTTTTGTATTCTTGACTAATATTCCTACTAATACAGGGATGTATCAGTTTGGTGGAGCAATTAATAACAACAGCCCAGCTGGTGTAGCTACTTTAAGTGGTATTAAATTAAATGCAAATCCAGGTGCTTACGCAAATTTATTTCCTACCAGTGCTGGTACTTCTACTCCGGCAAACGTAGTTTTTATGGATGAGGACTTTAAATTCCCTAAAGTATTTAGAGTAAATCTAGGAATTGACAGGAATTTAGGTAATGGTTACATGTTTACTTTCGATGGTTTATATACCAAAGATATGAACGCGGTAAAAATGCGTAACTCTAACTTAAATAATGCAAGCGGGGTAATTATGGAAGGCGATTTAAGTCGTCCACGTATTATCGGTAGTAACAGATTAAATGCAGGTGTAACTTCTGCAATTGTATTAGAAAACTCTGACAAAGGTTATGCAACTTCATTAACCGGTCAACTTAGCAAAACTTATGCTAATGGTTTTTCAGGATCGATAGCTTATACTTATACTGCAGCAAAAGAGATAACTGCAAACCCAGGTAGCCAGGCATCTTCGGTATGGAACTCTAATCCTAACGTAGGTACCTCGAATGCTCAGGAATTAGGTAGTTCGGCTTATGCAGTTCCGCATAGAGTAGTAGCTAATATTTCTTATCGTAAAGAATATTTAAAACACTTAGCGACTACTTTATCATTATTCTTCGAAGGTTCAAATCAAGGCGTGTTTAGCTATGTTGTGAATGGTGATATGAATGGTGATGGAAATAGTAGTGCAGATTTAATGTACATTCCTAGAACTGGCGAAACTAGATTCGAACAATATGTACAAGGTACAGGAGCAACCGCAGTAACATTTACTGTAGCGCAACAAGAACAAGCGTTCGAACAGTTCATTAATAACTCTCCTTATTTGAAAAAACATAGAGGAGAATTCGCCAGCAGAAATGCTGCTTTATTACCATGGTTTAATAAAGTTGATCTTCGTTTATTGCAAGATGTTTTTATTAATACAGGTAAAAATGCCACAAAACAAACTTTACAGTTTAGCGTAGATGTGCTTAATGCAGGTAATTTAATTAATAAAAATTGGGGTACTTACCAAAGAACTATCCTTAACAACCCATTAACTTACAGAAGCATTGATGCTGCAAATAAACCTACTTATAGATTACAAAATGTAAGTAATCAATTGGTTACCAATCCTTTTCAGGATTTGATTTCTCCAACAAGTACTTATAGCATTCAACTAGGTTTAAGATATATCTTCTAAGATAGATTAAATTCAATTTTTAAGCCCTCCAAGCGAAAGCCTGGAGGGCTTTTTTGGCTAATTGCGCATATTTTTCATTCTTAAACCTTATTATTCATGGATCAGAAAATCATTAATTTATACGATTCGTATACGCATAGCCAGTTAAGTAGAAAAGATTTTAAGAAGAAGTTGGCTATTTTAACTGGGAGCACAGCTATGGCATTAACGATATTGCCTTTACTTGAGAATAATTATGTCGTTGCTGCTCCATTCCAGACCGACGATATTACGGTAGAAGATATAACTTTTGCAGGCATAGATGGCGAAATAAAATCAGTATTAGCAAAGCCAAAAGGAGAGAAGAAATTAGGTGCTGTAGTTGTAATTCACGAAAACAGAGGTTTAAATGCTCATATCATCGCCGTAACAAAACGGGTTGCAGCAGCAGGCTTTATCGCACTGGGAGTCGATGCTTTATCGCCATTTGGTGGGACACCTGCCGATGAGGATAAGGGCCGTGAATTAATTGGAAAACTGGACACTCAGAAAAATCTGCAAAATTATTTGAAGGCCCTCGAGTACCTGCGAGGTCTTAAAGATGGAAATGGTAAGACCGCATGTTTGGGATTTTGTTGGGGTGGCGGAATGGCCAATAAATTGGCAGTTAATGATCCTAAATTGCAGGCAGCTGTTGCGTATTATGGCGCACAACCCAATGCAGAAGCTGTTCCTAAAATAAAAGCAAGTATAATGTTGCATTATGGTGGTTTAGACGAACGTATTAATGCCGGAATTCCAGCCTATGAGGAAGCGCTTAAACAAAACCATATCGATTATAAGGTTTATGTTTATGAAGGAGTAAACCATGCCTTCAATAATGATACTTCTCCTACTCGATATAACGAAGCTGCAGCTAAATTAGCTTGGCAACGTACCATAACACTTTTTAAAGAAAAGATAAGCTAATTTATTACTCATCGAAAGAAATGGACAAGGCTGCTAAAAAGGCTTCATGCTGCAAAATTGATTTGTTTTGAAGGAAGCTTTTAATGTGTAACTGGACTGAGTTAATTTCATTAGCTAGCATTCTATTAATTATTTTATAACCTTCGGGATGTTCTGTTAAAAACAACTGTATTTTCTGATAATTTAAGGAAGAGACTATACAGTCGTCTAGCGCTATAATACTATGGTTAAGTGGTAAATTATGAAAAACCCCATAAGGGCAAATGAGCTGATGAGTAACCCAGAAACGTAGCACTTGCCGATTTGGTTTAGAATGTGAAAGTGCAATTGCATTACCAGTGTCGAGGTACGACAAACGATCGGGTATTTTGCCCTTGGCATAAATAACCTCGTTTTTACTATAGCGACGATTTTCTAGGAGTTTCATTAATATCAGATTTAGATCTGGATTATAGCTAGAAATGATCTCGTTCAAGTAGTTATAAAATGGAGTGGAAATCATAAGAAGGCACTTTTGACTGCAATATTGAGCTTAAATGGAATGCAGGTGCACTCGAGTACAGTAAAATTTACAGGAATTCTTTGTGCCAGGTAGTTGCCGGATTTGATAGCGGCATAATCTACAAGGTAATTACTCATTTCATTTACAAAGTCGAGTTGGTCTTTGGTTAGATCGAATTTATTTTTGACCCAAGTTCTTAGGTCCAGTCGTAACGCTAAGATTTCGATTGATAATTTTGAGTTAGGTAAAGCATGTAATAATTGCTGCAATTCTTCGATGCCTTTCTGATTGAATGGGAATTTTCTCATATTAACTGGCTTAATTGTTTAAAGGGGACAATTCAAAACTATTGAGCTCAAAATCAATATGAGGCGAATTAATAAGTTTTTTTAATGAGGCGGTAAAATTTAATAACGAAACGGACTTGTCTAAACAAGCGTAAATCGATTTGTCAAATTTATTTTTGAACATTATGAAAATCAGGTGATTCTACGCTATTCTAAGTCATAAAAATTAATTTATTTTGGATACCTAATTTTTTTGACATGTATCTGAAAACTAATGCTTATCGAAAACTGCGTAGATTTTTAAATTGGATCATTTGGGCAGTTGCCATTCCTGTTTTTGTTCATTTTTTAATTTCCATTGGAGAAAAGGCTGGTTTTCTCGAAAAGATTAATAGTCTTTATTATTGGATTATGCTCATTTATAGTTTAGTGATATCGTATACACTTGCTTTTGCAATTACAAAATTTCCGAAATATTTTAATAAGCGAAAAAATGTAAAATATATTCGAAATGATTTTATTTTAAGCCAACTGATATTTGAATTCTTAAGTTCTTTACTTGTGCTTACCCTTTTTGCATTATTATGTTTTTATTTTCTAAATGAAAAAATGCTTCAGGAAAATTACTTCATGAAAGAACTTCCACTTATTGGATTGATATTGTGCGTTTTTAATGGGTTTTATATCGCTGTTTATTTAAATAAATCAATTTTAAATGCCATAAAAAAAGAAAATGAACAAAAACAATTACCTGGTGTTAAAAGGCTTTCGGTTTATTATAAAGGAGCATATATTCTTATCAATTTAATGGAAATTGCATTTATTAATCAATCTTCTCACATTAATTGGCTAATTACCTTTAAAGGAGAGGAGTATATTTTAGATCAGACTCTTAAGGAGATTTTTGCATTATTAGATGCACAACAGTTTTTTAAAATCAACAGGAATCAAATTGTAAATAAAGAAATAATCAAAAGTTTTAAGCAAGGTACGTTTGGTAAATTGGAACTCAAACTAAAAACAGGCAAGGCTACAACTGTAAGTAAAGACCGTGCAAAAGAATTTAGAAGATGGCTCTCTATTAAGATACTTTAAGGTTTAGTGCAGATTTAACCTTTAAGCTTTGCCTAGTAAAGATTTGTTCGGCACTTTTAATAAAACCTTCTGTAACGTCTAGTAATTTAACCAATTCTTGTGTACACACCTGATAAGTCGAATCGTATCTCGATTTGATATAGGCTTCCTGAATTGATGTTAACATATTAAGTTCCTTCGTCTCTTCTTTATCGAAGAGCCCCATAACTTCGGGAACAAAATGACTTAAATGTTTTCTAAGTACGACCAAGTCGTGGCATTTAACTTCCCTGCCTCTTAATGATACAATTAGGCTTCGATAGGTAAGCTCGCAGGCTTGCTGTAACATAAATGCAGACATGCTAGTCTCTGTTAACTGGAGAAATTGCCGGGCTCCGGTATAAAAATTAATTGCTTTATGTAAGTTTTGTTGAAACAACAATGTCGATTTATTTATTATTTCTGCACATTGTTGCGATTTGAGTAATGGCAATGTGAATTCGCTTTCACTTTGGTAAACACAATTTGCCGGAATACACAATGCGGAATAATAAATATGGCCTCTCGATAAGGTATCGTGCATTGTGCCATAGGCATGTACTGTACAATTAATATTTGGATGCCCTAAGACCGCGAAATTAAGTAACGTATGTATTTCGTCGAAAGGTTTGTAGCGGTATTTATCCATTACAATAACTAAATCGGTGCGGATGGCATTAGTGGTGCTGCAAAAAATATATCCAGCCGGAATAACTTCTTTTAAAAAGGAAACAATAGCATTTAAGCTTTTGAGGTTTCTGTTATTTTGTAGGGAGGCCTCTTCGTTATTGAGCTTATATAATATTGCACAATTCTTTATCATGTGGTTAAACTCCTCGTAAAACAGATGCATATAACTAATAGAGTGGTGAGTAATGTTATCGAGGGGATATGGTAAGATGGTTTCGAATAACGAATGAATAGTTCCTTCGATAAATTCTATCGGGTAATTAGCGAAGAAATTGTTGAGCTGATGTTCGCTTTTGGCCTTGTTTTCTGCAATGGAAGGTCGTATAACTATAGAATTATTCATTTTCGTATGATTTTATAGGGTTAACTTTATTTAAATCTGCTAATGCGGGCTGAACAATAATGAGATATAATGCCTCCATAATTTTTTGTAGATTTTCGAATTGACCAAAAATATACTCAGGATCTAGAGTTGTTATGCTATAGTTTTTGCTGAAAGCAGCCTCGAGCCACTCTTTTAAACCATATCTTAATTTTTTAACCTTGTTTAAGGTTAGGGCTTCTTTACAATAAGCGATAGGATTTTCCCAAAATTGTGGTTGCAGGAGTTGTATGCCAATACCAGGCGGGTCTAATTTATTTAAAGAATTTTCTTTTTCCTGTACAGCAAGCAGCCAGTGCCCACAAGTTTGATAAGTATTGGGATAATTAGACTTAGGGAAGTAAATAATTTTGTTGGTAACTATAAGGAAGCCAGCATGGATAAGTTGAAGAAATTGATTGTGAATAAATAGCAGATCGTTAGCATTTTCGTAACAAATGTTTTCGCTCATTGCAGTTTTAAACCATTGAGAAAGATCCTCTCTATAATCGCTTAAACTTTCAAAGTTGAAGAAAAGCTCTATCATGAGGTAAGGATTGCTAATTTGTTCCTGTTTGAGCATAAGTGGACAGCTTAAGGCAAAATTTAGATTTGCATCTACATAAACAGGTGTAGCATAACTGTTTTTACTAATTAACCGTTCGTGGATAAGCCAGCAGGCACCGATTAATCTTTTGGTATAACCATAAAGAGGCGAAATAAGTTTGGTATTTTCTACATCATAATAGGAAGATAACCCTGCGGCTAACCATTCTTGAAATATTTGTTTATAAAAAGCTAGACTTTGAGTTTTCAAAACGGAACGTAAAACAGTTAATGGATTGCAAAGCTCTTTTGTGCGAAGATAATCTGGATAATAAGTTAGTACACTGCGCTCTCTAGCTATAAAATTTTCATGGACTTTTAGGGCCTGTAGCGCTTCTAAGCTATCTATTAAACGATAACAGACTTCAAATAAATTATAGAACTTATCTGTAAAAAATAATAGATCGGCAGCATTAATATACTTTTTATGGCATTTATTGTTTAAAACTTTTTCCATCCAGTATTCAAAAAAGATTAAATGTGCTGTTATGGAGCGCGAATCAAAAAAAATACTGATGTTCTTTAATAAAAGGCCTTCCGATGTGGCTTTTTCTTCGATTGTTGAAATTGTTTCCATGGTATGATATAATTAATTCTTCTTAATTTGATAACTTGCATTGTCATCACAAACTTAACGATCTATTTTAGATAATCTAATTATAATTAGTATATCTTATTAACATTTCTATAAATGACTGAGAACCAAAGACTAAAAATTATTATAGATAAGCTGCATTTTAAAACGCAAAGTGAGTTTGCAAAAAAGCTTAATATCCAGGCAGGTTCTCTGTCTGATATTATACGCGGAAAAGGCGGGATGGGTATATCAAATGCGATTAAGGATAAACTTAACTTATTGTTTGGCGTAAATATAGAGTGGTTAACTACGGGCATTGGCGAACCCTTTATTAAAAGAGGGCCTATTGTTTCAGAAACTAAAGAAGGAGTTCCCTTTTACGATATAAGTTTGGCCGATACCAGAGCCGAAGACCTGATCTTAATGGAAGAAGAAGTTGAGTATTTTGTTAATTACAAGCCATTTAACGATTGTACGGCATACTTACCGGTTTATGGAGATAGCATGTACCCCAGGTATGCATCTGGAGAAATTATCGCAGTAAAGGTGGTTACTAATTTCGATGTACTGCAATGGGGTGAAGCTTATGTAATTATGAGCGATATCGATACGAATGGGATAAGAACCATTAAAAATGTTTATGAACATCCGGACCAGCATAAGTTAATTTTGCGCTCATCAAATCCAAATTTTAAAGGCGATACCATTATCGAAAAGAAGCACATTAGTGCAATGTATATTATTAAAGGGAAAATTACACGTAACCTTATTTAGATAAGGTATTTGTCAGTTAATGATAAACAAAATTTCCTTTATCGCTCTTAATGGTAACTTGTTTTTGAGTCCCAATCTCCACACGGCCAATAAGCTGTGCATCGATACCAAAACTTTTAGAAATGGCTATAATGGCCGAAGCAATACTCGCCGGAACATATATTTCCATCCGGTGCCCCATGTTAAAGACCTTATACATTTCTTGCCATGGTGTATCCGATTGTTCCTGTATTAAATTAAATAGGGGCGGAATAGTGAATAAATTATCCTTAATTACATGGATATTATCATTAATAAAATGCAAGACTTTAGTTTGCGCCCCACCACTGCAATGAACTAAACCGTGGATATCTTGCCTGTATTGATCTAATATTTTCTTGATCACAGGGGCATAAGTACGTGTTGGGGATAATACAAGTTTTCCAACTGTTGTACTAAGTCCGGTCGAAGCCTCTATAATAATCTCGTCTGTTAACTTTTTGTTGCCCGAGAAAACAAGGTCTGAGGGAACTGCAGGGTCGAAACTTTCTGGATAGGTAGCTGCGATCGATTTATCGAATACATCGTGCCGTGCAGAAGTTAAGCCATTAGAACCCATACCACCGTTATATTCTTTTTCGTAGGTGGCCTGCCCGTAAGAAGCTAAACCGACAATTACATCGCCGGCCTGAATAGTGTGATTGCTAATAACTTCATCGCGTTTAAGTCGACAGGTTACTGTAGAGTCTACAATTATTGTCCTTACTAAATCGCCTACATCTGCGGTTTCGCCACCGGTCGAGTAGATGGAGATACCCATTGCCCTTAAATCGGCTAAAACTTCTTCAGTTCCATTAATAATAGCAGCGATTACTTCGCCTGGGATTAGATTTTTATTACGGCCAATGGTAGAAGATAATAAAATGTTTTCGGTTGCGCCAACACAAATTAAATCGTCAAGATTCATCACGATCGCGTCTTGAGCAATGCCTTTCCAAACAGACAGATCTCCAGTTGTTTTCCAATACGAATAAGCTAAAGACGACTTGGTGCCAGCGCCATCGGCATGCATAATATTGCAATAACTTTCGTCGTTTCCCAATAGATCGGGAATGATTTTGCAAAAGGCTTGTGGAAAAATGCCTTTATCGATATCTTTTATTGCTGCATGCACATCTTCTTTAGAGGCCGAAACCCCTCGCTGGTTATACCTGTTATCGCTCATTTGTGCAAAGATAAGGTTTTAGTCCGATTTGAGAAGCCTCTTCTTCTGTCGTCCATCGTTGGTCGTTTACCGCCAAACGCCAAACGACCAACGAATAACAAACAATCTCTATTTCAAAAAGAGCAACTCTCTGAATTTCGGTAATGGCCAAACACTATCATCAACAATTTGCTCTAATTTATCGGTATGATAGCGAATAGTATCGAAATAAATCTTAACTTTTTCGTCATAACCAATTGCTTTGTCGCGGGTGTCTTCTATAGTATTGGTTTTTTTGCGTTGCTCGAGCATTGCATCGATATTGGTCTTAACAATACCTATATGTTTAGAAAGTTCTGTAATAATTGCTAGTGGCGTTGCAATTGCCGCTTCACTTAAACCTAACTCTTTTAAGCCTTTTGCATTTTCTATTAATGTATTCTGATAAGCAATTGCCGCTGGTAAAATCTGACTATTGGTTACTTCGCCCATTACCCTGGCCTCAATTTGCAGCTTTTTATAGAAATTTTCTAATAAAATTTCGTGACGTGCATGTAGCTCGCGTTTGCTAAAAATATTTCCTTTGGCAAAAAGCTCTGCAGTTTTATCGCTTACATAAGCATCGAGAGCCTTAGGAGTTGTTTTAATATTCGAAAGCCCACGTTTTGCAGCTTCATCGGCCCATTCCTGGCTATATCCATTTCCTTCGAAGCGAATGTCTTTCGATTCTTTAATGTATCTCTTAATAACCAT
This sequence comes from Bacteroidota bacterium, assembly GCA_040388055.1. Taxonomy (GTDB): domain Bacteria; phylum Bacteroidota; class Bacteroidia; order Sphingobacteriales; family Sphingobacteriaceae; genus Pedobacter. The sequence goes on from JAZKCO010000004.1 coordinate 51,659, forward strand.
TAAAAGCGCCACATCTTTCTTCTCGCCTTTTTTTATTAACTTATCTACATCTATTTTAAATTTAACTAACTGATCAGCTACAATAGCATTTAAGACGGTCATCGGAGCCGAAGAATTAGCCGAAGAACCAACTGCTCTTAATTCAAATTTATTGCCGGTAAAAGCGAAAGGGGAGGTACGGTTGCGATCGGTATTGTCTAGCAAGATTTGTGGAATTTTAGGGATGCCCAACCACAAGTTATCTTCTTTCTTAACCTTGTTAAGGATCGCTCTTGTGCTTTCGATTTCGTCTAAGATTTCGTCTAACTGCTGACCTAAAAAGATCGAAATAATTGCTGGCGGAGCTTCGTTTGCACCTAAGCGGTGGTCGTTGCTCACTGAAGTTATACTTGCCCTCAATAGATCGGCATGTTCGTGAACAGCTTTAATTGTATTTACAAAAAAAGTAAGGAACATTAAATTGTTTTTGGGCGTTTTGCCAGGAGCAAGCAGGTTTTTGCCAGTATCGGTAATTAACGACCAGTTGTTATGTTTACCAGAACCATTAATGCCAGCATAAGGTTTCTCGTGTAATAATACTTTAAAATTATGACGGCGGGCAACTTTCTCCATCAAATCCATTAATAGTTGATTGTGATCGATGGCCAGGTTAATTTCTTCGTAAATAGGTGCACATTCGAATTGAGAGGGGGCTACTTCATTATGACGGGTTTTTAAAGGGATACCTAATTTTAAAGCCTCATTCTCGAAATCGACCATATACGCATAAACCCGTTCCGGGATAGAACCAAAATAGTGATCCTCTAATTGTTGTCCTTTCGCAGACATGTGGCCAAAGAGCGCTCTGCCTGTTAAAACTAAATCGGGACGAGCATTAAATAAAGAGAGGTCGACCAAGAAATATTCCTGCTCAATTCCTAAAGAGGCATTAACCTTTGTAATCCCTTTGTCGAAATACTGACAAACATCGACAGCTGCTTTGTCCATTGCTGCCAATGCCTTTAATAGAGGAGCTTTATAGTCGAGCGCTTCTCCGGTATAAGAAACAAATACAGTAGGGATACACAGGGTTTTACCCGCCTTATTTTCCATAATAAATGCCGGAGAAGAGGGGTCCCATGCAGTATAACCACGTGCTTCGAAAGTGTTACGGATACCACCATTAGGAAAGCTCGAGGCATCCGGCTCTTGTTGTACCAATGCACTACCTGCAAATTTTTCGATCGCACCATCACTACTTGGTTCAAAAAACGCATCGTGTTTCTCGGCAGTAGAACCTGTTAAAGGCTGAAACCAATGGGTATAATGAGTTGCACCTTTAGCCATTGCCCATGTTTTCATAGCAGAAGCAATCTGATTAGCATCTTCCTGGTTAATTAATTCCCCCTGACCGATGGTGGAAATTAATTTTTCATAAACCTCTTTAGATAAAAAGTCTCTCATTTTTTTCTTATCAAAAACATTCGACCCGAAAAAATCAGAAATTTTAGGTGAAGGGGCCTTAACTTCTGGAGAAATTCTTCCTTGAGCCTCTTTTAGTGCAATTGTTCTTATACTTTTCATTGATTTATTTAAATTTTTGATCAAAAATATAATTTTATTTCTGTTTTTTAGGTTAAAAAAACTTTTTTGTGGATAAATAATGTATTTTTTTTAAAAAAGTGTTGATAATTTAATATTTTATACTTAAAAATTGTGTTTTTTACAGTTTGAATAATTGTTTATTCAAATTTTATGGTTTAGTGGTTTGTATTGCAATGCTTTTAATTTTTAAAACATTTATGGAATTGGAAAACAACTTACATCATCGTTAAAATTAATCTTTTCCATTATGTTCAACAATGTATCAAACTTATACAGCAACGAGTGGCTCGCTGTTGTATTTAACAGTCGAAACAAAAAGTATGGAGCGTATGTATTAAGGGCACAATCGTCGAGCATTTTGTTGAAAGCATTAGGCATTGCTACTTCTTTATTTGTATTGCTGTTTTTGGCCCCCGCAATTTATCGTCAGTTTTATCCCGAGCAAATACCCGATAAACAGCTACAGGTGGAAATGGTAATAAACCCCGTTCATACGCTAAAGAAAGTGGAGCCTAAAAAAGAAGAACTTAAAAGGGAACTACCAAAACCTATTCCACAAAAAGTTAAAACAATAAATTTAAGCGCTAACATGGTTGTGGTAGATAAAGAAGTTGCAGATCCGCCAACAACTACAGAAATTAACCAAGCTGTAATTGCAAGTGTTACCCAAGCCGGCTCAGAAAGCAGTGGTAACGCACAAATGCCTGTAAATAATAGTGGCGGTAGTGGGGATATAACAGCCGGTAACAACAGTAACGAAATATTTAATGCAGCAGGGGTAGATATTTATCCGGAGTTTCCGGGAGGGATGGCTGCTTGGGCAAAATTTATTCAAAAAAACTTGAGATATCCTAATATGGCACAAGAGAACGAAATACAAGGTAAAGTGTTCTTAAGTTTTGTAATCGAAAAAGATGGTTCAATAACTGATGTATCGATTATAAGAGGAATTGGAAGTGGTTGCGACGAAGAGGCTGTAAGGGTCATTAAAAAATCGCCTAAATGGAAATCAGGACAACAAAATAACCAAGCGGTAAGAGTAAGGTATACCATGCCTATTCAGTACAGGCTTACGCAGTAAATTAAGCCATCCACCGTTGGTACCACATTTGAAATTGTAATAAAAGCCACACTTTTTTAGTATTTACTGGATTACTATCTTTATAAAAAGCTGCTTTTATTCTTAAAACTTCATTTACATTTAATAGTTGATGCTTGTTTAGCTGATCGGCATTCAAATAATTTTCTAAATAGGGGTTAAAACAAGTTTTTAACCAGAGGGCTAAAGGAATCGCAAAATCCTTTTTTCTACGGTTTACAAGTTGATCTGGAACGTATTTATCGGTTATTTTTCGTAATAAATACTTGGTTTCTCCATTTTTAATAAACCATTTATTATCAAGACCCGACAAATAATTAATCAATTCGGCTTTTAAAAAGGCATCTCTATTGTCAATTCCATAATACATTAAGCATTTATCCCCTTTGTAAAGTAGGTTATTGGGTAAATAATTTTCGAAATCATAATCCAAAAGACTTTTTAAGTCATCGTTACCGTTTTTCCCTTTAAACAGGTAATAATTTGAAGAGCCCAATAAATGTTCGATTTCACTTTGAGTAAAACAGGCATTTAAGCCTTGGTATTTACTTAATAAGTCCTCGCCATTTATAGCTTCACGGGTTTTGGTAGAGGTATATTTTAATAACGCATTGTAAATATTCTTTAAATAACCAGGAATGCGATCGGGAAGTGTTTCATAATTTAAGGCTTTACGATAATTTTTATAGCCACCAAATAATACATCACCACCTTCTGCGCCTAAAAGCACGCTAACTTCTTTATGCGCATTTTGTGCGACAAATAATAAAGGCAATGCACCACTATCGCCTATGGGTTCTTCAAATACATCTGGTAATTTTTCCAATATAGCGGTCGCCTGTTTGGTGTCGAAATAAAATTCGTGATGGTTGGTTTTTAAGTAACTGGCAATTTTTTTTGCCTGCGGTGCCTCATTTAATTTGTGATTCTCAAAACCAATAGTAAAGGTTTTAATGCGCTTACTCTGGTTTTTTTGTAAAATAGCGGCTAAAGCAGTACTGTTATATCCACCACTAAGTAAAACCCCGGAAGGCGCATCGGTCATATTCCTTTTTAAAATGGATTCGGTTAAAAGCTCTTCAACACGGCTAATAATCTGGTCTTCGCTTTCAGATTTTTCTTCCGTATTTTTTTTTCCCATTATTATTGGCGCATCGTAACTGTTGCCGCTATGTAGATCAATTATAGTTAATGTGCCTTTTTTAAATTGATAAACCTGTTTATAAATAGTTTCATTACCTGCGAAATAGCCGTACCTAAAATAGGTAGCCATCGCATAGCTATTCATCTGCTTTTCGATACCTGGATAAGTTAATAAGGCTTTAATTTCGGAGGCGAAAATATAAAGACCCTTATCCTTATAATAATATAAAGGTTTAGTGCCAATTGTATCTCTTGCGATGAGTAACTGGTTAAGTTTGCGGTCTATTAAAGCAAATGAATAGGAGCCATCCATTTTTTCGAAAGCCTTATGCCCCCATTTTTTATAACACTCTAATAAAACTTCAGTATCGGTTAGGGTGTTAAAAATAATGCCATATTTAATTAGCATTTCCCTTAGCTCTACATAGTTGTAAATCGAACCGTTAAAGGTAATACTATAAAGGCCACAACTTGAGGTAATGGGCTGTTTAACTTTGCTACTTGCGTCGATTGTAGACAGTTGCCGACTGGCAATACCTACGCTATAATACTCATTTTGTTCAAAAATGATTCCACTACCATTTTTGCCGCGATGAACTAACGTAGCAGATGCATCATTGAGATTGTTTTCGCTTAGGCGATGATTATTGTCGACAAAACCGGTTATGCCACACATGTTCTACCAGAATAAAGTTTGCCCATATTTGAATTCATATTTGGTTACAAAAATTGTTCCGGCCAAATTTTGTAACCCCAAAAGTACAAATTATTCACGCTGCTTTTCTATCCATTTTCTAGCATTTACAAAGGCTTCCATCCAAGGCGAGACTTCATCTTTGCGGCCTTTTACATAATTAGCCCAGTGCCACTGAAATAGAGAACGCTCAATATGTGGCATCATTACTAAATGACGTCCTGTTTCGTCGCACATCATAGCCGTATTGTAGTCGGATCCGTTCGGGCTGGCAGGATAAGTATCGTAAGCATACTTTGCAACAATGTTATACTTGTCTTCGGCATAAGGAAGCTGAAATTTGCCCTCACCATGCGAAACCCAAACCCCTAAAGTACTTCCAGCTAAAGTAGTAAGCATTACCGCGTTGTTTGCCGGGATGGTTAGGGAAGTAAAAATGCTTTCGTGTTTCTGACTTTCGTTATGCAGCATTTTTGGTTTTTCGTCATGATTTTTGTTAATCAGTCCGAGTTCTATAAAAAGTTGACAGCCATTACAAACGCCTATCGAAAGCGTGTCGGGGCGATTAAAAAATTGTGCTAAAGCAATTCTTGCTTTTTCGTTATATTTAAAGGCACCGGCCCATCCTTTAGCAGAACCTAGCACATCCGAATTAGAAAAACCACCAACTGCTCCAATAAACTGAATGTCGGCGAGTGTTTCCCTTCCCGAAATTAAATCGGTCATGTGTACATCTTTTACATCGAAACCGGCTAAATACATTGCATTTGCCAGCTCGCGCTCCGAATTACTTCCTTTTTCTCGAATTATTGCTGCTTTTGGCCGTGGTTTAGTTGTGTCGATTACCGGTTTTTTCCCATCGAAATCTGCCGGAAAACTATATTTTAAAACCTGATTTTTATAATTGTCGTAACGCTCTTTGGCCTTAACCGGTCCACTTTGCCTTTGATCTAACAGATAAGAGGTTTTATACCATACATCCCGTAAGTGATCGATATCGAGGTTAAAAGTATTGGTTAAATTTTTTAATTCGAGTGTAGCCGAGGCGGTAACTTTACCGATTTTATGACAAATAATGCCTTGTTCTGCAAAAATATCTTCTATGCTAGCATCAGCCTGAAAAACCAGGCCGATATTTTCTGCAAACAATAGTTTAATGCTGTCGGGCTCGTTTAAAGTACTTAAATCTATGGTAGCGCCTAAATTACGGTCGGCAAAGCAAAGCTCTAATAAAGTAGTGATTAATCCGCCGCTACCAATATCGTGCCCAGCTTGTATTTTATCGGCCTTAATTAATTGCTGTAAAGTGTTAAATACATTCTTTAAATGTGCTGCATTTTTGATATCGGGAGTTTTGTTGCCAATTTTATTTAAAATTTGCGCAAAAGAAGATCCACCTAATTGATAAGCGTCGGCCGAAAGATTAATATAATATATAGAACCCCCATCTTTTTGTAATACAGGTTCGACTACCTTGGTAATATCGTCGCAATTGGCGGCCGCCGAAATAATAACAGTTCCGGGTGCAATTACATCGCCATCGGCATACTTTTGTTTCATCGATAACGAATCTTTGCCGGTCGGGATATTAATACCTAGCTCGATCGCAAAATCCGAACAAGCTTTTACGGCTTCGTATAACCGGGCATCTTCACCCTCATTTTTACAGGCCCACATCCAATTAGCAGAAAGGGAAACACTTTTTAAACCTTCTTTTAAAGGTGCCCACACCAAATTCGAAAGCGATTCGGCAATGGCATTCCGGCTACCGGCGCCAGCATCGATTAATGCCGATAGGGGAGCATGACCTATCGAAGTTGCAATCCCTTCTTTACCTTGAAAATCTAATGCCATTACCCCACAATTATTTAACGGTAATTGTAAAGGACCGGCACATTGCTGTTTGGCTACCCGGCCACCAACACATCGATCGACCTTATTGGTTAACCAGTCTTTGCAAGCTACTGCTTCCAACTGTAAAACCTGTGCTAAATACTCGTTAAATAAAATAGGATCATAGGTAATAGCCTGGTATTCCCGGTCTAGTTTTTTGTCGGCCATCACTACCTTTGGAGAGCTACCGAACATATCGTTTAGTTCTAGATCCATTGGTTTTATCCCAGTACTGGCCGATTCGAAAGTAAACCGGTGGTTGCCGGTAACTTCGCCTACCGTATACATTGGGGAGCGCTCGCGATCGGCAATTTTCTGCAAAGTGCTTATATATTCGTCGCTTATAACGAGGCCCATCCGTTCCTGCGATTCATTGCCTATTATTTCTTTTGCAGAAAGCGTCGGATCGCCTACCGGAAGTTTATCCAGATTTATTTTTCCGCCTGTTTCTTCGACTAATTCAGAAAGACAATTTAAATGCCCACCTGCACCATGGTCGTGGATGGAAACAATCGGATTGTGATCACTTTCGACCATACCACGAATGGCATTGGCCGCTCTTTTCTGCATTTCCGGATTAGATCTTTGTATGGCGTTAAGTTCAATACCAGTTCCATGCGCACCGGTATCGGCCGATGAAACTGCAGCACCGCCCATACCAATTCTGTAATTTTCTCCGCCAAGAATAACGATCTGATCGCCAGCTTTTGGTTTTTGCTTTTGCGCCTGGTTAGCTTTTCCATAGCCTACACCACCAGCTAACATAATTACTTTATCGTAACCCAGCTTGCGGGAGTTTTCTTCGTGTTCGAAAGTAAGTACCGATCCGGTAATTAGCGGCTGACCGAATTTATTCCCAAAATCTGTAGCACCATTTGAGGCCTTAATTAAGATATTTATCGGAGTTTGATAAAGCCATTGTCTTTCTTCGACACCTTTTTCCCAGGGTCTGTTTTCTTCCAGACGCGATAGGGCAGTCATATAAACGGCAGTACCAGCCAATGGTAAAGAACCTTGACCGCCAGCTAGCCGGTCTCTAATTTCTCCACCCGAACCGGTTGCCGCTCCATTAAATGGCTCGACCGTAGTCGGAAAATTATGAGTTTCTGCTTTGATTGAAATAACGGATTCGAAATCACTAATCGCATAATAGGCGGGCTCGTCGGCACGTTTTGGCGCAAATTGCTGTACAACAGGGCCTTTTATAAAAGCAACGTTATCTTTATAAGCCGAAACAATATCGTTAGGGTTTTCTTCAGAAGTCTTTCTAATGAGTTTAAACAACGATGTTGGTTGCGCTACGCCATCAATTACAAACTTGCCATTAAAAATTTTATGCCGACAATGCTCGGAGTTAACCTGCGAAAAGCCGAATACTTCCGAGTCGGTAAGCGGCCTTTCCAGTTTTTTAGCCAGGGAGTTCAGGTAAGCAACTTCTTCATCACTTAAGGAAAGTCCTTCCTGTTTATTATAAGCAGCAATATCGGTAATTTCCAGAATAGGTTCTGGCTTAATGTTAATGGTATAAATGTTTTGCGTTAGCTCATCGTATTTTTGAAAAAGCATGGGGTCGTAACTTGAAAAATCGGCGGCTACTTTTTTAAATTCTTCAATCCTGAGAATCCCCTGCATGTCCATGTTTTGAGTAATTTCGACTGCGTTAGTACTCCAAGGAGTAATCATCGCCGCTCTCGGACCAATAAAGATGCCTGTTAAAACAGGCTCTTCCTGAAGTTTAGCGCCTGCAAATAGCCATTCTAGTTTTGTAATATCAGTTGGAGAAAGTGTTTGTTCTGTTTGTAAAACGAAAACGGTAGTTGATCGATCTGAGAAAAAATGAATCATGCTTTTTTTTTGATAGTGCAAATTTAACTTTAAAATTTTAAAACCGCTATTAAAGCGGATAATATATTCGGGTTTTATTACTTTTGAAAAAAGTAAGCTGTATGTTTAACCGACCACGCTCAACAAGAATGTCATTAACAATTTATCGAACTTAACATGAGTGGCATTTTCAATTTTAAACAGTTTAAAGTTGATCAGTCTGGCTGTGCCATGAAAATAAATACCGATGGGGTATTATTGGCTGCCTTAGTCGAATCGGATAAACCCGATCATATTTTAGATGTAGGAACTGGTACGGGTATCATTGCCTTAATGCTGGCCCAACGGTTTTCGGATGCCTGCATTACTGCGGTAGAAATTGATAGTGCGGCTGCGGCAACCGCCGGAAGGAATTTTAAAGATTCGACCTTTAACAGCAGGTTAAGTATAACTAACATGGCTATCGAACAATACCATAGTGCCAAACAATTTGACCTCATTGTTGCCAATCCACCTTATTTTGTAAATGACCTTAAAAGCACCGAAAAGTGGAAAGGTATTGCCCGCCATGCTGGCGATCAGTTTTTTAAGGATTTAATTGCGAAAGTAAACGACCTTTTGGTAGATAATGGAAGCTTTTGGTTTATTTTGCCAGTTAAACAAGCAGAATTTTTAATTAAAGAAGCTGCTTTACATGGTTTTATTGTTGCTAAACATATCCTTTTGCATTCTGACCTTAGTAAGCCTGCTTTTAGATGGATCATTTGCTTAAACCGCCTTAAAACTGAAACGGATATTGTGCATTTTTATATTTATGAAAGGGAAAAAGTTTATACCGAAGCTTATAGAACGCTATTAAAAGATTTCTTTTTGGGCTACTGAGGAAGAAAGGTTGGCAGGTTGAAAACTCAACAAGATAAAATACCCATAAATGCCCAACTAACAACTAACAACGAAAAACAATTAGGAATCGCAACCCATAACTCGTAGCCCATTTCAACTTTCCCGCAATAATTTGTACTTTGCTAACCTCAATTAACTTAATATGAAGCCTACCTTAACTTGTTTCTTATTTTTCTTTATTTCCCTTTCATCCTTTGCTCAAGTCAAAAAAATAGCATCAACAAGTGGCCAAATACCCGGCATTGATTCATTGATAAACCAGGTCTTAAAAGACCAGTATGCAGCCGGGGTTGCCGTGGCTGTGATAAAAGGAGATGAAATAATTTACAGCAATGGCTTTGGTTATCGCGATGTGGAAAATAAAAAACCAGTAACAGCCAATACACTTTTTGCCATTGGTTCTAGTACCAAGGCATTTACGGCTTCTTTATTGGGTTTGCTTCGAAAAGAAGGGAAGCTTACATTCGAAGATAAGGCGGTTAGCCTGCTACCACAATTGCACTTTTATAATGAAGAAATGAATAACCAGATTATCCTGCGCGACCTGATGGCACATAGAACTGGATTGTCGAGGTATGATTTTTCATGGCTTTTGTTCAATACTGCCAATAGAGATAGCATTATTGCTCGTGTAAAATATATGAAACCCAGCGCTGCTGTACGCGAGAAATGGTTCTATAATAACTTTATGTACCTGGCGCAGGGTATGATTGTAGAACGATTAACTGGTAAAACCTGGGAGCAAAATATTAAAGAAAAGTTTTTCATTCCTTTAGAAATGAATCGTTCAAATACAAATATCAAAGCTCTTCAAAACGATAGCGATGCTGCTTTGCCATATACTGTGGCCAAAGATAATGTGATTAAAAAGGTAGATTACTACAATATTAACGGTATGGGGCCAGCAGGGAGTATTAACAGTAGTGTAAACGATATGGCTAATTGGTTAAAAGTTTGGATTAGCGGTGGGTATTTTAAGAAAAAAGAAATTTTGCCTACAAGTTATATCGGCGAAGCTGCAAGTTCTCAGATGGTAATGGCGCCTGCTTTACCAGGCCAACAAAATGATGTCTTTTTAGCTAATTATGGTTTAGGTTGGATGATTAGTTCCTATAGAGGTCATTATATGGTAGAACATGGCGGTAATATTAATGGCTTTTCTGCCAATGTTGCCTTTTTCCCCTCCGATCGATTAGGAATAGTGGTGTTAACCAACCAAAATGGTTCGAAGGTGCCAGATGTGGTTCGCAATTCGATTGCCGACCGAATTTTTAAACTAAAAACGATAGATTGGAATGGGAATGCAAAAGAAGCTGCTAAGGCGGCTAGTTTAGTTAAAAAAGAGTCTAAAAAAGCCATTATCTTAAATACAATTCCTTCACACCCATTAAAAGATTATGTAGGTTCTTTCGAAAATCCAGCTTATGGAATAATTAAGGTAACGCTCGAAAATAACGATCTATATACAGTATTGGCTGACGAGAAAGTGGTACTGAAGCACATACATTATGATGTTTTTGACCCAAAATCTATTGATAAAAACGGGCTAGTAGATACTACGGAGAGTAACCTTATGTTTAACTTTTCTAATGGTCTGGATGGTAAGATACAGGGTGTAGGTATCTTTTTGGACGGAAGTGAAAAACCAGTGATGTTTGATTTTAAACCAGTTTTGAAAGTGCTGTCGCTTAAAGAACTCGAAAAATATACTGGGGAATATACCTTAGGGCAAGTTACAGTTAAAGTGTTTCTAAAAGGCAATACGCTGTTTGTTTTTGTGCCTGGACAACCCGAATATGAAACAATAGCGGCCGACGACGATACTTTTACCTTGAAGACTCTTAAAGGCTATAGTGTTAAATTTGAAGCAGCTGGTGACAAAAAAGCACCTTCTTTATCATTTATCCAACCTAATGGGACTTTTAAGGCCACACGAAAAAATTAATTAATGAAAACCATTGGCTTAATCTCAGATACGCATGGTTATTTAGATGATGCAGTCTTTAAACACTTCGAGCAATGCGACGAAATATGGCATGCCGGAGATTTTGGAGCTGGTGTGGCCGAACCTCTGGCAGCTTTTAAACCCTTGCGCGGTGTATATGGAAATATCGACGGAAAAGACATCAGATCGGCGTATCCAGAACATTTGAGATTTATGTGCGAAGGGGTCGATGTTTGGATGACACATATTGGAGGCTATCCAGATCATTATGCGCCACAGGTTAAGGCCGAGATTTACACTAAGCCGCCAATGTTATTTATCAGTGGTCATTCGCATATTTTAAAAGTTATTTACGACAATAAAATCAAATGTTTGCATATTAACCCCGGCGCAGCCGGAAAGCAAGGTTGGCATAAGGTAAGAACTTTGATTCGTTTTTGCATTTCAGCAGAAAAAATCCATACCTTAGCCGTCATAGAAATAGGGAATAGATAACGTATAAAATACACTAAGTAAATATGTCGGGTATAAAAACATTAGGCCAATTTATAATTGAGAAACAAGCCGATTTCTCGTATGCGAAAGGTGAACTTTCGAGATTGTTGAGAGATATTGGTATTGCTGCTAAAATTGTAAACAGAGAGGTCAATAAAGCCGGCTTAGTCGATATTTTGGGCGATGCCGGAACGACAAATATTCAGGGCGAAGGGCAAAAGAAACTCGACGTATATGCTAACGAACAATTTATATCGGCTTTAACCAGTGGTGGCGAGTGTTGTATTGTGGCCACAGAGGAGGAAGACGACTTCGTACCTATCGATTCGCCGGTCTCTAAAAACGCCAAATATATTGTTTGTATCGACCCGCTTGATGGCTCTTCTAATATCGATTGTAATGTGGCTGTTGGGACTATTTTTTCTATTTATCGCCGAAAATCAATAGATGGGAACGCGACCCTAGCCGATGTGTTACAAAAAGGCACAGAGCAGGTTGCTGCCGGCTATGTAATTTATGGTTCGTCGACCATGCTGGTCTATACTACTGGTAAAGGCGTAAATGGTTTTACACTCGACCCCTCTATTGGCGAGTTTTGCTTGTCACACCCCAACATGAAAATCCCTAACAATGGGACAATCTATTCTATTAATGAGGGTAACTATGTGCATTTCCCTGAAGGCGTAAAGAAATACCTTAAATATGCACAGGTCGAAGATTTGGTAACCAAAAGACCCTATACTTCTCGTTATATTGGTTCGATGGTGGCCGATATACACCGTAATTTAATTAAAGGCGGTATTTATATGTATCCAACTACTGCTGCATCCCCAAATGGGAAATTGAGGCTATTGTACGAATGCAATCCGATGGCTTTTATTATTGAGCAAGCAGGTGGGGTTGCCTCCGATGGTTTAAACCGGATATTGGCTATAGAACCTATCGAACTACACCAGCGTACGTCTATTTTTATTGGCTCGGCTTTGATGGTTAAAATGGCGGAAGAATTAATGGCCGAATTTTCACCGGTTACCTCCGTGTGCAGCCAGGAAGAAATAGCAAAGGTAGTTTAACCTATATTTTACCTTTTTCTGCTTCGAAGAAGGCATCTATTGCTAATTCGCTTTTATTAGCGGCGGCGGCTACAGCCAGCTGATCACAACGCTCGTTTTCTGGATGGTCGTTATGTCCTTTAATCCATATAAACTTAACTTGATGGAGTTTGTGTTGTTCCAGGTACTGGATCCACAAGTCTTTGTTCTTTTTATCTTTAAATGCTTTTTTTACCCAGCCAAATACCCAACCTTTTTCGACAGAATCGACCACATATTTCGAATCGGAGTAAACGGTAACGGCTTGGCCAGGTTTTTTAATGGCTTTTAATCCTTCGATTACGGCCAATAGTTCCATCCGGTTATTTGTGGTTAGCCGAAAACCACCGCTTAACTCTTTATAATGCGCACCGGCACGCAAAATTACGCCATAACCTCCTGGGCCAGGGTTGCCACTTGCAGCACCATCTGTGTAAATCTGAATCATAAACAATGCAAAGCTAGCTTTTTAAGGTGTATAAATAGTGAATTAAGAGATCGTAATTATTTTAAAGATTTCAAAATACTGGTTTTTAAATATTTAAATGAAATGGACTCTACAATTTTTAAAAATATTTGAATTGAATATTTTTAATCGTACTTTTGTCACACTAAAAAACACGGTGGTTGTAGCTCAGTTGGTTAGAGTATTGGTTTGTGGTGCCGAGGGTCGTGGGTTCGAGCCCCATCAGCCACCCTTTTTGCCCTTTAAGGTATCTTAAAGGGCTTTTTTGTTTTTAAGGGCTTTTGAAATCGTTTAATAGAGCAAATAGAGGGCGATTTTTGGTTCGAGCCCCGTTTAGGGTATCTTTAATTTGAAAGGGGTTTGATAAGCTTGCTCTTTTAGTTTTGTACTGTTGACTACCATTTTATTATTGTTATCAAAGACGACTAAATCAGCCCTAACTTTGTAGCTTTACCGATTAGCATAGCTGTATTTTTTACTCCAAATTTTTCTAGTAAACTTTTGCGATGTGTATTTACCGTCGGAATGCTGATGAAAAGTTTTTCTGCTATTTGGGCATTGGTTAATCCTTCAGCGATTAATAACAACACTTCTTTTTCTCTTCGGGTAATTAGGAGTTGATTAGGTTCTGGTTTCCTCAACGAGTTTAAAACCTCGAAACTATAATAGATTTTGCCTTTAAGTACACTATTTATGGCTTCCAACAGTTCTTCTTTAGTTGCATTTTTTAAAACATAGCCCAATGCGCCATTATCGATCATGTTTTTGATAATGACCTGCTGATTAAATGTACTAAGACCCAATATAGCTATTGAGGGATATAATTGTTTAACTTCTTTACATAAATCTATTCCGCTTTTATCTGGAAGGTTTATGTCCATTAATATTATATCAGGTTCGTGTAGCTTCAGAAAACTAAGGCAGGATTCTGAATTAGTGGCATGTCCCATCCATTCGAGTGTCTTTTCGTTTTGTAGCAAAGAACGAATACCCTCTATTACCATATAATGATCATCTACTACAAAAATGCCTATTTTCATTTTTAAAATCTAACTATTAATTTCTATCAGTATTGAAGTGCCTTTTCCAGGTTCGGATTGCAAATCTATCTTGCCTTTTAAAAATTCAACTCGGTTTTGAATATTTAGCCAGCCCATTCCGTTAGATTGTTTCGCTAGATTGGTATCAAAGCCATTTCCATCATCCTCTACAGTAATAGCCAATAGTTTTTCTTGATCCGATTGATGAAGTTGTACCAGTATATTTTTGGCATTGGCATGTTTAATGGCATTGTTTATTAGTTCCTGTATAACACGATAAATGGTAACTGATACAGTTTGTGGTATCTCTGCTTGCTGCATGCCCACCGATTGATAGTTGACATGCAGCACACCACTACGATCTATTTCAGCACAAAATTCCTTCAATGCGGTGTCTAAACCGTATTTTACCAGTATTTCGGGCATCATATTGTGTGCTACCCTGCGCATTTCCTTAATGGAGCTATCCAGCATATCTATGCTTCGTTCAAAAGCATGAGCATTATCAGGTGTCATTATTAAATTTTCTTTCATATTATTTAATGAGAATTTTATTCCACTTAGCATGCCACCAAGCCCATCGTGTAAATCTTTGGCCAGGCGGGTACGTTCCTGTTCTTCACCTTTTAATACTGCTTCGGTGGCAGTAAGTTGTTTTTCGGTTTCCAATTCGTCAATCTTTGCCTGTTGCAATTTTTGACGGTGTTTATAGTTACGATACGAGAGTAGTGAAATAATGAGCAAGGCCAAAGCCCCAGCAATTAGAAAATAAATAAGATTGCTTTTTTGCTTGAGTTGGGCCTGCTGGAGTTTGATTTGGGTTTCCTTTTTTTCTGTTTCAAATCTTTTAGAAATGGCTAGAGTTTTTAAGGTTACTTCATCGCCATTCAATTTATCTTCAATAAATCCTGCACTATCTAATGCTTTTTCGGCACCTATAATATCATTGGTTGCATACAATATCGCAGAAAGTGATTTTAAATTTTTTTGGTGTTCGTATTTCAAATCAAGGCTATCACTAATGAATAATGCTTTGTTGATTGATTTTATAGCTTCTCCAAAATTCTTTTTATACAAAAAGTAATGTGCCATTCCTCTATTAGCAATGGTTTCGCCTTCGGGGTCATCAAGTTGTTGAGCTAATGCTAACCCTTTTTCATAATATGGTTTCATACGATCTGCATCGTAACGGTGTAAATAAATATTACCTATATTTAATAGATTAGATTCCACACCCCGGCTATAGTTTTGTTTTTTAAAAATAGTCAAGGCTTCGTTATAACAGGCAAAAGCACTATCAGATTGTACTGTTTCATAGTTATTACCCAAGTTGGTTAATGCCATACCCAAAGCGATTGCATCATCTTCCTTTCGTAAAATACTTACTGCTTCTCTTCCTAATTGCAATGCCTTTTCAATTTGGTTCAATTTTCGATAGCAACTTTGCATAACATCGCAAATACGGGCTACCAATTGTTTGTTGCCAATCTCTTCAAAATATTTTTTAGCGGTTTCGTAATACTGCAAAGCATTTTCTCCATCATTTAAATATTGATACACATTTCCTGTATTAGCATAACATTTAGCCAACACCAGTTTATCATTTAAAGATTTTGCTAATTCGATGGCCTGTTTATTTAATGTTAATGAACTGTCAAACTGGGCTTTTTGATTCAATAAAGCTGTATAGTTGGAGATGTATTTAACAATACCTCTTTTATAATTTATTTTTTTGCTCAATTGGCCGGCAAGACGATAATATTTTGCAGCCATTTGTGGATTGTTTAGTTCATAGATATTACCTACCTCTATATACAATAGTACTTTACTGGTATCTTCTTTTGTTTTGGGCAATAATTTTAGCAAGCTGTCTTTGCTTGTTACCGTTTGCGCCTGAGAACCAGAACTTATAAATACAAGAAATAATAGTAGTAACAAATTTTTCATACCCTAATTTACATTTTTCTATAATGCAAATTAAATATTATTAACCCTCATTCCGCATCCTCTTTTTTAATGATTTTTTAGAAATACACTTATAAAAATCATTCTTTTTAATGATTGCCGAGCCTGAGCATCCTATTTAGCTTTACACTATTAATTTTTTAAATCATGAAAAAAATCATTTTTATCATTTCCCTTACATTATGTACAGGAGGATTAGCACAAGCGCAGATTTTGAGCAAATTAAAAACAAAAGCAAAAACTGCGGTAAACAATTCGGTCGATCGCTCGACAGATAAGGTTGTGGATAAAGCGGTGAATAAAACGGCTGACAATGCTACAGATAAAGTTGTAAACAAAGTCGGAGAAAAATTGAACAATCTATTTAAAAAGAAAAATAAGAAACGTACCGATACCATACCATCAACAGTTTCAGACACAAGTAAAACGGCTATTAAGCCAGAAAATCAGAACCAATAAGTTACCTCATGAAAAATTTACATTGCCTCGAACTTCTGGTTTCGACCAAGCTTTTAATAGCCTTGCTCATTACAAACAAACTGGTGTAATGGTAGATATACTGTACAATTCATTGGGTAATGCCTATTTTTTGGATTGGATGCCTGGAAAATTTCAAAAACAATTTATTTTACTGGATCTGATATGTATCTCGATTTTTTGAGGCATTTGTTCTGTAAAACCGATGCTTATTTCAATATGCTTCCAACTTCTATTACTAGGCGACAATAATTCTGCATAGGCAACCTTCATCTTTCTATCACTAAATATTTATGTTATGAATACAGAACAAACACAAGAAATGGATGGGAAAACCATCGCCATCATCAGTTATATCACTATTATTGGATGGATTATCGCTTATATCCAGTTTGGCAAAAATAAAAGTCCGTTAGCCGCATTTCATATCAGACAATCCTTATTCCTAATGCTTTGCGCATTTGGTATTTCTATTGTTCAAATACTTTTTCCGTTTATCCCACACCTAGGGTGGATAATTTCAATAACCTTTAGCCTCGTAATGCTGGGTTTTCTGGTGCTTTGGGTTATTGGGTTGATCAATGCAATTAGTGGCGAACAAAAACCATTGCCCATATTTGGCAATAAAGCACAGGATTTTCTAAAAGGAATTAAATAAATAATAATTCGAAAATGAAAAAGCCCTTACTCTTAATTTTTGTAGTGCTTGCAACAGTATTTTCGGCTTGTAAAACCGTATCTGTTACAGGTCGCAAACAAATAAATTTAGTGCCCGATGCCTTGCTTACCACCATGTCGTTAACCGCATACGATTTGGTTGTAAAAAACAGTGCAACACTATTGCCAAATGATGAAAGAGCCGCTATGGTAACAAGGGTGGGAACAAAAATCCAACATGCTGTAGAAACTTACCTGCAACAAAATGGCATGAGCAAAGAGCTGAAAAATTTCAAATGGGACTATAATACCGTCGATGCAGCTACGGTTAATGCCTGGTGCATGCCCGGAGGCAAAGTGGTAGTATATACAGGTTTGCTTCCTTATACACAAAACGAAAACGCACTGGCCGTGGTAATGGGACATGAAATTGCGCATGCCATTGCCCGCCATAGTAACGAACGCATGAGCCAAAGCTTACTCATTAACCTGGGTGGTGTAGTATTGCAGGAAGCCTTAAAAGAAAAAAAGAAAGAAACACAGGCTTTGTTTCTTGGATTGTATATGGTGGGATCAAACCTTGCACTGGCGCTCCCAAATAGCCGTATGCAGGAAAGTGAGGCCGATAAACTTGGATTGATATTCGCCGCTATGGCAGGTTATGATCCAGACGAAGCTATTCCTTTTTGGCAACGGATGTCTGCTGGCAACAAAAGCAAAGTGCCCGAGTTTTTGTCCACGCATCCTTCAGATGAAACAAGGATCAAAAAACTAGCTGCATTAATTCCTGAGATCAAAAATAAATATTACCAACAACCTTAAAAATAACTTGCTCATGTATAGATTATTATTTTCTTTCCTGCTATTGGTTTCTACCATGAGCTGCTCTGCTCAAAAAAATACGTTCGGCATTGTCCGATATACCGTGCCGGATGGATACGAATTACAAAAAAACGATAATGTACTTACCTATTACAACCAAAATAAAACTACCGGAGCCTACTGCTTGTTTTTTATTTATAATACTCAATTGCCAGGCAGGCCAGATCCTGTATTGGTATCATTAACAACACATAACTGGCAACCTATCCGTTGGTGGGTCACCGGCAATATTGGACATTCTGTTATTGATGTTGCTTTAAATTCAAAGCAGGCGGTACTGTAAGTTGCAACCTGTCAACCCCTGAAGCAAAAACAGCTTTGCAGTCTGGTACTTATAATATCAATGGTAACAATATAAGCATTGTCTTAAAAAAAGATGCCAACGTAATAATTAACTGCAATCTTGTATATAACAGTACCGATAAAACGCTTACGGGAACTTACAACCTGTAAGTATTGCCTATTGTAAATCCACCGGTAGGTTATACTGTGGGTACAGTAAAGGGAGATATGAAAATGGAAATAAGATAATACACACTTCTATGAAAAAATATTTAGCAATAGCTGCATTTCTTTTTACGGCGATCACTGCTGATGCCCAAAGCGACCAGGAGTTAAACAGAGATGTGATAACAGGCTGGCAGTATGTAAGTAATCCGCCAAACCTAAAAGCGGTTTACACACCTGTTAAAAGCCAATATGGTAATGGTGCTGCTTATTCTGTATGGCAGCAGCAGGCTTCGGATATGCTCATTAATTGGATCCAACAATCCTATTTGCCCCGTGGCTTAGTGATGCGTACAATTGCCAAAAATGATCAGCGATGGTCTTTATTTGGAAACGGCCCGTTGCACAGTTACGGTGTTGATTTCCTGGGTTATTCCACACACTTTGTAAGTGGGAAAATTGATCTCCATTGTTGTGAACTGGGACAGCGTTTGGTTGCAGGATTTAATGATTTTCCAGGCACTTATATTAAAGGGTTCAATCCCGGCGGACTGTATTTTTTTGCGGAGAATGCACTCTTCAGCACTGGTGATGACGAAGCCAAATTAGTGGCTGAAGGAATAGATAAAAAAATTCAACCTAACCTGTACCGCTATCGTACTTACCTGGATCATTATCACGACAATGGTAAACAATTTTTTAAAATTGGTGTGGTGATCCCTAAAAACGGAGATTGGCCCTTTAAACCGGTGTTGGTAAGAGATGCAGCAGCCTATATTCAACAGCAATTAGCGGCTTATCCATCTATTCTTCAAAAAAATCCTTACGATGCAGAACCCATCAAAGCTGCATTGGAAAGACTAAAACCTTATTACAACGAAGTGGTAAAACTGAAGGGTAACGCCAACTTCGGCAATCAACTAAAGGACGATAACGGTCATTCGGTGCTGGATCCATCCGTTATCATCAACGGAAACCCGCCCAATACATCTTTTCCGGAATATTATATCCTGGTAACTACCACACAACAAACCATTGACCAGACAAAAACGGATAATCCACTTTGGGCATATTTTGATTTAACAACTAAGGGTATGCTTTTGATAGGAAACCCTGCAAAATTTGATACAAAATTTGGCACAGAAACTTCATACTTGGTAAATGCTATGTTGAACAATTTCAATTTTGATTATGTAGCTAATTGGTTATCGGCACCGGATAAAATGAAAACTGTTGCCTACAAGCCCATGAATGCGCCTGCAAAATCTTCTACCAATACGATAACATCGCCGGTAAGCGTTTCTACCACTTCTTCTGCAAAAAACAAAGACCCCTATACCATTTTGTATGAAGATTTTGACGGCTATCCCGTCGGAACACTCTTTGCAAAAGGATGGCACACGTACGGACATGACGGACATGATTTTGCCAATGCAACGGTAAGCACTGTTAACGGGCAAAGTAGCAAATGGGTTTCTATACCTGATGAATTTACTTTATATCCTGATTTTAGCAAACCACTGGGCAGCAGTTTTACGGTTAACTATGATGTGTATTTCGGAAAAGAAGTAAAGAATCAAAGATCACTTATTTATTTCAGGATGGATGTCCTGGATCCCAATCCCAAGAAAACTGGCCCAATTGATCTGCACGATATGAACAGAGAGGGCTTTCAGTTTGCCCTCGCTATGAACGGAGAAACAGAAACCAGCAATAGGTTTATGTCTGTTGCTTATAAAGAAACGATTGGCGAAATACGAATACCGGCAACCAGACCAGGCGAGGTAGCTCATGTAAGCATTTCAGTAAATGGAGCTTCGGTTTCTGTTGCTGTTAATGGAAAAGAGCTAATGCATGATAGTAATGCTTTGCCCGCCGGAAAATCGTTTAAAAGATATGGATGGTATTGCGGTGTACCTGCCATGATGCTTGGCAATGTGTATATAAAAAGCGAAACAGCAGTAAAATAATAAAAAAACACTATTACAATACAACAAAGAACTTTATTCACTATTCAAAAATTATGCTGATGAAAAAAATACTTACACTTCTGTTTATGCTACCAATATTGGCAATAGCACAGCAAAAACAAAGCATGGAAGATGCGATGAAACAAATGGAAGAGATGAAAAAAAAAATGACGCCGGAGCAGCAAGCCATGATGGAAAAAATGGGCATTGAAAAAACGATGCAAAACGTCCAAAAAAATATGGCGCAAGGTAAATCAGGCGCTGCGATGATGCCAATGGCCGACCCCAACAAGATTCCCGAAAACATTTCTAAACTAACTATACCGGCTACGCCCTCAGATAAAGGAAAATTGGTAGCGTATCTAAAACCAATTTTTTCGCAAACAGAAATTGCCATGAAACCCGATAATATAAAAGCCGTACTGAAATTATTGGATAAATTCCCCGAAACCGGAAAATATGCAATGGTATTCTGGACGAATAATGAATTGGACAAAGCATTGTACCTGCTTATTAATGCATGTATCACTAATCCGGATGATTATGTTTCAATCAATAACCTGGGTGCATTGCTTACCCTATCGGGATATGCGCATAAGGCTTTACCATTACTTTTATATACTCAAAAATTTGTACCCCAAAGCAGCACCTTGCTTAACAATATAGGGCAGGCCTACCTGAGCCTCGGGTATGTTGACAAAGCTAAGCCGATGTTTTTATCTGCCATTGCAAAAGATTCTACTAAAGCCGAGGCTTATCGTTCGATGGCACTTATTGCGCAAAAGCAAGGAGATAAGGCACTCTGTGGTAGCTATCTTGAAAAAGCAATTGCACATGGCGGCGCTACTAACGAAAATATCAATCTGCTCAACCAGGTAACACCAGGAAAAGATATGTCGGAAAATATCCGCATGCGCTTTAAACAGTTTTATAAAGACCATAGTGTTACCAAACGCTTTATTGTACCGGCGGTTCCTGCATCATATGAAGAAGCGGTAAAACGGGATGGCGAGGTGGAAACTTATTTTAGAGATTTCGATGTAACCATAAATGCAACCTATAAAACGCAGCAGGAATTGACGAAAAAATATGAAAGTCAGATACAGGATAACCAGGCTAAAAGAATGGCGCAAATGCAGCAAATGATGGCCAATGCAGGCAAGCCCGGATTTGCAAAATCTGTACAGGATATGAAAGCATCGTTCAGCAATCCTTTTATGACACAAGGGGCTATTATGCTGGCAAGTATAGACAATCCGCAATTCAGCAAATCGTATTTCAGCCGGATGAAAACGGAAACAGATAACAGGTTAAAAAGTGAGAATGAATTAAAACAGGCATTGAAAACAGATTTTGATAATAAGATAAACGCATTAATGAATGAGAAAAGTAAATTGAAAGATGGCGAAGGGCAAGATGCCGCAAACGCACGAGCTATGCAAATAGAAAAAGATGTGTGTAAATTAAAACAAGACAGACAAGCAAAATGGCTGGAAAAAATTGCCGATATAAACAATCAATATATCCACAACATGGAAGACCTCCTTAATCAGCGATTGCAGGAATATCTTTTTTGGAATACCATTGTAATGCAATCTATACAGGATCCCACGACGGTTAACTTCGCAGCTTATGTTGGTTATTTAAAGAATCTGAAAAGCCTTGCTTATCCGCTTTTTCCAACTCATGTGGACGGAGGATTATCAAAACCCTGTGGCGATTATTTAAAGAATGATAATACGATAAAAGGAAAAATACACGATTGGGAAAGAGAACATTGTGACGTAGATTTTGGAATAGATGCCAAAGTATTTGGTGGTAAAATGAATTGCGAAGGCTGGTCTGTTTATGGAAATATTCCGGCAGGTGAATTTACCTATAACAGAACTGTGGATCCTGTAACCTGGCAAACTACAGGCCATAGTATTTCTGTAAAAGGAGGTAAGGATAAAGAATTTGAAATTGGTAAAATAAAAGGCTCAATAGGCGCATCGGTAGAAACTACTGTAAAGTTTGACGGCAATATGAACCCCGTTGATTTAATTGTGAAAGGTACGGCAGGTGCAGAGTTGAGCGGCCCTTTTGGTGGAAACGCAGGTGTGGAATTAGGTTCTGCAGAAATAAGTGTAAGCAGTGGCTTCAATGCCGCTGGCCCATCTATACCGGGATTTGGGAGTGATTTTCTGAAATAAAAATTTAAAATCGGTTTTTCAGGATGGTTTTATATTCATAGCTCACGGGTAGAACTGTGGGCTATTTTTTTTATAGTGTGTTGGCGTAATACAATTCATTCTTTTTTCGATTGTTACAGGGACATCAACATCTATTGCGCTATTCTAGTTTCAAACTTCCAGCCTAATTATAAAAATCATGTTTTTTTATGATTGCCCTGTTGATATGAGCTGTCTATTTTTATAACATCAATCTATAACAGAAATAGCTTTTTAATATCACCAGCAAATGAAAGCAACATTTTTATATATTATGCTCACGCTATTAGTCATGAATGTGTTTGCCCAAAAACAAACCTTCGATGTTGTTTCTTTTTCTATCCCACAAGGATGGCAACAACAGCAAAATGAAGGCGGTATGCAATTATCTGTTACAGATAAAAACAGTGGAGGTTATGATATAGCTGTAATTACAAAAGCAATTGTTTCTGATAAAGATGCTAATGTAAATTTTATGAATCAATGGACATCATTAGTAAAAACTGCGGTGTGGAAGCAGAAGCCGGTGTAGGTCCCTTAGGCGCAAGTGCCGAAGCAGAAGGAATGACGAGCCTTAATAGCGGCGTTGGTTCTATAAGTAGTACAGGGATATTTAATAAATAAATTTTAAAGAGAATTAATAGCAATAAAATAAACAGTAATGAAAGTGAAAAAATTATTCTTTATCAGCCTGGTGCTTTATGGATTTTCGGTACAGGCGCAAACTACTTTTAAGGCATGGGAAAAATTAATTAATAAAGATTGTACTGGTGAAACGGTACAAAACGAACCAAGCAGGTTTTGGGATTCCCATATTGGTGGGGCAATAGGTGGAGGCAAAGAGGGGGTTGCTTCAACCGATATAGCCAATGCGAAAAAAATGATGACGGCATTTGAAAACATTTGTAAACCAAAACTGCAATTTACCGGCGGGCTTGCAAAAGCCAGTTTTGGATTAAATTCCAGAACATTCTATAATCAGTTGCCTGTATGCAGTTATACCTACAACCTCGGCTTTCATCAATTTGTTTGTAATGCACAAACACATAAGCTGGCCATTGCAGATGAATACCAGGGCGTACTTAGAGTAATAGGGAATCCGGGGTTTCAAACTGTATTTACTTCTTTTGAGGGAGCCTATAAAATTCCCGCAAACAGCAAGAATATCAATGCACCCTTTATTGCTTTATTTAATTACTATGCCTTTATAGATAACAAGCTGGTGAATGCTATCAATAACGGAAATGGTTTTATAGAGCTAACTACTGAAAGGGTAGGCGATCAACAGACCCAAAGCCAGGGACAGGTGCTTGAAAATAAACCAGGCAAAGGATATGGCTGGACTGGTAGCAACGGCTTTGTATCAATGGGTAATGTTAGTTTCATATATCGCCATGCATTTATAGCACATACCGATACACCTTTTTTTATTCCCATAACCAGAAAAAAATTCCTTACCGACCTGCTTGAATTTTATGACCGGGAAAAACCTGAATTGGTGGCAAACATGCAGGATAAGATAAAGAACCTGGCTACAGGAATCATCGAATCGGAGAAAACTAACAGCAGTTATTTGCAGGGGCAAAAAGACAGACAGGCTAATCAGGTGCAAGCTGCCAAAGATATACTTGCAATAAATGAACAGAAAAAACAAACCATCACTAAATTGCTGCAAACGAAAGATGAAAAATGGCTGAACCAGCAGGCTATTGTTCAAGGGGATAATAAGGCTTTTGCTGTACCCTCTAACCGTAGCATCAATGCAAAAGAGATATACGGCAATTTTTACTTCAATGATTTTTATACCCGAAGCGAAGGTTTAAAATTGTACCAGATCAATCCGGATTATCTGAAAAAATATCCACCCGGCGGTGCCAAACCAGCTATCATAGATGTGATATACCGGTTTAGTACCGGCAATAAATTTTTAACTGGAATAAATAAATCCTTTATCAATCAGCTTGAGCTGGATAGGTTTAGGAAATTGCTGGACTAAGGGCTTGTAAAATCATCTTTTTTAATGATTGTATACCCTTGTTGCACAGTTTATTTTTACTATAAAAAAAAAGCTATGAAAAATATACCCATTTTGTTCTTGTTCATTGTAGGTACAATGGCAGCAAATGCACAAGTAAAAACAGATTCTTTAAAAAAAGGGCTTTCAACCAATAAGGCTATTTTAAACAAGGGGGTTGTTGTACAACAGCAAACTACTGTCCCCAATCTTACGCCTCCCAAAAAAATAACACAAACTGCAACAGCGATCATACAAAGCCCAAGCGCACCAACGCAGGCCAATAGTACAATAAACCCTACAACTCAGCCAGTAGTTCTTCCTGATATAATTATTACGAACATTAGTTTTACCCCAAATACGGTTAATACCTACTTTGTAAATTATACCCTGAAAAATATTGGCACTACCTCCGTAAAAAAAGGCTTATTGGGTGTTCAAAGTTATATAAATGGTAGTGCTTCAGGTGGTGGGGTTTCTATCTCTTTGGGAACAGAAGTGAACCAATTATTGAATCCAGGTGAAACTTTAAGTAGTAGAAATACATTCGGTACTGCTAGTATTATACCTGGTACTGCTTATGCCTTTGAACTTTGTGTAAATGGTGTAAAGATAAATAGTGGTACTTCTTTAGAGACCTGGGGTGGCCAGCAGTTTTCTGAATTGAACTTTACAAATAACTCAATGCAATCAACGTTTACTATTCCACCGCCTCCACCTGCTCCTGCAGATTTGGAAGTTAAGATTACCAGTATAACAAAATGTCCACAGGATACCCTGTCATCTGTAAGAATTTACTATACCTTAAAAAATATTGGTGAAACAGCTATCCCTCAAACGGCCTCATTATCAATACAAGGCAGAGTAGAAGATACGGATAATAACCCAGCTACTTTTCTGGCAACTGCTTGCTGCGGGCGGCCTATTGGAGGAATTCCTATAACATCAGATCAAATTCCATTTGTACCCGGAGATATAAAACAACTTTATTTTGATGCCAACATAGGTGCTGGTTATTACCCTGCACTAGTCAAAAATACACTTTATCAATTCAACATTGAGATTAGTAATCAAAACAGCTTTATAGAGGCTAGTAATGCTAATAATAAAAATGGATACAACTATTTTCTAAAGTAATGAGGTTGAATTACTTAAAATTTTGAATGAAGAATTTTCACAAAAGGAAGTAGTAATACTAATTTATGGCTAAGCTCAAACCTCAATAGTTTAATATAATTATGAAATTAATAAAAGACATACTCCTATTTAGCCTATTACTGCTGATGAGTTTTACAAGCTTCGCCCAAAAACAAACTTATGATGTGGTAACCTATACCATGCCAAAAGGGTGGGACAAAATCGTATCCGAAAATGGCGTACAGCTTTCTACAAAAGATGATGGTAAGGGAAATTACGCTGCTGCAGTAATTGTCAAATCCATCGCTTCAAATGCTTCAGCAAAAGATAATTTTACAGATAGTTGGGAAAAGTTAGTAAAGGGAACAGTGAAAGTAAACGAAGCACCAACGATGTCTGATATGGGTATAGAGAAAGGCTGGAATTGTATTACAGGCCAAACAAATTATACCGATGGAGCAACCAAAGGTTTGGTAACGCTGATAACAGCAACTGGTAACGGCAAAATGGCCAACGTGGTTATTATGACCAATACCAGTAAATACAAGGAAGAAGTGCTGGCATTTGTAAATAGTTTAGGGTTGAATGAAACAGCCATTGCTCAAAACAAAACCACAACAGTAGCTGTACAAAATAACAGTTCAGTTAATGCGTCGGTTGTAGGATTGTGGACAAATTATATTCTCGAAACAACAGGAAATAGCATTAATGGAAGTCCTCAATATACAGCTGGCTATTTGAGAAAAGAATATGCCTTTTATCCAGACGGCACTTATTTATTTCGGAATAAGCAATGGCTTACCAAAACGAAGGATATTTTATTTATTTACGAATTCGGTACTTACGCTGTAAATGAAAACCAACTAACCATTACACCCAGAAATGGCAAAAGCGGATTTTGGCAAAAAACGACAAGCACAAAAGAATGGGGCAAGCAGTTAAAAACTTCTGATTATAAATTAGAAAAAACTACTTACAGCTTTACCTTAAATAATGATCCGGATTATGGCAATAAAATTATTCTTAAATCAACAAAGCCTACCCAAAGAGACGGCGGACAATTTAATACCCCTAATGATCCTTATGAATTTCGTTATAGTTTTCGTGATTTAGCATCAAACATTGATAATCCTCCTGGGTTCAAAATGGATTTGGAGAACAAACCACTAATTGCTGAAACACCACCAACAAAAAGCATTGGAAATACAATTAATTCGGCTCTTATAGGCAAAATATGGGAAGGCAGTTCATCAGAAAAATTTACAGGAGCAGGAGCAATGACTGGGCATTACACCGGAGGTTTTTCCTCATCGCAATATAAATTTAATGCAGATGGTACTTATCGGTTTGTAGATGTTGTTGCATCATTTTATACAGAAACTAAAACACTGAAATACGAAACAGGAACTTGGTCGGTAAATGGCGACCAGCTTACTATCAACCCCGCCAATGGCCAAAATGAAGAATGGAGCAAAGTAGGCAAAACATTCAACGGAAATAGCGATGTAAGCAACCGTACCATTAATGAAACTTGGGGCAAAAAGCTGAAAACTAACATAAGAAAATT
Organism: Bacteroidota bacterium; assembly: GCA_040388055.1. GTDB lineage: Bacteria > Bacteroidota > Bacteroidia > Sphingobacteriales > Sphingobacteriaceae > Pedobacter. Next base: position 79,162 of record JAZKCO010000004.1, read on the forward strand.
GGAAAATTACACCTACACTTTCAGCATTGGTAAAAACGGAGATAAAAATGCACTCATTTTACAACGCAATGGGCGCACCGAAAGGGAAGGCGAAGGAAAAATATCTTATTTCAATGAGACATTACCTGATCGATCTATAAAGCTACCTAATTTGTTAAAATAATTTTTCAAATGAAACAGATAACTATATTAATTATTACTGTTCTACTTGCAACGACTGCTTTTGCACAATTGAAAAATCCTACCAACAAGAAAGAAATCGACGATAAAATAAAGCAAGCGCAACAACAGTTTGATAAACTTACACCCGAGCAAAAAAAGATGTTGGAACAGATGGGCATGTCCACCAAGGTTCCTACAATGCCTACTGGTATTACCGATGCATCTGTGAAATCTGCCATGAGTGGTGGCAGTGCGTTTGGCGTACCATCAAAAAACAATTCGTTAATTAGTGCTATTCCCCAAATAATACTTACCGATGCCAACATGGCTTCTTATGTAGTAAGTATAAATAAATACATACCAGACCATCTTGGTTTCGAAGGAAAAGCAAGTGGTAAATATTATTATAAAGGATTAAAATCAAATAAATACAACACTGTTGCTATTGCCAATACAGCCATAGGGCTTTGGGCTTCTGGCCAACTGGAATCTGCCATGTATTTAATGGGTAAAGCTTCTGCTGATGATGTAAAAAATATCGATAACCTCAGTAACCTGTCGGCTATGCTTAGTATGTCAGGTGCACCACACATGGCCATTCCACTATTGGAATATTTAAACAAATCTTTTCCAAACAATTCCACTATTCTCAACAATCTTGGTCAAGCATGGTTCTATATGGGTGTTATAGATAAGGCCGATACCTATTTGCAGCAAACCATCAAGGCATTTGCCTATCATCCGCAAGCAAATCAAACAGAATGTCTCATTCAGCAAAGCAAAGGCAATACAACCAAGGCTATTGAGTGCATGAAAAATTCCTTGAAATACAGTTATTCGTTAAACAAAGTTAATATGCTTCGTAAACTGGGTTATTCCGCAAAGGGAAGCGATACGCGGAATCCATTTCACCCCGATCCAAATCCATTGGGATTAAAAGATTTTGTTCGCCCCGATTATCCAAAAAATTATGATGAAGAAGTGCAGCTAAAATATGTGTGGGATAATTTTGAAAAAGATATTGTGAGCAAAGAACAAATTTTAAATCAACAATTGCAACCGTATATCATTAAGCAAATACAAAAAGCACAACAAACGTATAACAGCATTTCTAAACCAGGCGGCACTGGCTTATCTACCACATCTGCCGGGCCCACGCTGTTATATCAACAAACTGCCCAAAGAAATTTGGATGAAATGAATAAAGATGGCGGCCAGGCTTACAGACTGAAAGCTGCAAAGAAAAAAGTATACGACCTGATAAAAAGTTTTGAAGCGGGAAAAGAAACTGCACATAAGAATTTTGAAAAACAATTCAGCAGCAAAGCCACGCAGGAAACAGAACTTGCAAAGAAAGGGGAAGATTTGGGGTATGACGATTGCAAAGTAAAAAGAGCCTATAGCGAGTGGGTGTATAAAAATTACAACCAACCCTTGCAACAAACGTATAAAGAATACCTGCATCAACTTCGCCTTAAAATGGAAGAAGAACTTTACTGGGGACAATTTATACAGGAAGCTGATGTGTTTGCAGTAACACAAATAAATGCCAAAAAGGAATGGCTGGCATCACTCAGTATCAGGTATTTAGAAACGGCTTATATCACAGAAAATAATGCATGTAAAGTGCCTTCACCAAATAAAGAAAAGAAAATAAAGCTTGCCGATTTTGATGATATGAATTGTAAGTACCACACCGAACTGGATTTTGGATTTGGTAATAAAATAGAAACCAACTGCAATAAAATGAGTGTAACATTTAGTGGGGGCCCGCTTAGCGGAAACCTAAATTATCATACAAACAATAAAGGTAAAGACCTCTTTACAAACGCCACCATCGAAGCTACTGTAATTGATAAGGGAGTAGGTGTTGGCCCGTTGCAGGTTGGTGCAAAAGCGGGGATGGGTATGGAGTTTACAAGTAATGGTGTAGAAGATGTGTATGTTAATGGCGAAGCTTCTGTGGCTACCGTTACCGCTTCCGGAAAAATGAGTTTGATAAGTGGAAATATGAGTGGTGGCATTAGCGGGTTCGGACCTTAATCATTTGGACGCAGTTTTAAAAAATTAAATCACAAAAAATAGATTATGAAATCTTATACTATTATTATCGCAATGCTGATAAGTGCGAATAGCCTTTTTGCACAAACCAATTATATTTTTGGAGATTTTACTAAGGCAGATGGAAGTAAAATAAATGGCGCCAGTGTAGCAATGGGATACCAAGGCCAGTTAATAATTTCGAATTACACGGGAGGTACAGACAACACCGCAACTATCGAAATTGAAGTGCCTACCGGAGGTTATGTTGCAGATTTTCGTAATATGATGAATGCTTCTAGTACAATAAAACAACCTGTAGTTAACGCCCAAAAAGTTAATGCTAACATCAATCCAAACAGTTTAACTAATTTGAATGTTCCAAAAACTGCCATCATATCGCCTGCGCAACCAACTGTTTTTCCCAGTATTACAATTAGTGTTTGTAAAAGGGGAAATGATGAGAGAAGCTATTATTTACAGAATAAAATCATTTTGCAGAATGTAGTAATAGAAAGCTGTACTGATAATGGAAGTACAGGTAAAACACTCATCAAAATTAGAGGTGCCCGCATCGGCTGGTTCTATAATACTTATGATCCTAGAAGCCAAAAAGTATCGTCTTCAAATAAATCGGGATGGGATACCATTACCGGGCAAGCCTGGAATAATTTTTAATTTATATACGGATAAAACCTGCATAAGCATACAACTTACAAACAACAATGAAAATGCTTATGCAAGCTTCATATCCACTAAAAAATAATATATACAGATGAAAAAAGTTTTTTTTATAAAAACAGTTGTTGCTTTGTTGCTATTTACCCAACAGGCAAATGCTCAGGATTGCATATCATCTAAAGATTTGCAAACCTTACCGGGAAAACAAATAGATATAGCACATTTTGAATGGCCACAGCAGAGAATGCACTGGTTTGATGCATTGGGCACAACAGCCAATAAAGCTATAGCCAATACCATCCTTACAAAAATTGAAACACTCGAAAAACAAAGCCGTAGTAATTTCAATCTTATGGGTTGTGTGCTCAAAACTAGTTTTTCGGGCGATGCTAAAGCAACAATAGCTGGCAAATATCCATTAGCAAGCTATAACCTTAATTTGGGCTGTTATGAATATATCTGTGTGAAAAACAAAATGATGGTAAACAGTGAATACGAAAATGTTTTTCGTGCCTATGTAAACCGATATACGGGAATAGAAAATGCTTTTTCTTTTTCAGATGAAGCTTACTATTATGAAATACCAAAAAAATACACAGGAAAGTTTATCTCAATATACGATTTTATCAAAATGGATGCCTCTAAAAATATCAACAACGGTAAAGGTTTTTATCAAGATATTCCCGAAAACACTGTGAAAGAGGGCAACCGTAGCATATATATGACCCGGCACTGGTATTGTACAAAACCCGGTGCTTTGGTATTTGTTCCAATTACTCGTAAAGAATACCTCGAAGCTCTGCTAGTCTATTACGAAAGAGAAAAGCTTTTAATAACCGATAAGATAAAGGAGATTGAGACTGAATGTGCTGGTATGATGAAAGATCCTCAAAAATATCCTCAATTATATGAAAACGGTAAGCGAAATTTAATAGTTAGAAAGGCTAAATATCCAGATTGGCAACAAAAAATAGAAACAAAAAAAGCCATTGTACAAAAGGCATTAAAAGAAAATACCGTTGCTTGGTTGGCAGAGCCAGCAGTTGTGAAATCCAAAGCTGAAACTTTTTCTTTTAGAAACAGTTATGGTCCAGGTTCAAATGATAATGTAAGGGTTGATGTTTACAATGCTGATAATAAAGAGGATGCCCAAAGAACCGGATCATTCACTTTTAGCGGTTTTTGGGATAATAAAGGCGGTACAGGACTTTATAAGTATAATCCCGATTATTTTAAAGGTGCTGAAAAAAATCTGGCAAAACCCTATATGATAGAGTTGACCTATAGGTACGTAAAAACCCAACTTGGACAAAGTCTGGTAGAAAATTTTACAGAAAATTTCGACTTTGATGCGGTAAGGAATATGCTGGAGTAGCCTATGTAAAAATTAATTTTTATGTTATTCCTTACACTAGGTTTAAGCGGGATAGCATAAGCACAAATTCTAAATAAACTCAAAACAAAAGCAAAAACTGCTGTGGGAAATTCAGTTGATCGATCGACCGACAAAGTGGTAGATAAGGCTGTAAATAAAACGGCAGATAACATTACAGATAAGGCATTAAACAAAGCTGGAGAAAAACTGAATAACCTGTTTAGAAAGAAAAACAAGAAACACACCGATACCATACCAGCTACAGTTCTCGATTCAAATAGAACTGCAATTAAGCCTAAAAATCAATAAACTTAGTCTCTAAAATTATAAATTAAGATAAATATCTTCAACTTCAAAAGTTACGATTAACAAAAGCTGGCAAGTTTGCCCCGGTAAACTAGTATCTGCCAAATTTTTTAAGAATGTTAAGTATTTGAGGTGGAATAATTATGAGCCTTGTTCTTCCAGAACTTTCGAAAAATCGCCGATTTCAATCAACTCAGCCACAAACTGGTTTGAATTAAATACTACCTCCGACCCCGAGTTTTAAAAGCAGTTCTGAAAAGAGCTGCTTTTTTTATGCAATAAGCTTTATGTCATTTAGTGCAAAATAAAATTTCCCTAAAAAAGTGATTCGATGTTTTGTAGTTAAAAAGATGCTCTTTGGAGTTTTGGAGTTCGACATATCCCATCTAAGTGGGTCATTTTTTCAGGGAGCAAAATGCCTATTCGGTATCTTTTTGCCTAATTGCTTACTGTTATCTTGCAATTATGGAATTTGATTCCTGTTATTCTGGAATTTAATTCCGTATTTGTAATAAAACTAATTAATGTTATTATATTTGTGTATGATTACTCGTATTGCAGCAGAAGAAGTTAAATTATTGGCAAGCCAATTTAAAGCTATAGCTATTGTAGGTCCCAGGCAGTCTGGGAAAACAACCCTAGCCAGAAATGTATTTCCTGATAAGCAATATGTTTCGCTTGAAAATTTGGATAATAGATTATTTGCGGCAGAAGATACGAGAGGTTTTTTAGCACAATATGATGACGGAGCAATTTTTGATGAAGCACAGCGCGTCCCGGAACTTTTTTCTTATTTACAACAAGTATTAGATGAGGATATAGAAAAGGGAAAATTTATTCTAACCGGTTCCAACAATTTTTTGCTACAGGAGAACATCTCTCAAAGCCTAGCGGGCAGGATAGGTTATTTATATCTTTTACCATTCTCTACAGAAGAGATTGGAATGATCACTAATAAGCAACAAAGCATTGAAGAGGCTATATATAACGGAGGATATCCTCCTATATATGATAACCAAATTCAGCCAAATAAATGGCTGTCAAATTATATTCGGACTTATGTGGAACGCGATGTAAGACAAATTAAAAATATAAATAACCTGGGTGCTTTTGAAAGATTTGTAAAACTCTGTGCCGGACGAATTGGACAATTGTTAAATGTAACTAGTTTAGCCAATGAAACTGGAGTAGATGCAAAAACAATAACTTCATGGATTAGTGTGTTGGAGAGTAGTTTTATTGTTTATCTGCTTAAACCTCATCACCAGAACTTTAATAAGCGCTTGGTAAAAATGCCTAAATTGTATTTTTACGACACTGGTCTGGCCTGCTCACTATTGGGAATTCAAAATGCGGAGCAGTTAAAAACACACACGGCGATAGGTAATTTGTTTGAAAACCATGTGATTACTGATATGATTAAAACCAGATATAATAGAAATGAACCAATGAACCTGTATTTTTGGCGAGACAGTTCTGGTAATGAAATGGATGTGGTAGTGGATAATGCAGGAACGTTATATCCAGTTGAAATTAAATCAGGTAAAACGATTACTCCCGAATTTTTTAAGAATTTTAAGTTCTGGCAAAAGATCTCTGGTAAAGAAGGAGGTGCCGTCATTTATGGCGGAGAACAAGTTCAAAACAGAAGTAATGGGTTTAAAATTGTACCATGGAATAGTTTAGAGGCACGAATTTAAGGTATCTATCGATACTGCAACGTTAGGAAGCATAAGGCATTTTGTATTTGGAGCTTTTTCTTAAAAACGGTGATCTCAAAGTTGAAAGATATAATCTCCCTATATCGATCTTTATTCAAAGGTCGTGAAGATGTTTTTGCTATCTAATGGTCAAAAGGAAACAAAACTGGTTACATGCCTGCTAAATTCTATGATCCTTACTGGTAACAACCATAGATATATTGGGCAATAAAACTATTGATGAAATAGATATAACCTATGTTTCAGCAGCCATTTATGCCTACAATATTGGTATAAATACACTAGATATAAAATCAAAATGGCAAATAAATTTGGCTCAAAGTGAATCCTTAGCTATTTTTTTTCTAGTGTAAATTAGAGATTAATTAGAATTCTCCCAAAGCGGTAAAGGCTTAATAGTTTATTAAGCGTAAAAGTTAAAAAAAATCAGTAACTGGAGACATCATTAGAAATCCCCACCACTTCTATAAGAAATTTCTCCAACCTATTTGGCATCCAAGATTTGGTGCTAGTGATTGGAAATGCAGAATGGCCTCCTCGTTTGGGCATATCAAGAAATATATAATCAGATGCCCTTGCCAAATCGATAGGATAACAGGTGTCGGACAAAAATGGATCATTTTGGGCATTCACAATTAAAGTAGGCACACAGATCTTCATTAGGGAATTCAAACAACTGCCTGCCGAATAGTAATCAGCTACTGAGTTAAAGCCAGAAAATGGTGCGGTAAAATTTGCGCTGAATGCTTGTATAGATGTTATTTCATCAAGTGTATTTACATCGAATATACCCGGGTGGTGGATTTCCAGTTTGCGCACTTTATTTTTTAGTTTAAGCAAAAATTTTCGAGCGTAGACGCGGTTAATCAATCGGTCAATTTGCTGCTCAGACCTGTATAAGTCACACGGCACAGAAAAGGTAACAATGGCTCGTAAGTTGACGGGTGTGCTATGTCTCCCTGCAAAATTTAGGGCCATGTTGGCACCTAACGAAAACCCCACGAGCACAAGTGAACTGTATTTCTCTGCGTATCTCGTTACCACTGCCTCTACTTCGTTAGTGGATCCACCGTGATAAAGCATTGGTAAACGGTTCATTTCTCGCCCACAACTCCGGGCATGCATTGCCAGAATGTCCCATCCAAGCGCACTAAAATGTACAGCCATTTGTTGCACATAATGGCTTCTGGAATTGCCCTCTAGCCCATGAAAGAGGATCATTAGTCGATCATGACCACCCCGAATCCAATCGAGCTCTAAGAAATCCCCGTCTGGCAATTCTAGTTTTTCAGTTTGATAAAGCGTATTGTCCCGTTTTACCCCAAAAACCGGAGCTATAGTTTGCAGGTGCCCATTGAAAAGGTACGCTGGTGGTCGGTATTTTGATTGCATGATCGGCATACTTCTGTATAATTTATAGTGGTTTTAGCGGAGCGCAGTTCTTTCAATAGCTTGGTCGGGCTTATTCAGGGCATTATGCAAATGTTTAACCAATACTTCGCACTGTATTGTAAACGCTATTATGTAATCTTTGTAATCTAATTGTATTTGACGATATAGGCCAATGTATGTAGATAAGCTGGAATAGTAAAAAAGAGAGAGTATCAATGATCTTACAAACATCTGGTTTTAAATAGCAAAGAAAGCAAAAATAACTTTTCTAAACGATAATAAAAAGAAGTATACCCGATGGGACATTACCTATCGAATCCCTATTTTATTTTGGAAAACACAATAAGTCGTATCGGACTTCGATTGTCGATAATTTTTCTAGGCGACTTAAAAAAACTACCTTTACCATCATGGATGCAGGCCATGAATTAGTGAAAAATCAACTTAAATATTTGCTGTTTCGACATATTAATACAAATGATTAAAGACAGACCGAATAAATTTATCAAATGGTTTACCGCAAAAATCGTGGTGCGATGGCTTTTGAGTCATTTTGCTTCTTTAAAGTTTATTGGTGAACTAACAGTAGCGCACGATCGTTCTTGCTTGATGCTGATGAATCATCATAGCGCTAATGACGGGGGGATCCTGCATCGTATTTGCCGAAAGATTTTAAAAAAGGAATTTAAAGCGATGGTGATCGAGTCGCAGCTAAAAGCTTTTCCATTCTTGAAATACGCTGGTTGTTTTCCGGTAAACAAAAAGTCAAGAAAGATGATCGAATCGTTAAACTATGCTGCAGAGTTGCTTCAAGATCCAACTGTAATGCTAGGTATTTATCCACAGGGAGGATTTTATTCTATGCATTTAAACACCATACATTTTGTAAGTGGCTTAGAATATATTTTTAAACGCACGCATACCATACCTTTCCAAGTTTTTTTCGGCGTAACATTGCTCGACTACCTAGAGAGCTTTAAACCGGTGGCGCGGGTATACTTGACTGAATATCATGGCGAACGCCAGGCAAATCAAATGGAAGAGGCCTACAACCAGTTTTACATCGAGTGCAAACAGCAGCAACAACGATTATATAATCCTCCTGAAAGAGTAATTGATAAAATAGGATAACACTATATTCATAATTAACCTGTCTATTCAACCAATCAAGAACGCGTTCGATAAAATAGGATTTCAAACCAGAATTGAAAAATTTCCAATTTCAATCAGTTCAGCCATAAATTGGTTCGAATTAAAGACCACCTCTGACCCAAAAGCACTTTAAGGTATATTAGAGGGCTTTTGAAATTTTTAACCTATTCTCAAATCGCTGAATAGCACTGAAAATACCAATAAATTTGACCCCCTTCGTCAATATTCGATTGATGAAAACTAACTGGGTTTGGGAATCTATCAAACATTCGTTAAAATTGGAATGATATGGCCAAAGCAAATTATCAATGAAACCTACAAAACGATTATTTAAAATTATTATACCCATCATTGCGATAGTTTGCACAATCACATTTACACCGTGGAAAGTAGTAGGGCTATGGATGACACCATTACCTGATAGGATACAGGACCAAGTTAACGATGCCGTTGATCAAGATCTCGACGGCATTATTGTTTATGTGGATGGAAGTGGGCAAGCCCCTGAATTTTACGCTGCTGGTTGGAAGGATAGAGAACATAAAGTGCCGGCTGATCCGCATGCATTGTTCAAGATTGCCAGTATAAGTAAATTATATATTGCTGCTGCTGTTGCCAAAATGGTGTGTAATAAAACGTTGTCATTGGATAGAACCCTGGCTGAGTACTTACCTGAACTTGCAGAAAGGATTGAAAATGCAGATCAGATTACCTTGAGAATGATGCTGCAACATCGTAGCGGTATTCCAGATTATATTAATTCCCCCAATCTGCCGTGGTCTAATCTTCCTGCAGATGCGAACGCATTTCTGCAACTCGTATTAGATAAAGCTGCTGATTTTAAACCAGATAGTCGTTATCGCTATTCCAATACGAATTATCTATTAATTGGTAATATTATGGATAAAGTATTGGGTTATAGTTATCGGGAATACATTAAAAAAGAAATTCTAAAACCACTTAAATTGACGCATACGTATGGCTTGCTTAGTGAAGTGCACCTGAATGAAGTGATGAGTGGGTACTACATCGGATACGATGGAGATTTAAAAACACAAAATTTTGTGAGCCCTGGCGGATCAATGGTTGCAACAGCAAGCGATGTCGGAATTTTTTTAAAAGCATTGAATGATGGATCCTTATTAAATAGCAAGGAGCAGGCCATTTATTCCACGATCTATAAGTATGAACATACCGGTTTGTTGCCAGGATATTCTAGCATTGCACGCTATTACAAGGATATAGACAGGGTTATTATCCAGTTTGTAAATACAAGTGGTGGAGATTCCTGGACCATATCCGAGATAATATACAATCGTATTGTACGAATACTGCGTAAACAATCCAAAAAATAATAAGAGATTCTGACGTTTAGTATTATGGTTAAATCAGGAAAAACGAAGAGAATCCCATCAGTCAACCAGAAATTTTAAAGCAAATGTATCATTACTACTGAATTGGTGTTTACCGTTAGGTAATTTTTAAAATAAGTATATATACCTATAAAGTTTAGCATCACTGCCTATTTAAATCCTATAAAACCTAGCCTAGATTTGTTATAAATCAAAAAGATGCCCAATACTAATTATTTATTCTTTGAATTTTTATCATTGTTTTTTGAAAAAATTAATAATCTTTTGAGCAGGTAAATTTTTCTAAATCTATTAGATTTGCATTTAATGCAATATCTTTTACTAAAACTTATAGTGATAGCTAAATTAGAATAATTGCATTTTTGAGAATTGATTATAGCAGGGAGCGTACCACTTACAAAGAGCAAAGAATACGCTCATTATAGCTTCATTATCGTTAGAAAATAATTTATATACTGATGAAAAATATATATTTATTGATGCTTACCACCGTTATAGCATTCGGATGTAAAAAGAAAATGATCGCCCCGGAAGAACCTGCTATTGAAACCGTTTTCCCCAATCAAGTAAATGGTATTCCCGATAAAAATAAGGTTTTATTGATAGATGAAGATTTTAACAGCAACAACAATGCCTGGAGAATTTTCTCCGATCCCAACAATTATGTAAACTATATGAAGATCGAAAAGGGCTATTATAGTTTTTACAATGATGGTAGTGGTACCATGCTTAATTATTCCAATAGCTTTAATTTTGATCAGTCTAAAGACTTCGAAATTGAGACTAAGTTAAAGGCGACAACCAAAAAGTACGGCTTTTACTGGGCATCTAACGATTTGTCTTTTGCCCACCTTTCCTACCGATTGGAATTCGACGAAGGTAAAATGGATTTTGTGGATGTTGCTGCTGGCTTTGATGAAACTTATGTGGTTAAAGACAAAATTGTCGAATCGACCGATATGGTAATTATAAAGATCAGAAAAGTAAAGAATAAGTATTTCTTCTTTCTAAATCAGACTTTGGTATATGAGGGACCTTATCTACCCTCAAAAGGGCAGAGCATTGGGTTTTCCTTTATGGGTAGAGGTAATTTTGACGCTGACTATGTAAGGATCTCGAGACTAACTATTTAACCGTTAACATTATTTTTAAGCATCAATTCTATACACTATACGAATATCCATATCATTAAATCTTTAAGAATTTCCGGAAAATTACCAATTTCAATTAATTCGTTTCGTAAAAGATTTGAACCTTCTTTGTTATCCCATGCCCTACAGAGAAGGATTAAGATCATGGGGTAAGCTTGTTTTAGTAAATTTAAATGAGTTTACAGCGTATTTATCAATGTTTTGTGGTTACTAGCGCCTTGATTTGCGGTGAATTGCCTTTTTTCGACGGTGAATGTCTGAGTCGTACGCTAACCTGATAAAAAGTTATCATTACTTTTGTAACGATCAATCGAAGTTCCTAAGTAAGGTCTATGCTTTTACTTCGATCACCCAATTTATATCCCTTATTCCATGGCAAGACAACAACTAAACAGTGGTAACGCAGCGGGCATCGAATTGCCCAAAGCAAAGCTCAGCAGGGAGACTCTGGGCCATGTTGCGCAACTGCTCAGCTACCTGAAGCCCTATCGCGGCAAATTTATTGCAGCATTATTCTTTCTGCTTCTATCGAGTTTGGTAGGACTGGCTTTTCCATCATTTGTGGGAGCGCTCATCGATACTGCTCAGGGGAAGCGTACAAACGACTATCTGCCAGACACTATACCTGGCATACTGCTCTTGGCCTTTGTGGTACTTGTATTGCAAGCGGTAATCTCTTTTTTCCGCATATTATGGTTTGTTGGCGTTGGCGAGCGCTCGCTGGCAGACATTAGGCGAGATACTTATTTCAAGCTCATCACGCTTCCCATGAACTTCTTTTCGGGAAGAAGGGTTGGAGAGCTCAACAGCCGGATATCGGCAGACCTTTCTCAGGTACAGGATACGCTTACCACTACTATTGCCGAGATGCTTAGGCAGGCTGTCTTATTGGTTGGTGGCATTGTTTTTATGTCCATTATATCGAAAAAACTTGTCTTTGCGCTACTCGTCGTCCTTCCTGTGCTCATTGCAGCTGCTGTTTTCTTCGGCAGGTTTATTAAGAAGATTTCTCGCCAGGCTCAGGATAAGCTTGCGGAATCCAATATCATTGTAGACGAAACACTAATGGGCATCGCCAATGTAAAAGCATTTGTAAACGAACCATTCGAGGCGGCACGGTATAGTAAGACTATTAGTGAAGTGGCAAATATTGCTATAAAGGGAGCTAAGTTTAGAGGTATGTTTTCGTCGTTTATCGTACTGTGTCTTTTTGGCGGTATTTTGGCGGTAATAGGCTATGGATGCATGCTCGTAAGCAATGGCGAAATTACCTTTGGCCAGCTATTGCAGTTTTCGCTCTATGCCATGTTTTTGGCCAGCTCGCTTGGTAGCTTCCCCGAGATGTTCGCAAATGTACAGAAAACAGTGGGCGCCAGCGAAAGAGTGCTGGAAATCCTAGCCGAACAGGGGGAAGAGGTATCGATAACCGAAAACAGGGAACATATTGAACAAAAAATAGTGGGTAACCTTGCCTTCCGCCATGTTGGTTTCTCTTATCCTTCACGTCCGGAAGTTGAAGTACTTACCGATGTTTCTTTTGAAGTCAAAGCTGGCGAAAGAGTAGCTATTGTAGGTCCAAGCGGCTCGGGTAAATCTACAACAGCCGCATTAATTTTACAGTTTTATCGCCCACAAAATGGCGAAATACTTTTTGATGATAAAGTATCCCACGGATATTCACTTACCGACATTCGTAACCAAGTGGCCATCGTTCCGCAAGATGTAATGCTGTTTGGCGGTACAATTCTGGAAAATATTTCCTATGGCAGACTAAATGCTACTAACGAAGAAATTATCCAGGCTGCACAACGGGCAAATGCCCATCAATTTATTAGTTCTTTCCCGGAAGGGTATGAAACAGTGGTCGGCGAACGTGGGGTAAAGCTTTCGGGTGGACAGCGACAGCGGATCGCTATTGCCCGCGCATTACTAAAAAACCCATCGATACTAATTCTAGATGAGGCCACATCTTCGCTCGATTCCGAATCGGAACGTTTGGTGCAGGAGGCATTAGAAGAACTGATGAAAGGTCGTACCTCAATTATCATTGCGCACCGGTTGTCGACCATTCGCGAGGCCCACCGAATTATTGTTATGGAAAAAGGTAGAATCGTTGAATCGGGAACACACCGCGAACTCATGGAAAATGAAGAGGGACTTTATCGGTACTTGAGCGGACTACAGTTCGAGATAGGGTAAATTTGCACCATAAAAATAAAAAAGAGTTGAATTACGCATCGTTATTAACCCAGAATTTTAAAAGCAGTTCTTTTGAGGGCGGCATTTTCAATTGGTGCAAAGGGGTTAGCTTATAGTGGTTTATCTATAGCCTTAAAGGACTGCTTTTTTTGTTTCCAAATTTTGGACGTAAATTTGGGGAATAAACGACCAATAGATACCTTTAAGCTGCGGCTCCATTTTAGCAATGTTTTCCGCTCAAATCTTTATCGCTCGGAGCGTCAAGTAATTTACAATCCCGATACGATAGACAAAATGCAGCCGAGGCATGTCTGTTTGTTATAAACTATCTCGACAGGATATATTCTCCAATTGCGGTTACATCTTCCGCCGCATTAGACAGGATTACTACCGCTAACTGCCGGTTTAGGTCAAATCCCACAAAAGAACGAAAGCCACCAGTACCACCCGAGTGGTGTAGGTGTTGATGTTTAGCAGTGGTATTAATTCGCCAGCCGAGCCCCATACTTTCCGATTTTCCGTCGAAGGTTGCCTGATGGCTCAAATCAATCGCCTTATTAAGCCTATTTTCCATTCCCATCTGGGCACGCGCATAAATGACCATATCATTTAAAGTCGAACGGATCGCTCCAGAGCCTTTTAGGGAGGCAAGGTCCCAGGGGGCAGTTGCTTTACCCTTTTCGTTATAACCCTGAGCAAAATTCTTTTGCTGAGAGTCGTTAAGTGTTACAGTCGTATTTTTCATCCCTAATGGGATACAGATTTCACTTACGATTAGCTGTTCAAAGGTCTTTTTCTTTGTGCGCTCTAAGATGGTGCTCAATACTCCTGCACCAAAATTCGAGTACGAAAATTTGCTGCCTGGTATAACCGAAGGTCTGTAATGCTTTAAATAGCTATAAAGAGAATCGGCTACATAATGTTTATAGGGATCCTGCGAATTTATTTTTCCTAGAAAGATGTTCTCTGGTAGCCTTGGAAACCCTGAGGTATGGTTGGCTAATTGTTCCAATGTGATGGGATGGCCCTGAAAATTTAGCATGGGGATAGTATTGGGTAGGTATTTGTTAATCGGGTCGTTAAGCTTCATCCTTCCCGCAATCACTTCTTTGGCAAGCACTAAAGAATTGAAGGTTTTGGTAATGGAACCGATCTCGAAAATGGTGGTCGATGCATCGGGAAGCGCCTGCACTGTTTTGTCGGTTGTACCATAGCTATACCGACGGATCTTTTCCTTATCGATAATGGCCAGAACAAGGCCCGAAGTATTGCCTTTTTGGATGTAGGGCCTTACTAATTGCTCTACTAGGCGGTCGAGGGAATCCTTTAGCAGATTATTCGAGGGAACCCTGTAGTTTTTAGTCGCAATAATTACCGGGACTAGGGCAAAGTTTAGCCGGCTAATCTTACCCATACTGTCTAGTTTAATTGAAAATAGCTGAGTGGAATTTTCGAAGACCGCAGTGTAATCTATGCCCTTTTCATTCTCGGCAGCGAAGGCGAAGTTTACCCACTTTCCTGTCTGCACGGCAAACTTGTTCATGCCGGTTGCAAACTGTTGGGCAGTCATTTTCTGCCTAAAAATGTCTGAAGTCATCCCGTAGATCTTTTCTGGCTGTTGGGTATTGAAATAGACCTGGACCTGCGCGGCTGCCGAATTATAGGTATGTCGTTTAACCTGGGCTAAGGAACTTGTCGATATTAGGAGAAGGTCGAGAAGGAGGATGCCCGCACAATTGAATATATTTTTCATCAGTTTATTTTTAATGGCCATATAGTGCTTATCATGATTGTTACTGTTATAGCTGGAAGGAAGGTTTTAAATTTGACGGGCTATGGTGTGCATTGTTACATTCGATTTATCTGGCCTTATTGATCGCGTTTTATGCATCGCAGCAGGCTACCTTTAAGACTTAGTTTTAGAGGTTTCCTTAAAGTATAACTAGGTAAGATTAACGAAATGCTACGCGCAAAAAATAAAAGCTCTTCGCTTGATCTCTGGCTTGCTTTTATCTCGGCAAATGGCAGGCATTTCTAGAATAGCACTTACCTGGGAACAGTTATCATAGCTTTTTAATTTTTGAATTACGTTCAGTTGCCGGCCCAGATCTTTTATTTCCTAATTTATTGTCAATATCGTTACTTCCTTCAACCATATACGAATAATCCACCTTTCGACCGGTTTTGGAAGAATTTTAACCTTAATCTGGAAGCGTCCAGAATAAAGCCGGATTGTTTGTTTTATAATTCGTAAACTTTACCCCTGTTTTCTGATTAATCGATTCTTGTTTCTGAGGGGTCTGCACAATTCCGTCTAGTGGTAAAAGCTCAACATAACTTACTTCTTTCCCATTTTTCCAGGTTTCGGTATCATATTCGCTTACTAATGGTGTTTCTAAGCGATATAGGTTTTTTGCCATATAGGTTTGCAGGTAGTAGGCTTTGGTTTGCAGGGTTGATCTGTTCCAATTGGCATCGGCATTTAATATCAATGGCATTCCTTTAATTAATCTTTCGCGCACTTCCTGGATGCCAAGCAGGTTACCCTTTTCGTCCATCACATACGAATCGAAAGTAGGGTCGATCCAGATCCATTTTTTCAAATCTTTAATATAAACCATGTTAATTACATGGCAGTCGTCGAAATTGGTTTCTTTTGGCATGCAGGTAATATACCTGGAGGTAATACCCATAGATAGATAGCACTCGTTTAAAATCGTTGCCAACATGCGACAGTTCACACCACGATTTTCCATTTTACAAACTTTGATTAAATCGATAGCGTTTTTTAATGTCGGATTATTGCTACTTCCATCGTGTTTGATGAGGTTGTGTACCCAATGTAACAGATTGAAAACTTTCGAAAGCTCGTCCCCATTCCCAGCAATAGAATCTAATTTCAGGTCTTTTCTAACCCTTACCAGATTTGGATTATCCATAGCTTGATAAGTAAATTTGGGAATTGGCCTATAATCTGAAGAATTATAATCTGCAGCCTTTTTTAAGGTATCGAGATAGCTTGGCGGGTTTTTACGAACAGCTAGTTCATCGTATTTGACCTGAGTTCTTGCCGTATCTTTTCCATTTAGTAAGATGATGAAATTGTATGTTCCTACTTTAGGATCGACTTGAAAGGTAATCGAATCGATATCTGTATAAAACACTACTTTTTTAGCAGAAGTAGCATAGACGTCTAATTTTTCTTCAGGTACGATTGTCCATGCGTTTTTTCTAACAGGGTTGTTGTCGTCTTTAATATCAACCTGCTTTGAAGTTGCTTTGACCACAATTAATTTCTTTTGTGCAAAAGAAACCTCGAAGGTTATTATTAAAAAGAAGAAGGTAAATAATTTGATTTTCATATCAGTTACAAATTTCTATTGGTTTTATTATTAAGACGTAATAGTACCGACAAACGTTGCATTCATCTCGGAAATTAAAGTTAAAAATAGCTGAAGACCTAGGTTGGGAAATGGAAAGAACTTTAAAGCTGAACCATTTTGTAAGTAGGTTTTTACTAATTATATGTCATGATGAAAAACAATTGTCATAAAATGATACAGTTGTAATTTGAGTAAATATTCTGTGTAGATTGCATAATTTATAGCTTAAAGCGGAGAAACTATGGCAGATGAATCTGGAGAACCTGAATTTTGGGAATCTAATTTTATTGAGAAACAAGAAATGTGGGGCTTTGAACCTTCAAAGTCTGCGGTGTTGACAAAAGATTTTTTTATTCAAAAATCAATAAAAAACATTCTTATTCCTGGAATTGGCTATGGAAGGAATGCCCAAATATTTAAAGACAATGGAATAGCGGTAACAGGGATTGAGGTGTCAAAAACTGCTATTGAAATGGCGAGGAAACATTATGGAACCAACACCACCATCTATCATGGTTCTGTAATGGACATGCCATTTGATACATGCCAATATGATGGGATTTTCTGTTACGCACTAATTCATTTATTAGACACAAACGAACGAAAAAAATTGATCATTGATTGCTATAATCAACTTTCTGAAAATGGCTATATGGTTTTTACAGTCATCTCGAAGGCAGCCCCAAGCTATGGAAAGGGAAAACTAGTGAGCAAAGATCGTTACGAAATATTTGATGGCGCTAAGCTGTTCTTTTACGACAAAGAATCAATTAATTCGGAATTTAGCAAAGCTGGACTATTCGAGGTCACGGAAATTAATGAGAGTCAGCCATTTTTTCTAATTAAATGCAAAAAAGTGGTAACGAAATAATTATGTTTATCCAAAAGTTACCTAAATTAAGCATAATACATTTCCGTTTTTCATCATGTAGTGTTGTTCCACTCCTCCAGTAAAATCTATATTTTCATAAAACTGCTTGGAAACTTTAAGATGCTGCGACAAGAGCAGCCAATCCATTTACATGATCAAGTTAAAATTCACAATGTGAACATAAAAAGATATAGCGGCGTCGACATTGTTTGGGATAGTATGCAGTAAAGCCTTGATCGAAAATGGTTTTATTTTCAATCAAGGCTAAACCGCTTATAAAAAAGAGTGTTATTCTATTTTCGTGCAGACTTCAGACACAACATAGTTAGCAGCTGTCTGAAAAGTTTTATCGCCATTTTTTTGGTTACTGATGATGCTTACTTTAACCAAACGTTTTAAGCATACACCAGTTGCATTATCTATAACGGCAAGCCCGTTTAAGGTGCTGTTTATCCCGGGGTCGCTGGCTTCACTTTTAAAAGTAACCGTTGTAGTAAGTGCGTTAATTTCCCTTACGGTAAAAGTATTTTTTGCCGAACCTTCGGTGGTATTCCATGTAGTTCCTTTTTCGGCCCCTGGAGGTACATGGAAAAAGGTGCCAAAGTTAAGAAAATCGCCAACAACCAAATCTTTATGATATAAACCGCCACAGACACCGCAGAAATAAGTCTTGCACTTAGTCATTTTACTATCCTTACAGAAGAAGACTGGCAAAAATTTAAAACCAATTTTGAAACTATTAATCCAAACTTTATATATCGCCTTAAGCAGAAGATGCCTCAAATTACACAGGGTAAGCAAAGAATTAACCTACTCGCTAAGCTTGGGCTTAATACAAAAGAAATGGCCAATGCCACTGGCGTTTCTCCAGAAACCATCCGCTCTGTTAGTAGTCGGCTGCGGAAAAAACTTAACGTCAATACCGACCTTTATACTATAGTTAACGAAGTATAAGAACTGAAAATCATTGCATTTAACCCTTATTGCTAGTCATTTTAGAAAAAATTAATAAAAATGCCTTAATATTACATTATACATCAAATAATTATGGAATTAACCTTACAGATTTTATTAGGTATTGTCTCGTTAATATGTTTATCGGGTGGTTTAAACTTATTAATAAAAGGGGCAGGCTCCTTTTTACCAACACAAACACCAGTACCACCTATTTTGGATAATCTTTTTAGATTTTTAAGCGGTATTTATTTCGGTTTAGGATTTTTAATGGCCTGGGTTGTATTTAACCTTCATCAAGTAAATGAACTAAACTATCCGATCGGGATGGTGGTGGTTTTTTCGGGGTTGGGTCGGTGGTATTCGAGAACAAAGGTGGGCTCTGGTGGGAAATATTTAGACTTCATTATGGGATTTGAAATTATATTGGGAATTAGCATCATGGCGTTACAATACTTCAGGTAAAAAAGGGTAAAGGAAATTAATTTAGAACAATCACTCAATATGAAAACTAATAAGTTATCATCTTCACAAAATGAGGAACTGCTAGGGATATTAAAAGCGCGTTTTGAGCAAAACAGCAAGCGTCATCCCGATATAGAATGGGCTAAAGTACAAGCAATGCTGGAAGCCAATACCGGAAAACTGTGGCCGCTAAACGAAATGGAAGTAACCGGCGGGGAGCCCGATGTAGTAGGCTATGATAAAAGTACCGACGAATACATTTTTTATGATTGCGCTGCCGAAAGCCCCAAAGGTCGCAGAAGTATTTGTTATGATCATGAAGCCCTCGAGTCGCGGAAAGCGCATAAACCTGGAAATAGTGCTACCGAGATGGCAGCCGATATGGGTATCGAGCTTTTAACCGAAACACAATACAAAGATTTACAACAACTGGGCAATTTCGATAGGAAAACTTCGAGTTGGATAAGCACACCCCCCGAGATCAGAAAACTTGGCGGTGCCCTTTTTTGCGATCGCCGTTACAACCATGTTTTCGTGTACCATAACGGTGCAGAATCTTATTATGCCGCCCGAGGATTTCGTGGTTCGCTAAGGGTCGGTAAAGATTATTAAAACCAGATAAAAAGCAAGTTACAATGACCAGAAATTTTATAAGATGGATGCCGGTATTTTTAATAATTAGCTATTCCTTTACATTAAACCAGCAGCTCGACATTTACCATAAAGGATGGATAGATTTAAATAAGAATGGTAAAAAGGATATTTACGAAGATCAATCTCAACCCATTAACAATCGAGTAAAGGATCTGGTATCGCAAATGACCCTCGAAGAAAAAACCAATCAGATGGTTACGCTTTATGGGTGGAAACGGGTACTTAAGGATTCGATGCCTACTGCACAATGGAAAAAAGCAATTTGGAAAGATGGCATTGCAAATATCGACGAACACCTTAATGGTTTTTTAGCCTGGGGCAAAATCTCGGATGCCGTTGTGGTAAGCAATATGGAAAAACATATTGATGCCATGAACGAGACCCAGCGGTTCTTTATCGAACAAACCCGGCTGGGTATTCCGGTCGATTTTACCAACGAGGGTATTCGTGGAGTTGAGGCTTACGAGGCTACAGGTTTTCCTACCCAATTAAATATGGGGATGACCTGGAACCCGTCCCTGGTTTATCGAATGGGAGAAATAACCGGTAAAGAAGCCCGGGCTTTAGGCTATACCAATATCTATGCACCTATTTTAGACGTGGCCAGAGACCAACGCTGGGGCCGGTTAGAAGAGGTTTATGGCGAGTCTCCTTACCTGGTAGCTACGCTTGGGATCGAAATGGCCAAAGGAATGCAAGCTAATGGAATTGCGGCTACTGCGAAGCATTTTGCAGTTTATAGTGCTAATAAAGGGGCTAGAGAAGGGATGGCCAGGACCGACCCGCAGGTAAGTCCACGTGAGGTGGAAAATATAATGCTATACCCTTTTAAAAGAGTAATTAAAGAAGCAGGCATTATGGGAATTATGAGCTCGTATAACGATTATGATGGAATCCCGATAACCGGAAGCGCTTATTGGTTAACCGATCGGTTACGTAAAGATTTCGGCTTTACCGGTTATGTGGTAAGCGATAGCGATGCGCTCGAATATTTATACAGCAAGCACCATGTGGCTGGTAATTTAAAAGAAGCAGTTTACCAGGCCTTTATGGCCGGTCTAAATGTACGTACTACTTTTAGACAGCCAGATAGCATTATTTATGCTCTACGGGAACTGGTAAAAGAAAAACGAATGCCTATCGATATTGTTAACAGTCGCGTGAGTGATGTTTTAAAAGTGAAATTTAAATTGGGTTTATTTGATAGCCCTTATGTAAAAGATGCTGCAGAAAGCCGGAAACTTGTAAATAACGAAGCCCATCAGGCAGTTGCACTCCAAGCATCGAGGCAAAGTATAGTATTGCTAAAAAATAAAAACAATACACTTCCATTAGCTAAATCGATTAAAAAAATAGCTTTAATTGGTCCTAATGTTTTAGATAACGACTATGCACATACCCACTATGGGCCTTTGGCTTCGAAAAGTGTAAACCTGCTGGAAGCTGTGCAAAGTAAAATAGGAAAGGAAAGTGTGCTATATGCAAAAGGTTGTAATTTGGTAGATCGAAACTGGCCGGAAAGCGAAATATTACCCGAGTTACCCGATGCTGGCGAACAGGCACAAATAGATTCTGCAGTAGCTGTAGCTAAACAAGCAGATTGGGTAGTGATGGCTTTAGGCGGGAATACGAAAACATCGGGCGAGAACAAAAGCCGGACTACCCTCGAACTTCCCGGCTATCAGCTTCGACTTGTACAGGAAATCGCAAAAACAGGCAAGCCTATTACCGTTGTTTTAATTGGCAGTCAGCCGATGAGCATTAACTGGATAAACAAAAATATAGATGGCATTATATATGCGGGCTTTCCTGGTGTAAAAGGGGGGATAGCGATAGCTGATGTGCTTTTTGGCGATTATAATCCGGGAGGGAAATTAACTTTAACTTTCCCGAAATCTGTAGGGCAATTGCCGCTCAATTTTCCTTCAAAACCCAATGCACAAACAGATGAAGGCGAATTAGCAAAAATAAAAGGAATTTTATACCCCTTTGGTCATGGTTTAAGTTATACTACTTTTGATTATAGTAAACTTAGCATTGGAAAGATGAAGGCAGACAGTACCATCAGTATTGCCGTAAACATAAAGAATACTGGGAAATACGATGGCGAAGAAGTCGTTCAGCTTTATACCCGGGATTTACTAAGTACGGTAACTACTTACGAGAAAAACCTACGAGGTTTTAAAAGGGTAAACTTAAAAGTAGGCGAGGAGAAGCAATTAACTTTCGAGCTTAGGGCCGACGATTTGAAGCTTTGGAACAGCCAAATGCAATTTGTTTTAGAGCCTGGAGAATTTTTGGTAATGTTGGGTTCTTCGTCGGAAGACATTAGATTAAAAGGTAAGTTTATGATTACTGCCTACGCACCATTTCGTTAATCCAAATGGGGGCGAAAGGAGAGGTACAGCCCTTCGATACCGGATAATCGCGATAGATGCCTAAGTTTTCTCCAATCGAAAGTGCTCGTGGGCGGTATTCGGGATGATTAATGCCGATTTGTGCCAGAGTCGAGTTCATGGTCCATTGTATTTCGGGTGCTGCTAATGGCATTTCAGCTTCAATCCTGTCTAAAAGTGCCCGAAGATCCAGCCCTTCCGGATCTCGGGTTACTCTTCCGGCAGTAAGGCCCCAACCAGCCCGGGAAAGCATGATATCTTTGTTTTTCGAAGACATCCATTCTTTTCGTAAAGCCTCTTTGTCTGGATAAACCTTTATCACATAAGCATGTAACCAGTCGGCCACTTGCGTAAACTTTTCGGATTGTACCATGCGACTAAGCTCTTCTTTTGTTAATTTATTAGGCTGGATAATTAATGTTGCCAATAACCGGGCCTCAACATTTTCAGTTTTCCAAAGCGCTAACGCTAAGAGATGATCGATTTTTATTTTTTTAGCCAAAACTCTAATGTCGCCCATTTTAACGCCGAATTGGTTACTTCTGGCGCCACGTTTTAGGTTTTGTGCTCGCATTTTCTCCTCACCGAGAATTTCGAGCTGTTTAAGGGTCTCTTCAAGTGTCATGCTCAAATATACACAAACCTTAAAATCAAAAAAACAAAATCAATTCTTTTAAGAATGTTATCTTTACACATCTCGCCATACGCACTCTGCTTTAATTAAAGCACTAATAAAGTACTTCATGTACCGAATTTTGGATAAATATCTTAAAGATATTGTTCGTCTAAATTAAAAAAATGATGCAATTAAACGTCGCTATAGGGTTTGTAACAGGCCGAAAGCATTTTCAGAATGTATTATGTTCTTATATTAACAACTGGTTGGAGCATGGATTAATAGATAATAAAAATACCAGGCTCCATATTTTTGTGGCCTACGATTTAAAATATCAACTCACTTCGATAAGCGATTATAAAAACATTCCGCCAGAACTGGCAGAAATGGTCGAATCTATTAATTTCTACGGAACAGATAAAGTAAAACAAGAGTTGGCCGACTTAAACGACAAAGGAGTATTAAGTGAGCATGAAGGCAAATTGTTATTTGGCGAAGGTTATGGGAAAAAGAGAAATGTGGTTACTTATTTTGCAATTAAGCGAAAAATGGATTGCCTCATTTTTATAGACGACGATGAGTATCCTATATCGACCATGAGGAATCAATATGGTAAATTAATATGGATGGGGCAAAGTGTGGTCGGTACCCATTTGAAATATATCAGGGATGCGAATATTACACATGGTCATCATTGTGGTTATATTTCACCCATCCCCTTTATTCGATTTAATGAAGTCCTTACAGAAAAGCATTTCAAATATTTTATAGAGGCCATTAGCAATGATATCATCTCCTGGGAAAAAATTAAAAAGCTGATTATGCACCATAAGGGTGTTACCTATGCCGATCCGCAAATTGTAAATAAGGGAGTGGCGACAGAAGTGGTGGAAGAAAACGGGATGAAGTTTATTTCTGGGGCAAACCTTTGCTTTAACTTAAATCGTATTGAGGATTTACCACCTTTTTATAATCCGCCGGGGGCAAGGGGAGAAGATACTTTTATGAGTACCGCATTGACTAAACTTAAAGTCGTAAAAGTTCCGTGTTATACCTTTCACGATGGTTTTGCTATGTATCATAATCTTTTGAATGGTGTTTTACCTGTAAGTTTAGAGGCTATAGATAGTAAATCTCCCGCTGTTTTAAAACGGTTTGTGAATGCTACAATTGGCTGGGTAAGGTACAAGCCTTTGTTAGTTTATATTACAAAACGAGATCAATTCGAGGAAATAATGATGGAAATGCAAGAAAAACTTAACCTTACCATACCCAAACTATGTACTTATTTCGGAACAAAGGATTTTGAAAAGATATTGCCCGAATTTATTTACTATAGAAAAAATGTAAAAAGGCATTTCGACGATTTTCAGAAGACAAAAAGTGCTTGGAGAAAATTAATGGGCAGCTTAAAGGATTAAACGGATATCAACACAAACGTTTGATTTCTCCGGATTCTATTCCATAAAATAAAGTAATCGTCGAAATACGTATTTTGTAGGCAGTTTAATTGCAATTGATATTGTCGGTTAAATATTTAATAACCGGTAACCTTACCAGTTTTTAAATTTGAGATATTTAAATAAGAGAAAAAAGCAAACGTTTGCGTTGTAATTAAATCTTATAAAAGATTTTACTTGTCTATTTTGGTAATTAATATGAAAAGAAGCACCATTATTTTAATTATTTTGACCTTGTTTGCTTTGTTTACACGGGCACAGCAATTACCTACAGAATTACAAACACCAGAAATTGTTTCGGTAAACCGGATGCCCATGCGAGCACAGGCTTATGCTTTCGAAAGCAAGGAGTTAGCAGAAAAGCGTGTAAAAGAGAAATCTGCTTATTTTATCTCGTTAAATGGCACCTGGAAATTTAATTGGGTAAAAGATCCACGCAAGCGCCCGGCAGATTTTTTTCAAACCAATTTCGACGATAAGAAGTGGGATGACTTTAAAGTACCTGCTAACTGGGAAACGAACGGTTATGGTACACCGATTTATGTAAATCAGCCTTACGAATTTGCTGGCCGACAATTAACAGGTGCCAGAATGAACCCACCATTCGATATTCCGGTCGACAATAATCCGGTAGGTTCTTATCGTAAAAACATTGTAATTCCTGAAAACTGGAAAGGTCGCCAGGTTTTTATTAGCTTAGGCGCAGTTAAATCGGCTTTCTTTATCTGGGTTAATGGTAAAAAAGTAGGCTATAGTGAAGATAGTAAACTGGCCGCCGAATTTGATATTACTAAATATGTAAAACCTGGAGAAAACTTAATTGCTTTACAAGTTTACCGCTGGAGCGATGGAAGCTACCTAGAATGCCAGGATATGTGGCGTATTTCGGGTATTGAACGGGATGTTTACCTCTATTCGACCCCAAAATTAAATATTAGCGACTTCAAAACGGTAGCTACTTTAGACCCCACTTATACCAACGGCCTATTAACCGCCGATATTAAGATAGATAATTATAGAATTGATCAGCGCACCAACCATAGCCGACCGGATAGCTTTTATGTCGCTTTAGACCTGGTCGACGCAAAAGGTATTAGCATTTGGAAAGATCAATCGAGCCTGACAACCGTATTAGGGAACTATAATAGTAGGCTTTCGTTTAAAACACAGGTTAATAAAGTGAAAAGCTGGTCGGCCGAAATCCCTTATTTATATACGTTATATATCACGTTAAAAGATAAAAATGAAAAAACTATAGCAGTTGTTCCCCAACGGATAGGTTTCCGGTCTATCGAAATTAAAGGAAGTGATTTTCTGGTTAATGGGAAGCGGGTATTCTTAAAAGGGGTAAACAGGCACGAGCATAATGCAACACAAGGCCATACCCTCACGCATGCCGATATGGAAAAGGATATGGAAATGATGAAGAAGCTGAATGTAAACGCTGTTCGCCATTCGCATTATCCGCCAGACCCTTATTGGATGCAGCTTTGCGACGAATATGGTTTATATGTAATTGACGAAGCTAATATCGAAAGCCATGGTCGTTATTATAGCTTGGAAACTACTTTTGGTAACGATAAACAATGGCGGATACCCCATTTAGCACGAATACAACGCATGTACGAACGCGATAAAAACCATCCATCTATCGTAACCTGGAGCTTGGGAAATGAAGCAGGTAATGGGGTAAATTTTTACGAAGCTTACGAATGGTTAAAGAAAGTCGATACCCGCCCGGTACAATACGAAAGAGCTGAAAATGATTTTAATACAGATTTAATTGTGCCACAGTACCCGTCGCCAAACTATTTACCTTATTACTCCAAATCGAAAAATACCCGGCCATTTATTATGAGCGAGTATGCTCACATTATGGGCAATAGCCTAGGTAATTTTAAAGAATACTGGGATGCTATCGAAAACAATCCAAAATTACAAGGTGGTTTTGTTTGGGAGTGGATAGACCAGTCTATAGATACGGTTAAAAATGGTAAACGCATTATGGCTTATGGCGGCGATTTCCCACTAAGCGGCCCGGTCGACGAAGACTTTAGCGATAACAATTTTTGTGTTAAAGGAGTGGTTACCGCTTATCGCGAGCTTACACCAATGGCTGTCGAGTTAAAGAAAGTACATCAATATATTAAAACTACCTTTAATGGAACAAACCAGATTAATATTAATAACAGCTATTTCTTTAAAGATATTAGTAATGTACAATTAAACTGGGCGGTTTTAGAAAATGGCAAAGTAATACAAAGCGGAGTGGTTACAGATTTGAATATTGGCCCACGCGAAACGCAAACCCTTACTTTACCATTTAAAACAAACTACAAAACAGGAAAAGAATATTTCTTAAATGTATATTACTGCTTAAAAACAGCAGAACCATTTTTAGAAAAAGGCTATGACATTGCTTACGAGCAAATGCTACTGGCGGGCACACCAAAGGAAAATAGTTATGCAGCAATTAATAAAACCCTAAAAATCGAAAAAACTGGAGGTAAGGCCGTAGTAAAAGGAAGTGATTTTACGGTAACTTTCGACTTAACCAAAGGTACTTTAGCAAGCTATGTTTCGAAAGGGCAGGAACTAGTGGTTTCGGGCCCGCAACCTGGCTTTTACCGGGCTCCGACAGATAACGATATTGGCGCTGGATTGAATAAAAAATTGCGCATGTGGCGTAATGTTTATCAGGATCCCACTACTTCTATCCAGACGGTAAGTAATTCAACTTCGTCTACTTTTACCCTTACTGTAAGCGTAAGCCTCTTAAATGGCGACGAAAAAACTACTCAAATTTTTACGGTACTGGCCGATGGAACCATTAAAGTAGATAACCAGTTTAAAGCGGTTAGCGGCAACTATAAAAGCTTAATGCGTATTGGTAACGATTTACAATTAAACCAGATTTATAATAATATTCAATGGTATGGTCGTGGACCAGGCGAAAACTATGTAGACAGAAAAACGGCCTCGCTAATTGGTACTTATAAATCGACGGTTGATGAACAGTATTTTCCTTATGCCCGTCCACAAGAAAGTGGTAATAAAACAGAAGTGCGCTGGGTAGCTTTTACCAATAAACAAGGTAAGGGCCTGCGTTTCGAATTTGCAGATCAATTATTAAGCTTTAATGCATTGCCTTATGCCGTGGAAGATTTAGATCCCGAAGCAGAGAAAAAGCAATACCATTCTGGCGAACTGGTAAAACGTCCTCAAATTTATGTACACCTGGATTTGCAGCAATTGGGCGTACAAGGTATCGATAGTTGGGGCTCCATGCCATTAATCCAATATCAAATTCCTTTTAAAGATTATAACTATAGTTATTACATAAAACCAATTAAATAAAAACTATCGGGACTCGTCATTGCGAATCAGAGCCTGGGAGATAGCGATGGCGTGAAGCAAACTTTTAGAGTGTTCTCTAAGTTAGAAAGATTGCTTCGCTTCGCTCGCAATGACGGGGAATAAACTACAATGACGGAAATAAACCACAATGAGGAGGAATAAGTCGAGATGATGGGGGGTAAACTACAATAACGGAGGATAAGAGGTAACGATGGGAATAAGGGGTAATAAAACGAATAAATAACAATTACAAGAATAAAACAATCACACTGATGAAAAAAATAAGATTAATAGTTTTTGCTTTAGTGCTTTCTTGCTCGCTTTCTACATTTTCGCAGCAACCTGTGCTGGCGCCAACCCCGCCTATGGGTTGGATGAGTTGGAATTTGATGTCGATGAGCGTTAATGAAAAAGGACTTCGGGAAATGGCCGATGCAATGGTGGCTACAGGAATGATAAAAGCAGGCTATCAATATATCTTCATCGACGATGGTTGGCAAGGGGGAAGAGACAATAAAAATAATATGATTGCTGACCCCAAGAAATTCCCTTCCGGAATTAAAGCTTTAGCAATTTATTTGCACGAAAGAGGGCTGAAATTGGGTATATATTCTGATGCTGCTCCATTAACTTGTGGGGGGCTTACGGGAAGCTTAAATTTCGAGGAACAAGATGCTAAAACCTTTGCAAAATGGGAGGTCGATTATTTGAAATACGATTATTGTGGTGCACCAGAAGATGTGGCAACCGCTAAAGCAAGATATGGGAAGATGGCTAAGGCCTTACGAAATTCGGGCCGAGAAATTGTTTTGGGAATTTGCGAGTGGGGCCCGAGAGAAGCCTGGCATTGGGGTGCAGAAGCGGGAGGCCAAAGTTGGCGTACTACTTTCGATTTGAGGGATAAATGGATAGATACAGAAGGAAAAGGTGGAGTTGGGATTTATAATGTAATTGATAAGAATGCAGGCTTAGCAGCTTATTCGGGCCCAGGAAAATGGAACGACGGAGACATGCTGTTAGCCGGGCTAAAAGGATACAAAGGCCCTGCTGGCGATTTAGGTGGCAAGGGTTGTAGCGACGAAGAATACCGGACCCAGATAAGTATGTGGTGCATGTTAAATTCGCCTTTGTATACCAGTAACGATTTAAGAACAATGGATGAAACTACCAGGAGCATCCTTCTTAATGAAGAGGTTTTGGCATTAAACCAGGATCCATTAGGAAAACAAGCGCAAAGAAAAATTAAAGATCAAACCTGGGATATTTTTTTACGCCCACTGGCCAATGGCGGTTTTGCCCTCGCAGTTTTAAATAAGGCTGGCTCAACACAGCTGGCGAAAGTAAATTTTGCGGCATTAGGTTTAGCCGATAACTATGAAATTAGAGATTTATGGCAGCATAAAGTTATTGCAAAGGGAAATAAATGGACAGGTAAAGTAGATTCGCACGAAACTAAAGTTTTTCGCTTAAAAAAGATTTAATATAAAAGCAACTAAACCTATGCTACCCCCGTATTGATTACAATACTTAAGGTTAAGGCAGGTTTAATGAACAACAACTTATTCGAATTAAAAGAAAGCTATAAGCAGCAGCCCTATTTTGAGACTCCGGAACATCAGCCGATCGTAGCCTGGAAAAGAAATTTAACGCATGCTATCGTTAGCGTTAGTTTTTCCCCTTTGACGAAAAGACGTAATCAGATTTTAAAGCGTTTTTGCGATCTTGTGGTTTCAATTGTCGTGAGCATAGGGCTGCTGCTCTGGTTATTGCCCCTTCTGGCCTTATTCATTAAAATCGATTCGCCCG
The DNA here is from genome assembly GCA_040388055.1 of Bacteroidota bacterium. GTDB lineage: Bacteria > Bacteroidota > Bacteroidia > Sphingobacteriales > Sphingobacteriaceae > Pedobacter. Next base: position 108,676 of record JAZKCO010000004.1, read on the forward strand.
GCCCTATATTTTTTGTCCAGAAACGGAATAAAAGAAATGGAAAGTTATTTTATTGTTTAAAATTAAGAACAATGATCGTTAATAAAGATGCAGATACTTTAACGGCTATTGTAAACGATCAAAGAATTACTGCACTTGGAAAATTTCTGAGAAGAAGTCATCTCGACGAACTTCCCCAATTTATTAATGTACTGCTTGGCGATATGTCTTTAATAGGGCCCCGGCCGCACATGTTTGTAGAGAATGTAAGGTATAAAGAAATCTTTAGCTCTTACCATCAGCGACAAGCTGTAAAACCTGGGATTACCGGGCTGGCCCAATCTTTAGGCTACCATGGTCCTATTACTGATTACACACAGATAGAGAAAAAAATAAAATTCGATCTCTTTTATATCAATAACTGGTCGTTTTTGCTCGATGTCAAAATATTGATAAAAACCATTAGTGTTATCTATCGGAAATTTATTTAAGTCTTCTTGTTTTGAAACATTTGATAACAACGGTTTTAACTATTCTTAATCCAAAAGAGAGGGTAAGGATGTTTAAATTGATTGCAGCCGATTTGGTAATTAATATTTTAGACATTGTTTTTTTAGCATTGATGCTATTATTGGTTAATTTTTATACCAAAGGTGCGACGGTAAGTAGCGCAGCTATTTTTAATTACCTAACTCATCATAATTCTTTATTTTTAGTAACGGCTTTTTTTTTACTGTTTAGTCTCAAAAACTGGCTGGGATATCGTATTTCGGCTTTGCAGCACCATTTTTTCTTTGGTATTGCATCGCGTTTATCGAAGCGGAATATCGAGTATTATTTGAACGATCGTTATACACAGTTTGTGAATGTCGATTCGTCTGTTCAGGTTCGTAAAATAAGTCAGCAGCCTATCGAATTTAGTACTTATGTGCTGGTTAATATGCAACAGGCACTTTCTCAATCTATGTTAATCCTGTTTACGATTATTGCCATTCTATTTTACCATCCAAATCTTTTCCTTTTACTGTTTGTTTTACTATTACCACCAGTCGTGTTGCTTGCTTATCTTATTAAAAAAAGATTAAAATCCATACGGATCGGTATGAAAGTAATGAGCGAGAAAACCATCCAGCACCTACAAGAATCGTTGGCTGGTTTTGTCGAAAGTAGGTTGTATGGAAAACACCGGTTTTTTGCCGACCGTTATCATAGTTTTCAACGACAATTAAACGATAATATCGCTACTCAAAAGTCGATTCAGGGCTTGCCCTCCCGAATGGTGGAGGTTTTTGCCATTTTAGGATTTTTAATCTTATTGGCACTTAATAAATTTCATACCAGCTCGTTAAGGATCGATCTTTTAGATATTGGTGTTTTTTTAGCTGCGGCTTATAAGATTATACCGGGAATCGTAAAGATCTTAAATAGTACCGGTCAAATTAAAGCCTACGAATTTACATTGAAGGATTTATTAATCGAACAACAGGCACAACTAGGGCATTCGTCAGCCCAATTAATCGAGGTCATAAAATTCGAAGAAGTTAGCTACGATTACCAAGATCGTTCGGTACTTAAAAAATGTAGTTTCGAAATTAATGCTGGGGACTTTGTGGGTATTTCGGGGAAATCTGCTGCCGGTAAAACTACACTTATTAATTTGTTATTGGGTTTTCTTTCGCCTCGAAGTGGTGCGGTATTTATCAATAACCAAAAGCTTAGCGGCCTCGAAATGCAACACCATTGGAATCGAATATCGTATGTTAAACAGCAACCTTTTTTTATAAATGATACTGTCCTCAAAAATATTTGTCTTTGCGACGATGGTTACGATAGCGACCGCTTAAACAAAGCAGTCGATTTTTCTGGCATCGCCAATAGCCTCGGGTTAAATCAAGTTGTTTCGGAACAGGGCAAGAACATTAGTGGCGGGCAAAGACAAAGAATTGCATTAGCAAGAGCTATTTATCACGATTTCGATTTACTCTTACTCGACGAACCCTTTAGCGAAATGGACGAAACTTCGGAAAGAGAAATTCTTCACAAATTAGTAGCAATAGCCAAAGCGGGAAAAATTGTGCTCCTCATTACCCATCATCAAAAAGGACTTGCTTTATGCCATAAAATTATCACGTTAAATGGGCAGTAAGAAACAGCAAACATTGGTTATCCTAACGCCAGGTTTCCCTGAAAACGAAGCCGATACCACTTGTTTGCCTCCACGACAAACTTTTGTGAGGTCGTTAAGGATGGTAAATCCGGAACTTAATATCGTAATTTTAACGCTCCAGTATCCTTTTTTCTCTGCCGAATACCAATGGCACGGTATAAGGGTAATTTCGTTTGGTACTAAAAAGAAAGGGCGATTGTATCGTTTGCTTAGTATTTATAAAGTATGGCGTAGCTTAAAAATGCTATACAAAGAATTTGAGGTTATTGGTCTATTAAGTTTCTGGCTTGGTAAAAGCGCTTTTATTGCCGATCGTTTTGCAAAACCTCGCCAATTGCCGCACTTTTGCTGGTTACTTGGCCAGGATGCTAAACCCGGCAATCCCTATTTTAAAAGAATAAAACCGAGGGGCGAGTTTTTAATTGCACTGTCTGATTTTATAAAGCGGGAGTTCGAAAAAAATTATGGGGAAAAACCGCAACATGTTATTCCGGTTGGGATCGATACCAGCATATTTGCCAGCGAAGACCTCGAACGGGATATCGATATTATAGGTGTTGGTTCTTTAATTCCCCTAAAACAATACCATTTGTTTTTAGCAGTAGTAAAACAACTCGTTGTATTCTTTCCGGCACTTAAAGCTTTAATTTGTGGCGACGGACCGGAAATGAAGAGCTTACAAGAAATAATTAAAAAACTTGGTTTGGAAAGACACGTTTCATTAACAGGCAGCTTGCCCCATGCGGCTGTCTTAAAACTAATGCAGAGATCGAAGGTACTCGTACATACTTCCAGTTATGAAGGTTTTGGTACGGTTAACCTCGAAGCCCTCTATGCTGGCGCTGCGGTCGTTAGTTTTGTTAAGCCCATGGATCTTCCAATTCCCAACTGGTATGTGGCCAGCGATCACGACGAAATGGTGGCGCTGGTAAAAGGGATTTTGAAGGAGCAATTAACAAACTATCCGAAGATATTACCTTATCCGGCGGCTGCTAATGCCAAGGCGATTTTGCAATTATTTGGCTTATAGTAATTTAACAATATCCTCGATTTTTGTTGCAATGGCCTCGAACGAAAGATTGGATTTAAAATAAGCCAAGCTTTGTCGCTGTTTTTCAGCGATATCCAACTGTCCGGTTTGGTTTAGTGCGGTTAATAATGCCTGTTGGTCTCCTGCGGCATATAAGAGGCCACATTTCCCGTAATCGGTTATCATCCTAAACGAGAAAATATCGGTAACAATGGGTACGCAACGACAAGACATGGCCTCGCAAACTGCCGTCCCGCTTCCTTCGTAATGAGAGCCAGAAATAATATAGGTAGCACTATTAAACCAATAATGCAGTTCGGCATGAGGAATTTTACCTATCAATACTACATTTTTTGCAAAAGCATGAAATGCCAGGATTTGCTCGATCTCGGGTAATAATTCGCTGGTCTGGTAAATCATATAAAGTTTTGCTAGCGGATTTTTTGTTGCAAATTTTAAAAATGCCCCGACTACTGTTAGTGGGTCTTTATTGGCATTTAGCCTACCTACCCATAAAAAAACAGGAGCACCGCTTATCTTTGTGTTTTGTAATGCTTCTGCTTTTTCGATCGGGTAAAAAGTTGAAGAGAGTTCCATTACCTCGTAGATTTTCGATGGCGATTTTAAATTGCCGGCATCTACCCAGGTTAGCCCCATTGGGCGTGAAGCAAATAAATAAGCAGCAATGCCCCGATCAGCCCATTGCTGCAACTTCCTTTTATAGCCGCCTTTAAATGGTTTTTCGGCATGGTGTTGTGCTAAAATCTTCACTTTATGGCCTAATAAGCTCCGGAGTAAAATTACCTGCAATGGGAAATGCAGGCCCTGGATAATTACGACGTCGGGGTTTAAGTTTTTGATGTAGAGGTTTAACTTTAAAGGGAAAAAACGTAAGGCATTTTTCGGGTAGCGTTTAAAATAGTATTGTACGCCATTTTTCTTAAGCTTACCTTCATAATTGATTTGTTCGATGCTAATTACTTCGTTGGTTTTCGCCATCTTTTCGAGGGCACCAATAGAGGCGTTAATACGATTTAACCAAGCTTCGGGCTCATTAAAAGCTTTCGAATAGACATAACTGGCAAGAACGAGGCGCATAGGTTAAATTTTAGTTCAACAATTCGATAGTTCTGCCGGAAATGCGGCTTGGGGTTGGTATTTTCGGATGTCCTTCATTAATTGGTTAATGTTGCCAGTTACATATTTGAAGCTGTTATTAACGCTTATTTTGCTAAAATTAGCAAGAGATTTAAGCTGAAATTTAAGGCTTTCGTCGTATAGTTTTATTTCGCCCGCGCACATTACCATTAAAATATCTTTAGATTGTACTTCGAAAAAAGCAGCTAATCCTTTTAAACCATTACTTTTCACGACCACCAGATCTGCCTGCTTACCTATGGCCAGGTCGCCACTGTTTAGGCCCCAGGTTTTAGCGGGATTTAAGGTTAAGGTTTCGTAAAGCTCGTTATCGCTTAACAGCTTTGCAGACCGGGCTGTACGAATATGCTCCCAGATATTCCAACAGCTGGTAAGAGTCGAATCGGTACCAAATAAAAGCTGAGTTTGCGCCTGGAGCAATTTTACATTAGCTGTTCGACCTAGCAAAAAGTAATTAGATTGTGGGCACCATACTATCGCTTCAAAAGCTTTTGCTTGTTGCTTACAAAGTGCTACCCCGTGAATACCTATAAGTGGCCGACCTAAAAGATTCCACTTTGCGAGGGTATCGATTTCTAATTGGGCCGCCTGGTCGGTACCTTCTCCGATATGAATAACCGCCTTTTTTCGAATGTTGAACGGGTTATTAAGCTTGGCTCTCCAATTTCGTTCGAAGCAAACCGAATGCAAGCTTAAGCTATCTTCCAGAACAGAAATAGGTGGGTTACGAATGGTTAATTTCCGCCCATGGTTAATAACAGTAGTTACCCCGCAGAGCAGGTTCTTATAAACTCCCCATTCTTCTCTTAAAGCAATGGGAATCTTTAAAATAGCAGCTATTTTTCCGGCATAAGCCTGATGGATATGATTGCCCCATTCGGTATAATTGTGATAAATCTTATCGCCTAATTGTGGAAATAAATTAAAATCCAGGTGATCGTGCGAATTAATTAAACCCGGAAAAGCAATCGCGCCGGTAAAGTCGATATGCGGTGCTAAACATTTATTGTTTTCTGCCGGATTAATCTGTACAATTTTGCCCCTGTCGATCTTAATATTTACGGTGTGGCCGGCTTGTGCCAAAGTTACATTGCGAAGTATCATTGTTTCCTTCTAAAATGTAAGCCATAAATTAGGGGGAAACCTTTGTAGGTTTCGTAAACGGTTAAAGCGTTTTTCTGGACATAATAATGCTTTAAACTTTCGTCAATAAATACCTCTTTATGCAAGACCTCGGCGAAACCATTTGCTAAAAGTATTTCTTTAATGGCATTAATATAATGAACGAAATTTTGCACCGCAATTAACTGGCGACGATGGATAAAGGTTCGCTTTCCGCCAAAGGCGAGGATTTTCGGATGAAAATCGGTAATCATAATTTCGGCATCTTTTTTCAGAATCCGACACCAAGCTTTTAAAGCCAACTCAATATTTTTAATATGAGCTACTGTAAGGGTAGAAATGATAACATCGTAACTTTGGTCGGGAATGTTGGTAAAAAGATCGTTGGTAATTTTTTGAGTCTTTGCTGATGGAAATTTTTCGGTAAGGCGTTGCAACATCCCTCCAGAAACGTCGAAGCCTGTTAAATTATTTGGACGTTGAGCTTCAATTTTAGGCCAATGCCTACCCGTTCCACAACCAATATCGGCAACCTCCTTACCAGTTAGCTTAACTTCATTAAGGAGTTGGCTAAAGAGTGTTTCGTCGACATCGAGCATCAGGTTACCGGGCTGAACATCATAGTTTTCGGCCCAGATATCGTAAGCTTCGACCGAATCTTTCTCTTTAATTGGCCGAGGAAAGAGGTGCTGCCGCATGTAGTTTTTTAGCGTATTAATCATTTTAAGCTGTTGTTGTTATTAATACGTTTTATTCCCTTAAATGGTTGCCAGCAAAGGCAACCTTTAAAAGCCTGGCTGCGTATCTATTGTACATGAACAAAGTATTATTATTTAATCCGAAAAGTGCGGTTCATAAGCACCGTATTCCTAATTCTATTTTAAACATTGCAGCCTCTATAGAAGGGTTATACGATTGGGCTGTGGTAGATGGTAATTTTGAACACGATGCATTGGCAAAGCTCGAAAGCTATTTAAATACTGGCGAATTTGCCTACCTGGGTTTTACAGTGATGCCTGGCCCGCAGTTAAAACAAGCTATTCATTTTTCGAAGGCAATTAAACTTAAGTATCCCCATACAAAAATGGTTTGGGGCGGTTATTTCCCGTCCAGTCAACCCGAAGCGGTATTATATGCAGGCTATGTCGACTTTATTATTAATGGGCCTGGCGATCATGCTTTCCCCTTATTAATCGACGCCTTAGAAAAAAATCAACCTTTCGAATTTATCCGTAATTTGATTTATAAAGGAGTGGATGGCCAGATTTTTAAAACAGCCAAAGAAGACCTGATCGACCAGGATGGATTACCGCCTTTACCTTACGATAAGCTGGCTACTTTTTATCCAATCCGTCAGTTTTTAGGTAAAACTTATCTGGGTCAGAAAACAATGGCTTACCATTCGAGCATTGGCTGCCCGTTTACCTGCTCCTTTTGTGCCGTAGTACCTATATACGAGGCGCGTTGGAAAGCGAAATCGGCACAGAAAGTGTACCAGGATGTTAAATATATTAAAGACCATTGGGGGGCAGATGCGATAGAATTTCATGATAATAATTTCTTCGTTTCGGAAAAGAGGGCGGTAGAATTTGCCAAACTAATTACACCCGAAAAAATGTCGTGGTGGGCGATGGCTCGTATCGATACCATGCATAAATTTAAGGATTCTTCTTTAACCGCTATCCGGGCAGCGGGCTGCAAGATTATATTTTTTGGCGCCGAAAGTGGCAACGATTCGATCCTCGAACAATTAGATAAAGGCGGAACCCAAACTGGTGCTCAGATTTTAGAGTTTGCCGAAAGGCTAAAAAAATTCGATATCATCCCCGAATATTCTTTTGTATTGGGTACACCAGCACCCACAACCGCTCAGGTACAGGCACAGATAGATTTCGAAATAGATTTTATTAAAAAAGTAAAACAGGTAAATCCCAGAACAGAAATTGTAATCTACACTTATAGTCCGGTCCCGACCGAAGGCTCCGAGCTCTATAAACAAGTATTGGCTAGCGGTTTTAGATTTCCCAAGACCCTCGAAGATTGGATAAGCCCGGCATGGGAAAACTTCGACCTTCGTAAAAACCCTTTAACACCCTGGCTTAATCCAGAAATGATCGATAAGATTAGAAATTTCGAAACGGTGTTAAATGGCGTGTATCCAACGGTTACCGATATCAGGTTAAATAAAATGAAAAGATTAGCTATTAAAGTGGTAGCTGGTTTAAGGTATAAGATCGATATCTACCAATATCCTTACGAAATTAAATTTTTGCAAAAAATATGGCGGTACAGGCAGCCAGAAATCCAGGGATTTTAACTGTTAATTTTATTCGGCTATGCTCAGTTTCGACTCTAATAATGAAATACTAATGAACACGTTCGAACGCCTTTATAGCGAGTTAAGGGCAAAAGAACAGCGCATATATTCGGATACGGAATTAAGCTTATTACCCGAAATCGATTCGAAGCATGTTCATTATAAAGAATGGAAAATAAGGGAACAATCTGCCAGGCAGTTAATTGCTTATTTAAGTAAACGAAAAGAAGTGCTAAACCTCTTAGAAGTTGGCTGCGGTAATGGTTGGCTCGCGGCTAAACTTGCCGAAATAAACAAGATGGAGGTAACAGGGATAGATGTAAGTCGAACTGAGGTGGCCCAAGCGAAACGGGTTTTTAAAAAGAATAACCTCCAATTTAAATGGATGCATTTTGAAGCCGAAGAATTTAATGAAACTAAATTTGATGTTATTGTGTTCGCTGCAGCAATCCAGTATTTTCCATCACTAAAAAAAACAATTAAAGCCGCACAGCAATGCCTTGCCAAAGGCGGTGAGATCCATATTTTGGATACTCATTTTTATAACGGAACGAATTTGAAGGCGGCTATCTTACGAACAGAAGCTTATTACCAACAATCGGGTTATAACGAATTAGATAATTATTATTTCCACCATTTATGGACGGATTTAAATGAGTTTAATTTTAAAATTCTTTTTAACCCTAAAACTATTGTTAACCGGCTAACGAAACGCAGCCCTTTTTATTGGATATGTATTAATGAAACAGTCTCTATATCACACTTATAAGCGTTATCGCACTTTACAGTCTCATAACATTTCGGTATTGCCTATTGTTATTTTAATGCCGCATAGTGCCTGTAATTGCCGTTGTGTGATGTGTGATATCTGGAAGGATAATAAAAATTTGAAACAGCTTACGATAGCCGATGTTGCTGGCTTACTGGGATCATTAAAAAAGCTCGATACCAAGCAAGTAGTGATGTCGGGTGGAGAAGCTTTGCTCAATCCTCATTTTTTTGCTTTATGCGAAATTCTGCGTAACGAAGGCATTAAGATAACGCTTTTGTCGACCGGTTTGTCTATTAAAAAACATGCAGCAGCGATTATCAAATGGGCCGACGAATTAATTGTGTCTATAGATGGCGATGAGGCGTTACACGATGCGATCAGGAATATTCCCGGGGCCTTTGCCAGATTAAAAGAGGGGGTCGAATATATCCTGGCCTTAAACCCCACTTATAAAGTAACTGCCAGAACTGTTATTCATCGTTTAAATTTCAGGAACTGGCCAGCTATTATTATAGCTGCTAAGCAAATGGGAATTAGTCAGATTAGTTTTCTGCCAGCCGATGTAAGCAGCAGTGCATTTAATCGGCAAACGGCATGGGACGAACCTAAGCAACACGAAATATTGCTAAGCTGGGACGAACTTCCAGCGCTACAGGAAATTATTACGCACTTACTTGAAAAAAATATCAGTGATTTTAAGGCTAAATTTATCGCAGAGTCTATGCGCAAAATACAAGACATTTATCATTATTATGCGGCCTTTTACGACTTTAATGCTTATCCGCTAAAAAAATGTAACGCCCCCTGGGTATCGACTGTAGTTGAAGCCGATGGAAGCGTAAAACCTTGTTTTTTTCACGAAACGATTGGAAATATTAAGGATTCTGATTTAACCACTATTTTAAATAGTAAAAAAGCTATTGGCTTTAGAAAATCGCTAAACACGAAGACGAATGCTACCTGCGTTAAATGTGTGTGTTCGTTAAATCTATCGCCCTTATCTAGCTAAAATACCATGAACAATATACTGTTTTCTCCTTCTTATTTTTTGAGACTCGATCCTAAGCAATGGGCATTGAGAGAGCCATATGCACCATTGGGTACATTGTATGCAGCAGCATTAATGCGGGAAAATGGTTATCGGGTGTCCCTTCACGATACCATGTTTGCACAGCGGCCGGACGAAGTGATCGATGCGATTGAAGCGTATAGGCCCGATTTTTTTGTAATATACGACGATGGGTTTAACTATTTAACCAAGATGTGCCTTACAAATATGAGAGAGGCCGCTTTTTTGATGTGTAAAATAGCGAAAGACCGGGGTTGTACGGTAATTGTTTCGAGCTCCGATTCGACCGACCGTTATGCTTCGTATCTTAATGAGGGCGCCGATTTTGTAATTATAGGCGAAGCCGAGCAAACGTTATTGGCCTTGGTAAATACGCTTAAGAATGGAGATGCCGCTATTAATACCATCGATGGTTTGGCGTTTAAGGTCGACAATGAAATCGTTAAAACTGGAACCCGACCGGTATTAAAAGATTTAGATTCTTTACCCTTACCGGCATGGGACCTGGTTGATATTGCTACCTATAAAGAAATGTGGCTTAAAAATAAGGGTTATTTTTCTATCAATATGAATACAACCCGTGGTTGCCCGTTTAAATGCAATTGGTGTGCTAAGCCAATTTACGGAAATCGTTATAATTCACGTAGCCCTAAACAGGTGGTACAGGAATTAAAGTTGTTAAAGCAAAATTATCAGGTCGATCATATCTGGTTTTGTGACGATATTTTTGGCCTGAAACCAGGGTGGATAGAAGATTTTGATGTTTTATTAAAGCAGGAAAACCTTAAAATCGGTTATAAAATTCAATCGAGAGCCGATTTGCTGGGGCAGGAAAACACTGTAATGGCCTTAGCCAGTTCGGGCTGCGAGGATGTTTGGATAGGTGCCGAAAGTGGGTCTCAAAAAATATTGGATGCGATGGATAAGGGAGTTACTACTACACAAATAAAACAAGCAACACTCTTGCTAAAAAAACATGGAATGAGGCCTTGTTTTTTTATTCAATTTGGATACCCTGGTGAATTGAAGTCGGATATTTCGCTTACGATTAAAATGATTAATGAATTGCTTCCCTTCGAAATTGGAATTTCGATTTCGTATCCCTTACCTGGAACTGGTTTTTATGAAAAGGTAAAGGCCGAATTAAAAAAGAAAACAAACTGGACCGACTCGAACGAGATGGCTTTATTGTTTAGTAATAATTTTAAAGCAGGTTATTATAAACAACTTCCTGCTTATGTACATCAAAACTATCATAAACATTTGGCTAAAAGAGCCATTTATCAACTTTTTAAAAAGCCAAAAAGCCTTACTATTAGCAGGCTAAAAAAGGCTTGTTCACTTTTATATTATAGCCCCTTAACTTTCCTGGAGAAGATGAAATTGAATAAACTTGAAAATTAATTAAATGCAGGAAAATGAACACGCAACTGGAACTGCTTTTACCAGACAGGCTCCTGTTTTCGACGAATTATACCGGAATAATGCGATTATAGACTATAAGCGTAATCGGGTAAGGGCTCATTTGTTAGCCTATTTAAAAACAGATAGCCATATTCTCGAACTTAATAGCGGCACCGGAGCCGATGCGCTGTTCTTAGCCCAACGGGGATTTACAGTCCATGCCACGGATCTATCTGTCGGGATGCAGGCGGTATTACAACAAAAAGTTTTGCAACAGCAGCTGGAAAATTCGGTAAGTAACGAAATATGTTCTTATACCGAACTTCATTTATTAAAGCATAAGGGGCCTTACAACCATATATTCTCTAATTTTGCGGGCTTAAATTGTACCGCAGAATTAGCCGAGGTATTGCAATCATTTTCGGGTTTACTAAAACCAAATGGGATAGTTACGCTGGTTATTTTGCCGAAATTTTGTTTATGGGAAACCCTGCTTATTTTTAAAGGTAAATTTAAAACTGCTTTTCGTCGCTTTTTAAGCGCGAAAGGTCGTGCGGCTCATTTAGAAGGAGTTTGGTTTAAATGCTGGTACTACAATCCTTCATTTGTAAAAAAGAGCTTAAAAGAGGAATTTGAGGTGCTTGCAGTAGAAGGGCTTTGTAGTATCGTTCCGCCATCTTATTTCGTTGGTTTTGCAGAAAAATATCCACACGTTTACCTCTTGCTATGCCGATTGGAAAATAAACTGAAAAGCATTTGGCCCTTTAAGGTAATGGGCGATTATTATATCATTTCTTTACGGAAAAAATAAGGGTTAATTACGAGTGTAAACTAAGCTCTGGCTGTGCTAATAGCGGAGATAACTTACGCTGATAGCGCTCTATTAGTTTTACCTGGAAATTTTTTGGGTCTGGTTTGGCAAAGTGCCGGCTGGCCGACATACTCATAATCGTGCCTTTCGAATTCAGTTTTTTCATTAATGTCTTTTTATTCCATCGTTTAACCGTAAGTTGCATTAACTTACGCTCAATCCAATTTCCTATTAGATTATTGAATAAACTTTCGATTGCATATTTTAATGTATTTCCTTTGAGTGGTTTGGCCGAGCAAATTCGCATTACTTTATTAGGTAAGAACGCTTGGGTCCAAGAATTTGCGCTATAAAATGCTGTAAATGCATCTTCGCCCTGCAAAGGGATAAGAGTTGCAACTTCTATAGCGGTATAAATATTTTTTTCGACGATTTCCAGCTGCTGCTCATCTACATAATAATTCATGCAAAAGTAGTGTTGCTTTTTTACTAAAAAAGCTAATTTTTTTAAGAGATGCATGCCTGTTCTTGCAATCCATACCCTATTTTTTTTGGTAATAATAAAGAGATCAATATCAGATTTATCGTCGGCATAATTCTTAGAAAGTGAGCCCGAAATGCCAATGCCCCGTACATAGGGGAATTTAATAAGTAGTCGCCCTACGATCTTTGCTTTAGCAATTAGTTCTTCTGCCTTTAAATTTCCTTTAGTTCTTCGTACCGTAATAAAATGATCGTTCTTTAAAGCATAAAAACTTCCGAATTTAAAAACCAGCTTATGGCTAACCAGGTAATTAATGGCCGATTTTAAATCGGTCTCCTCACATTTACTTTCAAGAAATAGAAAAATTTCGTGATAAGTTAACGGATAATCGAACATATCGAAATAGGTAAGAGTAGCTATAATATTTTGCTTTATATTTAACAAAATTATGGTTTTAAGGTAGGTTTAATGACGAAACGATTGTAAAGGTATAACGATTTTAAGCCTAATTTGGTTGCCTCTGTTCATTTATTTGTGCTCTTTTTGTCTGTAACATAGAACAGCGAAAAGAAAAGACTATAAAAAGTAATGCCTTTGTCGACCGCCAGGATATTTTCCGAAAAGGAAACAAGTGCAACTAAAATCATTAATGCAAATAGCAAAAAATCGTTCCTTTGCCAGGAAAGTTTAAAACCTAAAAATAGAGTAAGCAGGTAGGCTAGAAGCCCTAAAATGCCAGATTGGATAAAGAAACTGAGGTATTGGTTGTGTGCATTAAGCTTGGCCAGATAAGAACGATAAAATTTATTTTCATAAAAGCGATCCTTTAAGAGCCTTGTTTCCGTACCGGCTCCATGCCCGATAATGGGCGATTGGAAACCAAGTTTTAAAGCGACTTCCCAGCGTGCCAGGCGAGGGTCGCTTAATTTGTTTTTAGATTCCTGGCTTAAATCGACTTTTAAATCGGTTATATAGCGCTTTTTGAAAGTATCAATTTTGTAAATACCCAGCATTAAGCTTAAAGAAATTGGAATAACGACCAGTAAAAACTTAAGCCACATCACTTTACGTAGTAAAAAATAAGGAATGCCAAAGCCAACGATCAGAAACAGGGCAATAAAAACTGCTTTCGACCCCAATTGGATTATTCCGGCTAAAAGTACTCCACAGCATAATATTAATAGGATAAGATATTTTGACGCAGTTTCTTCGATAGCAACTGATACCAGGAAAACGAATGCGATAGCAACAATAATCGCCAAATAAGTAGCATGGATTGCAATGGGTGCAGAAAAATTATGGTTGGTAAATGCAGGCGAAAATATAGCGATAAGAGGTAAATGATAATAGTCCAGCGTTAAGAAAACCTGTAGGTACAAATAAATAATAGCGCCGGTACAGCCTACAGCAAAAATAAGCAGGGCGTTATCTCTGTATTTCCTAAAATCGAGGGTATTAAAGTAAAACAATAAGGAAACCAGTAAAATGGTAATCTGTTGTCCGAGCTCGTTTAAAGCCTGCCCTTTATCCGGACTATACGAGGCGCTTATAAGGCTTACCAGGAAAACAGATGGCAACAATAAGTACGAGCCTTTAAAACCGAATTTAAATTGCTCTTTTTTTAAATTAATTAGGGTATGCATCGACAAGCTAATTAAGATAATATGGGTATAGAACCGATCGTAGGGTAAACTCAGTAATAACAAAATGAGATGATAATAGCTTATTTTATGGGCTGTATTATCGATTAAAGGAAATAACTTTTTCATCCGTTGTTTTGATAGCATTTTAATATAAACTCTTCGTAGGCCTCAATTACTTTTGGCCAATTGTATTGCAACCGGATTTGCTGCAGGTTATGTGCTTTCATTTGTTGTACTGCAGCCGTTTGTGGTAAATTTTCTACAATTTTGGTAACTTCTTCAGCATTGCTAAAATAGAAGGCACCATGTTGTAATACAGCTTCATTAAAGGCATTGCGATGGGCAGCTATTGGCGCACCATTTGCCATGGCCTGTAATAATGAGGGGTTGGTGCCGCCAACGCTATGTCCATGAAAATAGAGATACGACCAGTGTTGTAAATCGTTTACGGCGAAAGGATCGAAATTCGGCCCCATAAACTGAATTCTGAGGTCTTGTTCGAACTTCTTTGTAAGCCATTTTCCAAACTTATTTTGCGTATTGCCCAATACTTTTAAAATTCTTTTGGTCCGGCTTCGGCTAAAACCCGTTAATATCATTTCTATATTGTTTTCGGGCTCCATTCTAGCCATCAATAAAAAATAGGGTTCTTCTGGCATTTCTAGCTTTTCGTGATTAGGTATTGCATATAAATCGGCTCCATAGGGGATATATTCGCTGGTTACCTGGTATTTATCTTTTAAATAAGATTGGATCACTATCGAGTCGGCAATGTAAAACTGGCTGTATTTGATGGCTAGCCGTTCGGCATATTTTAAGAAATGCTGTACAGGTTTACTATATTTTGTACGTTTCCATTCGAGGCCGTCCATATTGCTAATAATTATTGTTCTTTTTGGGAATAGGCTTCCCCAAATAGAGCTGCTCGTATAGCCCATAAATAAAATAACGTCGAAATTCTTTTTGCGCGCATCGAGCAAGCAGTTAAAATCGTAGATAAATTGCCCTGCAGTGCCCATAAAATGCTCAGGGTCATATACATGTATTATTTGTACGCCCCGCCAGTTATTTTCGGTATGGGGATGGTTATGAGAGTTATATACGGTAACCAGATGTCCCTTTTCGACTAGGCCTGTTGCCAAATGCTGAGAAATATGCTCGAAACCTCCATAGTGATTTGGAATACCGCGAGTACCTAAAATGGCTATATTTAGTTTCATAACCATTTTCTTAAAAGTTGATAAAATTGTTTGCTGCTTTGCTGCCAGCTATACCTTTGGGTTATTTGTGCCGCAACGCCCTGTATAAACGATTCGCTAGGTGGCGACTTAACCATTAACCTTAGTTTTTCTTCGAAAGCAACCACGTTACTGGGGTCGAAAGTAAAGGGCTCGAAAAAATCGAAATCATGCATGGCGGTAGCCGAAGAACAAAGCACCGGACTATTGCATAGCGCAGCTTCAAGTGGTGGAATTCCGAAACCTTCGGCCATTGAAGGATATACAAAAAATCTGCAAGCCCGATAAAAATGTGTTAAGGCTGTCGCATCTAATTGCTCGATCCAATAAAAGTAGCGGCGTTGTTCGTAATTTAAATTGTTAACGATCCACTTTAATTCGGGAACTTCTACCGATTCTTTACCTACGAAAACCAGTGCTATTTTTTGCTGATAAAGTTTAAGGTTTAAATAAGATTGGAGGAGCAACAAATGATTTTTGCGCGGCTCGATCCTGCTCACATATAAAATGAAATTGTGAAGACCGAAATGCTCATTTACATAATTCCTGGCTGTTTCTTTCGACGTTTTAAATAAGCGACCAGAGTGGCCTGCTCCATTACCAATAACGTGGATTTCGCTTGCTGGTAGGCTATAGTGGTAACAAATCCTCGCTTTCGAATATTGAGAAATTGTAGTTTTAATATCCGCTACTTTAATGCTAAGGCCAAAAAGCAGGCTCCGGCTCTTACGGTAAAAAAATGGAAATGAACCTTTAAAATCCTTAAATAACAAATCGTGGAGCGTTACGATATATTTACAGCCAGATACAGGCATAGGGCTGATGTATTGGAAATGGGCAAAATGAAATTGTTGCTGCTTTAAATAAAACGGAATATCGAAAAGTAGTCTTAAGCCGCCGAACTTCCTTTTTTTGTAAGGCAATAAGTTAGTAGCTGGCAGGCCGGGAAAAATTCTTTTGATATTTGCGATATCACAGGCACCAAAATAAATATCTAATACCGGATAATCGGCCAGCAACCGGGTATAAAGCTCTCTTAAAAAAGTTTGAGTACCCTGAAACTCTTTGTCGAAAACATGTCCGTCTACAAATATTTTAATGCGGTTAATCATCGGGAGGAGTTTGGGTTAACATTATTTTTAAAGGTGTGATAAGATAAATGGAGCATCTTTTTGGGTAAAAATGAAAGGATAAAGAGCAGGAAATTTTTAAAATGATAGGGGCTAATAACCAAACTCTTTATTAGGTTTTCTCGTGCTTTTTTAGGCTGATAATTGTTCCATAAATATTTTTTTCCTAATAAGGCATAATAGGCCCCCTCTTTAATGCGTACCGCGTGCTGACTTTTTATAATAGCTAATAATTTTAAGCCATTGGCCCGGCTAATCGTAAACTCCTGAAGTGCTTTATATTTTATTTTCCTAAATTGTGGTGTTCGCCATTTCTCGTCGATCGTAATCGATTCTGGATTAAGCCGCACTTTAATTAGGGAGCGTTCGAGGTTACAGACCTTTTCTTTGCGAAGCAGGTTAACCCACAACAAATGATCTTCGAAAGTATAAGCGTATTCGTTATAACCACCATACCCTAGAATGATCTCTCTTTTATAAAATACACTAGAGTGAATAAATGGACAGCTTCTAAAATCTAATTGCCGTATTTCGCTGTTACTGAAGGCGAGAGGCAAATGGGTAAAGACATAATTTTTAGCAACATCGACATAATCGGCCGCAGATCCGATAACGCTATAATCGGGGTTAGCTACCATAAAATCGTATTGCACCTGTAACCTGTCGGGATAACAAATATCATCGGCGTCGAACCTGGCAATATAAATTGTATTCGCCGCGCTTAAGCCAGTATTTAAAGCTGCTGCGATACCTTTGTTTTCCTGGTTAATTATTCTAATCCTTTTATCGTCGAATGTGTTAATAATTGCTAAAGTCTTATCCGTAGAACCATCATTAATTATTAAGAGTTCGAAATTATTGAAGGATTGAGTTAATACCGATTTTATGGCTTCAGCTATGTATTGTTGTGCATTATAAGCCGGCATTAATACCGTTAGCTTGGGGTTATTCATGCTCGGTCCTTTCTATCATTTTTAGGGTCGATTCTTTAATGTCGAGCAATAATATTAACTCGAAAACAATCACTACCGAGAGCTGTTCATACCAATAATCGACAAAAAATATACTTAGTAAGAGCAATAAAATTGGAATCCCATAGCTTAATTTCCGATGGTGTTTAACAAAATAACCAACGTAATAAATAAGGAAAGCCAGCAAACCTATAACACCATATTCTAAAAGGAGCTCGTCGTAAACAGAGAATGGATTATTTGTTAAAGAATGATAACCAGATTGCTGACTAAAAAATAATAAATACAGATCGAGGTGGTTTTGCATAAAATCGGAGTGAATGTAACGGGGACCAGGATAACTGCCTGCAATACCGAGTTTCGTAGTTCTAAAAGCAAGCTTAGACGAAAAATTCCCCATTCCATTGCCTAGTATAAGTTTAATGGGGTTTTGCCGCAAAAAGTTAAACGATTGCGATAGGCTAATTACTTTGCCGGGTAGTTTTAGAGCTCTCTCTTTTTGTGTAGAAAGGGGTAAAAACGCACTATTTTCGGTAATAAACCGAATTATAGGTTGTTGCGCCGGTAAAGGAACTTTAATGCTTTGAAAAGAAGGCGAGTTAATATCGTCTTTCGGCAGTAAAATCCGACCTTCTTCGTCTTTGAGTAAATGAGCTGGAATTTGCTGCGCTGGTTTTTTGGACTCGGCTAAAAGCTCGATTTTGTTTAAACTATCTAAAAAAAGAATGGCGGTTTTCTCTTTCCGTTCTTCCAGGTCGAGTGCCGAATCGGGGCGCTGCGCTATAGGCAGCATAACAGTTTTAGGATTAATGCCCGGCCGAGTTTTTGCCTTTGTAAAAAGCTGCTTAAAATTTTCGCTCACATATTTATTGTTTTGTGGAGAGACTCTAAACATAAATACAGCAAGCATGAGCACACAAATTACAATGGTGCTTTTTTGATTGCGGGTGCTTTTAAATATAAACAACATGGCAAGGATAAGGAGCAATATAATGTTCACGAAATTGCTGGCCGTAAGTAATAAGACGAACATGCAGGTAAGGAGCATGAGGTAATTCTTTTTACTCAGAAAATAGAGTACACCTATGGCATTGAGTATGGCGTTGGTTGTAGAAGTGTCGAAGGTTATTCCTTTAATATAATCGCCGGTCCCCATAAAATATTTCTGATAATGGCCTTGATACAGGTAGGGGTTAATGGTGCCCGTTTCGCCGATAATGAACGTAAGGTTTAAAATCGAAAACAAGGCATTAATAACGAAAAACAGGCACAAAGTTCGGTGTATTATTGCGGGTTCTTGTAGTTCTATCGAGCGTTTAACCTGGTGGATGGCCAGTAAACAAAGCATCCAAAAAACTAGACCGGTAAAAAACACCAGCAAATAAGCAGGGTTTTGGTAAGCCTGATTAAAAAAAAATCCTAAGCCTGCTATACCCGCAATAAGCGGATAAAAAAGCGGGAGCCTCGAGTTTTTTAGGCGAAAGCCAAATTTCAAATTAGGGTCTAACAGGTAAACAAAAACAATTGCAGGAATTTTTATTACCAATTTTACATTTAAGAAGAGCAGCAACAAGATTAACAGCTTCCAGTCTATTGAACTTTTCCATTTTTTAAATTCAAAATTTATTAGTCCAAACCCCATTTTCTATGCATTGTTCTATCACAATCCATACGTTTTAAAATGAGCAAAGGTTGCCCCGTTCCCAGGAATTGAAGCCAGGGGCTATGGGATGACGTGAAGCAACCTTTAATGTACTTTGTTTGGAAAGGTTCGGAAATTGAAACCTAATCATACTTTTATTTCAAATTGGTTTTAAGGAATGCTAAGTAATTGGAGATTTTGAGCTGACCCATTACCAGCATTAGCAAAAAATACAATAATAAGGCAAAAGATAATAACAAATAAGGATTGGAAAAACACATGATAGCCGTAAAACCAGCGAAAAATGTACATCCGATATAGATAATTAGCTTGCGCCAAATCGAATTTAAGGCATCAATTTCGTTTTGCGTAAAGTAAAAATAAGTTTGTGCCATGCTCGAAATGAGTAAGGCTAACGCAGCGCCTTCGTTACCGAAAAAAGGAATGAGCATAATATCGAGACTAGCGTTAATCGAAAAGGTAAGCATAAATCCTTTTAAGATCATTTTCGTTCGACCTTGCGCAAAATTAAGCGTCCAGAAAAAATTATTCAGGTATAAAAAAGGAATTGCACAAGAGAGGATAAATATGGTTTTCGAATTAACAGCACCATATTTCCCGGCAGTAACGAAGTCGACCACAGGTTCCCAAAGCAGGTTTAAGGTAAGCATGGTAATTGAAGCGATAATTAGCTCGATGTTAACCAATGTTTTAAATTTTTCTGTAAAAGATAATCCGGTTTTAATGAGCTTGGTAAACCAGGGTAATAACAGGGGAGCGATAGCGAGCAGCGGTAAACTACTTATTTCGAATATTTTATAGGCAAAGCTATATTCGGCCAGCTTTAGTGCCGAAATGAAAATGCCGATAAAGATCCAGTCGAAACGGGCCATAATAGCCGTTAAAATAACCACTCCTGTTTGCGGGAGTGCTTCGGATAAAAGTTCGATATAAGCCTTTTTATCCCAATTAAATAAGACTGGTATTTTTAGTTGCCGTTTAAAAAGATAAGTACAGACCAGCAATTCGAGCAGGTCGCCAGTAACGAAGGCTATAATTGTTTCTGTTAAAGTAATTTGCCGAAATGCAAGTAAAATAAGAAGACCTACACTTCTAGCCAGATTCGATACCACCAGCATAATCGCCAGTAATTTAAATTTCTCGAGACCATTAGCCAGCGTTTTAAAAGGACTGGAAAAATAAATCAGGAGTTTGCCGGTGCCTATAACTAATAACAGTAGATAAAGCGCATGGTTTGCTGCCAGCAACTGAATGGCCAGCAGGAGCATGGTATAAAATAGGAAACCAGTAAGCAAAACGTGAAACAGGTAAAGGCTAAGCAGCTTTTGAAGATTATAGCCACCAGCTATTTTTTTAATAATAACTTGATCTATTCCTAAAGTAAGCAGGTTAAAGCTAATTAATAAAATGGCTAGAACCAGGTTAAGCAGGCCGAAATTCGCCTTACTAAGTTGCGTGGAAAGTAAATAAAACACGGCGAAGCCGCACAGCTGATTAACAATTAGTTGCAGGGTATTGGCAGAGAGGTTTAAAAGGAACTTATGCTTCAATTTGATTAATATTCCATATCTAAATTTTTTAATGCAGGCTGTTTTAGTTCCTGCTTTATATAATGATATTTTAACCAGGTGTTTTTATAAATCAGCAATGCGATATTCCAACCCACATAACCATCCAGAAACCCTAATTTAGCAATGTAATTTTTAATAAACCCGAAAACTGGCGACATATAAAACTTTACTGTCGAGAATTTTTGACCACTATTAATATACTGCTCGGCACTTAAACGTGCATAATAAACTGCTTTCTCGTTACATTCCTTTAAGTTGCCGACCGTAAAATGATGTAAATGCCCTTTTATTTTTTTTACTTGTGCAGCTGGCGGCAAGAGCAATTTTTCGTGTACAATTGCGGTCGACCATTTTACTAATTTGCGATTAAATAAGCGAATACGATGGTCGTAACCCCAATTCCCAAAGCGTACCAGTTTTTCTCCGAAATAAGATTTAAACCGGATATCGAACACCCAATTGGGATTATTAAGGTTAATATATCGTAACGAATTAATAAACTGCTGGTCGGGGATTTCGTCGGCATCGATGCTTAATATCCAATCGTAATGTGCATAATTTGCCCCTTTATTTTTATTCGCCCCATAACCATCCCAGGTTTCCTCATAAATACGACAGCCTTGTTGCTGCACAATTTTAAGCGTGTCGTCGGTACTGCCATTATCGACAACAATAACATCGTCGCTAATTAGGCTGCATACACTTAAACAGTTTGCAATTGTCTCGGCTTCGTTTTTGGTAATAATTACAATAGAAACAGGAACCATTTATAGAATTTTTAATCAAATTTACCCATAAGGGTATACGACCGGGAATTGCTTTTTGGTTGCCTGCGCTTAAATAATTAATTCTTTTTTATTGGCCATAGCTGGCAACCCTTTCTCTAAAGTATCCGTAATCTTAATTATACCAGGCAAAGCACCTTTTATGGTCGAAGAAGAATTACGCTTATTAATTAGAAATTGCATACAAAATGACAGAAGATGCCAGCAGGCGCTCTACAAAACATTTTATGGATATGCAATGGGCATTTGCCTTCGATATACCAATAACCGCGACGAAGCGGTAGAAGTGTTAAATAAAGGTTTCTTTAAAGTTTTTGCTCATTTGGATCGTTTCGATCCTGAACGGCCATTTAAATCGTGGTTGGGGAGGATTATGATGAATGTTTCGATCGACCATTATCGCGCTAATTTAAAAATGGCTTATTTCCAAGATTTGGAAGAGGCTCGGTATGTAAGTGAAAGTAACTTGAGCGATAGCCATTTAAATTATAACGACCTAATTGCGATGGTGCAACAATTACCACCTGCCTATCGTACCGTATTTAATCTTTTTGCAATAGATGGCTATTCGCACGAGGAAATAGCAGAATTGCTTCAAATTAACGTAGGCACCTCTAAATCGAACTTGCATAAAGCTAGAAAAAAACTAAGACAAATGATCTACCTGGCAGAGGAGTCAACCAGGGTTACCTATCGGTATAGCACAAGGGGTAGTAATCTTGTAATTTGTGACCATAATTTACTTCATAAAGATCAGGAACAATGATAACAGAAGGGGATAAAGAATTGGACGATCTTTTTAAGGAAAGACTGGCGGATACCGAAAACTCTTTCGCTTTTAATGAAGACGATTGGGTTAAACTTGAAGCACAGTTAGACAAAAAAGATAACCGGCGAAAATTGATTTTATGGATACGAATAGGTGCTGGTGCTGCAGCGATGTTACTCCTGTTTTTTGGATGGATGTTACTGAAGCCAATTTCGCCGAAAATGAATGCGTTAAGGACCGAAACTGCAAACGAAACCAACAGCTTTCCACAAATAAAAAAAGAACAGGAAAAGCGTATTTCTACCATTCCCAGTAAAATACCCGCCTCGAATTATCCGGTAATTAGCAATAAGGTTAAAGATGAGGCAATATTAAATGATTACCCGGCAACTAACGATCACCAGGCGCTTATCGATTCGATAATAGTACCAGCTGCTATAGCCGAAATAACGCTTGCCGAAGTCGTAAATACAAAACCGTTAAGCGAACCCGTGGTATCAGTTCTTAAGCCAAAGAGGAAAGATGTGGTTTTTACAAGTACAGGCACGCTCAATGAACGCCAGGTTTTTGCGGTTGGATTTATTGCAGCTTCCGATATAAATGGGGTTAATTCGTTAAAGAATGGGAAGGTTGGCCGTAATTATGGTCTATTGTTTTCGGCTCGGTTAACCCGGAAAATTAGCATTCAAACAGGGATTAGCTATGCAGTAAAACCTTACGAAGTTGAATATAATGCACCTCAAAACCCATATTCGTATAAAGTAAACCCCTGGAGCTCGAGTGCCAATTGTCAGATGCTGGACATACCCTTAAATATTAATTACGAGGTGTTTAGTAATGCGCAAAATAAGTTTGCCATTGGAACAGGTTTCTCTTCCTATGTAATGCTACGCGAAAATTATCGCTATAATTATCCACCTACAGCCAAGCTCGATTCGAAAAGCTATATAGTACCCGATAGTAAGAGTTATTTATGGAGCATGCTTAATGTAAATGCTACTTACGAGCACCAGCTTAATTCGAGATTTGGAATTATTGTACAACCCTATTTAAAAATCCCGGTTAGGGATGTAGGCTATAGTAGTGTAAAACTACATTCAGCTGGAGTATCTGTTGGCTTGAACATGAATATAGCCAGATCGACCAAATAAAATCTGATAAACCAAGAATTACTAAGGTCAAAAATGGCCCAAAGTAATCGTTTTTCATCGATCGAGCAACTCGCGGTATAAAACTTATAAATAAGCTTACATTTGGTTATTAATTTTGTTAATTTATAACGATGAAAATCCTGGTTATTGAAGACGAAAAAGCCCTTTTGGATAGTATTTTAAGCTATTTTACCGACGAAGGAAACATTTGTGAGTCGGTATCAACCTACCTTGCAGCCTCCGAAAAAATAGCGCTTTATAGTTACGACTGTATACTTTTAGACCTCGGTTTGCCCGATGGCGAGGGAATGAAACTATTAAGTGAGCTCAAAAAATTAAAAAAGAAAGATGGCGTGCTGATTATCTCGGCTCGACATTCGCTCGACTCGAAGCTTACCGGTCTCGACCTCGGCGCAGACGACTATCTGGTAAAACCTTTTCATCTTTCCGAATTAAAAGCAAGAGTAAGTGCAATTGTGCGCCGAAAAAACTTCGACGGAAATAACCTCATTTTATTTAACGAGATTAGTGTTGATGTAATGGCGATGAAACTAGCTGTAAACAATAAAGAAATTATTTTAACAAGAAAAGAATTCGATTTACTGGTTTATTTCCTGGCGAATAGGGGGAAAGTCGTTACCAAAAATGCGATAGCCGAACATTTATGGGGCGACGAAATGGATATTTCTGACGATTTCGATTTTATCTATACCCATATTAAAAATTTAAGAAAAAAACTGTTGGAGGGTGGCTGTCAAGACTATCTCCGCTCGCTTTATGGGATTGGGTATAAATTTGGTGGCGCATGAAATTAGCTCAAAAATATAACAGAGTTAACCTGTTAACCTCTTTGGTTGTGCTGGTTATTACCGGCGTAATTTACTATATCGTCATCCATTTTATTTTAACAGAAAAATTAGATAAAGATCTCGCGGTAGAAGAAGACGAGATTAAACAATATATAGAAACCTACCACAAACTTCCATTGGCCTCTAGCTATTTAGATCAGCAAGTTTATTATCGGCCATTAGCAGAAGGTAGCAAGGGCGTTCGGTACTTTAAATATACGACCTATAATAACCCTAAAGAACACGAAATCGAGCCGGGACGCAGCCTCCTTACCACGGTAATGGCATCGGGTAAAAAATACGAGGTAACCATTATTAAATCGAGGGTAGAATCGGAAGATCTGGTTAGAATTATCTTGGTAATAACGGTTGGGGTAACGGGTCTTTTACTTGCTGCACTTATACTTATTAATCATTTCGTGCTTAACCGCTTGTGGAAACCATTTTATACGATACTTAACCAAATGAAGACCTACGAAGTGGCTAAAATGGATCGTATTAATCCAGATCCAACCCCAATAGACGAGTTTAGGGAACTTAATGCTTCTGCAAATGCAATGGCCACACGGGTAAGAAAGGAATATGGCGAACTTAAAAGTTTTGCCGATAATGCTTCGCACGAAATGATGACCCCATTGGCCATTATTAATTCCAAGTTAGACACTTTGTTACAAACTGGCCCATTTACCGAGGCACAAGGAGCAATTTTAAAAGATGTTTACCATGGTGTTGGCCGTTTATTTAGGCTAAACCAATCTTTACTGCTATTGGCGAAAATAGAAAACAATCTTATTCATGATGTGCAGGATATCGATATGCAGGAGCTATTAGTGAGTAAAATAAGGCAGTTTCAGGAACTCTTCGAGAAAGACGGGCTTAACCTGGCCCAGACCCTGCAACCTGCTCGCTTAAGAATGAGCAGATACCTGGCAGATATCCTGATTAACAATCTTTTTAGCAATGCCATTAGGCATAATCATAGCGGCGGGTCAATCGAAGTGATTCTTCAACAAGGATCGTTACAGCTGCTGAATACGAGTGATGCGGAAGAACTTGATTCCACACTTTTCGACAGGTTTGCTAAAACTACTGCTTCGGAAGGGCTGGGTTTAGGTTTGGCTATTTCGAAACAAATTTGTGCCTTATATGGCTTTACAATCGGCTATACTCATCTAAAAAACAAACATTCCTTTACTGTTAATTTCGAGAATTAATAAGCTTCAGAATTACTACATAATTGAGTACTAATTTTATGTAAAATACGAAGCTCATGAACCCGGCATAATTAAAATAATTATTAAGCGCAATAGTGCTGGTTATTTTAATTAGCGGAATGGTAAAAATTGTAAAAAACAAATAGATGAAAACAATATCGTTTATGGCTGTAATACTGGCAACGACCGTATCTACAAGCTATGCGCAAAAATTAAGCGCCAGTAAAGTACCTGCCGAAGTAAAGATTGCTTTTGCAAAGAACCATGCAGCAACTAAGGTTGGATGGGTAAAAGAAACGGCTAACTATGAAGCCGAATTTATGTTAAATGGCAAGGAAACCTCCGAACTTTATAGCATTAAAGGTGCCTTATTGGAAACCGAGACCGAAATAAAAATTACCGAGCTACCCGACCTCGTAAAAATGAAACTTAAAGGACAGAAAATTGCAGAGGCTGCGAAAATTACCAAAGCAGATGGAACCATTGTTTACGAAGCAGAAATAAATGGTAAAGACATGTTATTCGACCCCAAAGGGAATCCAGTTAAAAAATAGACCAATTAGCAATGGGGTTAAAAAATGCAATAGGTGGCTTATTGCTTATTTTGGGAACAGTTACCTCTTATGCACAACACCAAGATTCGTTAGTAACCGATAAAGTAAAGCCCCTTGCTCATTTTATCGCACCGGCAGCCTTAATAAGCTATGGTGTGATTTCGGTTTATAACCATGGAGCGCTTAAAGAACTCGATTTAAGTACTAAAGACGAGTTGCAGGAAGACCACCCTAAATTTGCAGCACATGTAGACGATTATGCGCAATTTATACCTGCATTGGCGGTCTATGGGTTAAATCTTTCGGGCATAAAAGGCCGGCATAACTTATTCGATGCATCGATGTTATACGTAACTTCTGCAGCAATAATGGGGCTTTCTACACATTTTGTTAAACAGGGTGTACACCGGTTAAGACCCGATAACTCTGGTTATAATTCTTTCCCGTCGGGCCATACGGCTTCTGCATTTGCGGCTGCAGAATTCCTGCATCAGGAGTATAAAGAGATTTCTCCCTGGTATGGTTATGCTGGTTATTTCGTAGCCACCGCTACCGGAACTTTAAGAATGTATAATAACAAACATTGGTTTAGCGATGTGGTTGCTGGGGCTGGTTTTGGCATCGCATCGACTAAAATTGCCTACCTGCTTTATCCGCAGATTAAAAAATTATTGACTCTTAAAAACACTACAAACTTATCTATAATGCCGTATAGGCAAGATAAAGCCAAAGGAATAATGACAAGCTATACCTTTTAACAAAAAATTACCTTAATTACTGCCGGAACGAATGCATTATAAAACAGGATTTCTGATTATTTGCTGGAGCATTGGCCTTCAGTCTATAGTCGCAAAGGCACAAAAGCCTATTCGCGACGTGGCTTATTTCCTGAATATCGCTATCGAGCATAGCCCGGTTTTAAAAGACCAGAAGAATCAGCAACAAGCACTTGAAATTGATAATATGTTGCTGCTGGCTAGCACAAAGCCACATGTTACCGCCAGCTCGACTGGTATGTATGCGCCTATTGTGAAGGGCTATGGCTACGACGAAGTACTTTCGAATGGACAGGCGCTCGAAGCTTTATTGAACGTAAACTACGAATTGCTCAATAAAAAAAGAACCAAAAACGAGTTGCAAGGAATTAAATTGCAAAGTGATTCGTTAAAGCAGGAAACTGCACTTTCTGCCCTCGATTTAACCCGTTCGGTAATAGATCAATATATTACCGCATTTGCCGGTGCGCAAACAGTTAAATTTAACAGCGACGTTTTGGTGCTTTTAAAAAAGGAAGAAACCTTATTAAAAGAGTTAACGCGTAATAATCTTTATAAACAATCCGAGTACCTCACTTTTCTGGTTACCCTGCAACAGCAGCAATTAACTTTAAAACAGGCCGAGCTGGAATATCAAACCGATTATGCAGCACTTAATTATTTATGTGGCATTTCGGATACAGTTATGGTTCCTTTAGCCGAGCCCCAATTAAGCGTCCAGCCTATGCCTTTCGAACCGCATTTTTTTACCAGGAAATTTGAGCTCGATAGCCTTAAATACCTCAACCAAAAGCAGACTATTAGTTTAAATTATAAACCAAAATTGGGCATTTATGCAAATAGCGGTTATAATTCGTCCCTGATGTTTCAACCATATAAAAACTTTGGCGCAAGCGTAGGTTTTACCCTTTCGATCCCTATTTACGATGGGCACCAGCAAAAAATGCGATACAATAAGTTAGACCTCTCGGCATTAACTACCAGCACCTATAAAAACTTTTTTATTAGCCGGCAAAAGCAACAACTTTACACGATTTCCCAGCAACTTAATTATACAAATGTACTATACACCCAAATTAACGATCAAATTCGCTTTGCAAAGGGCCTTATAGCAGTCGATAGTAAATTGCTCCATACCGGCGATGTTAAAGTGGCCGATTATATTATTGCTATTAATAACTACATGGCTGCGCAAAATCTGCTGCGGCAAACGAATATTAGCCATTTAAGATTAATTAACCAATTTAATTACTGGAATAAATGAGATCTACAGGAATAATTATTTTGATAATGTTAGCGGCTTGCCGACCAGGAGCCGATTCGGAGCCAGACGAAACCATTGCTCCAATTACGCCAGTACAAGTGGTTAATGTAGCCGATAGTACCCTAACCGAATTGGTAACAGTTACTGCAGTTTCTGCCTATCTCGAAAAGAGCTTTGTAAAGGCTAATATAAATGGCTATGTGCTAACTTCAAATGTGCAAACCGGAAAGCAAGTTAAGGCTAATCAGTTACTTTTTAGCTTAATTACTAAAGAAGCAAAAGCAATCGGTAACAGTGTAAATAAACTGGATCCAGAGCTCAAATTTTCGGGGATTGCACACATTAATGCGGCGCAGCCAGGCTTAATTATTGCCGTAAATCATCAGAAAGGAGATTATGTGCAAGATGGAGAAGCGTTGGCAACGATTAGTAACCAAAACAGCCTTGTTTTTCTTTTAGATCTGCCTTACACCTACACCCAGCTCCTTAAAAATAATGATAATTTACAAGTCGAGCTGCCCGATGGGCAAAAGCTTAAGGGAGTAATTTCGGGAACAATGCCAACGGTCGATTCTTTGGCGCAAACGCAGCGATATATCCTTAAAGTTAACCCGGCCATACTTATACCCGAAGGCTTAATCGCACAGGTTAAACTTACGAAGCTCGACCGCCCAAATGCACAGGTGCTACCCAAATTGGCGGTGCTGGCTAACGAAACCGAGGACGAATTTTGGGTAATGAAAATGATAAATGATACGACTGCTGTAAAGGTTAATGTTAAAAAAGGGATTGAAAGCAATAACCTTGTCGAGATTGTATCGCCAAGGTTCTCTAAAAAAGATAGAATTATAACTGTCGGAAATTATGGTATTGCAGATACGGCAAGAGTTAAAATTTTAAAGTAAGATGAAGAATTTTTTCATTTCCCATCGAAATCCGATTCTG
Organism: Bacteroidota bacterium; assembly: GCA_040388055.1. Taxonomy (GTDB): domain Bacteria; phylum Bacteroidota; class Bacteroidia; order Sphingobacteriales; family Sphingobacteriaceae; genus Pedobacter. The sequence goes on from JAZKCO010000004.1 coordinate 137,511, forward strand.
GCAGTGCTTGTAATTATTCTTCTGGGTGGGGTTTATTCATTTGGGCAATTAAAGACATCGTTATTCCCGGAAATTACTTTCCCTAAAATAAAAGTGATTGCCGATGCAGAGCTTCAGCCGGTCGACAAAATGGTGCTTACCGTAACCCGACCTTTAGAAAATGCCATTAAACAAGTACCCGACCTGCAACTGGTAAGAAGTACAACCAGCCGGGGGAGTTGCGAGCTTTCTGCTTATATGAATTCGGATGCCGATATCGATTTAAGCCTGCAAAGAATAGAGGCACAGATTGCGAAGATAAGAGAAACGTTACCCGCAGGCGTAACAATTGCAGTCGAGAAAATGAATCCCTCCATTTTACCGGTTAGTGGCTATAGTTTAGAAAGTACAATTAAATCGCCTGTCGAATTAAAAAAAATAGCAGATTATATCGTTAAACCTTTTTTATCGCAGGTCGATGGGGTTTCGGAAATTAGGGTTATCGGCGGTAAAACCAAAGAGTATTGGCTGGAACTCGACCTGCAGCAAATGCAGATGTTGCATATTTCGCCAGAACAAATAAGCACTGCTTTAAACGAAACTAATTTTATAAAATCGAATGGCTACCTTTCCGAATATAACTATTTATATTTATCGGTTACCGATGCGACAGTTAAGAATAAAGCCGGTCTCGAAGAGCTGGTCTTAACGAGAAGAGGAAACCGGATCGTAAAAGTTAAAGATATTGCTAGTGTAAAAATAAAGGAAGGGGTAGCTTACACCAGGATTAATGCCAACGGAAAAGACGGAGTCTTGATCGCAGTAATTAAACAGCCTAATGCTAATCTGGTCGACCTTTCGAATGCAATGGCTGCTAAGGTTAAGCAACTTAGAGGTATAGTGCCAGCCGGAGTAATTATAAAGCCCTATTATGTGCAAGCCGATTTTGTAAACGAATCTGTTAAAAGTGTTAAGGATAGCCTCTGGATTGGGCTGGCCCTGGCTATTGTGGTAGCCATTGTTTTCTTAAAATCGCTTAAAGCAAGTGCAACAATTTTAATTACAATTCCGGTTACCCTCTGCTTAACGGTAATTGTTTTGCATTTTATGGGGTATTCTTTAAACATTATGACCTTAGGTGCAATTGCTGCAGCTATCGGGCTCATTATAGACGATGCCATTGTAGTAGTCGAACAAATTCATAGTACACACGAAGAACATCCCGACGAACCTACTGTAAGCTTATTAAGTAAGGCAATCGATTACTTGTTTCCGGCGATGCTGGGCTCGTCGATTAGCACCATTGTTATTTTTATTCCCTTTGTTTTAATGACCGGGGTAGCAGGGTCTTATTTCCGAGTAATGACCAACACCATGATCGTTACCCTGGTTTGCTCTTTTTTTGTAACCTGGATAATTCTGCCTGTAATTTATTTAGTGTTAACTAAAAATTCGGGCCAAGCTAAAATTAAGCCTCCAATTAAAATGATTAAGACCCAAAAATGGGTAGGTTATTTTATCAAACGTACGGCTATCAGCCTTTTGTTTATGGGCTTGCTTGTCGTTTCGATCGTTTTGGTGTTTCCCCGCCTCGAAACAGGGTTTTTACCAGAAATGGACGAAGGTAGCATTGTATTAGATTATGCTACTCCACCAGGAACGTCTTTAGCAGAAACAGACCGGATTCTTAAAGCGGTGGAAAAAGAACTGGTTAAAATACCAGAAGTTGCGGCTTATTCGCGAAGAACCGGAACTCAAATGGGGTTTTTTATAACCGAGCCCAATACTGGCGATTATTTAATTCAATTAAAACATTCGAGAGTTAAAAGCACCGACGAGGTTATTGCCGAAATACGGCAAAAGATAGAAAGCACACAGCCGGCCTTAACAGTCGATTTTGGTCAGGTTATTGGCGATATGCTGGGCGATTTAATGAGCTCGACCCAGCCCATAGCCATTAAGATTTTTGGGAATGACCAGGAACAACTACAAATATTATCGAAAAAGGTAGCTGCACTGGTAAGTAAGGTAAAGGGCACCGCTGATGTGTTCGATGGTGTTATTCTATCGGGGCCAACAGTAAATATTTTACCCGACTTTAACTTGCTGGCCCAGTACGGCATAAGTCCGGCAAGTTTCCAATTGCAGGTGCAAACGGCTATGCAAGGTAACTTAATAGGATCCCTTTACGATAAACAACAACTTGCACCTATCCGGATGGTTTACCCGAATAGTACGAATTTTGGAGTCGCCGATATCGCTAAACTTAAGCTCTTCTTGTTAAATGGAACTACCATCCCGATCGAACGTTTGGCAAAAGTAGAAATAGGGCCGGGGAGTGCCGAAGTTGAACGCGAAAACCTCCAGTCGATTGGCTTGGTTACCGCCAGACTCGATAATAGAGATCTGGGGAGTACAATAAAAGATATCAGGGCTGCAATAAATGCTAAAATTAATTTACCGATGGGTTATCATCTGGAGTATGGTGGCGCTTATAAAGAGCAGCAGCAATCGTTCGCAGAGCTGTTAACCATTCTGATGGCCTCTAGTTTGCTTGTTTTTAGTGTGATCTTATTTCTTTTTAAAGATTTTAAAATTGCTTTTTTAATTCTTCTCCTTGCCGTACTTGGGATTTCGGGAAGCTACCTGGCACTTTTCCTAACACATACCCCTTTAAATGTGGGTAGTTATACGGGACTTATTATGATTGTAGGTATTATTGGAGAAAACGCCATTTTTACCTTTCTGCAATTTAAAGAATCGCTCCGCGAAAAAAGCGTAGACGATGCGATTATCTTTGCGATTTCTACACGTTTAAGGCCTAAACTAATGACAGCTTTAGGGGCAATTATTGCCTTAATGCCATTAGCACTTGGCATCGGGGCTGGTGCGCAGTTACACCAACCCCTGGCTATTGCCGTAATAGGCGGTTTTATTGTTGGTCTGCCATTATTGCTTATTGTGCTCCCCAGCTTAATGCGTTGGCTTTATAAATAACCGACTTCCAGAATCTGAAAACTTCCGGCAATTCTTTTTGGACGTGCCGTACCAACTGGCTTTTCGAAGGCTGCAGTAGGTAGGAAAAGATGATGAGTAAGCGGATCTAATGCGATAGTTCGGGCCCCGGTTTTTGTAATAATGGTTTCCTGTATCACAAATTTTTCGGGGCTTTCTTCTTTAACTACGGTAATTGTTCCTTCGCCATTCGAACTATAAGCAGTTTTTAATACAGGATCGAACACTACGCCATCACAACCGCCGCCAATAGGAAGAGTCGAGATGATGCGCCCGGTTTTAGCGTCTAAAACAAGCATTACCTTATTGGCACAAACGGTAAATAACCTCGAAGTTACCCGGTCTATTGCTAAACCTGAAGGCTCTTCTCCACCCTTAAGCTTGTAGCGCGATAAAACTTTAAAAGTTGTAGCATCGAAACTTACAATTTCGCCAGTATCCTCGATGTTGACATATATTTTTCCCTTCCCATCGCTTACTCCGGCTTCTGGTTTGCCACCTAATGGAATTGTTGCGACCACTTTATCGGTTAAAGGGTCTATTACGCTTGCATCCAAGCTTTTCCCATTAAAAACAATTATCTTTTTAGAAAAATCGTCAAAAAATATAGCATCCGGATTTTGCCCAACACTAATTTGTCCAATACTTGCTAAAGTGCTTAAATCGAAAACTGTACACGTTCCCATTTTTCCATTGCTGGTATAACCTTTATTGAAAGCGTTAGCAATGGCAATTCCGTGTACACCCTGGGTATTGCGGATGATGCTCGTAGAGTCGCCAGTGTTTTTATTAATAATATTAACCTGATTGCCATGCGAGAGGTATAAATTGTTGTTTTTCCCATCTATAGCAAGATAATCCCAGCCGCCATCGCTATTAATTTTATAGGTATTGATAACCTGGAATCGGGTTTTTTGTTGCGCCTGACTACAATAGCTAATGCCAAGTAGCAAGGCTAATATAAGATGTTTACAGTTCATTGTTTTATATTTTATAGGTAAATAAAAACAAAGATTCTGTAGTAATCCTGATGTTAAATAATGATGATTATACTGCCGGCAACCACCAACAAAGCACCGATTAATGTTTTGGCATCGATTGGTTCTTTAAGAATTAAAAAGGCCAAACCTAAAGCAATGGCAACACTTAATTTATCGATCGGTGCAACTTTAGCAACATCGCCGGTTTCAAGGGCCTTGAAGTAAAAGATCCACGATAAACCAGTAGCAACACCAGATAAACCCAGAAAAATAAGGTTGTTCTTACTGAGGGTTTTTAGTTCGCGTATTTCGCCACTGGCTAATACAATTCCCCAGGCAATAAAAAGGATAACTATAGTTCGGATGGCCGTAGCCAGGTTACCACTAATGCCCTTGATCCCAATTTTAGCAAGAATGGCAGTAGCTGCAGCAAAAACTGCCGAAAGGATGGCATATAATTTCCACATTGTTTTATAAATCTGGTTGAAGGTAACAAATTGTTAAATGAAATTTATTTTTTAATGACTTCAAAATTTAAACAGATTTTGGGGTTAACTATGCAATAAAATTACCTTATGTATAGAAAATTGCTTACCCTTTACGTTTCCTTACTCATTTTACCAATTATAGGTTACGCGCAAAACAATGGTATATTATCGGGAAAAGTAGTGGCACAATCGACAGCACAACCCCTCGAATTTGTTAGTCTCACGCTAATGCAGTATAAAAGTAATGCTGTTTATAAAGAAGAAGTGAGCAATGCGAAAGGAGTTTTTAAATTTACCGGATTACCAGATGGGCAGTATTATGTTATCGCAAACTTTATAGGTTTCGATAAATTTACCTCGCCGGTACTTACTATTGGCGCAATAGATCGCAAGCTGGAACTCAATATTGCGCTGAATGGAGCGGTAAAAAAATTAGACGAAATTATAGTAACCGCTAAAAAGCAGCTTTATAACAATTCGATAGATCGCAAAATTTATAATGTAGACCAGGATGTGATGGCAAAATCGGGCTCTGCAAGCGAGGTACTCCAAAATGTACCTTTGGTACAGGTCGATATTGATGGGAATGTGAGCCTGCGTAACTCTTCGGCCATTATTTTAATTAATGGGAAAGTCTCGCCAATTATGGGTAAAAATGCCGCTGCCGCTTTACAGCAGTTACCAGCAAACAGTATAGAACGGATAGAAGTAATTACTAACCCTTCGGCAAAATATAAACCCGATGGTACTGGCGGTATTATTAACATTGTGCTTAAGAAAAATACGAAAAGAGGGCTTAATGGTGGCTTGATAGCCAATACAGGTAACCAGGGCCGGTATAATACCAGTGTTACACTTAACTATAATCCATCGAAACTAAATGTTTTCGGTAGCTATGGCCTAAAACAAGATAACCGGTTAAGGACAACGCTAAATAACAGAACCCAAATTAATTCACTAAATGCTCCGCCAACCTATTATAAAGACGAGATTAGCGCATTTTCGAAACCATTTTCGAATGTGGCTACACTTGGAGCAGATTATACTATCGACGATAAGAATAGTGTAGGGATTTCGGGAAATTATTATTTCCGTAACATGCACAAAAAAGATTTTACCCTTAAAACAATAAGAGACGAGACGGGCTTACTCTCCGATTACGATCGCAGTAGAACAAACTACGAATACGAAAGAGAAGTTGATGCGACATTTTTTGCAGAGCATAGCTTTAAAAAGGAAGACCATAAAATTAGATTAGAATTTAATACGTCGCACTCGCCCGAGGTCGAAGACAATCATTATACAAATGCTTATCGAGTGCCAGTTAGTGTAAATCAATTAGATAATACCCTCATTAAGCAAACACAAGATAACCAGCAGTTAACTATTAGTTACGAGAATCCTATATCCGAAAATACCAAACTCGAATTAGGTTATGACGGACAGTACAATAAACAGGACCTCGATTTTTTTGGAGCGGCTTATAGCTATGCACAACAGCAGTTTATTACCGATGCATTAAAGACTAACCGTTTTATCTATAATGAAAATATCCATGCTTTTTATGGGACCGCAGAACAATCCTGGAAAAAATTTGGAGCAATGTTAGGGCTTAGGGGCGAATATTCTGATATTAATTCGCATTTAATTACAACCGGAGTAAGCATTCCCAATCATTATTTTAAGGTTTACCCGACTTTGCATCTTTCATATAATTTATCGCAAAGCCGACAGTTGCAATTAAACTATAGCCGAAGAGTTCGCCGGCCCGAAGGCGACGATTTAAATCCCTTTGCAGAATATGCAGACCCGACAAATATCCGTGTTGGTAATCCCTATTTACTACCCGAAATTATTCATTCGGTCGAGTTGGGTTATCGGTGGCAGCATAATAATTTAAGCATTTTACCAGGTATTTATTACCGCTATAAATACAATGGGTTTACTTCGATTACCAAGCCATTAAATAGTACCACTTTAATTACTACACAAGAAAACCTGGCCAACGACCTGGCGCTTGGGGCCGATATTGTTTTTTCGGCCAGCCTCGATAAAATTAATATCAATTTTACGCCAAATGCATTTTACAACCAGATAGATGCATCTAATTTGGGCTATAGCAGCAAAAAGAACACTTTTACCTGGAGTGCTAATTTTAATTCGAGTTATAGTTTTACAAAAAGCACCTTAGTACAGGTTAATTCGAACTATAGGTCTTCCCGTTTAAGTCCACAGGGTAGGTACTTACCCAGTTTTGTGTTCAATTTTGGAGTTCGGCAGGATATTTTTAAAAAGCGAGGGTCGGTTTATTTAACGGTATCAGATGTTTTTAAAAGCCAACGGCAGAAAGCAGAATTGAGCAGCCCATTTTTAGTACAACAGGTGCTTACCCGGAGTAATTCGAGGATCGTATACCTTGGGATGAGTTATAATTTTGGGGTTGTAAAGAAAAAGAAGGACTTAATATTCGACAATTCGTTGTAAAATTTAGCTGTTTAATTAGGAAGATATGATGTGAAAAAAGCTTTCTGTATAGGATTTATGCCTTTCTGTATAGGAAATATGGTGTTTGGTCCCGGAATTGATTTAACCTATTGTTAATGTGTTGTTTAATTAGGAAATTGCAAGCGATATACGTCGTAGGCCAACACCTAATTTTTATAATAGATAAAAATGTGAAGGTAGTAAAATGGTCTGATTTAAAAGATAAAGAGAGCTGGTTCATGTTTTTATGATTATTTTTTGTCCCATCAGTAATAGAGGTTATTTTACTTGCTTTCCCATTCTCTTATGGACTGAATAAAGTGAGTAGCAGACGTAATAAATTGGGGTATTATCTTCTCTTTTTAGGGTTGTTTATTATTGAATTTATAATCAGCTATTGGTTAATAGGAATGCGATATCCGTTTTTAAAAGTTGGCTTTAGCATTATTCTATTCTTACTTATTTTTAGAAATCGCTTATTTCTTACACGATAAGCTAAGTCACAGCCCAGTAGTTTGAACTGTTGGGCTGTGCTATTTATGTAGGAGTTCTAGCTTGAGTAAGCTATCTTTAATTGCTCCATAAGTTCTGCAGTGCAAGCTAGCAAGTTCGGTAATCTTTATGCCTTCGGCGAAACGTTCTGTCAGCTCCCCTATCTAATGCAAGCATCAGCATGTGCTTTACCCATTTGACCTCTCTTTTCTTTAAGTTAATTCTGCGTTAGTGATGGCAGCGGCATCCTTTTGGCACAGGTATATGCTTTGTTAAGATCAATTTTCCAAAAGATACAGCGAACAGCACGCCCGAACGCCCAAACTACTTAAGCACCAAGGAAAACATCAATAGCCTGGGAAGGTTGTTTATAATTTCTCTTACATCCATAATCGTTTCGATTTTTATAGATTATTTGCGGTTATTCAAATGTGCCAAATAAAGATTTAGCTATTTGAACATTTATTTCACAAATTAGGGTTAATGATGGGTAAAGTAGCATCTTTTGCATGGATTTGAGCGACTAATTAATTTATAGGGCTATTCTTCCCCACTTCGAGGAATTCAACTCTTTTTTTGGGTAAAAATGTCTACAATATCGGGGTGTGGTTAATTAACTTTAATAGGGCTTTCCATCCAATTACAGGTAAAAAGCTTATCCCTAAATATGGAAGCCCGCATTTACATTTTTTAAACCTATTGGCTGAACTTCAAATTTTAGTTTGGCTTTTTATTTGTCGAACGAAAGAACGTCGAGTACAATGAAATATTTTAGCAAGAGGCATAATTGGAAGATCCAAAGGAAAGGGTAATTTTTAATACAACTGATTTAGACAGATGAAGTATAAAAATAAGATAATGATTGTGGATGATAATCCGATAGACCAGCTTATAACTGAGTATATCTTAAAACTAAATCACGAAAAAGACAATATTATTGTAATGACCAGTGCAAATGAAGCGCTGGCTTATTTAGATCTGCATTTACATAATCCCGAATCTTTGCCATCCTTAATCTTTTTAGATTTGGATATGCCGGTAATGAATGGTTTCGATTTTTTACAACGATTTAAAGAATATACCGACGTTGTGAAAGAAGATTGCAAGATTGTAGTAATTACAGCTTCCGAAGTAATCGAAGATGTTGAAAAAATGAAAGCCGACCCACATGTGGTTAAATTAATTGCCAAACCTTTACATAGATATTCCCTGGTCCTTTAAACCATTAAAATACTAAACCAAATTACGCTTCATATCTTATGCCCTTCTAAATTTTTTTAGAAGGGCTTTTTATTCCTGTAAATAATGCAGTATATTGTTCCGAAATATAACAAGTTAAATGTTGGGGATGAAGGTTGGCTTCGTTGTTCCTCCTCGCCATAACGGCACAAAGACGGCCATGATGACAAGAAACTACGATAGCGACGGTAAAGGGTCACGAAAGAACAAAATTGCAATGCTGAGATAAATTGCCAGGACGACCAGAAAACCATCATGCCGGCCATAGTGATAAAACTCGTCATTACGAACAGAAGCCAGAGGATAGCGTATTGGCGTGAAGCAAACTTTAATGTTGCCAAGAAGGAAAAGATGGCGTCGTCGTTCCTCCTCGCCGTAACAACAAGAGCCCACCAAAACAAAACGTATTAGTGAACTACAAAAAATTATACCAATGAAAGCAATAACTTTATTTTTTTTATTATTTAGTTTTACCATGACATCGAAAGCGCAAACTACTGCCGAAACTAATGTATTAGCTGCGGTCGAAAAAATGAGGCTAGCCCTTATTAGCGGCAACAGAGCAGATTTAGAAAGTATTGCCAGCAAAGACTTAAGTTATGGACACTCTAGCGGCAAAATAGAAGATTTTAATGCCTTTGTCGAATCGATTGCCAGTGGGAAATCGGACTTTGTTACGGCCGAATTTAATAAGCAAACCCTAAAAGTCTCTGGAACGACCGCATTAGTTCGTCATCAGCTCGATGCCAAAACAAACGATAGTGGGAAACCTGGCGAAGTGCATCTGGGTATTTTGCTCGTATGGCACAAAGAAGGCAATGAATGGAAGCTGTTGGGTCGTCAGGCTTATAAGCTCCCATAGTTTAAGCTTACCTTACAAACAAATCGGTTTCTAAAACTCGTTTTTCGAACTCCTCTACGGGGTATTTAGCTTCGATTAACTGCAAGAGCATTTCTGTAGCGACTTTACCAATTTCGAAAGCAGGTTGCCGAACAGAAGTTAAAGATGGATTAAAAAGGTCGAGCACATCAGAATTGCTAAACCCTGCCATTGCTATATCGCCAGGTACTGCAACATTTAGCTTTTTAAAGACTTCCAGGCATCCGGTACTTAACCGGTCGCCTGCTACAAAAATAGCATCGGGCCTTTCTTTTAAATCCATTAGTGCTTTTATAGCCGTTTCTGTTTCTTCGTGTAACATCCCACCATGCTGGCAATGTTTAATATATAAAGGGTTAACAGAAAATCCATGCGCTTTAAGTGCAGCCTCGTAACCAGCTAAACGTTCTATCGTTATCGATAAATGATTAGAACTGGTTAAATGTGCAATTCGTTTACAACCGCTTTTAATTAGATATTCGGTAGCCTCGTAAGCTCCCTTTTCGTTATTTGCAATCACTTTATGTGTATTAATCTCGTCGGCCACACGATCGAAAAACACTATAGGCAAGCCTCTTTCATGTAAAGAGGTTAAATGCGAAATATCGGTCGTTTCTGAAGACAAAGACACCAGTAAACCATCGACAGACCTCGAGGCTAAATGCTGTGTATTAATAACCTCACGATCGTACGATTCGTGAGTTTGAGAAATGATAACATGATAACCTCGGCTATAAGCAATAGATTCGATGCCATTAATTGCCTGCGAAAAATAACTGTTAGCTACTTCGCATACTACTACACCGATCGATTTGCTTCTGCGCTCTTTTAAGCTTAATGCAATAGGATTTGGTTGGTAATTTATCTCTTTAGCATAGGCTAAAACAATCTTTTTAGTAGCCTCGCTAATTTCGTAGGTGTCTCTTAATGCTCTGGAAACAGTAGAAGTAGATAGCCCTAAAGCTTTAGCAATATCTTTTATAGTTACGGGCTCAAACATGATTAGGCACTATATAATAAATAGGTTTTGTTTTAAAAATACGGATTTATAATGATACAATTTTTTTCTTACCCTAAAGATAGCTTTTTTGATAAGATTTTTGGCAACGTTGTCGGGAACGATTGCACAGATTTAAACCTACACATCGATTATTTTATAAAAAAAACAATGTAGACTTGTTAATGGAAGGCCGTAAAAGCCGACCAGAAACCGAATATAACCTTAATGTATGAAAAAAGTTTTACTATTATGTAGTATGCTAATCTTTTATATTGGATTAGCTAAAGCACAGCAAACAAGGCAGGTTACTGGAAAAGTAACAGATAAAACAAGTAAAGGAATTATCCCGGGTGCTTCTGTTACCCTGAAAGGCACCGCAATAGTGGTAAGTACCGACGAAAAGGGGGAATTTAAAATTAATATTCCGCTTACTGGATCCGTAATTTTGCAAGCAAAATTTTTGGGCTTCAAAACCCAGGAAATAACGGTTGGAAACGCAACTAAAGTCGAATTTTCACTCGAAGACGAAGTTTCGGCCTTAGACGAGGTTGTTATCAATATCGGTTATGGCACCATCCGCAAAAAGGATTTAACAGGTGCTGTGTCGTCGGTAAGTGCCGATATTATTGCTGCCGCACCAGTTTCTTCGGCATTAGAAGCAATTCAAGGCCGGGTTGCAGGTATTAATATTGCTACAACAGAAGGCTCGCCCGATGCCGAATTAATAGTAAGGGTTAGAGGTGGTGGCTCGATTACCGGCGACAATTCGCCGCTATATATTGTCGACGGATTTCCGGTAACTTCTATTTCCGATATCGCAACACAGGATATAGAAACAATAGACATCTTAAAAGATGCTTCCTCAACCGCTATTTATGGTTCTAGGGGTGCAAATGGGGTGGTACTGGTTACGACTAAAAATAGTAAGGACGGTAAAACCAGTGTAAGTTATAATGTCTTTACCGGAACAAGAGAACTCGCCAATAAGCTCGATGTATTATCGCCATTAGATTATGCAACCTGGCAATACGAAAGATCACTTTTAGCTAAATCTCCAACAGATTATACCCAGTATTTTGGGAATTATCAGGATATCGACCTTTATGCTAATGTGCCGGCAAACGATTGGCAAGATCTCATTTTTGGACGCACAGGTACAACATTTAATCAGAATTTAAACATTAGTGGCGGAAACGATAAAACGAAATACAGCCTTAGCCATAGTTTTGTTAAAGATAAAGCTATTATGCAGCTTTCTAATTACGAAAGACAAAATATCAGCTTTAAACTCAACCATAAACTCTATAAAGGTCTAACCCTCGATTTTGGCCTCCGCTATGCAGATACCAAAACTAAAGGCGGTGGCGCAAATGAGCAAAATGAAGTTTCTTCGGCCGATTCGCGTTTAAAATACGCTATGCTTTACCCGCCATTTCCGGTACCTGGTTTAACAACCACGACCGAAACCGACGATGAATTTAACTTATACAATCCTTTAATCTCAATTTCGGATAACGATCAATATATACGCCGTAAAGCCTACAATATTAATGGCGCCCTGACTTACGATATTATCGATAATTTAAAATTACGTTCGGAAGTGGGTTACGATAGCTATAGGAACGACCAGGATCGTTTTTACGGAACCACGACTTATTATGTAAGAAATGTGCCAGCAGCCGAAAACCAAAACCTGCCTGCTATTATATTTACCAATACCAACAGAAATAGCTTCAGAAATACCAATACTTTAAATTATAATTTTGGTAAAGTTTTAGGGAAAGATCATAACCTGAATGTTTTATTAGGGCAGGAGTTTATTAAAACCGAATTGGGTATATTAACGAATGTAGTGCATGGATTCCCTAAATCGTTTGGTTTTCAGGAAGCCAGGTTATTGTCGACCCAAGGTAAAGCAAACGCGATAGACAATAACTTCTCGCCAGACGACAAGCTATTATCGTTCTTTGGTCGGGCAAACTACGATTATAAAGGTAAATACCTTTTAAGTGCAACATTTAGAGCCGATGGTTCTTCTAAATTTTCTGAAAACAATCGTTGGGGATATTTTCCTTCGGTTTCGGGAGCCTGGAGAATTTCGCAAGAAGATTTTATGAAGAATACTAAATCGTGGTTGTCTGATCTTAAACTAAGAGCTAGCTATGGAACCGCAGGTAATAATAATATCCCACCGGGACAAATGGCTCAAACTTTTCAGAATTCAGTTACTACCTGGGTAAATGGCTTTAATAATTACTGGGCAGCCTCGAAAACCATGGCTAATCCCGATTTGAAATGGGAAACTACAGTAACCCGTAATATAGGGCTCGATTTCGCTTTGTTAAATACTAAACTTACAGGTACTATCGATGCTTATTTAAATCAGACTAAAGATTTATTAATTCAGTTCCCGGTTGCGGGTACGGGTTACGATTTTCAGTATCGCAATTTAGGAGAAACTCAAAATAAAGGTTTAGAATTCTCGCTAAACTGGAATGCAGTAAGAAAAACTAATTTCGATCTTTCTCTAAGTGCTAACATTAGCTTTAACAGAAATAAAGTGGTTTCGCTGGGCTCAATTAAAAATATAAATGGTTCCTCTGGTTGGGCATCGACCGAGATAGGGGTCGATTACTTAGTAGAAGAAGGCGCTTCTGTAGGCCAGATTTACGGATACCGCAATGCTGGCAGATACGAAGTTTCCGATTTCCAGGGCTATAATGCAACCACAGGCAATTGGACTCTTAAGCCGGGTGTAGTAGATGCAACTGCATTTATAGGTACTCTCCGTCCGGGTAGCATGAAAATCGAAGACCTTTCTGGCGATGGGAAAATCGATTTATCAGATAGAGCCGTTATCGGCAATGCTAACCCGCTAAATACCGGAGGTTTTGCACTTAATTCGAGAATCTTCAATTTCGATATCGGCGCCTATTTTAACTGGAGCTATGGAAATGATATCTATAATGCCAATAAAATCGAATATACTTCGACCAGTAAATACAGTTCGAGAAATATGATTGCCGAAATGGCAAGTGGAAATCGTTGGACTAACCTTCGTGCCGATGGCACCCTTAGTAACGATCCGGCCGAACTTACCGCCATGAACGCGAATACCACTTTATGGTCTCCTTATATGAAAACCTTTGTTTTAAGCGATTGGGCAGTCGAAGATGGCTCCTTCTTAAGGCTGTCGACCGTAACCTTAGGTTATACCTTACCACAAAGCATATCGAGTAAAATAAAAATGAAAAAATTAAGAATATATGCTTCTGGCTATAATTTATGGTTGTTAACCAATTATACAGGCTTCGATCCTGAGGTTTCGACCCGGCGTAAAACAAATTTAACCCCAGGTGTTGACTATTCCGCTTATCCGAAAAGCAAATCTTTTGTTTTTGGTTTGAACGTTAATTTTTAATTAAAGGATATGAAAAAGACTATATATACATTATTTATACTAACCGCAATTACGGTAATTAGTAGCTGTAAAAAAGCGTTAGATGCGCCAACAAAATCGTCGCTCGACGAGTCTGTTATTTTTTCTACCCCAGGTTTAGCAGAAGGGGCAATTGCCGGTATTATCCAATCGTTCGGCGAAACAAACTCTTATCGCGGCCGCTTCCTGGTTTTTTATGGCCTTAATAACGATACCGAAGTTAATAATGGGCTAAAAGCAGTCGACGACGACAAATCGAGATTGTCTAATTACAATGCCAATGTAAATAACGGGCAAATGAATACCGATAATAACGTTTGGGCCAAGCTTTACGAAGGAATCGAAAGAGCTAACCTGGCTATTAAAGGCATCAGAACTTATGGTAAAATAGAAAGTAATGCACAAATGGCCGAACTTTTAGGCGAAATATTAACATTAAGAGCGGTATTGTATAACGACTTAATTAAAGGTTGGGGCGATGTTCCGGCAAGGTTCGAACCGATTACTACTGCCACAACTTACCTGGCAAGAAACGATAGAGATGGTATCTACAAACAACTGCTAAAAGATTTAGAAGAAGCAGAAAATTACTTACCATGGCCAAACGAAAATGCAACAACTACTAAGGTCGAGCGTGTAAATAAAGCTTTTGCAAAAGGATTAAGAGCACGGCTCGCTTTGGCTGCTGGCGGTTATGCCCAGCGTTTAGATGGAACCGTACGCTTAAGCACTGACCCTGAACTCTCTCGCGATAAAATGTATGCCATCGCTAAAAAGGAATGCGTGGAAATTATAGACAGTAAAAAACTAAGATTGCTAGGCTTTGAAGAAGTTTTCAGAAAATTAAATGAAGAAGGTGGAGCTGCCGGCCTAGAATCGATGTGGGAAATCCCATTTAGTGAAGGCCGCGGCCGGGTAATTTTCGATCTTGGAGTAAGACACTTAAAAACCGATAAATATACCGGACAGAATAAAGGCGGTACAGATGGCCCAAACCCGATTATGCTTTACGAATATGATGCCGACGATGTAAGAAGAGATGTATCTATTGTTCCTTACGAATGGGATGGCGGTGATGTAGATAAAGGTGGTTACCAGGTGCCTTCTAGCCTGGGCCGTTTATATTTCGGAAAATATCGCTACGAATGGATGAAAAGAAGGGTTACTTCTACCAACGACGACGGTTTAAACTGGTTGTATATGCGCTATGCGGATGTAGTATTAATGGCAGCCGAAGCAATTAACGAACTGGATGGGCCAGGAGCAGCAGCACCTTATTTAAAAATGATCCGCGATCGTGCTTTCCCAAATAACGCCGCTAAGGTAGCTACGTTTATGGCCTCAGTATCGGGCTCTAAACAAACATTTTTTGATGCTATTGTTAACGAAAGAGCCTTAGAGTTTACCGGCGAAATGCTCAGAAAATCGGACTTAATCCGCTGGAATTTGCTGGGTACGAAATTAGCCGAGGCTAAAGAGAAATTAAGACAATTGGAAAATAGACAAGGTAAATATGCTAACCTTCCGGCTAAAATTTATTATAAAACAGCCGCCGATGGCGAAACAGTCCAAATTTATGGATTAAACTTTGGCGATACCGATGCTCAGGGCGTAGCTTTAGGTTATCCTTCTAATAAAACCTGGAGCATGGTTGCAGCTAACGACGCTGTGGCTTATTGGGATGCATTTTTTGTGAAAGACCCGAATAAACAACAGTACTGGCCTATATGGCAGGTGTTTTTAGACTCCTCGAACGGATTGTTAAATAATAAGAACTTGAACTTATAAAACGAATTAGGTTATGAATAGGAATAATATATATGCAGGTGTTTTTTTCCTGATCGCCTTAATTGGTTTTTCAGGATGTAAAGACGATGTAATGGACGAAATTACCAGTCTTAAAGTAGAAAGGGCCTTTTCGCCTACCGATTTAACCGCGAATGTGATTAATAAAACAGATATCAGATTATCGTGGAAAGCAGTAAATAATGCTAAATCGTATACCATCGAAGTTTTCGAAAATGCAGACTTTTCGGGTACTCCGGTAAAAACAGTGAAAGACATTAACTTTACCCAGGTTCCTTATACTCTTACAGGGCTTGGTGGCGACACTCAATATTCGATTAGGGTAAAAGCAGTAGGCGAAAGCGTTAACGATTCGAAATGGATTGCTACCGTCGTAAAAACCGACGCCGAACAGATTTTACAAAACATTAATCCCGATAAACTAACCTCAAATAGTGTGGCCTTAAATTGGCCAGCCACACAAATCGCAACTACAATTACACTTAGCCCCGGTAATTTGTCGCATACGGTTACTGCAGCCGAAATTGCAGCTGGCGAAGCTATCATTACCGGATTAACCAGCGAAACTACCTATACTGCGAAATTGTTAAATGGCACTAAGGTTCGGGGTACGATTACCTTTACTTCTTTACTCGACTTAGGCGGGGCTATTCCTGTTTTGCCAACAGACGACCTGGCAGCTTTAATTACCAATGCAAAAGCCGGAGATGTTTTTGCCTTGCTTCCGGGAACTTATAATATCAATAACGATATTATTGTAAACAAATCTATTTCATTAAAAGGTGCAAAACCAGCAGATAAGCCTGTAATTAAAGGCTTGGTATTTAGAATAAAAGGTAATGCAGCACTCGAATTAAAAGATTTAACACTCGATGGTACAGGTTCACTAAACAGCAATCAAACGATAATATACGACGAAGCTTCGGATAATGCTTATGGCAACCTGAGTGTAGAAGATTGTCTCATTAAAAATTACGTTAAAGGGATGATATACGTAAACGTAAAAACATTAATCGAATCGGTAACTTTTAAAGGCAATGTAATTAGCAGTATAGAATGCAGCGGCGGTGATTTTATAGACTTTAGAAATGGGATTGCCAAAACGCTCAACTTTTCGAATAATACCGTATATGCTTCTGTTTTAGCAAGAGACTTTTTCAGGATGGATGCTGGCGGATCTACTAATTTCTCAACCATAACATCGGTAATTACCATTGCAAATAATACTTTAAATGGGATTTGTAATGGCCCGTCTAACAGACTGCTTTATGTTCGTTTAGCGAAACAGGAAATTTATTTCTCGAAAAATATCGTTGCTAATTCTGGAGGTATTTTAACTAACCAGGCAAGCACAAACATTGTAGGTGCAAACTTTACGGCAAATAATTACTTTAATGCCCCAACTTATATGGCTGGCAGTGCAACAAGTGGTGCTAAATACGATACAGGTAGCTTTACTGCCATCGACCCGGGCTTTGTAGCCCCGGCAAGTGGAAACTTTACCTTAACAGATATTACTTTAAAAGCAAACGGCATTGGCGATCCTAGATGGAAATAGGGTTTTAAGTTGAGCTAGATTTTGCCAGAACCTAAAGCGGTAAAGATATAACTCTATATTTTTACCGCTTTTTATCATTAAAATATAAAGCCATTAAAATGAGGTCATCTTTTTCCTTTAAACTAATTGCCGTTCTAATCGTAATAAGCCTGATGTCGTTTATAAGGAGGCCCGATAATCTCATTAATGTCTATATTATTGGTGATTCGACAGCAGCAAACAAACTGCCTCAGGCTTTTCCAGAAACTGGTTGGGGGATGGAGTTGGCAACTTTCTTCGACTCGACAGTAAAAATAGACAACCGGGCATTAAACGGAAGAAGTACCAAATCTTTTATTGCCGAGAAGCGATGGGCGGCAGTTTTAACACTTTTAAGGGCTGGCGATTATGTGCTCATCCAATTTGGCCATAACGACGAAAAAATAGATAAACCCGGTATCGGAACTTCTTTAAGCGAATATAAAGCCAACTTAATTAAATATGTCGAAGAAACCCGGGCTAAAAAGGCTAATCCGGTCTTATTGACTCCAATTATGCGGCGCAACTTTAAAAATGGGGTACTTAAAGATACCCATGGCTCATATCCTGAAGTGGTACGGCATTTGGCCGATTCTTTAGGAGTTCCATTAATCGATATGCATCGTAAAACGACACAATTGTTAACAGGCTTGGGAGATCTTCCTTCTATTAAATTATTTAATTATGTCGATAGTGGCCATGTTAATTATCCGACAGGGAAAAAAGACGATACGCATTTAAGCCCCGAAGGTGCAAAAGTAATTGCTAAACTGGTTGCCCAAAGTATAAAGGGTCTGGCTAAACATTTAAAGCTAAGTATTTACGATATAATAGTGGCCGCTGATGGCTCCGGAAATTACAAAACGGTACAAGAAGCCATTAATGCCGTTCCCGATTTTAGAAAAACAATTACCACGATCTTTATCAAAAATGGGATTTATAAAGAAAAGTTAAATCTTTCAGCTTCTAAGCAACTCATTAAAATGATTGGCGAAAGTGTAACCGGCACCATTTTAACGTTCGACGATTGGGCCCAAAAGAAAAACACCTTTGGCGAAGAAAAAGGGACTTCGGGCTCGGCCAGCTTTTACATTTATGGCTCCGGTTTTTCTGCAGAAAATATTACCTTTCAGAATACGGCGGGCCCGGTAGGGCAGGCGGTTGCTTTGTTTGTGGCTGGCGATAGGGCTAAGTTTACGAATTGCAGAATGCTGGGGTTTCAAGATACGCTTTATACCTATGGCTACGATAGTCGCCAATATTATTATCAATGCTATATTGAGGGTACCGTCGATTTTATTTTCGGCTCCTCCACCGCAGTATTTGAGGAATGTGAAATTTTTTGTAAAAAAGAAGGCTACATTACTGCCTCTTCCTCGCCCGATACCGCTAAATATGGTTATGTGTTTATTAATAGTAAAGTTAAGGGCGATGCACCCGAAAACTCTTATTACCTGGGTCGACCCTGGCGCTCTTATGCGAAAACAGTATTTATAACCTGCGACTTAGGTAAAATGATTAAGCCCGCCGGTTGGGATAATTGGGGTAAAGTAAGCAATGAGAAAACCGCCTTTTATGCCGAATACAACAACACCGGGCCCGGCGCTTACCAGAACGAGCGTGTTAGCTGGTCGCATCAGTTAAATGAAAAAACTATTCAGGAATATACCTTAGCTAAAATTTTAATGGGTTGGGACCCTAAAGAATAATTATACTACAATGAAACCGATCATTTCTTTCTTATTCACTTTTATTACCCTTGCTTGCTTTGGTCAGACGCAGGTTTTCCCAAAATCCTTTACGGTGGCAAAAGATGGGAGTGGCGACTATAAAACCATTCAGGAAGCCGTAAATGCAGTAAGGGATTGGTCGGAAGTACAAGTACCTATTTATATTAAAAAAGGTATTTATAGGGAAAAATTAATTGTTCCGGCCCAGAAATCGAAGATTTCTTTAATTGGTGAAGACAAAAATCAAACGATAATTACATTTGATGATTATTCGGGTAAAAATGGCATAAATACCTATACCTCGCATACAGCATTGGTACAAGGGAATGATTTTAAAGCCGAAAATCTTACTTTTCAAAATACAGCGGGACTGGTTGGTCAGGCAGTTGCTTTACAGGTGGAAGCAGACAGGGTAGTGATTAAAAATTATAGAATTATAGGAAACCAGGATACGCTATTCCCTTCGGCCGATACCAGCAGGCAATATTATGTCGATTGCTATATTGAGGGCACGACCGACTTTATATTTGGCGCTGCTACTGTAGTTTTCGAACGTTGCCAGATCCATAGTAAAAAGAACTCGTACATTACAGCGGCATCTACCTCTCAAAATCAAACTTATGGCTTTGTATTTTTAAACTGTAAGTTAACCGCCGACACGGCATTTAAGAAGGTGTATTTAGGCCGGCCATGGCGTCCTTATGCCAAAACGGTTTTCATTAATACCGAAATAGGTGCGCATATTTTACCTGCAGGTTGGCAGGTATGGAATGAAAATAAAAACCATGAAACCACTTTTTACGCAGAATATGGCTCCTATGGCCCTGGTTTTGTAAAAGAAGCCCGGGTAAACTGGTCGAAACAATTAACTAAAAAACAAGCGAAACAATATACACTTAAAAATATTTTTACCGGTCGCATGACCTGGATACCTGATTAATCATCAAGTTAACTAATCGTCAAATTAACGAATTAGCTAATTACCTAATTTTTCTTAATGGTAACGATTGCATAGTTATTTTCGATCATTTAGTTCCATTCCTCTTTAAAACTATGTAGACTTGTTAAACGATAACCAATATAGCCGTATACCTCAATATGAAAAAAAGAGTTATTCCTATTTTTGCCTTGCTTTTCCTTGCTGCCTCGCTTTTAGCAAATGCCCAGAAACAGCCGTATTCATTTAACAACCTTCCGGTTATTGCTAAAACTCTGTTTAAAGCCGACACCCTAAACATTTTAAATTTTGGCGCCAAAAGTGATGGTGTTACCCTCAATACTAAAAGTATTAATGATGCAATAATAGCTTGTAACAAAAAGGGGGGCGGAGTGGTACTTATCCCTAAAGGATTATGGTTAAGTGGGCCAATAGAACTAAGAAGTAATGTAAATTTGCATCTTCAAAAAAATGCCATCCTTCAATTTACTAAAGACTTTAGTCAATATCCTTTAGTCGCTGGAAATTGGGAAGGGCTAGCGCAGATGCGTAATCAATCGCCTTTGTGGGCTACAAACCAGGAAAACATCGCTGTTACGGGGTTTGGAATTATAGATGGTGCCGGCGACGCCTGGCGAATGGTTAAAAAGGAAAAACTAACCGAAAGCCAATGGAAAAAATTGCTGGCTTCTGGCGGCTTAACAAGCGCAGATAAAAAAATCTGGTACCCTAGCGAAAAAACTTTTAATGCGTCGGGTATGAAAAACCCGGGAGAAATTACGGCTAATAAAACCCCCGAATTTTACGACTCAGTTAAAGATTTTCTCCGCCCAAATTTATTAGTGCTTACTGCCTGCAAACGAATTTTATTAGAAGGGGTTACTTTCCAGAATTCTCCGGCATGGAACATTCATCCATTAATGTGCGAAGACTTAACCGTAAGAAATGTATATGCTAAAAACCCTTGGTATGCTCAAAATGGCGATGGTATCGATATCGAATCCTGCAAAAATGTACTCATAGAAGGGAGTACTTTCGATGTTGGCGACGATGGTATTTGTATTAAATCGGGTCGTGACGCTGCGGGTCGAAAACGTGGTATGCCTACAGAAAACGTAATTATTCGCAATAGTACGGTTTACCATGCGCATGGCGGATTTGTAATTGGAAGTGAAATGTCGGGTGGTGCGAGAAATATTTTTGTTTACGATTGTTCGTTTATCGGAACTGATATAGGCTTGCGATTTAAAACTACACGTGGAAGAGGTGGGGTAGTCGAAAAAATCTTCGTTAAAAATATTAATATGAAAGATATTGTTGGCGAAGCAATCTTGTTCGATATGTATTATGCTGCCATAGATCCGGTACCACTTACCGGCGAGAAAAGAACTGCGCCTAAAATCGAAATATTACCGGTAACCGAAGAAACCCCGGTCTTTAAAGATTTTCACATTAGTAATGTGGTTTGTGATGGTGCTTCAAAAGCGATCTTTATAAGAGGTTTGCCCGAACAAAGTATTAGCAACATTACTTTAACCGATTTAAGTATCAAAGCGCACGAAGGTATAGATATTCAGGAAGCAAAAAATATAAGTTTAACGAATGTTAATTTAATTGCGACAGCAGTAAACCCATTGTTTAATATCCAAAATGGAAGTGATATTAACTTTAAGAATATTAATTATAATAATGCGGAGCTGTTGTTTAGGATTAGTGGCGATCGGAATAACGCAATTAAAACTTCGGGCTTAGATGTGTCGAAAGCAAAAACGAAAACCGAATTTTTAGCAGGCGCCGAAGCGAAAGTATTGCAACTTAACCCATAAGCATTGGGTACTGCAGGTTAATAAAATTGCTATGACGACCCTGAACGACTATAACGATATGGAAAGGCTATGACGACATAAAGACTGTCACGAGGACAAGGAGACCGTCGCGAAGACAAGGAACTGTCTAGGCAAGATAAGGCCAGCATGCTGCACATAGGGTCTCGTCATTGCGAACCGAAGCGGGGACTAGTGCGTTGGTGTGAAGCAAACTTTAATGCTGCTAAGGTGGGAAAGATGGCTTCGCGATGCTCGCCATGACGATACAGAAACGGCCAACACAGATCAAAGCCGCTATAACGATAAAATTAAAATAACACGCTAATGAAAAAATATGTAATACTAGTTATCCTTGCCAGCTTAACATTTCAGGTTAAATCGCAAACTAAACCTTTATCGCAACAAATGGCCAATACGGTAATGGAAATTTGGAAAGATTCGTTAAACCTCGATCCAGCCCATCCAAAACCTGTAAAATGGGCCTACGATCAAGGAGTAGTTTTAGAGGGTATAGATGGTCTTTGGCGAAGAACGGCCAATGGTAAATACTATAAGTACATGCAAAAAAGCATGGATTTTTTTGTAACCAAAGACGGTGCTATAGACCGTTATAAACCTACCGATTATAATATCGATCACCTCAAAAATGGCCGTACTTTATTAACACTATACAAAGTAACCGGTCAGCAAAAATATTTTAAAGCAGCAACTTTGCTATGGGATCAGTTGCAACAACAGCCACGCACTAAAGAAGGTGGTTTTTGGCATAAAAAGATTTACCCTAACCAAATGTGGTTAGATGGATTGTATATGGGGCAACCTTTTTATGCGGAATATGCGGCTTTAGTTAAGAATGAAAAAGCTTTCGACGATATCGCCAACCAGTTTATCTGGATGGAAAAAAATGTGCGGGACCTAAAAACCGGATTACTATATCATGGCTGGGACGAATCGAAGACCGAAAAATGGGCCGACAAAGTTACCGGCAGATCGCCAGAATTTTGGGGCCGGGCCATGGGTTGGTATGGAATGGCTTTGGTCGATGTATTAGATAATTTCCCGCTAAACCATCCAAAAAGGAAAGAGTTGCTTGCTATTTTAAATCGTTATGCCGTAGCGGTTCAAAAAGTACAGGATCCGAAATCGGGATTGTGGTACGATATTTTAAACAAACCACAAGGTAAAGGTAATTATTATGAAGCCTCGGCATCGAGTATGTTTGTTTATACTTATGCAAAAGCAGTACGTATGGGTTATTTGCCTAAAACGTATTTAACAGTTGCCGAAAAGGGATTTAATGGTATTAAAACTTCATTTATAACACAGGTTAACACCGACAGGATTAACCTAAATGGGACGGTAAGCGTTTCTGGTTTAGGTGGTAAACCTTATCGCGACGGGAGTTATGCCTATTATATGGGCGAAAAAGTAGTGGTTAACGACCCCAAAGGTGTGGGTGCCTTCTTGTTAGCGGCCAACGAAATGGAAATTGCAGCCTTAGCCAAACCGGGTTTAGGGAAAACAGTTCTATTAGATTCTTATTTTAATAATGAAACCAAAACAGACCAGAGTGGGAATCTGTTAAGCTGGCATTACAAATGGGAGGAAAGGGCAAATGGTGGTTTTTCTTTCTGGAGCGATTTGTTTAATAATAAGGGTTTCGAAACCAAAACATTATATGCAGCACCTACACTTGCCAATTTAAAAGGTTCGGCTATTTATATTATTGTAGATCCCGATTTTGAAAAAGAAAACCCTAAACCAAACTTCGTTTCGGCTTCCGATATTAAGGTCATTACCGCCTGGGTAAATGCGGGCGGCGTTTTGGTATTAATGGCGAATGATGCGCCTAATGCCGAGCTTAAGCATTTTAACGAGTTAGCAGGCAAGTTTGGTGGATATTTTAATGAAGATAGCAAAGGTAAAGTGCCGGTAGCCTCGAATTATGAAACGGCAAAAGTAATGGTGCCTGCAGGAAATGAGATTTTCAAAAATTCGACCAATCTCTTCATTAAAGAATATAGTAGCTTAAAACTTTCTGCAAATGCTAAACCGGTCTTAAAAGATAAAGATGGAGATGTGGTAATGGCGGTTACTAAAATGGGGAAAGGAACTGTTTACTTAATTGGCGACCCCTGGTTGTACAACGAGTATGTCGATGGACGAAAATTACCCGCCGAGTACGATAATTTTAAGGCAGCAAACGACTTGGTCGACTGGCTTTCTAAGCAAATTAAATAATGAAAAGAAGAATAAGCGTATTTTGTTTTTGTGTGGGTTTCGGTTTAACAGGCTGTGCAACGGCACAAACTGCAAACCAGACTTTAAATACAACCGATTCGATCGCAGATAAGATGCTAATTTACCAGCTAAGTAATGGAGCATGGCCAAAACAACTGGAAGATAAAAGTGTGGTTAAGTACGAAACGGCAATAGACGCCGGTTTAATGGCAAAAATTAAGGCTACTACTTATATGCATGCAACCATCGATAATAATGCAACAAGTAGAGAAATAAAGGCGTTAGTTAAGGCTTATAAGACTACACGCAAGCAAGCTTATCTAAAAGCTGCAGAACGGGGACTGGATTATCTTTTCGAAGCGCAATATGCAAACGGAGGTTGGCCACAGTATTATCCCGATAAAAGTAGTTATAGAGCAGAAATTACCTATAACGACGATGCAATTGTAAATGTGCTAAACATTATGCAGGATATTGCGAGCCAGACTAACGATTTTGAAGTAGTAAACCAGTTATATATTGCTAAAGCTAAGGCTTCGGTTAAGAAGGGGCTCGAATGTATCTTGAAAACCCAAGTTATACAAAATGGAAAGGCGAGCATTTGGGCGGCACAATACGACCAGAATACCTTAAAACCCGCTAAAGCCCGGGCATTCGAACCTGCATCGTTAAGTACTTCCGAATCGGTTAATATTGTAAGGTTTCTAATGCGGATTAACCAACCCACACCTGCTGTAAAGGCTGCAATAACCAATGCCATTAAATGGTTTAATGCAGCAAAAATTATCGGCTACAAATTTGATCAACTCCCCGATAAAAAAGATAGAGCTTTAATTGCCGACCCTACTTCGGTAATCTGGGCAAGGTTTTACGACCTGCAAACCAACGAACCTCTATTTGGCGACCGGGATAATGCGGTTTATAAAAACGTAGCCGACATTAGTTTCGAGCGTAGAAATGGTTATGCCTGGTATGGCACCTGGGCAAAAAACCTGATCAATAAAGAATACCTCAAATGGCAAAAGGCTAACCCTTAATTGGGAACGATTGCGCAAATATTTGCATTCGAACCCAACTTTTACTAGCAATTAATAGGTATAATTGTTTAAGCCAAATGCTATAAAAAGGGGTCGCCAACTTTTAAACAGCGAATTTTAAAATTGATATATGAGCATGATTTTATCTCAAAAAAATCTACATCTTATTCCTAAAGAAAACCTGACTGTACCGCCAGAAAGTACTTTTCAACTTCCAGAAAAAGTGCTTCAATTCGGAACCGGGGTTTTACTTCGAGGCCTTCCCGATTATTTTATTAATAAAGCCAATACACAGGGCATATTTAATGGAAAAGTTGCGGTTGTAAAATCTACTAAAGGCGATACTACCGATTTTGATGCTCAAGATAGTCTGTATACCTTATGCATAAGGGGTTTAGAACATGGACAATTAATCGAAGAAAACATTGTTTCGTCGGCCATTAGCCGGGTAATTGCGGCCGACCACCATTGGCCAGATGTTTTGACAATTGCCGAATCTGACGAGTTGCAACTTATTGTTTCGAATACGACCGAAGTGGGGATTACCTTGGTTAACGAAAGTATCGATCAAAACCCTCCGGCTTCTTTTCCGGCCAAACTCTTAGCTGTACTTTATCACCGGTTTAAAGCATTTAATGGTACTAAAGAAAGCGGATTAGTGATTATCGCTACCGAGTTGATTCCCGATAATGGAATTAAATTGGCCGCTATTGTATTACAGCTGGCACAGTTTAATAAATTGGAAGCCAGTTTTGTAGCGTGGTTAACCACCGCAAATATTTTCTGTAATTCTTTAGTCGATAGAATTGTTCCGGGTAAACCAGATCAGCAAAACTTACACCAACTCGAAAAAGAATTGGGCTATACCGACCGGCTTTTAACGATGGCCGAACCTTATAGGCTTTGGGCCATAGAAGGCGATGAAAAAGTGAAAAAAATACTCGAATTTGCCGTCGTTGATGCTGGTGTCGTGATCGCAAAAGACATAGAAATTTATAGAGAACTGAAAGTCCGTTTATTAAATGGTACGCATACGCTAAGTTGTGGAATAGCATTTCTATTAGGCATAGATACGGTAAAAAATGCCATGCAGCACGAACAGGTTAAAAACTATATCGAAGTGTTAATGACTTCCGAAATTAGTCCGGCTATCCCATACCAAGTAACAGAAAAACAAACTGCCGATTTTTCGAAGATCGTGATCGATCGTTTTGCAAACCCTTTTATCGAGCATTTATGGCATAACATTACTTTTCAGTATACGATGAAAATGAAAATTCGTATTTTACCATTATTGGCAAACTACTATAAGATTTATGGGAATATGCCCGATTATATAGCATTTGGTTTTGCTGCTTACCTGAGGTTTATGAAAGCCGATAAATATGAAAATGGTAAATATTTCGGGTCCTTAAATGGACATGCTTATTTAATTAACGACGATAGTGTCGAATACTTTTACCGACAGCAAAGCACTTACGTAAGCGATATATTAAACGACCAGGCATTTTGGAAATGGGATTTAAATTTAATGCCCGGATTTGTCGAAGCCGTAAACGAAAAATATGATTTGATTGTAAAAGAAGGAATGCAAATTGCTTTAGCTCATCTTTCTGCCTCAAAAATAAATCTGGTTTAAGTATGAAACAATTGATTTTAAAGGTTCATCCAAAAGATAATGTGCTGGTTGCTTTAAGCGATTTAGCAGCAGGGCAAGAAGTAAGCTACCGAGGTAAAACTTATACCCTATTGGAGCAGATTAATGCCAAACATAAGTTTTACGAGAACGATATGAATACTGGCGACGAAGTACTCATGTTTGGAACCTTGGTAGGCAAGGTGCAATACCCGGTAAAAGCTGGTTCGGTAATGACCACTCATAACTTAAAACATGCAGCTGCACCATACGAGTACCGTCCTTACAACTACGAGTGGCATGCACCGGATATTTCGAGATTTGAAGGACTAACCTTTAATGGCTACCACCGGGCCGATGGTAAGGTAGGTACCGCAAATTATTGGCTGTTTATTCCGATGGTATTCTGCGAAAACCGTAACCTGGATGTTATTCGCGAAACGCTGCATAACGAATTGGGTTATGCAGTAACTGCCAAATACAGGTCGTATGCCCACCATTTGGTCGAAGCTTTTCGTAATGGAGTCGATATTTCTTCTTTAACCGCACCTTCTTCTTTCGAAGAGATGAAGAAGGTGCGGCCTTTTAAAAATATAGATGGTATTAAGTTTCTTAATCACCAGGGGGGCTGTGGTGGTACCAGGCAAGACTCTGCGGTGTTAAGTAAACTTTTAGCCGCTTATGCGAATCACCCGAACGTGGCGGGTATTACCTTATTAAGCTTGGGTTGTCAGAATTTACAGGTGCACGATTTTATGGCCGATTTAAAGATCAGGAATCCTGATTTTAATAAACCACTTTATATTTTCGAACAACAGCAATCCAAAAGTGAAGCAAATCTTATTGCAGAAGCTATTAGAAAGACTTTCGAGGGCTTAGTCGAAGTAAATAAGATAGAGAGATTACCCGCCCCCTTAAGTAAATTAACGGTTGGCGTTAAATGTGGTGGTAGTGATGGCTTTAGTGGCATTTCTGCTAATCCGGCGGTGGGCTATTGCTCAGACTTGCTGGTGGCTTTAGGAGCAACTGTTTTGTTGGCAGAATTTCCGGAACTCTGCGGTGCAGAACAAAATATTATCGACCGGACTAAAGATGAAGCTGCCGCCAGAAAATTTATTAAATTGATGGGCGCTTACGGTCAGGCGGCAATAAATGCTGGTTCTGGTTTCGATATGAATCCTTCTCCGGGGAATATTAAGGATGGTTTGGTAACCGACGCCATTAAAAGTAATGGTGCCGTTAAAAAGGGTGGGACATCGCCTATTGTCGATGTATTAGATTATACCGAACCTGCTACCAAACCTGGATTAAACCTAGTTTGTACGCCTGGAAATGATGTAGAAGCAACAACCGGTAAAACGGCTAGCGGTGCCACGCTTATCTTGTTTACAACAGGCTTAGGTACGCCAACTGGAAATCCGGTTTGCCCGGTTATTAAAATAGCCACTAATAATGCGTTAACCAAACGAATGGGTGACATTATCGATATCAATACTGGACCAATTATAGAGGGCGAAAAGAGTATCGAAGAAATGGGCGAAGATATTTTGACTTATTGCATAAAAGCAGCCAGCGGTGAAGTTATTCCGAAAGCTGTTTTATTGAACCAGGACGATTTTATCCCCTGGAAAAGAGGAGTGTCGTTATAGAGCGCTCCACACCTTTCGTTTAACTAACGAAAAGCAAAAACGAACAACGAACAAAAAATAAAAAGAAATGAAAATTATACAAGCAGTACACGCCGACGATTTTAAAACTTATGGAACGGATAAGATTAGAGACCGGTTTTTATTGGACGGATTAAAAGAAGCAAACAAAGCTAATTTTGTATATGCGCATTACGATAGAATGGTAACCGGCTTAATTACACCAACAACCGAAACAGTAACGTTGGGTACTTACGATATTTTACGTGCCGATTACTTCCTAGAAAGAAGAGAAATGGGCATCATTAATGTGGGCGGTACAGGCTCGATCGAGGCCGATGGCAAAAGCTACGACCTGGCAAAAATGGATTGTTTATATATGGGCAAGGGAGTAAAGACGGTAAAGTTTAGCAGCAAAAATGCAAACGAACCCGCTGTTTTTTATGCTTTATCAGCTCCGGCGCACCAGGTTTTTCCGACTACTTATTTACAGCAGGCTGATGCCTTTTCGGCCCAAATGGGAAGCCTGGAAACCGCAAACGATCGCAAAATTATCCGCTATATCCATAAAGATGGCATTCAAAGTTGCCAATTGGTAATGGGCCTAACTATTCTTTCGACGGGGAGTGTTTGGAATACAATGCCGGCACATACCCACGATCGCCGTATGGAAGTTTATTTTTATTTCGATGTGGCCAACGATCAGCGGGTGTTTCATTATATGGGTGAGCCACAGGAAACCAGGCATATTGTAGTCGCTAACCACGAAGCGGTTTTATCACCTACCTGGAGTATTCATGCCGGAAGCGGTACAAAAAACTATAGCTTTATTTGGGGTATGGCCGGCGAGAATTTAGATTATGCAGATATGGATATTATAGCAGTAAAAGATATAAAATAATGGAACAATCATTTTCTTTAAAAGATAAAGTAATCGTCGTAACCGGCGGAACAGGAATTTTAGGCAATTCGTTTATAAATGCTATTGTGGAAGCTGGCGGAGCTGTCGGTATTCTTGGTAGAAATGCCGAAATCGCTAACGAAAGAGCAGATGCGATTAACAAAAATGGCGGCAAGGCAATTGCTTTAATTGCCGATGCAATGGACGAAAAGCAATTAATTGCAGCCAGAACGAAAATATTGGCAGCCTTTGGTAAAATCGATGGATTGGTAAACGCGGCCGGAGGCAATATGCCTGAAGGTGTTTTACAACCCGACGAAAATATTTTTGAAATGAACATGGCCGGCATGAAAACCGTACTCGACCTTAATTTATGGGGAACCCTTATTCCGACGCAGGTTTTTGGCGAGGCAATTGCCGAAACCGGCAAAGGAAGTATCGTCAATATTTCGTCTATGAACTCGAAAAAAGCGGTAACCAAAGTACTGGGTTACAACATGGGTAAAGCTGCGGTCGATTGCTATACTCAATGGTTTGCAGTCGAATTGGCCAATCGTTATGGCGATAAAATTAGAATGAATGCCCTAGCTCCGGGATTTTTCTTAACCGAACAAAACCGTAATTTACTAACTGTTCCTGGTGGTTTTACCCCACGGGGCCAATCGGTTATTAAACAGACCCCCTTTAAACGCTTTGGCGATCCCGACGAATTAAAGGGCGCTATTGTTTGGCTCTTAAGCGATGCCTCGCAATTTGTAACCGGAGCAATGATTTGTGTCGATGGTGGCTTCTCTATTTTTAGTGGCGTTTAAATAATTAGCGAATTACCTTAACAAAATAATACGACGTGAAAGAATTTTTAGACGATAACTTTTTATTACAAACTAAAACAGCGCAAACGCTTTATCACGAATTTGCAAAGCAAATGCCGATAATCGATTACCATAACCATTTAATACCCAATCAGATTGCAAGCGACAAAAACTTCGAAAATATCACCCAGGTTTGGCTTTATGGCGATCATTATAAATGGCGGGCAATGCGGGCAAATGGAATAGACGAATATTACATTACCGGTGGTGCATCAGATTGGGAAAAATTCGAGAAATGGGCAGAAACAGTACCCTATACCCTCAGAAATCCACTATATCACTGGACACACCTGGAGCTACAACGCTATTTTGATATCGACGAAATTCTTTCTCCAGCTAATGCAAAAAAAATATACGACACGTGTAATGCTAAACTGCAAACCAAAGCCTACAGTGTACAAGGTTTATTACATAAAATGAAGGTTAAAACTTTATGCACCACCGACGACCCACTCGATAACCTGGAATATCATCAGCAAATTAAAAATAGCCCCATAGAAATTAATGTGTTGCCGGCTTTTAGACCAGATAAGGCAATGAATGCCGACGATCTGCCGGCGTTAAATGCTTATATCGATAAACTGGCAACCCTAACAGGCGCTGCTATTACAGGTTTTGAAAGCTACCTGCTAGCTTTAAAATCGCGGCACGATTATTTTGCAGCCAACGGCGCATCAGTCTCCGATCATGGTTTAGAGCAAATTTATGCCGAAGACTATAGCGAAGCTGAAATACACGCTATTTTCTTAAAGATTAGAAATAAAGAGCAACTTAGCTTCGAAGAAAATATAAAATTCAAATCGGCCATGCTCTTTACTTTTGCGCTGTGGGATCATGAGAAGGGTTGGGTGCAACAATTCCACTTAGGTGCTTTACGCAATAACAACAACCGTTTACTGGCCTCTCTAGGCCCCGATACGGGCTTCGATTCGATAGGCGATTTTACGCAAGGCCGGCAATTGGCAAAGTTCCTAAACCGCTTGGATTCTGGTAATACTTTAGCGAAAACCATTATTTATAATTTAAACCCGGCCGATAACGAATTAATGGCCACCATGATTGGTAATTATAATGATGGTACAATAGCCGGAAAAGTGCAATGGGGGTCGGCCTGGTGGTTCTTAGACCAAAAAGATGGGATGATTAAACAAATTAATACGTTATCTAATATGGGTTTGTTAAGCCGTTTTGTGGGGATGCTAACCGATTCGAGAAGCTTTCTTTCTTATCCGCGTCACGAATATTTTAGACGTATTTTGTGCGATCTGTTTGGTACGGATGTAGAAAATGGAGAATTGCCTTACGATAAAGCATGGCTTGGGAAAATAATCCAGGATATTTGTTATCATAATGCAAAAACTTATTTTAATTTTTAGATATGGCTAAAGTATTAAGTTTTGGAGAGTTATTATTGCGGATATGTCCGGATAGCGATGCAACATGGCTTGCCGAAAATAAATTACCATTTTATGTAGGCGGAGCGGAACTAAATGTAGCTACTGCGCTTGCTTTATGGGAGGTCCCATCGGCCTACTTTACTGCGCTCCCCGAAAATTTTATGGCCGAGCAATTAATTAGCTATATCAGACATTGCAATATCGATACAACTAAAATTTACCGGGGTGGCGATAGAATAGGCCTCTATTATTTGCCCAAAGGAAAAGACCTTAAAAATGCAGGGGTAATATACGACCGGACCGATTCTGCTTTTGCGAAACTAAAAACTGGTACTTTAAATTGGGATAATGTACTCGATGGTATTACCTGGCTTCATTTTAGTGCCATTTGTCCGGCATTAAACCAGGCAGTTGCCGATGTTTGCCTGGAAGCTGTAAAGGCTGCTTCTTTAAGAGGGGTTACGGTTTCGATCGATCTCAATTATCGGGCTAAATTATGGCAATATGGTAAACAACCAGTAGAAATTATGCCAAAACTAGTCGAATATGCAGACCTGATTATGGGGAACATCTGGGCGGCAGAAAAAATGCTGGGTATCCAAATCCCCGAAACGGTACAGGCCTTAGCCAGCAAAGAAGCCTATTGTGCGCAAGCCAAAAAAACATCAGAAGAAGTGATGCAACGTTTTCCGGAATGTAAATCGGTGGCTAATACTTTTCGTTTCGACGATAAGCAAGGAATAACTTATTATACCACTTTATACACCCATAAAGAGTTTTTAATTTCCAATACTTATCAGGCCGATCAGATTTTAGATAAAGTAGGAAGTGGCGATTGCTTTATGGCCGGACTTATTTATGGCTTTTACAACAAACATAAAACACAGGATATTATCGACTTTGCAACTGCTGCTGCATTTAATAAATTATTTATTCCCAGCGACTGTACGACTGCCACCATAGCCGATATTAATAAAACCCAATTACAAAATGAGCACTAAAGCAACAGCCATTAAAGCCATTACCTCACAGGGCTTATTGCCACTCTTTTACCACGACGATGCCCAGGTAAGCCTCGATGTTATTCGTGCCCTTTACCGTGCTGGTGTTCGTGTTTTGGAATATACCAATAGGGGTAAAGCAGCCCTCGAGAATTTTAAATTCGTTAAAGCTGCTTTAAAAACCGAAATGCAGGATTTGTTTTTCGGAATTGGGACTATTAAAAATACCAGCGAAGCTGATGCATTTTTAGCTGCCGGTGCCGATTTTATCGTTTGCCCGGTGGTCGATGTCGAAGTTGGTAAAATAGTGCACGATGCGGGTCTACTTTGGATACCTGGCTGTTTTACACCAACAGAAATAAATGTAGCTCACCAACAGGGTGCGGGAATTATTAAATTGTTTCCGGCAAATATTTTGGGGCCTGCTTATCTTTCTTCGATTAAGGAACTTTTCGGGGGGCAGCTATTTGTGCCAACAGGAGGGGTAGAAATCGACGAAACCAATATGGCCACCTGGTTTAAAGCTGGGGTTTGTGCTGTTGGGATGGGTAGTAAATTAATAAGCAAACAAATTTTAGACAATAAAGATTACGATCATTTGTTTTCGCTAACCAC
Organism: Bacteroidota bacterium; assembly: GCA_040388055.1. Taxonomy (GTDB): domain Bacteria; phylum Bacteroidota; class Bacteroidia; order Sphingobacteriales; family Sphingobacteriaceae; genus Pedobacter. The sequence continues at coordinate 170,728 of JAZKCO010000004.1, forward strand.
GAAAGCATTAAGTCTTATAGATAAAGTAAAAACAACATAAATCAACCAGATATAAACCGAAAACTATGAACCAAACTAAAATTGGCAATTACAGATGGACCATTTGCGCCCTGCTGTTTTTTGCAACTACTGTAAATTACCTGGATAGGCAAGTGCTCAGTTTGCTGAAACCAACACTTGAAGAACAATTTGGGTGGTCTAATAGCGACTATGCAGATATTGCTGCGGTATTTCAATTTACCTATGCCATCTCTATGCTTTTTGCAGGCCGTTTTGTCGATAAACTAGGTACAAAATGGGGCTTTGGTATCGCAATTACCATTTGGTCTGTAGGTGCAATTATTCATGCCTATTCTATTACCATCGGTACAGGGATCGCCTCTATCCTTACTACGTTTGGAATTGTGGCTCTTCCGGTTTCCATTTTAGGCTTTATGTTTTCGAGAGCTGTTTTGGCAATCGGAGAATCAGGAAATTTCCCGGCTGCCATTAAGGCGACTGCAGAATATCATCCCAAAAAGGAACGTTCCTTTGCCACCGGAATTTTTAATTCTGGCGCCAATATTGGTGCGGTCTTAGCACCAATAACCGTACCCTGGATCGCTAGTCATTGGGGTTGGGAAAAGGCCTTCGAAATAATTGGTGGAATTGGCTTTTTATGGCTGTTCTTTTGGTTGTTTTTTTACGAATCGCCCGAAAAACAAAAGCGCCTAAGTGCTGCCGAATTAGCCTACATTAATGGCGATGAAGATGAAGTAGCCGATAAAGCTAATGTTGATAAAATTTCGTGGACGAAGTTACTGGGCTATAAACAAACCTGGGCTTTTACTTTCGGTAAATTTATGACCGATGGGGTGTGGTGGTTTTTCTTGTTTTGGTTACCTGGTTATTTAAAGGATCAATATGGCATGCAAGGCTCAGATATTATGTTCCCTTTGGCTGCGCTTTATAGCATGACAATGATTGGAAGTATTGGTGGGGGATGGCTTCCTAAATATTTTGTGAATAAAGGGTATGGCGTTTACGATGGCCGGATGAAAGCCATGTTTGCCATTGCACTTTTCCCACTGGTGGTTTTATTGGCTCAGCCTTTTGGTCATTATTCTTATTGGGTTCCGGTAATTTTAATTGGCGTGGGTGCCTCGGCTCACCAGGCCTGGTCGGCTAATATCTTTACTACTGTTTCGGATATGTTCCCTAAACGGGCAATTGGCTCTGTAGTAGGTATCGGTGGTATGGCAGGTGGTATGGGTGGTGTTTTGGTAACTAAAGTTGGGGGCTGGATTTTCGATAGTTATGCGCATAAGGGTATTACAGAATCGTTTGCAAAGTTTAGCGAATTGGGTAATAGCGCCTTTGTTAATCAAATTACTTCGATGAATTTGGTTGGCAAATATGGTGATCATGTTAACCTGAACAATATGGCTTTGAGTAAGCTGCCGGCAGAGATTGCCGATAAACTGAAGCTAATAGATGCCACACTGTTTAACCAGCTTTTAGAACTTCAAAAACCTTTGGTTCAATCTAACATGACGGTGGCGTATACTATTATGTTCGCATTTTGTGCCGTTGCTTATCTAATCGCTTGGTTTGTAATGAAATCATTAGTTCCAAAATATAAAAAGATTACCGACCTGTAAATGATGAACTTTCAAGAACAATTAAATCAACTCTTCTTAAGAGAAGAGCAGATTCCAACTGCCTTTAAATTAACAACAGAGATTCATCAGCGACAATATTTGTCGAACGGAGAAATGCTGCCTTGGAATGGGGATGTACATACCGTATTATCGCCAATTTGTATACAAACGGCAAATGGTCTTACCCGTAAAGTAATTGGTACTTATCCTTTGTGCGATAAAGAGGAGGCCGATGCAGCGCTGGCTGCGGCAGTAAAGGCTTACGATAATGGACGGGGCGAATGGCCCACCATGAGTGTTGCACAAAGAATAGAACGTGTCGAAAAGTTTACTCATCAAATTATCGAGAAAAAACAAGAAGTGGTCAAACTCATTATGTGGGAAATTGGTAAAACATTTACCGATTCGAATAAAGAATTCGACCGAACTATCGAGTATATCCAAGCAACGATCGATGCATTAAAAGATCTTGATCGCCAGTCGTCTGGTTTTACGATAGAACAGGGTATTGTGGCTCAGATTCGCCGTTCTCCATTGGGGGTGGTTTTGTGTATGGGCCCCTTCAATTATCCTTTAAACGAAACCTTTACGACTTTAATTCCAGCCTTAATAATGGGTAATACCATTTTATTTAAACCACCTAAGCATGGTACATTACTATTTTACCCCTTGCTGCAAGCATTTAAAGATTGTTTTCCAAAAGGTGTGGTCAATACCATCTATGGGCGCGGCAATAAAATTATCCCGGGTCTTATGGCTTCAGGAAAAGTAAATGTACTTACTTTAATTGGGTCGAGCAAGGTTGCCAACGAGCTTAAAAAAATGCACCCAAAGGTTAATCGTTTACGTGCTATCCTGGGTCTTGATGCTAAAAATGCAGCGATTATTACTGCCCAGGCCGATTTAAAACTAGCAGTACAAGAAACCGTGTTGGGTTCACTTTCTTTTAACGGTCAGCGATGTACTGCTTTAAAAATTATTTTTGTACATAGGAGCCTTGCAAACGAGTTCTTAGCCCAGCTTACCGAAGCAGTCGCTAAATTAAAGTTCGGCATGCCTTGGGAGGAGGGCGTTTCCTTAACCCCATTGCCAGAGCCGCATAAGCCCGCATACTTAAAAGAATGCCTCGACGATGCTGTCGCTAAAGGTGCTAAAATTGTGAACGAAAACGGTGGTGCAACTAACGAATCGTTTGTTTACCCGGCTATTGTTTATCCGGTTAATCTCCAAATGAAATTATACACCGAAGAGCAATTTGGGCCGGTTGTGCCGGTTGTGCCTTTCGACGATTTGGAAGAAACCATTCAGTACCTTATCGAATCGACACACGGCCAGCAAGTAAGCATTTTTAGTAACGACGAAAAAGAAGTTGCCGCTTTAATAGACCCTTTAGTTAACCAGGTAAGCCGGGTAAATATTAACTGCCAATGTCAACGTGGACCCGACGTATTTCCTTTTACAGGCCGGAAAGATAGTGCCGAAGGTACCCTGTCTGTCGTCGACGCCTTACGCTCGTTTTCTATCCGCTCTTTAGTAGCTACTAAGCTGAACGACAATAACAAACATTTACTAAACGAGATAATCGATAGCAATAGTTCTAATTTTTTAAGTACAAAATACTTGTTTTAAGCACGTATAGGCCTGCTAAATTAACCATTGTGTCACAATTACACTATAATCGAAAAAACAATGTTTAAACTTTCGTTTTTTTATAAAATTCGTTACATTTGAGCTTACCCTTTCGGGGGTATGTTTTTCATAGGTAGATGTAGGGTCAGAAACTTGTTTCTGGCCCTTTTTTGTTTTTAGCTTTGTATCTTTGCTAACCATGAGTACTAAAAAGAAAATTATTGTTGCCATTACCGGAGCCAGTGGCGCCATATATGCTAAATTATTACTCGATAATTTGCAAAAGCTTTCTCCGCAAATCGAGAAGGTGGGAGTAGTCATGTCAGATAATGCTAAAGAAGTTTGGCGGTTCGAGCTAGGGAATGAAGATTACCAAAACTATCCTTTTACCTTTTACAAGAAGATGGACTTTAATGCGCCATTTGCATCAGGCTCTGCCAAATTCGACACCATGATTATTGTGCCCTGCTCTATGGGTACATTGGGTCGCATTGCTAATGGAATTTCGAACGACCTAATTTCGCGCGCGGCAGATGTTGTTTTAAAAGAGCGACGCAAATTAATTATGGTGGTAAGGGATACTCCTTTTAGTCTTATTCATCTTCATAATATGAAAACAGTTACCGAAGCCGGGGCTATCGTTTGTCCGGCTAACCCCTCCTTTTATAGTTTACCTAAGACGATCGAAGAAGTGGCGCAAACGGTGGTCGACCGCATTATAGATTTGGCAGGACTGGAGAAGGAGAGTTATCGCTGGAACGATTAATTAATCGGCTGTCGAAAATCTTTAAGATCTTGTCAATTTATTATCAAATCTTTTCTCTCTGGGTTCCTATATAATCCCTCCATACTTATATTTCACATCTAATTGGTATCTTTGCCCTTTCAATGAAAAAAGTTGCATTTTATACTTTAGGCTGTAAGCTAAACTTTTCCGAAACTTCGACTATTGGGCGTTTGTTTACCGATGCAGGGTATGCTGTTGTCGAATTTACCGATGCGGCAGATGTTTATGTTATTAATACCTGTTCGGTTACCGAACATGCCGATAAAAAATGCCGCAAGGTGGTTAAGGAAGCTTTAAAATATTCGCCGAATGCTTATGTAACGATTGTAGGTTGTTATGCTCAATTAAAACCCACAGAAATCGCCGAAATTGAAGGGGTAGATATGGTTTTGGGCGCTGCTGAAAAATTTAGGATTGTCGAATATATTTCCGATTTAACCAAAAACCCTAAAGCCGTTGTTCATCAGCAAAATATAGAAAAAGTAAACCATAATTTTATTGCCGCTTATTCTATTGGCGATCGTACCCGTACTTTCTTAAAGGTTCAGGATGGCTGCGATTATCCCTGCACCTATTGCACTATACCCTTAGCAAGAGGTGGAAGCAGGAGCGATACCATCGAAAATGTAGTTAATCGTGCTAAGCAGATCGCGGCTAGTGGAGTTAAAGAAATTGTATTAACAGGGGTAAACCTTGGCGATTTTGGAATTCGTAACGGTCAGCGGGAAGATAAGTTCTTCGACCTTGTTAAGGTATTGGATGAAGTAGAGGGCATAGAACGGATCCGCATCTCTTCGATAGAACCTAATTTATTGAGCAATGAAATTATCGAATTCGTTGCCCATTCTAAAAGATTTGTTCCCCATTTCCATATCCCATTACAATCGGGTTCTAATAAAATATTAGGCCTCATGAAAAGGCGGTACCAGCGCGAACTTTATACCGAACGAGTGGCGAAAATTAAAGCGGTAATGCCCAATTGCTGTATTGGTGTCGATGTTATTGTGGGTTTCCCAGGCGAAACACACGACGATTTTTTAGAAACCTATCAATTCTTAAATGAGTTAGATGTTTCTTATCTGCACGTATTTACTTATTCGGAAAGGGAACAAACCGAGGCCGCCCAAATGCAAGGTAAAGTGCTTGGAAGTACTCGTTTCGATAGAAATAAAATGCTACATATCCTGTCGGATAAAAAAAGAAGAGCGTTTTATGAGTCGCAAATAGGAACAAATGCCCAGGTACTTTTCGAAGACGACCAGAAAAATGGCTTCATGCATGGCTTTACTAAAAACTATGTAAAAGTAAGAGCTAAATACGATCCTGTAATGGTTAACGAACTTAAACATGTAAAACTTACCGCACTTTTAGCCGATGGTGAAGTTGAGGTTGCCGAATTGGAAACATTGGTGCATTAGTTCGTTTTTCTTTGGCATTCACTATTGATTCTCGATA
>JAZKCO010000004.1:176248-204342 GCA_040388055.1 Bacteroidota bacterium
ATGCAATGCTCAGATCGCCTTCCTTTTCAACTTTACACTATGCACAAAGGAGTATCTTTCCTATCTTCGTTTAAAATTATATTATGTTTCCAACCGTTTCCCATTTTTTAAATTACCTTTTTGGCATAAATGTGCCTTTACCATTTAATACTTTTGGTGTTTTTGTAGCCTTGGCTTTCGTAGCAGGTTACTGGGCTTTTTCTAAAGAATTGCAGCGTAAAGAGGCTTTAGGTATTATACATGCCACTAAAAGAAAAATAACCATTGGCGAACCTGCAAGCACTTTAAGTCTGCTAACCAATGCGTTTTTCGGGTTTCTGGTAGGCTATAAATTAATATATGCACTCTTAAATTACCAGCTTTTTGTAAGCGACTCGCAATTAGTTTTATTATCGGCAAAAGGGAATGTTTTAGGCGGAATTGCATTGGCAGCCCTGTTTGCCTATTGGGAATATCGCGAAAAAGATAAAGCAAAATTACCAAGCTCTAAAACTTTAGAGGTAACTGTTCATCCACACGAACTCATGAGCAATTTAATTGTTTGGGCAGCAGTATGGGGCTTTTTAGGGGCTAAAATATTCGATAATCTCGAACATTGGAATACTTTTATTCAGGATCCAATTGGCGGTTTACTTTCCTTTAGTGGCTTAACTTTTTATGGAGGTTTAATTTGCGGCGGCGCTGCAGTACTTTATATTGCCCGTAAGAATGGAATTAAACCCTTACACATGCTCGACGTTGGCGGCCCGGGTATGATGCTGGCGTATAGCGTGGGGCGTATTGGCTGCCATTTATCTGGCGATGGCGATTGGGGTATCGTAAACCTGAATCCAAAACCTTTTACCTGGCTCCCCGATTGGTTATGGGCCTATACTTATCCAAACAACGTGGCAAACGAAGGAACTCAGATTGCGGGTTGTATTGGAAAATTTTGTAACGAACTCCCGCAACCCGTATATCCAACACCAATTTATGAGGTAATTATGGCCTTCATCATTTTCTTAATCCTTTGGAAAATTCGCAGGCACATCAAACTACCAGGAATGATGTTTGGGATTTATTTGATGTTTAATGGCGCTGAACGCTTCTTTATCGAATTAATTAGGGTAAACTCGAAATATACCGTAGCCGGACTTCCTTTTACACAGGCAGAGTTAATCTCGTCAATCCTGTTTATTTGTGGTTTGCTTTTGATCGTATTTTCGATCAGGAATAAAGACAAACACGCCAATTATTAATTTGGTTATGGTAGACTACGAATTATTATGCTCGAAGGTAATTGCCATTGCCAGACTAACTGGTAATTTTATCCGCAAGGAAGCGATGGCTTTCGATGCGACCGCAATAGAATATAAAGGCCTTAACGATTTAGTCTCTTATGTAGATAAGAATGCAGAGAAACAACTGGTAAGAAACTTAAATAAATTGTTACCCGGCGCCGGTTTTATAACGGAAGAAGATACCGTAAATATTCTTGGTAAAACCTATACCTGGATTATTGATCCACTCGACGGGACTACCAATTTTATTCACGGAATTCCTACTTATTCGATAAGTATTGCTTTATACGAAGAAGGTCAGCCAGTAATTGGCGTAGTGTATGAAGTAAACAGGGGCGAAATGTTTTTTACTTTTAAGGGCGGTGCTGCTTACCTTAATAATAAAGAGATCCGGGTTTCTTCGAATACCGTACTTTCCAGGTGTTTGCTCGCTACTGGTTTCCCCTATTATCAATTCGATAAACAACCTCAGTATATAGCACTTTTTACAGAAATGATGCAAAAATGCCATGGACTAAGGCGCATTGGCTCGGCTGCGGTCGATTTGGCCTATGTGGCCTGCGGTCGTTTCGATGCTTATTTCGAATACAATTTAAATGCCTATGATGTGGCTGCTGGTGCTTATTTAGTGCAACAGGCAGGAGGTAGGATAATGAACTTTGCAGGTGGAGAAGAGTACCTCGTTACCCGCGAAATTTTAGCAACTAACAACCTTATTACCAACGAAATTCTAGCCACCATTAAAAAGCATTTTAAATAATTTGTCTATATTTATTTTTAAAAAGAAGTTATGACAAAGAAAATAATATACTTGCTTTTAGCCTTGCTAGTTTTTATCCAGTTTTTTAGGCCAACAAAAAATATTTCAAATGCAGAACAACCACAAGCTATTAATAAAGTTTATACCGTTCCTACAGAAGTCGAAGGAATTTTAAAAAATGCTTGTTTCGATTGCCATTCCAATACAACAAACTATCCATGGTACATTAATATTCAACCAGTTGCCTGGTGGATGAATGACCATATTGAAGAAGGTAAACGTAAACTCAATTTTTCTGAGTTTGGAAGTTACACCTTAAAAAAGCAAGACCACAAACTAGATGAGCTTACCGACGAAATTAAAGAAAACATGCCACTTAAGTCTTACACCTTTGTGCATAAAGAAGCTAAATTATCGACGTTACAGCGCAAACAATTGGCAGATTGGGCAAATGGACTACGAAAAGAAATACAAAGTAAGCTTATATCGCTTCCGAAATAACTTCTTTAACTTCCGGCACCATGCGTTGCAATAGATTTTGAATGCCCGATTTTAAGGTAATGGTACTCGACGGACAGCCACTGCAAGAACCTCTCAATTCTACAGTTACTACGCCTTCATCGAAAGATTTATAAGAAATTGCACCACCATCCTGTTCTACGGCCGGACGCACATAATCGTGCAATATTTGTTGAATTTTGATTTCCAGCTCGCTACCTTCAAAAGCGGGGGCTTCTTCTGCTGTATTTTCTTTTATTTTAAGCTCAGACTCTACAGCGCCTTTAACAAATTCTTTTAATATGGCTTCGATATCTGCCCATTCGGCATCTTCCGATTTAGTAATGGTTACGAAATTACTGGCAAAGAAAACGCCGGTTACAAAGTTAAATTTGAACAGTTCTTTTGCAAAAGGCGAATGTTCTGCACTTTCTGGCGTTGCAAAATCCTCGCTGCCATTAATTAAAAGTTTATTAACCATAAACTTCATTGTAGCGGGATTAGGAGTCTGCTCTGTATATACGTTAATAGTCATGTCTTTGAATTTAGACTACAAAAATAATTAATTCAGCTACCAAATGCAGCGAATGCATGTCTGTTTTAGGTCATTTGTTGTTTAACTATTGAGCATTGTGTCTAACTACTAAAATATTCCGGTATAATTAAAAGGGGTAATTTGTTTCAGCTCTGCTTTAATAGTATCGCTTATTTCGAGGCCATCGATAAAGGTAGCCATAGTTTCTCCTGTAATTTTCTCGTTAGTACGAGTTAAGGCTTTTAAGGCTTCGTAAGGATTTGGATAAGCTTCTCTTCTTAATATGGTTTGGATCGCTTCGGCAACTACTGCCCAGTTGTTTTCCAGATCGGCATTAATAGCATCCTGATTTAAAATAATTTTATTTAGCCCTTTAAGGGTAGAAGTAACGGCAATTAAAGTATGTGCCATAGGCACTCCTATATTTCTTAATACTGTAGAGTCTGTTAAATCTCTTTGTAAACGAGAAATAGGTAGTTTGGCCGCAAAAAATTCGAATAAGGCATTGGCTAACCCGGCATTTCCTTCGGCATTTTCGAAATCGATCGGGTTTACCTTATGGGGCATGGCCGACGAACCTACTTCGCCCGCTTTAATTCTTTGCTTAAAATAATTTTTAGAAATATAAGCCCAAATATCACGGTCTAAGTCTATAAGGATGTTATTAATGCGTTTTAAAGCATCACATTGTGCGGCAAACTGATCGTAATGCTCTATTTGAGTAGTGTATTGCGCTCTTTTTAAGCCCAAAGTGTGGTTTACAAATTGATTAGAAAAAGCAACCCAATCGGTATTTGGATAGGCAATGTAATGGGCATTAAAATTCCCGGTCGCCCCACCAAATTTTGCACTATTCGGAATGCTGTGAAGGCTTTCCAATTGGAGGCTTAAACGCTCGGCAAAAACCAGGAATTCTTTACCCAATTTGGTGGGCGAGGCTGGTTGGCCGTGGGTGTGCGCTAATAATGGAATATTTTCCCAGTCTTTGGCCAGGGTATTAATTTTTTCGATGAGCTCGGCGATGGCTGGATAATAGACTTCTTCCAAACCCAATTTAAAGGTGTATGGAATGGCAGTATTATTAATGTCTTGCGAAGTTAACCCAAAATGAATAAACTCTTTATAAACCTGAAGGTTTAATTCGTCGAATTTAGCTTTAACAAAATATTCGACTGCTTTTACATCGTGGTTAGTAATGCTTTCGGTCGTTTTAACCTGTTGTGCATCAAAATCCGTAAAATCTTGATAAATAGCCCTTAATTTTGGGTATAAATTCGGGTCAAAATTTTCTAGGCCGGTTATTTTAGCTTCGCATAAAGCAATAAAGTATTCGATCTCTATAAAGGTACGGTACTTAATGAGTGCCGATTCCGAAAAATAGTTAGCAAGTTGTGCTGTAGTCTTTCTGTAACGACCATCGATAGGGGATATAGCTTGAAGTGGAGATAAATTCATTTGGACTCAAAATTTGATATGGTCGCAAAGTTACGCAATTTATGCATTAAAATTATTTAACCAAATAAGCTGGAATCAAAAAAGGCATCGAAATTATCGACGCCTTTTCTGTAAATTTTAGGATTGACTAGTGTTTAATCGAATCAACTGCTGCTTTAGCGGTATCAACTGCTGCTTTAGCTGAATCTACTGCCATGTTAGCTGAATCTACTGCCATGTTAGCTGAATCTAAAGCTGCTGAATCTACTGCTTCTGCTTTTTTCTCAGAGTTACAAGCTGCTACTGATAAAGATAATGCTAAAGCTACAAAGCCAAATTTAAATAAGTTTTTCATTCTAATTTTCTGTTTAAATAATTAATTAATTTTACATGTTAATACTGCAAAGTTAAAAAGGTAACCCGTAATAGTGAAAAAATTTACGAATATTTTTATTATTGCCCAATTGAATAGCGCTATGGCTATTTTTGATCTGAAAAAATGTCGTATTTTGCGGGAAATGAAACTAAAATTACAAATTTTCGTTAAGATAATGAAGGTAAACCGCTTATTATTAGTAGTTAAGAGCCTTCTAAATAAACGTACTTTTGGAGGTAAGGATTTTTTTTACCCGACATTGGGTTACCATTCACGTTTAAATGTATTAATTAGTGAGTATTAAGTTAAGCAGTTCAGTTCCAACAGATAAAGAGGTAGTATTAGGTATACTTAATAACTCGGAAGAAGCGCTAAATAAACTGTATGCAGGTTATTTTCCGATGGTATTACAATTTATTTTAAATAATAGTGGCGACGAAGCAGATGCAAAAGATGTGTACCAGGAAGCGATTATTGTTTTGTATAACAAAATTAAGAGCGGTAATTTCGAATTAAGTAGTAAGCTTAAAACGTATTTATACTCGGTTAGCAGGCGAATTTGGTTAAAGAAATTGGCCGAACACAGTAAAAAGACCAATAATATCGCCGATTTTGAAGATGTATTGGCCGTAGATGAAGACTTTGAACAACACGAACAAAAAGATAAACAGTTTGAGCAAATGAAAAAGGCGCTCGGCAATTTAGGAGAGCCTTGTAAAACAATTATTGAAGATTTTTATATCCATAACTTATCGATGCAAGACATTTGCGAGAAATTTGGATACACGAATACCGATAATGCTAAAACACAAAAATATAAATGCCTGCAAAGGCTAAAGAAAATATTTTTTCAACCGGTAAAATGAGGAACGAAATAGAATTAGAATCAATCATCGACGATTACCTTAAAGGTAAGCTTAATGCCGAAGAGCAGGCCGCTTTTAACCAACTGAGGAGTAACGACCCTGTTGTTGATCATAAAGTTGTAGCGCAAAAGGTGTTTTTAGAATCGATGAGCCAGTATGCCGATGTACTAACGCTTAAATCGAGAATGGACACCGCACACGATAAAATCGATGTGACTATACTGGCTGCTCAGGTTAGGCCACACTCGTCTAAAATAGTGAGGATATGGCGCAATAATAAATCTGCTATTGCCGTGGCAGCCTCTTTCTTAATCTTAGCTAGCGTAATGCTGCTTTCTTATTATAGTCAGACGAAGCAAGAAGGTAACCTACAGCTTTTAGACAGAAAAGTGTCCGAGCTTAACCAATCGCAAAATAATATTATTCGGGTAATTTCTAACGATGCGAAAAATGCTAAAGCTGCTCCGGCAAAATTTGGAGGTACAGGCTTCGCGATTTCGAGTAATGGGTATATTTTAACGAATTACCATGTAATTAACGGCGCCGATTCGATTTATATCCAAAACAGTAAAGGTAATTCGTATAAAGCAGTTAAGTTTTACACCGATCCGATTAATGATATTGCCATCTTAAAAATTAGCGATGGTTCTTTCGAAAACCTTGGCGCTTTACCTTATCGTATTAAAAAGAGTAGCGCAGGTATTGGAGAGGCAGTTTATACGCTGGGCTATCCTAAAGACGATGTTGTTTTAGGAGATGGTTATGTGAGCTCAAAAACAGGAATTAATGGCGATACTTTAGCCTACCAGGTAGCCATTCCGGTTAACCCTGGTAATAGTGGCGGCCCCTTACTCGATAACGACGGAAATATTGTGGGCGTAATTAATGGAAAAGAAAATAAAACAGATGGCGCTGCCTTTGCTGTCAAGTCTAAATACATTATGGAGGCATTAAATGCAATTCCACAAGACTCGCTAAGTAAAAGAATAGTGTATGGAAAAAGAAGCCTGCTGCAGGGTTTAAAACGACACCAACAAGTACAAAAAATACAAGACTATGTTTTCATGGTTAAAGTATATAATTAAACTTAAAAGAAGTAAATTTGAGAACCCCGTTGCTTTTACAAGCTTCGGGGTTTTTATTTAAATTAAATAATTTACCATGGAGTTTGGACGTGTGGAACCCCACGAAATAAAGGCAATAGATTTTACTTTACCTCCAGATGGTAAACAGACTTTATTAACCTTAAATAAAACGACGGGCAAGGTTAGCCCTCATTTTTATGTTGGTTGTGCTAAATGGGGACGCAAAGAATGGGTAAAGCTTATTTATCCCGATAAAACGAAAGAAAAGGATTTTTTAGGCGAATATGTGAAGCATTTTAACTCGATCGAGTTAAATGCAGTTTTTTATGGGATTCCAAAAGAGGCGCAAATCGAAAAATGGAAAGCAATGGCCGAAGCAAATACCAATCGTGATTTCATTTTTTGCCCTAAGTTTTCGAGCGCTATTACACATATTAAACGGCTAAATAATGCCGATATAGAAACAGACCTGTATATTAAAGCAGTTTCTGCTTTTGGTAAAATGCTAGGCCCCTGTTTTTTACAAGTTAACGATAATTTTGGCCCGAAAAATCTGACTGTCCTCGAAGCTTATTTAACGAAATTGCCAACAGATTTAAAGCTATTTGTCGAAGTTCGACATAAAGACTGGTTTGAGGATTTGAATGCCCGGAAAGAATTATTCGCCATGTTGGCCAGGCTGGGTAAGGGTGCAGCTATTACCGATGCAAGCGGCCGGCGCGATTGTCTCCACATGGAATTAACTACTCCAGAAGCATTTATCAGGTTTGTAGGGAATGGTAAAACGTTTTTAGAATCGGATAGGGCAAGGGTCGACGAATGGGTAATTAGACTGGGGCATTGGTTAAATCTGGGGCTCGAAAAAATATACTTCTTTTTGCATCAACACGACGAAACAGATACTCCATTAATTGCCGATTATACCATTAAAAAATTTAACGAAAAACTGGGAAGCCAGCTACAAAGAATTAATTTTATTGAGCAACAGGGCGGGTTATTTTAAGCTTTTTCGTATCTTGAGTTATATTTAATTTTTCACGTTTTAATAAAATTGACCATGAGTTTAAGAATTGGAGACATTGCCCCGGATTTTAAGGCTATAACATCTATCGGAGAAATAGACTTTTACAATTACCTCGGAGATAGCTGGGGTGTTTTGTTTTCGCATCCGGCCGATTATACCCCCGTTTGTACCACAGAATTAGGAAGAACAGCTTCTTTAAAGCCCGAATTTGATCAGCGTAATGTAAAAGTTTTAGCATTAAGTGTCGATTCGGCCGAGTCGCATAGAGGCTGGATTAACGACATTAACGAAACCCAAAATACCAATGTAGAGTTTCCGATTATTGCAGATCAGGACAAGAAAATTGCCAATGCTTACGATATGATTCATCCAAATGCATCGGAAACTACTACTGTTCGTTCTTTATTTGTGATTTCGCCCGATAAAAAGATAAAATTAATGATCACTTACCCGGCCTCGACTGGTCGAAATTTTACCGAAGTGCTTAGGGTAATCGACTCATTGCAGCTTACTGCTAATTATAGCGTAGCTACGCCGGCCGATTGGAAAGATGGCGAAGATGTAATTGTAATGGGAAGTATTAAAACGGAAGACATTCCGGCAAAGTTTCCAAAAGGACATCAGGTTATTAAACCTTATTTAAGAACTACACCTCAGCCTAATAAATAGGCTAACTTAGTTCTTCATTTAATTTTACCTAAAGGGATATTCTTTTTAGCTTTTAAAATATCCGTAAACCATATCGACGGGTTAGATACCATAAAATTACTATCCTTTAAGTATCGGGTGGCTTCAGGTTTGAAAGTAATCCTGATCTGTTTTTTAATATTTATTTCAATTTCTTCGATCTGCTTAAGGCTTAATATCGAATTTTTATCGACAGCGAATGTTATTTCTAAAGGAACACCCCCCAGATTACTTTTTATATTTATAAATATAGAGGAATTTTTGGTTTTTAGCATTTCTTCAATCTGCTCGAGCGATAGGGCGTCGGCACAGATATGGATAATTTGTGCAAGGTCTAAATTTTTATAATAAAAATCAAAGCTAGTAGCATTTAAAGGGATATTCGGCGATGATTGTTTAATATTAGTAAGCTTGTTCGCTATATTGTCTATAGTTATTATCTTCTGCAGCTTTTTAATATGGTATTGAATTCTTTTAGCTTTTACCAAACTATTGTCGCTTAGCGCCGAAATTTCTTTTTGGGCTAAACAGGAAGTGGTTAAACTGATAAATAACAAGGCAGATAAGATCGTTTTCATAATTAAATTTATTTACAATTTGTACCAAACATAGCCGGTGGTTATGTTAGTCCCAATTATTTTATACAGAACCCTATATTTCCGGGACGAAAAGGTCTATTTACAGGATTAACTTTTTTCGGATTAATCTTCTTTGCTAATAAATATCTTATCGAAAGTAAATTTGTTTCTGCAACAGTCTATAAAATATTTCAAAGATCATTTTAAAAAACAACAACCTTTTCTCTAAAGGGGAGATCGTACACTGGCCATGCACTAGCAGTTGGCTAAAGAATATAAGATTGATAAAGCCGCTTACCTACTAACCAGCGCAATTAAACTAAATATCGCTACGCCGGCCGATTGGAAAGATGGCGAAGATGTAATTGTAATGGGAAGTATTAAAACGGAAGACATTCCGGCAAAGTTTCCAAAAGGACATCAGGTTATTAAACCTTATTTAAGAACTACACCTCAGCCTAATAAATAAACCTAGCCCAGGCTTTTGGCAAAGCGCGATTCATAGTCTTTTAACTTTAACTTTAATAGCTCACTTAATGCTTCCTGTTTATGGTTTGTGGCCAGCTGATCGAGTTGCTGTAAAACAAAAAAACCAGTTTTAACATCGTTAATCAGGGCACTTTGCGCTGCTGGCTTAAGCGATAAGAGATAATCGAATTCTTTATCGATATAGGTAGCTGTAGTTAAAACAATCTGGTTTGCACTGGCCTGGTCTTTTAATTGATAAAGATTTTGCACCAAGGCAATTTTATTAACAGTATCGGCTATCGACGAATTGTGAAGCGGTATTTTGGCTAAGGTTTTTTTCATTACTTCTTGGGCCATTTCTGCTTTATTCTCTTTAATAAGGTTAGCCGCCAGTGTATTGGCAAAAGTTAAGGTTCCCTGCATTACGCGCCTGCTTTCGGGATCGAGGTATTTCGCGTTTTTAAAGCCATCGAGCTCGAACTGATGTACATAATGCCGATAAGCCAATGCACTATGGGTTTGTTCTTCTTTGCTAAAGTTAGCATCCTGATTTGGTTTTAAGGGTAATAGCCGATAGGCAAAACCCTCGAGGTATAAATACTTGTCGAGCCCCAGATAAGTATCTTCAGATACTGAAGCCGCAAAGTAAACGGGTCTTTTCCAGTTGTTATGCACTAAAATATCGAACATCGCTAAATCAGATTTTAACACATATTGCTTGTTAAAATTCCATTCGAGCTGCGGGGCAATTTTAGCCCGATCTGTAGCGGGAAGCGTATTTGTAGCTATAATTTGATTAGGGTCGACGCTGAGCTTTAGCTTTTGTGTAGGCATAAAGTTTTCGTAGCTTCCATCGTTCATTTTAATTTTATCGTCCTGGTTTTCTGAAACCAGGATCGCCAGTAAATCACTAAGTTCGACACTATCTTTAATGCCATAATCGTAATAAGGTAGGTAGTCGTGGGTGCCTTCTTTATATTGTTTGGTGCTTAAAGAAATAGGAAGTGCAGCCGATTTTAATTGCTGCTTTTTAAGCTGATCGATATAGGGCTCGGAAGAGAGGAACTGTAAATTTACTACCCTAACATCGGTTCTAATGCCCTCTACTTCTTGTGCATACCAAAGTGGGTAAGTATCGTTATCGGCATTGGTAAATAGAATGGCATTAGGCTCGCAGCTATTTAAATAATTTTTTGCCATGTCGAGTGCAGTAGTTTTCCCGCTTCGGTTATGGTCGTCCCAGCCTTGGGTTGCCATTATTACTGGTATAATTAAACAAAGTGAAGCGGCAATTGCAAAACTTAATTTTTGCGCCATCCACTTCGCTACTAAATCTTTAACAGCTAAAAATCCTATCCCGATAACCATGGCAAAGGCGTAAAAAGAACCTACATAAGCATAGTCTCGTTCTCTTACCTGTAATGGATCCTGGTTAATATATAAGATAATGGCAATGCCAGTACAAAAGAACAGTGTGCCAATTACCAGCGCATCTTTTTTGTTTTTTTGCCATAAATAAACCAAGCCTAAAATTCCTAATAATAAAGGTAACCCATAAAAAAGGTTATTTGCCTGGTTCGCGGCAATGCTTGGCGGTAACTTACTTTGATTGCCTAAGTGCAGTGCATCGATAGGTTTAATACCCGAAAGCCAGTTACCCTGGGTAATACTACCCTGGCCTTGCTCGTCGTTTTGTCGCCCTATGAAATTCCACGAAAAATACCGCCAATACATAAATCCTAACTGATAGCTGTTAAAGAAACTTAAGTTTTGCCAAAAGGTAGGAGTCTGGTTGTCGGCTAAATCCATCCAGCTTTTATAGAAAGCCACATGTGCAGGTTTATCGCTATAAGTTCTGGGAAAGAAAGTATTTTTATCGTATTCGCGTTTATAGGTTTTACCGGTTACCTCGTATTTCTTTTCGCCTTTGCGATAACTTAAACTCGTTTCCTTAATGTCCTGAACTTTAGAATCAAAGAATTGGCCATATAACAAAGGCTTTTCTTCATATTGCGTGCGACTTAGATACCCAAATAAAGAGATCGGGGTATCTGGATTGGATAAATTAATATTGGTTTTGGCATTTGCCCTTATCGCAATCATGAAATAAGAACTAAAACCAAACAACACGAATACCAGGCTTAATAACCCTAAGTTTAAGTTATATCTTCTCTTTTTAATACTATAGCGAATGGCATAGGCTAATCCGACAATAACTAAAGCTATAAAAGCAAGAGCTCCCGAACCGAAGCCCAAGCCGAAAGTATTTACAAACAATAAATCGGCCTTTGCTGCAAAAAGTACGAAATACTGGATAACTCCAAACTGGATTAAACCCAGCAAAAAGCAGCCAATCAGGAAAGCCTTTAAAGTTCCCCATAAAGTTGCTTTGGCAGTTTTATTGAAATAATAAATTAAGGTAACGGCCGGAATAGCCAATAAACTTAACAAATGCATCCCGATAGAAAGTCCGATGGTAAAAGCGATAAACAATAACCACTTGTCGTTCATTTCGCTTTCCCATTTCAGGATAGCCCAAAAAACGATAGCAGTACATAGTGTAGAAATGGCATAAACTTCGGCCTCTACTGCCGAAAACCAGAAAGTATCCGAAAATGTGTAAGCCAAAGCCCCAATAGTGCCGGCGGCCATAATACTCCATACTTGCGCGGGAGAGAGTGCTGCTGCAGATTTTTTAATTATTTTTAATGCAATAGCATTAATACTCCAGAACAGGAACATAATGGTTGCTGCACTGGAGATTACGGAAACAAAATTAACCCAATAAGCTACTTTGGCTGTGTTGCCACCGGCAAGAAGTGAAAATAATTTGCCGATCATTAAAAAGAGCGGTGCCCCAGGTTGGTGCCCAACTTCAAGTTTAAAAGCAGCTGCAATAAATTCGCCGCAATCCCAAAAACTTACGGTAGGCTCCATGCATAGCCAGTAAACTGCGGTAGCAAATGCAAAAATGCCAAAGCCAAAACGAGTATTGATTTGCTCAAATTTCTTCATAAAGTTAGTTTTAGGGTCTAATCAAAAATACTTCATTAACTATCTTTTAGCTGTTAAAAGATGTTAAAGAATGTTAAAAAAAGAATAATCATTTATTTCTGGTTCATCTAGCGCAAACATCTGCTTGTATTTAATTACGATGAGCTAATTAGCATGAGCAGATGTTTGCGCTAAAAAAGAGTGCAGATGTCGATGGTAACAGAAGGTTATAAAGTGATATTTTAACTTTAGTAATGCTGGATGATTTTAGCTTTAATGGCTAGAAAACCACTAATAGTTTGAGTGAAAATGATAAAATCATCGTTATTGGGTGTGATTTTATACTTTTTAACCAGGTTCTCGGCCTTTTCGAGGAAATTTCTTACGATCACATTACCCCGAAGCTCTTTTTCTTTTTTGAGCTCATTTAAACTTAACAACGTTTTAATTTCGAAAATCCTGCCTAAAAACGCAGGCTTAATTTCGTCGCTAAAATAAAGCTGGCTTTGTTGATGCAGTTTTTTTAATCCGAAATGTTCGGCAATTAAATTAAAGGCGCCGCTTTTTAACAGGGCTACATCGGGTTCGTATAAATATCCTAGGGGTTGGCTTTGCGCCACTTCGGTTTTTAACTGAAGATCGCCAAAGGGAAAAGAGAAAATTTTTGATTTCTCGTTTAAAGCGGCACAAACGATTTTTGTTTCGCCTGTATAGCCTTTATCGATTACCCAAAGTAATTCTTTACATTCATTTTTTACACTAATAATGTGGATTTCGCTTACATTGGGGAGTTCCAGTAGCCCGGCATGGAGGTCTAATAATGGAGAGGTTTTAATGATAATTCTTTTCGACTTTGCTAAAAACAGGGTTAAATGAGCAGTAACATCGGGTGTGCAATCTTTAAGCCTGAAGACCTTATTACTTTGTCCGCGTCGGGCGGGATCTATATAAATGGTGTCGAAATTTAAAGGACTCTTATGAAGAAAATCGATCCCATTTTCGGCTAAAAAACGAATATTAGTTGCCCCTAAAACTTGAGCATTATGGGTTGTTATTGCCGACAACCCGGCATTGATCTCGCAGCTATAAACTTCATTGATCTGTTGAGCAAAGAAAAAACTATCCACACCAAAGCCAGCAGTTAAATCAATTAAAGAAGAACCAATAGCTAAATTTGCTTTGTAGGCTGCGGTAATTTCAGACGAACATTGTTCGATCGACAATAAGGCTGGATAATAAATACCATCTTTATTAAACCAATTGGGCAGTTTATAGATTGCCTTCTTTTTTGCCGCAATTTGTCCTGCCAATTCTGCCGAACTTATACCATCGAACGCCGGTTTAGCCAAGGCAATTTTATTTACATCGGCTCCCAGTTGAGCTTTAATGTAATCTTGTACTGGTTTAGCTAAGAGATTTTGGTTCATTTAGCGTTGGTTGTTGTTTGTAGGTCGTTTAAAATTTAAGTGGCTATTGAAAAATGGTGGACGAAAGGCGTTAAAAAACATTTTTCATTACGATCTGACAAGTGTGCCTGCTTTTTACTTCCAATAAAACAGCCTTATTTACCGTAACACGGTCGATGGTTTGCTGGTTATAATAACGAATGGTAACTAATTCGAGGCCTTTATTATATTTTACCTTAAAGGTTTCTGATAAATCTTTCAGCAATTGATCTATTTTATCCGAATCGTCTATACTTACCGAAAAGCTGATGGCCGAATTGAGCATTGTATTTACCTTCACTTTGTTTTTATGGAAAAGGTTAAAAATGGTGCTTAAGCTTTCTTCTATAATAAAAGAAAAGTCTTTCGGGAAAATGGAAATCAGCACCTGATTTACCTTAAAAATAAAAGAAGGTACTGGTAATATAGTGGTCGTGCTGTTAATTACGGTTCCGACAACCGAAGTATCGATAAAAGATCGTACAAATAACGGAATTCCTTTATTTTGAAGCGGTTTTATTGTTTTGGGATGAATTACCGTAGCCCCATAATAAGCTAATTCTATGGCATCATGATAAGAAAGCTGAGCTATTTTCTCGGTTTCGTCGAACCATTTCGGATCGGCATTAAGCACACCGGGAACATCTTTCCAGATCGTTAAGGATTCTGCATCAAGACAAGCGCTAAAAATAGCTGCCGAATAATCCGACCCTTCCCGGCCTAGCGTACTAGTAAAATTCTCGCTGGTACCACCAATAAAGCCCTGTGTTACTACCATTCCTTTGTCGAGAAAAGTAGGGAGGTGTTTTTTAATTTCATGAGCAGTTTTCTCCCAGTTCACATTAGCATCGCGGTAATTATTATCTGTTTTAATGTAACTTCTGGCATCGGTCCAAATGGCAAAACAACCAATCTGATTTAAATAGGCAGCGACAATTTTAGTAGCGACCAATTCGCCGATAGATACGATCTGGTCGTATAAATAATCGGCCCCATCGCTGGCCTCTTCTTCGAGAAGCCACTCTATTTCGACAAAAGTATTGGCAACTTCGTCGTAAATGGGGTTTTTATGATCGTGGAATAATGCGGTAATTATTTCGAAATGGAAATATTTGATCTCGTCGAATATCGCCCGTGTATTTTCTTTACCGTTAACGAAAGCCCGGGTTAATTCTTCCAGTTTATTGGTAATTTTACCCATTGCCGAAATTACGATTAGTACTTTCTGGTTGGGTTGGTCTTGTATAATTTTAGCTAAATTTTTAACACCTTCTGCATCTTTTACCGAGGCGCCACCGAATTTAAATACTTGCATATTAGGGGTTGGACGTAAGAATAGTATGGGGTTTGGCCAGATCTTTTAAGGCCGCAAATGGAATAGTTAAGGCAGTTGTTCCTTCCGAATAGGGCTTAATTTCGTAAGCGTTGTATAAAAATACGAGGCCCTGGTCGCTCACATAAAAGTTTTGAGCCAGGATAAATTTACCATCATCGAAAAAATATTTCCCTTCCAATGGTTCGGTCGCACTTAATTTTTCGTCCTTTCTAAAAATACCTTCTGCCAAACTAGTTAGTGCTGGCATTTTATCTTGCCCGATTAAAGAGTCGAGCGTTATTTCTTTATGTTGCTGCGGGTTATAATTGATATAGGAAATGTTAGTATTTCCATGGGCACCACCAGTATAATCGTAATGGGTATGGCGTAAAGCCAGATAATTGGGTTTTTGCCTTAACACCTCAATTTTGATAATTAAGCACCAGGTTTGCGGTCGTGAATTCCTATCGTCCTTTACAAAATCGTCGTAGCCTTTTACAAAACTATTGGCAATATCCTGATAAGAAGTAGCCGGCTCTTCTTTAGCAAAAAAGTCGAATACCTGTCTTTTGAGGTATTGATTTAGCGTGTCGTTTTTAAAAATCGGGTAGGAGATCTTTGCATAGGTCGTATCGGGTCGGTCCGGTATATTTTTACTATAAACTTTAAGAGAATCGTAGTTAAAACTTAAGGTATCCGATTTAATAGCCAGTTCACTTCCAGTGGTTTTCTGGTTTTTATTTTGGCAGGCCATTATGCTGGCTGCAAGCAACAAAACCGCAATTATTTTCTTCATAAGCTATGGTGGGTTTGATCTTTAGAAAAAGATGCATTTAACCATCCATTTTCTATATAAGCATTATATTTATTGTAAAAATTAATAGCGGGTTCGTTCCAGTCTAAAACTTGCCAGCACATTCCATTATAGTTATTTTCTTTTGCTTCTTTAATTACCCTTTCGAAAAGTAACTTACCTACGCCTTTTCCTCTGCAACTTTCGGTTACTAAAAAGTCTTCTAGGTATAAACGACAACCTTTCCAGGTAGAGTATCGGGTATAAAATAGCGCGAAACCTATAATTAGCTCATTTTCTATAGCTACAAAAGCTTTCCATACCGGATTTATCCCAAAACCGGCTGCCACAAACTCGTCGAGCGTTACGGTTACTTCTTCAGGTGCTTTTTCGTATAAAGCCAGTTCATTAATTAATTCCAGTAGCCTTCCACAATCTGCAGCAATGGCAGTTCTTATTTGTATGTTCATTTTTTAGTGGTTTAATTGTTTAGTGTATTGGTCGTTGGTTGTTTTTCGTTGGTCGACTGCCGATTAAAGACTTTCTAAATTGCTAACGCCGTGTTCTTTTCCCGAAAATATGACTTCCAATTCTTACCATAGTGCTCCCTTGGCTAATGGCGACCTTATAATCGGCCGACATGCCCATGGATAATTCTTTAAAGTAATCGCTTTTTCTAAAGAAACTTAATTTTATACCTTCAAAGAGCACTTTCAATTCGTTAAACTCGGCTGTTGTTTGCTTTTCAGAAGCAGCATTGGTTGCAATTCCCATTAAGCCCACGATCCGGACATTTTTTAAGGTCGAGAATTCGTCGGCACGCAAAAGCTCAATTACTTCATCGTAACCTAAACCAAATTTAGTAGCTTCATCGGCAATATAAATTTGCAATAAACAATCAATTACCCTGCCGTTTTTGGCCGCTTGTTTATCGATTTCTTTTAAGAGTTTAAAGCTATCGACAGATTCGATCAATTTAATAAATGGCGCAATATATTTTACTTTATTGGTCTGCAGATGACCAATTAAGTGCCATTGGATATCGTTGGGCAATTGGGCTGCTTTTTCGACCATTTCCTGTACTAAATTTTCACCAAATATCCTTTGCCCGGCATGGTAAGCTTCGAGGGCTGCCGCTGCTGGATGGTTTTTTGAAACAGCAACCAGCGTAACTTTTGCGGCATCCAATTCATTTTTATATTTTAATAAGTTATTTGCTATGCTCATTTATCAGTATTTTTGGTAAAATTAACAACCTTAGTGCAATTTGGCTAAGAAATTAGAAAGGTTTTAAAAATAATGAAGAGATTTTTTGTCGTTATTGTTGTTTGTGTTTCATTTTATGCCTGTAAACCCGGTATACCCGAGAACATTATTCAACCCGATAAAATGGAAAAAATTTTATTCGATATCCATATCGTCGATGGGTACCTTACGAATATTCCTAAACCAGATACCCTTAAAATTGTGGCAGCTAGTTATTATCCAGCAGTTTATAAAAAGTTTGGCATCGATTCGGCCAGTTATAATCGGAGTATGAATTATTATTATAGTCATCCAGACTTGCTCGATAAAATTTATGAAAGTCTTTTAAAAACGTTTGACAAGGAAAAAAAGAGTTACGAAAAAGTAGAGGCGCTTCAGGCGCAGTATAAAGCAGCAAGCGAACGTAGTTTTTTTAAAATGCCAGATTTACCTTACGAATTCGCTCAACCTATAGGTGTTAACCCTTTTAACCTGTTAAACAATTTGCCCCAATAAGTATGTTATATCCAGAAAATTGCCAGGAAAGGTTAGGCTTTAATGAGGTAAAGCAATTGGTGCATCAACATTGTTTAAGTACAATGGGGCAGGCTTTGGTTAGTAAAATGCAGGTAATGACCAAACACGACCAGATTAATAAGTTTTTACGGCAAACCAACGAGTTTAAAAATATTTTACTAAACCAGGAACCGCTACAAATTAGCGCATTTTTCGATATCAAGGTGCTGGCAGAAAAGATTAGGGTAGAAGGTGCCTATTTAATGGAGGAAGAGTTATTTCAGATTTATTCTTCTTTACAAACTGTTTTTGCTGTAATTCGTTTCTTTGAGGAGAGAAAAGAACTTTACCCAAGCCTCGAAGCACTTTTCGAACATTTGCAAATTGAAAAAGACATTCTTAAAAAGATAGAAACAGTTATCGATCCTAAAGGCAAAATGAAACCTAATGCTTCGGTAGCATTGCAGGATATTAGTTCGGCGATTGCTAAAGGCGAACAGGAAGTGCGCAAAAAAATGGATGCGATCTACAAAATGGCAGCTGGCAAAAACTGGGTGGCTGATGGTAGTTTAACTATTCGTGATGGTCGGATGTGTATTCCGGTGTTAGCAGAAAATAAACGAAAATTAAAAGGCTTTATCCACGACGAATCGGCTAGTGGTCAAACTGTATATTTAGAGCCCGAAGAAGTTTTTACTTTAAATAATAAACTTCGCGATCTCGAATTCGACCGTCGAAGAGAAATTATTAGAATTTTAATTGCGCTAACTAACGAACTAAGGCCATATACATCGCTTTTACTCGCCTATCATGGTTTTTTAACCAAATTAGATTTTGTAAGGGCGAAAGCTCTTTTTGCGATCGACGTCGAGGCTACAATGCCTGTTTTAATAAAAGAAGCTAAAACCCGGCTCGTTAATGCAAGGCATCCCTTGCTGTTACTTTCTTTCGCCGTCGAAAAGAAAACGGTGGTTCCTTTAAACATTCATATTAACGAACATTTGCGGATGGTATTGGTTTCGGGACCAAATGCAGGTGGAAAGTCGGTTTGCATGAAAACCGTCGGCTTGTTGCAAATGATGTTACAGTCAGGTTTGTTAGTGCCGGTCGACGAGCGTAGCGAGATGGGGATTTTCGATCAGATTTTTGCCGATATTGGCGACGATCAGTCTATAGAATCAGATTTAAGTACTTATAGTGCGCATTTAACTAAGATGCGTTATTTTGTAGCGAATGCATCGCCAAAAACACTAATTTTAATTGACGAATTTGGAACAGGTACCGACCCGCAATTTGGTGGGCCAATGGCCGAAGCCGTTTTAGAAGTATTAAATAACAAAAAAGCCCGCGGGGTTATTACCACACACTATTCTAATTTAAAATTGTTTGCTGGCCATACCAGTGGATTAGAAAATGCTTCCATGTTATTCGATAATACAAAGATGAAACCGCTTTATATTTTAGATCTGGGCAAACCCGGAAGTTCTTATGCTTTTGAGATTGCACAAAATATAGGCCTACAGGCGGAAGTACTTAGTTTAGCAAAGCAAAAAACAGGTGATAATCAGAATAGCATAGATAGTTTATTGGTTAACCTGGAAAGAGAAAAGCGGCAAATTCATGAAACCAAAATTACTTTAGCCAACCAACAAAACAGGGTTAAAAACTTGGTTGCCGAAAACGAAAAGTTAAAGCTTTTTTTGGAAGAGAACAAAAAGACCTTAATTAAGGAAGCAAAGTTGGAAGCCCAACTTATTGTTCGCGAAGCCAATAAACTGGTCGAAAATACGATTGCAGAAATTAAGGAAAAACAGGCCGACAAGGCTGTTACCAAGCAATTGAGGCAGAATTTGCAGAAGAGCATGGTTAAGAACGAGGTTAAAGAAGAGCGTAAAGCCGTGGCTAAACCCGATAATTCTGTTATCGAAGTTGGCGATTGGGTGCAGCTAATTAATACGGAAACCAGTGGACAGGTACTCGAAATTAATCGAGATAATTTGGTTTTGGCACTTGGCGATCTTCGTTCGGTTGTAAAGAGAAACAGGGTGCAGAAAATTAGTAATAAACAGGCAAAGAAGGTGGTGCAGGGCAACTCTTTTTCGGGCCGGATTTCTGAAGCCATTACTAATTTTAAACCCGAATTGGATTTAAGGGGAATGCGAGGCGAAAATGCTTTACAAGAAGTCGAAAATTACCTCGATAAGGCCATTATGCTTGGTTTTCCATCTATTAAACTTATCCATGGTAAAGGCGATGGCATTTTGAGGAAGCTGATTAGGGAATACCTTAAAAAGTATAGCGAGGTTAAGCGAATTGAAGATGAGCATGCCGATAGAGGCGGCGATGGAATAACTTATGTTTACCTGAATTAATTTTTCCTGTACAAATAAACAGTATAAACCTTTATTAATCGATATTAAAGCTTGTTTTTAAGCTGTCTTAGTGTATTTTATACATCCAATATATAAGTAATTTCATTTGGATGCCGTCCAATAACTTCCTAATTTAGCCTTAAAAGAGGATATATGATTAATAAAGTGGTAGCTGGCGCCGAAGAAGCAATTAAAGATATTACCGATGGTAAAACGTTAATGCTTGGTGGCTTTGGTTTGTGCGGAATTCCGGAAAATTGTATTGCTGCCTTGGTTAAAAAAGGCGTAAAAAACTTAACCTGTATTGCTAATAATGCCGGGGTAGACGATTTTGGTATCGGGCTGCTTTTACAGACCCGGCAGGTTAAAAAAATGATTTCATCTTATGTAGGCGAAAATGCCGAATTCGAACGTCAGTTATTAAGTGGCGAATTAGAAGTAGAACTTGTTCCACAGGGAACGCTAGCTACAAGATGTATGGCGGCAGGTTATGGCATGCCGGCGATATTTACGCCTGCGGGCGTGGGTACAGAAGTTGCCGAAGGTAAAGAAATACGTAATTTTAATGGAAAAGATTACCTTATGGAATACGCTTTCGATGCAGATTTTGCCTTAGTAAAAGCATGGAAAGGCGATACTGCCGGGAACCTGATCTTTAGATCGACCAGCCGTAATTTTAATCCCGTAATGGCCATGGCTGGTAAAGTGACTATTGTAGAAGTAGAACATCTGGTGGCAGCCGGTGAATTGGATCCAGATCATGTTCATACTCCCGGGATTTATGTGCACCGCATTTTTCAAGGGAAGAACTATGAAAAAAGAATTGAGCAAAGAACAGTTAGAAAGCGTTAATTAACTAATTAACACATTAAAATAATGTTAGATAAAAACGGTATTGCGAAACGTATCGCAAAAGAAATAAAAGATGGTTACTATGTTAATCTCGGGATCGGCATCCCTACGTTAGTTGCTAATTACATTCCCGAGGGAGTAAATGTGGTTTTACAATCTGAAAATGGATTGTTGGGTATGGGACCATTTCCTTTCGAGGGCGAGGAAGATGCCGATCTTATTAACGCAGGGAAGCAAACGATTACTACTTTACCTGGGTCGTCTATTTTCGATTCGGCCATGAGTTTTGGGATGATAAGAGCGCAAAAAGTAGATTTAACTATTTTGGGGGCAATGGAAGTTTCCGAAAATGGAGACATTGCCAATTGGAAAATACCCGGTAAAATGGTTAAAGGAATGGGGGGTGCAATGGATCTGGTCGCCTCGGCAAAAAATATAATTGTCGCTATGCAGCAGGTAAATAAGGCCGGAGAGAGTAAACTTTTAACTAATTGTACCTTGCCCTTAACCGGTGTACGTTGCATTAAAAAAATTGTAACCGAATTGGCAGTACTTGATGTTTTGCCCGAAGGTGGATTTAAATTATTGGAAAGAGCTCCCGGAGTAAGTGTGGAGTATATTAAACAGTCGACCGCCGGCAGGTTAGTTATTCCAGATCATGTACCCGAAATGGGGCTTGATTAAGCGTTAGAAGGTTTTGCTTTTCGTCTGTCGATAAACAGCTAAACGTACTCAAGAACAAAATTTCGCCTTCAGCTCGGCAGAAATTTCGGCTGTTATACGGATAATATCATCTGGGGTATCCATATTATTAATAACTACCTTTTCGCAATTGTCGCGATAGGGTAGTAAAAACTCCTTATAGGCCGGAGCTACATGGTTTTCCCATTTGTAAATTACATCATCTTCGGGATAGCCACGTTCCATTCCGTCGCGTTTTATTCTGCGTTGTAAAGCAACCTGTTCGTCGGCTTCTATAAAGATACGCAGATCTAATAATTCGGCGATTTCTTTAAAATGTAAAATAAAAAGCCCTTCCACAATAATAATTGGGGCCGGGTTAATTTCTAAAATCTTTACAACTGCTAATGGATTATTGAAATTGTATTCTTTTTTATAAACGGCATCGCCCTTGAGCAGTTTCTTAATGTCGATTAAAAATTGTTCGTCGTCTATAGTAGATGGAAGATCGAAATTGTATAACTTATTTTCTTCCTGGGTCATTTCGCCTGCAGGAATATAATAATCGTCTTGCGACAATAAAGTAACCTCGTCGGTTTTAAAATGATGTAAAAAGCTGTTTAAAAAAAATGTTTTACCGGATCCGCTACCACCTGCAATGCCGATAATTAAGGGTTTACTGTTGTTCATTCTCTAGAGCGCCGTAACTTAAATTACAAAAAAATCTTTTATCTAAAGCGCCAACAGCATCTGCTACCGCTTTTGTCATTACAATAATAACATCTTTTGTGCTTTCGTTCTCTGTAAATTTACCAACAACCTTAGCAAAGGCCGATCGGTTCGTTAACGGATTAGTTACCTTTATAATGGTTCCTACAGCCGCAGTACGGTGCAAAATAAGCATTTTGCTAGGGTCTAAATCCTGATCTTCTATCCAGATAGCAGCACCTTTTTCTTCAAATTGAACTAATCCGTATTTTTTTGCCGGATATCTTAAAGATGGATCTTTAAGCGTTTGTAGGTTTCCATTTCCATTATCGTCGCCATCGGCATCGGTATCTGCATTTGAGGTGTCGGCACCCTTAATAATTAGCTTCTGACCAATCGATAATTCATTGCTGGTTAAATTATTTGCTGTTATTATCTGATAAGTAGTAAGTCCATACTTTTTAGCAATCGAATAAATAGTTTCATTGGCAGCGACAGTATGCTCCAAGCCCTTCCCGGTATTAGTGGCAACAATGACGTTTACCGGCCCTGCCATTTTTTCGGGCTTGCTATAAGTATTGGTTTCGGCTGTAGTTTCGGGACTCTCTATTGGAGAAGGGACACTGGCCGAAATTTTTAGCAATTGCCCTATTTGCAGATTGTTAGATGTCAGGTGATTTAATTTTTTTATGGCATCGACGGTGGTTCCAAATTTTTGTGCCAGGAGATTTAGGTTATCTTTAGGTTTAACGGTATATTCGGTTAAATCTGATGATGAAATTGCTAAAACTGGAGCCGCGGTACTGAAGGGTAAGTTTGTGGGGATTTTTAAAGTGACACCGATTTGTAAAAACCGGCTATCGTTAAATTCCATTACTTCTTTATAGTTAACGTTATATTTTTTAGAAATGGAATAATAAGTTTCTTTGGCTTCAACTTTATAGATGATCACTTTTTTTCCTTTATTATTTTCGACACCTATAGAGTCGATAGGTTTGTTGGCAAAGGAAACAGCAGTATTTGCAAGGAGAACGGCTATAAATAGGCTATATATTTTTCGCATTAATTATTCGAATATTTGGAAATACAATGATACGAATAATATATTTTATGCTCGTATCGTATCTTAAACGATCGTACAGCAAAACTATTGTTTATAAAAGCCAATTTTAACAAACCATTAGTACGCTTTTTTGTTATTATTATACATAAAAAATACTTTAAAAATAAATATTATGGATGCAAAAGAAATTAGTTTAAAAGAAAAAGAGGTAAAACCTGTGGTCGATATGTTAAATGAATATTTAGCGAATTATCATATCCATTATCAAAAGTTAAGAGGTTGCCATTGGAATATAAAAGGGCAAAATTTCTTTACTCTGCATCTGAAATTTGAAGAACTTTATACGAATGCACAATTAACTATCGACGAAATTGCCGAACGCGTATTAACTTTAGGGAAAGCTCCTCATAGCCGTTTTTCTGATTACATCAAAGAATCGGCAATTAAAGAAATCGATACCATCGGGATGAAAGACCTGGCTATGGTTGATGCTATTTTGGACGATATGTCTGCATTAATCGAAATGGAAAGAGATTTGTTAACAGCAACCGACAAAGCCGGCGACGATGGGTCGAACGATATGGTAAACCGTTTTATGCAGTTCAAAGAAAAAACCACCTGGATGCTAAGATCGTTTGCCGGAAAGAAATAATAGACTTGAGTTCCTCATAAATACCCCTATCTTTGAATATGGGATACGAAAGTCTGGCTGCATGTGTGGCCGATTTAGAAAAGCACGGGCATTTAATCCGGATTAAAGAGGAGGTCGATCCATACTTAGAAATGGCGACCATTCATTTACGGGTTTTCGAAAAACAAGGCCCGGCTTTGCTTTTCGAAAATGTTAAGGGCAGTAAGTTTAAAGCGGTTTCGAACCTTTTTGGTACACTAGATCGCTCTAAATTTATGTTTCGCGATAGCTTAGCGAAAGTGAAACAATTGGTCGAGTTGCGTTCTGATCCAATGAAAGCCTTAAAAAATCCAATTAAGTATTCGGGATCGTTATTAACGGCGCTCTCGGCATTACCTTTAAAGCAATCGCTATTTAAATCAACATTTGAGAAAACGACCATTGCCAGCCTCCCACAAATTGTGAACTGGCCAATGGATGGCGGACCCTTTATTACGATGCCCCAGGTTTTTACAGAAGATGTAGACCGGCCGGGTATAATGAACAGTAATTTAGGAATGTACCGCATCCAGCTTGGTGGCAATGATTATCTTCCAGACCAGGAAATAGGGCTTCATTATCAGATTCATAGGGGCATTGGTGTTCATCAGGCCAAGGCTAATGCTAAAGGACAACCTTTAAAAGTTAGTATTTTTATAGGCGGGCCGCCATCGCATGCATTGGCGGCAGTAATGCCCTTGCCCGAAGGGCTTAGCGAACTTACTTTTGCTGGTGCATTAGGTAAACGCAGGTTTAATTATTTTTACGATGAAGAGGGTTTTTGTATTTCTGCAGCTGCCGATTTTGTAATTACGGGTACGGTTTATCCGGGCGAGAATAAACCCGAGGGTCCTTTTGGTGATCATTTAGGCTACTATAGCTTAACGCACCCGTTTCCATTAATGAAAGTGCATCATGTGTATCATAAAAAAGACGCACTATGGTCGTTTACCGTTGTTGGACGGCCACCGCAAGAAGATACCAGCTTTGGCGCACTTATTCACGAAATTACAGGCGCGGCAATTCCACAGGAAATACCAGGTTTAAAAGAAGTGAATGCTGTCGATGCGGCAGGCGTACATCCTTTGTTATTTGCAATTGGTAGCGAACGCTATACGCCTTACTTAAAAGAACGCAAACCCCAAGAAATTTTAACAATTGCTAACCATATTCTAGGTAAAAACCAGCTCAGTCTTGCCAAATATCTATTTATTGCTGCGAGAGAAGATAACGAGCAATTAAGTACAAACGAGATTGTACTTTTCCTTCAACATATCCTGGAAAGGATCGATTTTACAAAAGATCTTCATTTTTATACCAACACCACGATCGATACGCTCGACTATTCGGGCGACGGTTTAAATGCAGGCTCTAAAGTAGTTTTTGCTGCAGCAGGCGATAAACGGCGCGATTTAATGCAAGAGCTAACTATCGTGTTTAATTTGCCGACTGGATTTAGCGAGGTTAAAATTGCAATTCCGGGAGTTCTGGTTATAGAAAGTGATGCTTTTACCAGTTTGGCTAATAGCAACGACCGGATGGAGGCTCTATCAGATGCTTTAAAACAATACGATCTGTCTTCTCTGCCACTTATTGTAGTCTGCGACGATGCCAGTTTTACTGCTGCAAATATTGATAATTTAGTATGGGTAACTTTTACCAGAAGTAATCCGGCGACAGATATTTACGGAGTAAACAGTTTTACCCTAAATAAGCATTGGGGTTGTCGAGGATCATTAATTATTGATGCACGGAAGAAACCACACCATGCTCCCGAATTAGTTAAGAACCAGGAAGTAGAAAATAGAATAGATAGATTGGCCGGAAGTGGCGGCTCGTTAAATGGAATTATTTAGCCGCCATACAAGCAGGCGGCTAAATAAAACAAATTAAAATCTTAAGCCAAAGGTTAAAAACACATTGTTCTTATCGTTAATAGTTGTCGCCACCGGCTCTGAACCATTGTTTAACGTATAAGGTGTAAATGTGCTGGTGTTCTCCATTCTCTGGTATGTTAAATCTACATAATAGTTACTAGAACGATAGCCTAGGCCGCCACTGTAAATCTTAGTATCGAATTTACCGTTGTCGTCGGTTTTATAGGGGGTGCCGTTTAAAGCATAACCCGCACGTAGGCTTATGGTATTAATTTTATATTCGGCGCCTACTCTATAATTTACAGCACTTTTAAAAGTGCTTCTTACTGCGGTATTGTTGTCGTTTATTGTTTCACTATCCGAGCTTCCACCATTCGAAGAAAACCGGGTGCTGGCATAATCGATAAAATCGATGTCGGCAGAAATGAGCGCCTGGCCACCTATAATATAACTACCACCTAACGATCCTTTTAAAGGTGTGCGTAGGTTATAAGTAAAATCGTAAGTCTTGCTGTCTGATGTGCCTCTTATGGTACCACGATTGTCCAGACCTTCGGTATAACTGTCGTCTATTACAAACCACGATGGAGTTTGCAGGGTTGCACCTAGCCTGAGGCCTTCGGCTGCCCTAAAAATAACCCCTAAACGACCATTTATACCTGAACCCTTAGTTACCTGATTTTGGTTAAATAATAATTTATAATTGATGTTATTACCACTCAGACTGCCGTCTGCCAAATACTCTCTTGCCAATCCGCTCTCCATATACTGGGCATCGGAGTTATAGCGAATGTCTAATAAACCAATGCTGGCACCAATATAAACTTGATTAGAAATATTTGCTGCGGCCGAAAAATTAAACTCCGAAACCGCACCTGTTTTTATTTCATTTTTATGCTGAAGGTTGCTCGTTGTATTATCGGCAAATGTTTCGGGGTAATAATTATTAACCGCATCGTCGTAGCTAATTAAATAATTATCGTATGCCATTCTTTCCAGGCTGCCTGTTGCCAGGTTGGTAGGAGAGGTAGCACCAGCAATTTGAGCCATATAATCGGCGATCGAATTGCTATTATTGCTGCCACCATAATTACTTTCCATACTAAAGTCGTTATTCCTGTTGTAGCCCAGACCAAAAACCATACTAACAAGCCCTGTTTTCGTATCTACACCCTTTTGCTTATATACAGGACTATAAAATACGGCTCCAATTTGATTTATATTTAGCTGGCCTTTTGAGGTTTTATCTTGCTGATTGAAGTAAACCGCATTAATACCGGTCTGATTAAATTCTGGAGTTAAACTAAATTCGGATTTGGTAAAGAGGCCTAATCCTGCAGGGTTTCCGCCAAGAGAGCTCATGTCGCCCCCCACGCCAATCTGCGCATTTCCCATAGCTTTAAAGCGGGCAGTGCTTCCATAATTGGTTTGTGAAAAACGTAGGGCGTCGCTCGCATATTGTGCGTAAGAAGAATTTGTAATAGCTACTATAGCTATTACAAATATTGATATCATTTTTTTCATGTTAATGGGCTAATTAAAATTACCTGCCACCACCTCTTGTTGGCCTGCTGCTACCACCACCGCTACCAGACGATGAACTTCCACCTCCAGATCTCGAACCGCCACTACTAGGTGGGGGTGAGCTTTGTACCGGCGGATTATAAGTCGGTCTCGACGGTGCATCGTTGGTTCTGGTTGGTCTTGCATTACTAGGTCTGCTCGGAGTAGTACTGGTACTGGTAGTGCCCGAAGGTCTGGTTACCGTTCCATTACTTGGATTGTACATTTCGGCACGGCTTCTGGTGGTTGTTCCACTTGGCCTGGTCGATGCAGCCGAGCCACCGTAATAGCCAGTGCCATTTGCCCTGTTTATGCCATTTTCCATTCCTCTCGTAGGTCTGGGGCCATAATTAGGATTGTTGCGAACTATTGTCCCGCCGCCATAATATCCACCTCCATAATATCCACC
>JAZKCO010000004.1:204442-286398 GCA_040388055.1 Bacteroidota bacterium
CCATAATATCCACCTCCATAATATCCACCGCCGTAGTAACCGCCACCGTAGTAACCGCCGCCATAATAGAAAGGATTGTAATAAGAATAAGGCCCCCAATAATTATTGTAATAAGGCGAACCGTAATAAGCCCAGCTCGAATAAGGATTATACCAATTATTAAAAGAATATCTCCAGTAAGAATTAAGGCTATAAGGACTAAAGCCATAATAACCATCGTAATAGGTTCTCCACGGGTTTGCGTAATAGAATCGATTAATACGGGTTGAGTAATCCATATCGTAATAAGGATCGCTTGTACCATAATAATCCGTTGTCACCGCAGTATCTGCAGTAACATTTTCAGATTCTATAATGGGCTTATAGGTTCTGGCTTGCGCTGTGGTATTATAAACATCGTCCTCCATATTGGCACGTTGTGCCAATTTAGGAGTACTACAGGAAGCAACAAGCATGGCTGTTACTACGAGTATACCGGTAAATAAATGATTAGGTTTCATGATATGTGTGTTTTGTTTGTGTGTGCAACCAAATTGTAGCTATAAATTTATAGATTTGTAATCTATTTTACAAGTTATTTAACACAAAAAACGTTCCAAAGAGTTATGAGCAAAGGCATTACAAGTAAAAACGACGATTATTCGCAGTGGTATAACGACATTGTTATAAAGGCCGATTTAGCAGAACATTCTTCAGTAAAGGGTTGTATGGTAATTAAGCCGTATGGTTATTCGATATGGGAGAAAGTACAGGCCGTTTTAGATCAAATGTTTAAAGAAACCGGACATAGTAATGCTTATTTTCCATTGTTCATCCCTAAGTCATATTTTTCTAAAGAAGCTGCACATGTAGAAGGCTTTGCCACAGAATGTGCCGTTGTGACACATTACCGTCTTAAAAATGATGGAAATGGAAATATTGTGGTCGACGAAACCGCTAAATTAGAGGAAGAATTAATTGTTCGTCCTACTTCCGAAACCATTATCTGGAACACTTACCGTGGTTGGATTCAATCTTATCGCGATCTACCACTTTTAATTAATCAGTGGGCAAACGTAGTACGATGGGAAATGAGAACCCGTTTATTTTTACGGACTACCGAATTTTTATGGCAGGAAGGACATACGGCGCATGCTACCGCGCAAGAAGCAATAGCAGAAACTGAGCAAATGTTAGACGTTTATGCAAATTTTGTCGAGAATTGGATGGCTGTGCCGGTAGTTAAAGGAAAAAAAACGCCAACCGAGCGTTTTGCCGGTGCTTTAGATACTTATTGCATCGAAGCATTAATGCAAGATGGAAAAGCGCTGCAAGCGGGTACATCGCACTTTTTAGGCCAGAATTTTGCCAAAGCATTCGATGTTAAATTTACCAGTAAAGAAGGTAAATTAGACCATGTCTGGGCAACGTCGTGGGGCGTGTCGACCCGTTTAATCGGCGCTTTAATTATGGCACATAGTGACGATTCGGGCTTGGTTTTACCGCCTAAATTAGCGCCTATTCAAGTAGTAATTGTACCTATTTATAAAGGCGAAGAAGACTTGAGAAAAATCTCAGATTTTGCAGACGAGTTAATGCCAAAGTTAAAAAGTTTAGGCATTTCTGTAAAATACGACGATCGCGATAGTCAGCGGCCAGGCTTTAAGTTTGCCGAATACGAACTAAAAGGGGTGCCAATTCGTTTAGCTATTGGTGGCCGGGATATGGAAAATGGAACTGTAGAACTGGCAAGAAGGGATACCAAAGAAAAGTTTACCGTAGCACAAGCTGGTTTAGCTACCTATATTCAGCAGCTGCTGGAAGAAATTCAGGAAAACATCTATAATAAGGCCCATCAATTTAGAGAAGCGCATATTACCGAAGCTAATTCTTACGATGAGTTTAAAGCATTACTCGATGGTAAAACTGGCTTTATTTCGGCCCATTGGGATGGAACAGCAGCAACCGAAAAGCAAATTAAAGAAGAAACAAAAGCGACTATCCGTTGTATACCTTTAAACAATAAACTAGAAGATGGTGTTTGTATGGTAACTGGTAAACCATCTGTGCAACGCGTTTTATTTGCTAGAGCGTATTAGTGGGTTATGGGTTGTGCGTGTCTGGATTCATAAATGAGTAACGAAAAACTAACTAATTAAACGAGTAGTTAGTAGTTAGATACGATGCTCAGCAGTTAAACGATTAACCAGTTAACCAACGAAAAATGAACAATGGAAAATAATTATAAAGAAATACTTAATAAACTGGAAAGCAAGGCTTCTTTAAAGCAGGCCATTTATCGCAGCACAGCTGAAGTATTTGGTTTAACTAAAACGATACTTTCCAAAATAGCAGCTAAGCTGCATAAGGATTATACACATAAGGATCCTTCTGTTGAGGTAAATTATAAAGAAAATAATCAGTTTGAGGCGCAGTTGAAATTTTCGGGAGATATGCTGATTATTTCTATGCATAGCAATGTTTTTAACTTCGAAGAAGGGCATTCTATTTTTCAGACCAGCTATGTAAAAGGCGATGAGCACCTAAGTTATTGTGGGCTAATTTATGTTCATAATTTTTTAGCAGATTCTATCAAATATAATCGTCTTGCCGACGAAGGTTCATTAATTGCCCGTATCTTAGTTAATAAAGAACAACATTTTCTGGTCGAAGGCGAGGGCGCACTTGGGTTTTTATATGAAGATTTTTCGGCCAATGTAATTACCGAAGAAAAATTAACAGATATTCTGGAAAGAGCAATCCTGCTATGCCTTAATACCGATTTACTACTTCCGCCTTTTGCCCAGATCAAAGATGTAACCCTTCATCAGAAACAATCGCTAATTGCGGCTAGTGGTTATCCAACCGGTAAACGTTTGGGTTATTTATTTAATTCAGAAATTCAAAATAATAATATATAGTATGAAATTTGCAACGAAAGCTATCCATGCTGGCCAGGAACCAGATCCTACAACTGGTGCCGTAATGACACCCATTTATCAGACTTCAACATACTGGCAAAAATCGCCAGGCGAACATAAAGGTTACGAATATTCGCGGGGTACAAATCCGACCCGTAAGGCTTTGGAAGATTGTCTGGCAGCTTTAGAAAACTGTAAATTTGGCTTAGCTTTTAGCAGCGGAATGGGAGCGACAGATGCGGTGTTGAGGCTACTAAAGCCTGGCGACGAGGTAATTACTGGTAACGATTTATATGGCGGTTCGTACCGTATTTTTACTAAAGTGTATGAAAAATATGGAATTAAATTTCACTTTTTAGATTTATCAGATCCCGAAAATATTATTCCTCATATCAATGAAAATACGAAGCTGGTTTGGATAGAGACTCCAACTAACCCAACCATGCGAATTATAGACATCGAAGGCGTAGCTAAAATTACAAAGGCTCATCAAATTCTTTTAACGGTCGATAATACTTTTGCTTCGCCTTATTTGCAAAATCCGATAGATTTAGGTGCCGACTTGGTAATGCATTCGGTTACTAAGTATATTGGTGGTCACTCTGATGTGGTAATGGGAGCTTTATTAACTAATAACGAAGCTTTATATAAAGATTTGTTCTTTGTATATAATGCCTGTGGTGCAACACCTGGACCACAAGATGCATTTCTGGTTTTACGGGGCATTAAAACTTTGCATTTACGCATGAAAGCACATTGCGAGAACGGCGAAAAAGTTGCATATTATTTAAAGAACCATCCAAAAATTGATAAAATTTATTGGCCAGGTTTCGAAGACCATCCTAACCATGAGGTTGCCAAAAAGCAAATGCGGGGTTTCGGGGGTATGGTTTCTATTACTTTAAAGGATGCCGATTTGCAAGAGACATTTAGAGTGGCATCGCGATTTAAAGTGTTTTCGTTAGCCGAGTCGTTAGGCGGTGTAGAATCCCTTATTAATCACCCTACCACCATGACCCATGGTTCGATTCCAAAAGAAGCGAGAGAAAAGGTTGGCGTAACCGATAATCTCTTACGGCTTAGTGTTGGCGTAGAAGATATTGAAGATCTATTAGCCGATCTGGAGCAAGCATTGTCTTAGATTGATTCATTGGTTCACTCAAAATGACGGAATTAAAAGATTTTCTGGATTTTAAGGTCGATCAGTATAATCGCCCAAATTTTATTGCAAACGATCCGATCTGCATTCCGCATCAATATACCCAAAAACAAGATATCGAAATTGCTGCATTTTTTGCAGCAATTTTGGCTTGGGGGCAACGTAAAACGATTATCAATAAATGTAACGAGTTGTTTTTCCGCATGGGAAATGAGCCCTATCGCTTTATATTACAGCATAGCGACGAGGATTTAAAAAGCTTATTGGGCTTTAAACACCGCACTTTTAATGATACGGATTTACTCTATTTTGTGGCTTTTCTTCGGCAGCATTATCGACAATCGATTAGCCTGGAAAGTGCTTTTATGCCACGGCAACAAGTTTTTAATTCGGCTTATTTACCAGAAATTAGCAATTCGGAAATTGAACTTTCGTCGGCAGCCTGTATGATGAACGAATTTAAGACAGAAATTTTTACTACCGAAAAAGCTTTAAATCATTTTAGAACTTATTTTTTTAGCTTGACTGATTTCCCGGTACGTACTGTTAAACATATCTCTTCTCCATTACAAAAGTCGACTTGTAAACGCTTAAACATGTTTTTAAGATGGATGGTACGTAAGGATAATTGTGGTGTTGACTTTGGACTCTGGAATGCTATCCCTGCTTCGGCATTAATTTGCCCTTGCGATGTACACGTAGATAGGGTGGGTAGAAAATTAGGCCTCATTAATCGCAAACAAACCGACTGGCTAACCGCAGTAGAATTAACTTCCCGATTAAAAGAATTCGATCCGGCAGATCCGGTTAAATACGATTTTGCACTCTTTGGCCTGGGAGTTGAAGGAGTTTTTTAGCCTTACCTATAAAGACAAACAACAGTACGAACAACACCCAACGAAAGACGAACAACCAAAATGCTCAACTTTAAAGCAGAAATAGAGAAATTTGATGCCAAGGGCGAAAAAACTGCCTGGAGTTATATCTGTGTGCCTCAAGCTATTGCCGAGCAGCTTAGGCCTGGCGAGCGAAAAAGTTTTCGGGTAAAGGGAACTTTAGATCTTGTCGAAATCGCCGGTATGGCTTTAATTCCAATGGGCGAAGGCGACTTTATTATGGCTTTAAAAGCATCCTTAAGAAAGCGACTAAAAAAGGAAGAAGGTGGGGTACTGGAGGTAAGCCTTACCTTCGATGCAGATTTTAAGATAGAAATACCCGAAGATCTCGAAATTTGTTTAGCTGATGGAGAAGACTTATTAGCCCAGTTTTTATCGATGCCTAAATCACATCAAAATTATTATATAAACTGGTTAAACACAGCTAAGACCGAGCCCACACGCGTAAAAAGAATAGTAATGATTGTAAATGCAATGGCTAAGCATTACGATTTCGGGCAAATGATAAGGGCGGGTAAAGACTACCGGCCATAATTCCTAAACCAACTATTAACTTTCATCTGAATAACCCCTAAAAAAGCTTCCCTAAAAATTCGTGTACTCATTTTAGAGGTTCCTTCGGTTCGGTCGGTAAATATAATAGGAACCTCGACTACGTTGAAGCCATATTTAATGGCGGTAAATTTCATTTCGATCTGAAATGCATAACCCACAAAACGTATTTTATCCATCTCGATGGTTTCTAAAACCCGGCGTCTATAACATTTAAAACCAGCCGTTGCATCTTGTATATCGATTCTGGTGATGAAACGAACATACATTGACGCAAAATAAGACATCAACACTCTCCCCATGGGCCAGTTTACCACATTTACTCCTTTTACATACCTGGAGCCAATGGCCAGGTCGGCGCCATTTATACAAGCTTCGCGTAATCGGATTAAATCGTCGGGATTATGGGAAAAATCTGCATCCATTTCGAATATAAACTCATAATTACGATGCAATGCCCAATTAAAACCATGAATGTAAGCGGTTCCTAAACCTAGCTTTCCTTTTCGCTCTTCAAGATGTAGCTGCGATGGAAATTCTTGTTGCAGCTTTTTTACGATAGCCGCTGTCCCGTCTGGCGAACCATCGTCGATAATTAACAGATCGAAAGTATAAGGAAGGGAAAATACTTTACGAATAATTTTTTCGATGTTTTCTTTTTCGTTATACGTGGGGATAATGACTAGGCTATCGGACACTTTGTTGAGGTTTTTCGTTGGTCGTTGTTCGTTTCTTGCTGCTGGTTGTTGGTTTCTTGTTTCGTCGCCTATCGAAAGTCGAATAACGTTTTTGCCTTTGGGTTAGTACGTTTTCAAACTCTAAATGCTTTGTTTCTTTATTGGCAAAGCATGCGAAATATTCAAAAAACAAAACTAAGTATTAAAAACCAAAAGCCCGAAATTTCTTTACGGGCTTTTGGTTAAATGATGTTAAATCTGATTAATGAACTCCATGCATCCATTTACGTAATAATGGCGATAGGGCGAACATCGCCAAACCTGCAACAACTGGGATGGCAGTAAAAATTAAGAAGAATGTTGAAATTGAATATTTCGTGCTAATGGTATCGATTAAACTTCCTGTTAAGCCGGCAAGAGTATTACCTGCAAATGTACAGATAAACCAAACGCCGAACATTAAACCAACCAATTTTGCCGGGGCTAGCTTGCTCACATACGAAAGACCTACTGGCGATACGCACAATTCGCCTACAGTATGGAAGAAATAAGCAAAGATTAACCAAAACATGCTCACTTGTGCGAATTTAGCACCCGATGCGATATCCATCCCTCCGTAAGCTAATCCGGCGAAGCCGATCCCTACGAAGATTAAACCCCATGCAAATTTTGCTGGGCCGCTCGGGTTAAGTTTACTTTCCCAAATTTTAGAGAATAATGGGGCTAATAATACGATAAAGAAAGAGTTTAATATACCGAACCAAGAGGCTGGTACTTCAGTTTTATCGGCCGAAAATACGTTTTGAACCTTCCAAATTCCTAGACACCAGATAATTATAAAGCTTAACGCCGTGAAAATAATGGTAATAGGAAATTTTTTGAAAATCTTTTTAGCTAGCGCAATTAGAACAATAGTAACGGCAATTAATGGGAATATCGTTAGAATCGAATCTATCCATCGGAAAGCAGTACCAGAAGAACCCGTTAAATCGCGTAAGGTGTAATCTTTTGCAAAAATGGTCATAGAACCACCTGCCTGTTCAAATACCATCCAAAAGAAGATCGTAAATACAGAAAATACGCCAATAACCCATAACCTTTGTCTGGTAACGATACTGTCGTTTTCATTCTGAAGGCTTTCTTCTTTTACTACAGGAACTTCGGCTTTTAAGACTTTCTGGCCCAGTACTCCAAATATTTTCTGACCGAAATAAAACTGCATGGTACCGAAGAACATAAAAATACCAGCCAAGCCAAATCCCCAATGCCAGCCTTGAGTTTCGCCAATATAGCCACACATTAATATACCAAGAAAAGCGCCCGAGTTAATGCCCATATAAAAAATGGCATACGCAGAATCTTTTTTATCGCTAATAGAGGGGTATAACTGACCTACAATTGAAGAGATATTCGGTTTGAATAAACCATTTCCAGTTATTAAAAGAATTAATCCTGCATAAAAAAAGGTTTTATCCAAACCTTCCATTGCCATCGAAGCATGACCTAGAGTCATAATCAATCCGCCTAAAATAACTGCTTTTCTATAGCCAGTTAAACGATCGGCAATTAACCCGCCAATTATTGGGGTAAAATAGACTAATCCGGTGTACCACGCATATAATTTTAAAGCCTCGGGTCTGGTCCAGTTCCAGCCATCTTTACTGGCTTCACTTACAAGGAAAAGAACTAAGAGGGCTCGCATTCCATAATAGCTAAACCTTTCCCACATTTCTGTGAAGAACAATACAAATAAGCCGACAGGATGATTAATTATTTTTTGTGTAGCTACGCCATTTTCTTCAAGGTGCAGATCCAGGGCCTGGTCTTCGCTTAACGAAGCAGTTTCAATTGCCATAAATTTAATTTTAGTTATAAATTAGTTTTAGTTATGATTTACAAATTAAGCATGTTTATTGATTAATTTGTGTATTAATTTTATTCTATATCTTTTATTGCAGTTATTTAGTTGTTTTTATTGATTATCGAAGATGCTTTTACCGGGGCTTTGTATAAATCGTCGTTAGGAGAAGCCCCGTTTCTTAAAGCTACGTTTTCTAGTAAGGTTAACTTTCCCCACACGAGTTTGTAGGCATCGAAGCTAAGATCGCTGCCATAATATTCGAAATTCCCAGCCATATTTGGGTCGTAAGGAACTAAATGGTCAAAAACAATCATATTAACCTTTTTGTCGAAACTTAAGGTCATGGTATTTAATTTATTATATTCGAAAACCACCCGGTTCTTAAGGGGTTTGTTTTTTTCGACCTCGAAAATATTTTTACCGAATACAGGTCCAGTTTTTTCTAAAGTTAAAACTTCAATTACCTTCTTAGAGGTTTTCTGGTTGTTCCCTTTCCAGCCTAATAAAATAAAATAAGGCTGTTTTCCATTTACAATTACCGGGATCATCTCGTAATACCGGGCGCCGAACCAAGCCCTGTTATTGTTAATTGCATTTACATCGGGTAAGCTGGTCGTTGCGTCGCTTAATGGAAATAATTTAATCGAGCCATTGGTGGTGGCCATTTGTAAGGTGCCATAATAACGATAGGTCCCATCGTTAAGGGGTATAAACCAGGTAACGATGCGGAAAGAATGGTCGGGTGATTGCAGAATCGAGACCCGCTTTAAAGAATCGAAACCAAAATTAAAAGAGTTATTGATTTTTAAAGCACTTACCAGTTTTTTTATAAACTCCGCATTTTTTGCCAGGCGCATATCATCATCTTTAGCTGCGAAGGTTTCTTCGCTAAGGATAGCTAAGGAGTCTTGGTATTTAGTAAGTTGTAGGGCCTGGGTAGTATTGTAAGTATGTTGCGCCTTCGAATAAAGTGCGCAACATACTAATACAAACAACATATAGTGCTTAACCTGTAAAAGCATTAGTTATTACTAACGTAAATTTTCTAAAACTATTGCGCTTGCACCACCGCCGCCATTACAGATGCCGGCAACGCCAATTTTCCCCTTATTTTGGGCTAGAACAGAAAGTAAAGTAACCACAATTCTGGCACCCGATGCCCCAAGTGGGTGACCCATAGCTACGGCACCGCCATTTACATTTACCTGGTCTGCATTTAGGTTTAAGGCTTCGTTATTGGCTAAAGAGACTACGGCGAATGCTTCATTAATTTCAAAGTAATCTACATCACTTAGTGTTAAATTAGCTTTACTTAAAGCTAAAGGAATTGCTTTCGAAGGAGCGGTTGTAAACCACTCTGGGGCTTGCTGCGCATCGGCATAAGCTAAAATTTTAGCAAGGGGTTTTAAACCCAGTTCTTTTGCTTTTTCGGCGCTCATTAAAACCAAGGCTGCAGCACCATCGTTTAAGCTCGAGGCATTTGCGGCAGTTACCGTTCCGTCTTTTTTAAAGACAGGTTTTAAACCGGGTATTTTATCGAATTTAACAACATGGGGTTCTTCGTCGGTACTAATTAGGGTAACTTCTCCTTTTCTATCTTTTACTGTTACTGGTGCAATTTCGTCCGTAAATTTTCCAGCCAATTGTGCGGCTTGAGCACGTTTATACGATTCGACAGCAAAGTTGTCTTGCGTTTCGCGGCTAATTTTGCAGGTCTCGGCACATAATTCGGCGGCAGAGCCCATGTGGTATTCATTATATACATCCCAAAGGCCATCCTTTACCAGTCCGTCGGTAATTTGACCATGCCCTAAGCGATAACCATTTCTTGCTTTGTCTAAATAGTAAGGTACATTACTCATGCTTTCCATACCGCCAGCGACAACGATTTCATTATGGCCAAGGGCGATGCTTTGTGCCGCCAGCATAATTGCTTTTGTACCCGAAGCGCAAACTTTATTAACCGTTGTTGCTGGTAAATCTGGTAAACCGGCATATTTTGCAGCCTGGGTTGCAGGTGCCTGCCCTAAATTGGCCGAAAGCACATTGCCCATATAAACTTCCTGAATATTTTCTGGTGTTAAACCTGTTTTTTCCAAAGCGGCCTTAATGGCAAACCCACCTAATTGAGTGGCCGAAAATCCAGCTAATGAACCGCCAAAACTGCCTATTGGTGTTCTAACGGCAGCTACGATAACTACGTCTTTCATGATATGATCTTTTAAAATATTTGGTGGCGCAATATACTAGGATTTTGGGAAATAAGCCTTTTAGTTGGGCATTTTTCGTTGGTTGTTTCTTGCCTGTCCGTATTAAACTAAGGCCTAAAGGGTTGCTCAACTCAACTCTGCTTGCTTTTTTTCTTAGCTTTAACTGCTTCATTTAAAAGGTATTCGATTTGCCCGTTCGTACTTCTAAATTCCTGGGCTGCCCATTGCTCTATCTCTTTAAGTAACGTTGGGTTTATTCTTAGTGCAAATGCCTTTTTATCTTTC
Source organism: Bacteroidota bacterium (assembly GCA_040388055.1). GTDB lineage: Bacteria > Bacteroidota > Bacteroidia > Sphingobacteriales > Sphingobacteriaceae > Pedobacter. The sequence goes on from JAZKCO010000004.1 coordinate 214,983, forward strand.
TCTGACATTGGTTTCAATAGCTCCTATGTTTTGGGTCTGCTTTAAGTTAATTAAAAACAGGTTAAGTTCTTCCTGCTTTCCCGTGCTGAACAGTATTTTTTTATGGTTATCGAGTTCTAGTTGCAGACCTATGTTTTTATCGTTAAAAATGTAGGCTTTATCGTTAAATTTAAACCATAACCGGTATTTTACTCCCCAGCCACCATATTCGCCTAAAGCATCGTATTTACGAAGGTAAATCTTATCTATTTGCGCCCAGGAAATGCTTTTCTGCCAGCTAAATGGCCAATAGCGATAAGTAATGATATCGGGATTAATGCGGAGGGTTAACGAATTTTTAGTTACAAAATAAATCACAACATAGGGAAATAAGATCGCTAAAATGGGTAAGAAATAGTTTTCTCTTAGGTCTTGCCAACTCATCCCGCCTTTATCTAAAAATAGAATGCTACAAATTACAATGGTTTCCAGACCCAGAAGGATATAAAGCCATTGTAATTTTAGCTGTTGCTTTTCTTCGAACTCCATTAGTTATATAATGTACCTGTATTTACTACAGGCTGCACATTGCGATCGCCACAAAGTACCACCAATAAATTGCTTACCATCGCTGCTTTACGCTCTTCGTCTAAATCTACGATCCCTTTTTCTGATAACCTGGCGAGTGCCATTTCGACCATGCCAACCGCACCTTCTACGATTAACTTTCTGGCCGAAATTACAGCCGAAGCCTGTTGGCGCTGAAGCATGGCGCTGGCAATTTCCTGAGCGTAAGCCAGGTGCGAAATCCGGGCTTCGATTACGTCAATACCTGCCCTCGATAAACGCTCGTTTAGTTCCTGTTCTAAAAGTACACTTACTTTGTCTGCTCCATCTTTTAGTGTAATTTCTGCACTTTCGTCTTCCATGTTATCATAAGCAAAGCTGTTTGCCAGGTGCCGTACTGCGGCTTCACTTTGTATGTTTACGTATTGTAAATAGTTTTCGACCGCAAAAGTTGCTTTAGCCGTTTCATTTACCTGCCAAACAATTACGGCGGCAATTTCTATAGGATTCCCCATTTTATCGTTTACTTTTAACTGCTGCCCGTTTAGGTTTCTGGCACGTAAGGATAATTTCTTTTTCGTCGTTAACGGATTTACCCAAAAAAAGCCATCCGTCTTAACGGTACCTACGTATTTACCGAAGAGGATTAATATTTTAGATTCGTTGGGGTTTACGATAATCAGCCCTGGTAAGACCAGAAAAAAGTTGAAGACTAAAGTGAGGCTACCAAACACATAATTGTTTTGAACAAAGCAAAAGGCTGCAGTAGCTAAAAGTGCCAGGAATAAACCCAGTACTAAATATCCGGATGGCGGATTGATAATTTTTTCTGTATACATAGTGATATTAATTTGATATCATAAATTGACGCATAAAAATTGAGATTAACAAATAAAAATGCTTATACTTATGAAATAATCTTAATTTTGGATTAATCAAATTTTAGAATTTTGGCGAAAATCAAAAAGAGTTCACATAAAGTGCTTTATCGGAAATACTCTTCCAACATCAAATATGTGATGATGGTGGTTTCGGTATTTGTAATTACGCTTTACTTGCCTAAGCAGCCGAGGTTTCGGTACGAATTTGAAAAAGGCAAGACCTGGTTAAATAAAGATTTGGTATCGCCTTTCGGCTTTGCCATCTTGAAAACCGCTCCAGAGTTGGTTACCGATAAGACCGAGGCCTTAAATAATGTATTGCCAATTTATAAATACAATAGCGATGTTTTTAAGAGCCAGGGAGAGGCGTTTTTAAACGAGTTCGATATTAAGTGGAAATCTAACGACCTTCCCGAGAAAGAAAAGATTGCTGCCCGACAGGAAGCTTTCAAAATTCTCGAAATTGTTTATAAAAAGGGAATCATAGTTCTTAGTGGTAAGTCTAGAAAGGAAAGGAAGGATTACGACTTTTTGATGCTGGATAACAATGTGTCGACCAGGAAAAATTCGCAAGACGTTTTTACCACCGAAAGTGCGCTGACTTATTTTAAACTAAATTTTAAAGCTGCTAATTCAAAAATTGAGGATACTGTATTCGATTTAATCGAAAGTCATCTCAAACCCGATGTAATATTCGACGAGAATTTAACTTCCGTGGTTCAGAACAACACCGTTAATAGTTTGTCGACCACCCGCGGAATGGTGCAAAAGGGCGAGCTTATTGTAGCTCGCGGAACTGTTATTGACGAAGAAATATACCAAAAACTACTTTCTTATAAAGGAACTTACGAAGCCCAAACAAAGACTACCGGCGATAACCGGTTGGTTTACCTGGGGCAGGTATTTCTTGTAGGTTTTACCATTACGCTATTAATGGTTTTCCTTTTTCTTTTCAGGAAAGACATTTTCGCAGACAACCGGCAGTTATCACTCATTTTATTAGTAATTACTTCTATGTTACTGGCTTTAACCTGGGCCATTAAAATTAACCTGCTAAGTCTATATTATATTCCGTTTTGTATTGTCCCCATTATTATCAGGATCTTATTCGATACACGACTGGCACTTAATTTGCATTTACTGGTAATTCTGGTCGCCGGTTTTTTTGTCCCGAACAGCTTTGAGTTTGTGTTTTGTCAGACTACCGCTGGGATGGTTGCTATTTATAGTATTAAGAACTTGGTTAAGCGCGAGCAACTGCTTATTTCGGCTTCCTTTATATTGGCGGCTTATTTTGTTTCCTTTGTAGGGATAGCGCTTTTACGGGAGGGTTCGTTTAATCTGATAGAGTGGACTAATTTCTTGCCATTTATTTTTAGTGTGTTACTTTCTTTATTGGCTTATCCTTTAATTTATGCTTTCGAAAGGGTATTCGGAATTACTTCCGATGTTGCTTTAATAGAATTAACCAATACGAACAATAAATTACTAAGGGATCTGGCATTTAAGGCGCCCGGAACATTTCAGCACTCGCTACAGGTGGCTAACCTGGCCGAGGCGGCTATTTTTAAAATTGGTGGGAATTCTTTATTGGTAAGGGCCGGGGCTTTATACCATGATATCGGTAAAATGGAAAATCCACAGTACTTTATCGAAAACCAAAATACCGCCGTTAGTCCGCACGATAAACTACCTTACGAGCAAAGTGCGCAAATTATTATTAAGCATGTGCATAAGGGGATCGAAATTACCCGTAAGCATAAGCTGCCCGAAAGTGTGATCGATTTTATAAGAACCCATCATGGTAATACTAGGGTAGATTACTTTTATCAGTCATTCCTAAAAAATTCGCCCGAGAAATTCGTAGACGAGAATATTTTCCGGTATCCGGGACCCATTCCATTTTCTAAAGAAACGGGTGTGTTAATGTTGGCCGATTCGGTCGAAGCCGCATCGAGAAGTTTAAAAAATCCCGATGCTCAAAACATAAATGAGCTGGTCGAAAGGATAATTGACTATAAACTGGAGCAAAATCAATTAGATAATTGCGATTTGACTTTAAAAGACTTGGAAACTATAAAGCTGATATTCAAGACAATGCTAATGAGTATCTATCATGTTCGGGTAGATTATTTACAAACAACGTAATTTTTTTTTGCAAACATAGATGAATTGCTATATTTGCAACCTCAAAAGGGACATTTTGAGAATAGGAGAGGTGCCTGAGTGGCCGAAAGGAACAGTTTGCTAAACTGTCGTACTGGCAACGGTACCGCGGGTTCGAATCCCGCCCTCTCCGCTTTAAATTAAATGCAAAATTATTGGTTTTATGCGTTAAAAACCGTTACTTTGCGTTCCCTTCAGAAAAAGGGAGAAAGATCGATACCAGTTCGGGGTGTAGCGTAGCCCGGTATCGCGCCTGCTTTGGGAGCAGGAGGTCGTAGGTTCGAATCCTGCCACCCCGACAAACGATAGCCTTTTCTGCGAAGCAGGAGAGGCTATTTTGTTTTCAAGACGCCTAAAAATGTCAAAGAATAGGATCAGTGCCAAAAGTTGTGGACTACGCAAATAATTTAGTTAGCCTGAACAGGAAAAATCGTCGGCTTAGAACAACACAGAAGACACTCTTCGAGGAAACCCTGCTTTTAAACGAAAATATGGAGCATATTAAATGGAAAATTACCGATGAGGAACGTACAATTGCTGGATATAATTGCATCCGGGCAAATGGTCTGCTATGGGATTCCGTTTATGTGGTTGCTTTTTATGCAGAACAAATACCAATTTCTGGTGGTCCAGAGAGCTTTAATGGCCTGCCAGGTATGATTTTAGGTCTGGCATTACCAGACGAACATGTAAGTTGGTTTGCAACAGCTATTGAAGTTAATGTAGTAAAAGCCGGGGCAATAAAACCGCCTAATAAAGGCGAAATAATACAACGCGAAGCAATTTCGGCTAAACTTGCCAAATTATTCCCAAACAATTTGCTCATTTACCGCGAAATGCTCAAATTGTTTTTGCTGTAAACCGACAACGAAAAAACCAATACATTATATGTTTTTTAATCAAAATGATCTATTGTTTTCCTCTCATCCTAATGAAACAAAGATATTTTATTGTTCAAATTTTTTGATCAATTTAGGTTAGTATGACGGTCTCCGTCAAGCCATTAGAAGTCGGAGTTGCCGTTGTTTTTTCTGCTAACGATATTCCCCATAAAGTAGATTTTATGAAGCCCCGAGTCGGTATTCATCCGTATGAGGAGGGTCTTTGAGATTATGCCTTCGATTTGCGCAGTAGGATTAAAGATAACTTGGATACGGGCATTTTGTTGGGGCAGAACGGGTACTTTTGACCATTTGAATACCGTGCAGTCGCAATTGGAACTTACCTCGTTGATGATCAATGGCTGGTCTCCTACATTTTTGATCTTAAACTCATGTTTGACCACTATACCGTTATCAATTGTCCCAAAATTGTAGGTGCGTTGTGGAATTTCAATGGAGGTGGTTGCTATAGATGAATTGATTGAGGGTTCTGGTATACAACTGCAGAGGCCGCTGAACAGCATGATCAACAGGACGTGGATTCTTAAATGGATTTTCATAAACACTTGCTTGAGTATATTGATACATTTGATTTCATCTCCCATAGCTTTAGCATTGGTTTTGGTTGAAACGAGAATATCTTGTTGGATTTTCTTTTTATAGGACTTAAATTAGGGTTAAATTTTGGAATACAAGATCCTAAAAAGAAAAGGTTGATTGTAGCCCATTCATTGGCAGTAATTCCCTCGACCTAGAATAGTGAGCGCCTGGCGAGGAACAGATAATCCTCCGCTCTACCATGGCGACTGTTTTCCTCTATTAGTTATTGTTCATCGGTTTCAGATCATCATTGACAATGGATTTTCGTTTTCTTTTTGATTCTTTCAGTTTACCGAAGCGATAACTCACATTGATTGACGCTGATCTGGCTATGGTCTGGTAGTATGAGTTTTGGGTAAATGCGGCTGTTGAGATTAGGGTAGATTGTTTACGATAGGTCATAAAGGGATCATTAATGGCTGCAACTACCGAGAACCGACGTTCCATGAAATCTTTGGAAACGGTAAAGGTGCTATAGGCATAGCCGTTGGAACTCCCTTGCAGATTGATCCCCCTGCTGAAATAGCCTGCTCTCACGCCTGTTTTAAGGGTTTTGTTGAGTGTGTAGTTGGCAGATAGAGATACATTTCCTGCTATACCGCTGTTGGTGTAATTTTGCGTGCCGTGTTTGCCGCTGAGCTGCACGTAGGAAATTAGACCATTCAGATTCAGGCTGGTCTTTTTGGTTACAGGATAGGAAAGAGCAACAAAGCTGGAGAGATTGTTCCGTTTGCCCATGTTAAAAAAACTGGTCTTGCTAATGCTATCTTCTGCCAATTGGGTAAGGCTTTGGATGATTTTTTTTGCGCTTTCGTAACTTAACCCAATCGAGACAAAGCCTTTTTTATAAGCGCTGTAATTTAGTTGAAGGCTTCGGTTTTTTACTGGCATTAGGTCTGGATTCCCTTTTCTGGCGAAGTTGGGGCTGATCCTGATTTCAAAAGGATTTAACTGTTGAACACCGGGCCTTTCGATGCGTTCACTATAACCCAAAGAAAGGTCACTGAAGGCACTCAGGGATCTGCTTAGGCTAATAGAAGTTAAAATGTTGAGGTAGTTTTTTTTGATCGAGTTGACCTGTTTGGAGTTGATTATTGTATTTTCCAGCCGAGTGCCCATAACTGTTTTGATCTCGCCCAAGCTAAATCGATAGGATTGATAAACTGCATAGACGTTCTGATTGTAGTCCAGTATTGTATTATTGGCTTCAAATTGACTTTGTTGATAGGTGGATTTGCTTTGGTTTTCCCGAAATATCCCTTTCACACCGGTCTCCAACTGCAGCCCTTTTGCAGGGTAGACATAGTCCACTTGCAGGGTTTGCTCCTGGCCTTGGGCCTGATTCTGCTGCACGTAGTCTTTTACTGGATAGTCGCTCGTAGTTTCAACGGTATTGTCCTGATCGTTCTTATTCAAAGATGATTTCAACATGACCGATAAGATATGCCTTTTGTTGGCTTTGAACAGGTGCTGGTAATCCATTTCGATATCTTTTAGATTTAAGCCATTCTCGAAAATATTGTTCAGCTGATAGCCACTTGCGCTGGCCGCAGAACTGGAGCTAAATGTGGTGGTTTGGCCGCCAGACTTTTTGTTAGTCGAGATACCGCTGTTTACCGAAAGGTTTAGGTAATTTAAAGTGTCTATTTCATAATTGGTTTCGACTGCCAATAGATTGGATTTTTTCTTGCCTTTACTGCTGCCTTGGTCATTAAGGTTTGAAAGGGTGGAGGTGGTAGTGTTTCGCTGGATTTCATAAGAAGTTTTTGGCGCAGTGATTAAAGCGGTCGATCCTATCGCATTGATATCAAATTTGCCACTTTTGGCCAGTAATGAGCCGTTTGTCGTTAAACCCCCAGGCAGTTGATATTTGGAGGCCAAGGTTCCGGTATATCCAGCATTTAATTTTTTGACCATTACAATGTTGATAAGTCCGGCCAGGCCCTCTCCATCATACCGCGCCGAAGGGATGGTAATGACTTCGACTTTCTGTATGGCGCTTGCTGGTAAGGATTTGAACACTTCTTTAGGGTCGTTAACAAAAAGGTTGGTCGGTCTGTCGTTGAGAAGGACTTTGAAGCTGGTACTTCCCTTCATTTGAATGTTATCCTGAGCATCTACCGAAAGCAGCGGGATTTTATATAGGATATCAAATAGAGTGGCGGTCCTGCTGTCGGGGTCACGCTGTACATCGTAGACGATCCGATCAAATTCTTTTTTGATCAGGTTTTTTTGAGCAATAACGTTCACTTCTTTGAGGTTTAGTGGCGCTTCGCTAAGCAGGATGGTTAGCATACTATTGTTCTGACTGGTATTCAGCTTGAACATCTTATTTCGATAACCTAAAGTCGTGATGGAAACAAGACAAGAATCAGAGTTGAAGGCAATCTTTACCACACCGAGCAGATCGGTATAATAGCTTTTCTGCATTTGGTTTTCGGTAATTGAAACCTTACAGATCGTGACTGGCTGGTGTGTCGCCGAGTCGACTACCGATAGTTGGATACTGTTTTTTTTTACGGGCTGCTGTGCCATGGTGGTATGGATGATCAGCGTGAATGCAAGAACAAGTAGGGTTTTCATACGCTTTTGAATAGGCTAAGGAAGGTTTGGTAATAGCCATCACTGATCGGGATGACATGCTTGTTTACACGGAGTTGGTGTTTTTCTACAGATTCAACCTTGTTTATAGCAACTATAAAGGAGCGATGTACTCTGCAGAACAGTTTTTCCGGTAACAGCTGCACAACCTCTTGAAAGGTCATCCTAGAGCTGTACTGCTCTGTTTCCAAATGGAAGGAGACATAGTTCGCTGCCGCTTCGATAAAATAGATATCAGATAAGTTGATCTTGATGCGGCTGGTCGCTGTTTGAATAAATAATGCATTGTCTTTGCTCTGGTCATTAAGCATCTGATTATTAGAGAATGCTTTATTGCAAGCGGTAATGAAACGCTCTATTGAAAAGGGCTTGAGCAGATAGTCTACAGCACTAATTTCGAATCCAGCGAGCGCATATTCTTCAAATGCGGTGGTAACAATGACCATTGGTTTACTCCTGAGGCTTCGATAGAGTTCTAGCCCGGAGATATCGGGCATCAGCACGTCTAAAAAGAGCAGGTCAGTGCGATGTATTTGCAAGTAAGCTACTGCTTCAAAGGGATCTGTAAAGGTTGCAGCAAGAGTAACGTGTGCAATTTTGTTGCAAAAAGAACTGATGACGTGTAGGGCAGAAGGCTCATCGTCGATGGCTATGGCGATCATATTGCTAATTTTAAGTTAACGGTAAACGATTCTTTTTGGTCGATAATTTCCAGCTGATAGTTACCAGGGTAGAGGAGTTGCAATTGTGCTTTGACGTTGGTTAGACCGATGCGCTGGCTGGTGGCTTGCGGAGCGATCTTGGACGGTTTGCTATTGGTAACAACCAATTCGATTTGCTGGGGCTGATAAATAAGCCTGATGTCGATTGTTGAGGCGGATACCGTACTAATACCGTGCTTGAAGGCGTTCTCTATAAATGGCATTAACAGCATGGGCACAATGTAAAGCTCATCGGTGGGGGCTTTGAGGTCGACATGGATCCCGAATTTTTTGTTCTGACCATGCCTAAGCATTTGGAAATCAATGTAGTTGTTTAAGTAGTCAATTTCTTTACTTAACGCTACCTTGTTTCTAAGATTGGTTCTAAGGGCAACTCGCATTAAATCGCCCAGTTTTTGGATGCCACTTGTGGTCTGCTCTGCATTTTCCAGAATAGCTAAGCCATAAAGTGTATTCAAGGAATTAAATAAGAAATGTGGGTTGACCTGGGCCACCAGTTGGTCGAGTTTAGACCTACTCAAAACAAGGGCCTGTTGAAGTTCAGCAATGTGCTCCCGACTAGCGACCCTAGAGAAATGGATATACCAGCTTAAGGGCAGTACTACCAGCAGATGGGCAGCGCATGTTAGTATAAGCAATTGCCAGAGCGATAACCATTCTGCTAAGGCAGGCTGTAAGGCTAAAGTGTGGATACAGGCTAATATTAAGGTAGCCAGAATTAGTAGGGTCAGGTGGAGGCTCGTTTTATTCCCTTCATATCTGGGGATCAACCAAAAAATTAGTATATAACCATGAAGTAGGGAAACTGGTAGGGTAATCAAACAGAAAGGCCATGTGGCGCTGTTTTGGGCTAGACCGGTCAAGTAGACTAACCCAGTAAATGCAGCCCAAGATATCGTAATTTTAGTGAGCCATGCAATCCGGATGTCGTATTTGTTCAGTTGAACTAGGAGGGCGGTAAATTTGAGCTTTCCGTAAGCGTAAGCAACGATGACCAGCACCGTGCCAGTAGCAAAAAGTCCTTGCGAAATCAAGTTGTTTTGAAACGTTTGGCTGAGCTGTAGCTTGGCATTGACCAAGACCTGTAGATGGTAATTCACTAGGCTTCCGGTCAAGCTAAGCAAGGTTACAGTAATTAGGCCAGCGATGTTCACTTTTTGGTAGCGCTGATCGACAAGCCCTTTAAGAGCAATGCGAAGCAATAGGATAGCTGCGAGATAAAAAAAGAGGGGTCTTAACAAGATCAGGGTAAAAACCGTGTCTTTATCAGGTCGTAATACATCCATTCCGCTTGCCTGCTCTTGGAAAAGGTTAAGGTAGAACCGGTCGGTAATGATCAGTAGGTATAAGAGAAACCAGGTGGATAGAATTAGAAGTTCAAATTTAATCGTTTTCATTTGCGGTTAGTTTGTACAATTCTAGTTTGTTTCTGGGGGAAAAAAAACCTATTGGGATGAATTACCCATATCCTGGGACGAATGTTAACGAAACACGAAATGGGAGAGGTAGCCTTGGGATAGTTTAGGGTAGTCTTTGTCCAAATTAAGTTCATTGACCATGGCGCCTTTGGAATCAAATTTGGCAAAGAAATAAGGGTTTAATACAAACAATACATTACACTTCAGCAAACTAATAAACTGCATTTTGGTTGAAATTCTTATATTGCATATAAATTAGCTTTCATTTAGATTGATTTGGATTTTGTAGTAAAAAACACCATTACATTATTAGAGGAAATTCCTACGTATGGCCACAGCCCATTAAAATTTCTTTGTGATGATTATGAGATTTATTATTGTAAATATAGGTCGGGGATAAGTCTTAATCAACAAGAGATCGATTGCCTTTTTTATGAGTTATTGTGCCACTTTCTATTACTAAAGTTAACAATACCAACACCCGAACTTGTCTTGGTAAATATAAATCAAGGTTCTTTTAAGAAAGAACAACTTAACTATGACAAAAAATACTGTAAGGCCGGCGCCCTATTTAAAAAGAACGGTAGCACTGGTATGGGGCAAGCCGATTAATTCAATAACCTGCATAGCTATAGACGGATAAGACATATCAAAATTTTCCAAATTATGAAAACATACCACTGTGTAGTTATCGACGACGATGCTTATGCCATCAAAAGAATAGTTGTATACATTGCTCAGACGCCTTGGTTGGTATTGATAGGCCAATATCGGGATCCCCAGTTGGCTATCACAGAACTGAAGGGTATTGAAAACTTGGATATCGTTTTTTTGGACGTAAATATGCCTGGAATTACGGGCATGGAACTCGCTCCACTCATTCGCAATAAGACCAAAAAGTTAGTTTTTGTTACCGCTCATACCAAATATGCCTATGAGGCTTTCAAAGCTAATGCGGACGATTATCTGCTAAAACCATATACTTTGATTCAGTTTCTGAGTTGTCTAGATAAGCTTTTTCCAACCCAAAGTAGGTCAAAATTAATCGATCCACAAAAAGCGGATGACTTTTTTTTTGTCCGTAGCCGTGAGGAGACACCAAGGTTGGTGCGAATTAATTTTTCGGAAATCATCATGGTTGAAAGCAAAAAAAACTACATTTTGATTTACACCACGAAAACTCAAGTGCTTACTTATATGTCGTTGCAAGAAATTTCAAGAATATTGTGTCTAGATCTTGGATTTATTCAGCTGCAACGAAGTTACATTGTTAAAATGGATCAGATTGTTTCGATCGAGGGAAATTGTGTTCGGCTACTAAATGGGGCGAATATTATTGTCGGTGAACTCTACCGCAAGACATTCGGCGAGTTTGTGGAGAGGAAATTTTTGAGGGCGGGCAAAATTGGATAAGCCCGCCTTCAAGATTAGATCTTACCTTTTCCTGTATGAAGTATGAATGAGGAAGATGTAGCTGTTGTAATTGTCATGGTGGTAGGCTCAGTGTCACGTTTGGTATGCCCTGAATTCGTGTTCTTCGGCCGGTATACGAACAGTACAATAGGCTTAATTTTAATTTTTTTTTGTTTCATAATCGTTTTTGTTTTTATGAAACTTAATTCGGTATCTTCAAGCATAAAAAAAAATTATACCAAAAGACATTTTACCGATACCGAATGGCATTTTACCGATACGAAATTATTTAAGGATGATAACATTCAACATGGCTTGGTTAAAAAAAAATCAGATTCATATATTAGTTTGGACCTTATTCATTTTGTATGAAACGGTTATTGTTGGTCTACTTTTCAATATATTCAGTCGTCCCTTGACTTATGCCCTCCACTATCTGATCATTATCTGTTTTTTCTACCTTCATGCTCAGTGGATATTTCCCTGGCTGGTCTCGCGTACCAAGAACGCTTTGCTTTATATTCCGATAGTGTTTGGCTTTGAGATCTTGGGCTATATCGTGCTCCATTATTTGTGTGACCTGTTGTTGATGGAAATTGGAGCGGTCAAATTAATAGACTATCCCCTCAATGCATCCTTTGCCTTTAGAAACTTGTACCGGTGTCTTTATTTTTTAGGCTTTTCCACAGGTTATTACTATTTAGAACATTATCTCAAAGAAAAACGCAAGACCGACCAATTGGAAAAAGAACGCTTACAAGCGGTAATTCGTGAGCACCAAGTTGAACGCGAGCTTGCCCGATCACATAACGCCTTGTTGCAGGCACAAATTAACCCCCATTTTCTTTTTAACACATTAGATTTTGTCTACAGTGACATAGGCGAAAAATCTCCACGAGCAGGCGAAGCAATTATCTGCCTTTCACAAATGATGCGCTACGCTTTGGAAGCCGACCAAGGGAATGGCTTTATTTCATTAAAAGAAGAACTTTTCCAAGCAGAAAGCCTCATCCAACTCCATCGACTAAAGTCTGATCGCGAAATTAACATCTACCTTTCATGTACCCAACAAGCGAAAAAAATTCAAATCATTCCCTTGGTGCTGTTGACCTTATTGGAGAATATTTTCAAGCATGGCTACCTAGATTCCATAGCACATATAGCGACAATAAATATGACAGTGATTGAAAATGTCTTCTACCTAGAGACCTGTAATGCGATCAATGATCAGCGCCATGTGTTCAGTATGGGTAGTGGACTGGATAACCTCAGGCAGCGTCTTGAATTTGCTTATGGACCTCGTCAAGTATTCAATTATGGCTCGGATCAAAACGGGCAGTTCAAGACTAGTCTTAGCCTCGTTTCCCTTGATCTGAACGGACTTTGTTGGACTGAAGATCCTTCCATAGGTATTGATACAAGATTGCCTCATGAAGGCGTTGGTTACTTTGAAAAAGCCGATTAATGTGCATATGAATGAGGTCGGCTACCAATTGTTCTCCCTCTGATTGTTGAATGCAGCGATTAAGAATGCGGAGCATTATCTTTTTTTGGGCGGAAAAAGGTGGTGGAGAAATTTGTATTCCTCTGCACCTGAGATAGGCTTGATTAATCGTTTTAAAGGTAGCTTTGTTAAAATTCATTTCTCTGGCAAAACTCTCTGCCATTCTTTTAACCAGATTTAGCTGTTGGTTTGGCCCATTTGGGAGCAATTGAATCAACTGTCGCATGAATATCAAGCCATATGTATACAATTGTTCCTCAACTGGATTTCTTGCTAAAATCCTGATGACCAGTTTGCTATCCAAATGGAAAAAAGCTTCTACCAATTCGATCCGATCTGGTCCATAGCGTTGACTTTCACGAAAATAGCTTCTGATAATAAAATCACTAGCCTTCGATTCCATTATTTTGGGCTTCAGGGCTGTGCTAAAGGCGTCAGTCAAGGTATAAAAATCGTCCTTTTGACGATAGGCCAACCGAATCCGCAAATGCGCACTAGGATTGTCGTATCGAATAAAAAACCAATGACGAAGGATAGCACGATGTTTGGCGGTAATTTTTCTGACAAATTCAATCAAAAATTCATTTCCACGACTATGGTGCCCATAGATTTCCAAATAGAGCCAATACTCTCCTGGTAGTAGCAGGTCTTTCTCCTTAGGTAAGCTAAAAACAGGCGGAGTGTCGGTCGTATAAGGACGATAGAGCTGCTGATCGTGAAAATAATTAACGATATATTGGGCTTGATAGCAGTGTTCATTTTCGTCTTTCACAGCATTATTTTCATCTAAAAGACCTTCAATCAAATATATTTGATCCTGTTGGTGCTGTCGAATGTACATAGATAGTGCCCATAGCTCATTACTGTTAGTGGTGTTAAACAGTAAGGTAAGATCGCCTTCACTTACTTGAACAAGCACGGGGAGTTGGTGTTGATCAAGCCATTGACGTAATGCGAGCTCGCTCTGTGGACTGGAAGCCAAAGATTTTTGCTTTAAAAATGAGGGGATTAACCAACGTGCCGGGGAGACAATTATTTTTTTGAAGTAAGTTCGTGGATAGTGGGTTAGCCCCGGGAGGTGCGACCAAAGCTCGAAATGTAGGCTTGCACGAAGGTTTTGGTATTGCAGATCACATAACAGCCGGTAAATGGCGAGGTCGGATCTAGTATAGTTGTAGGCAGAGGCCAGTCTGGGAACTAATCGCAGGCCGGAATGGCTGTCGTGTAGTATTAACTGGTTGTCTATGACTTGAATTAGGATGCGGTCGATGCGCAGTACCTGTTTAGCGGTCGACCAACTATTTATCGGAAGTTCGGTATGGTAGATATGCTGTCTACGATTAATGTTATCTACTTTTGTTTCGGATTGGTAGCCTATGTCGAAAAATATTACGCCAGGGTTAGAACGGTGCTCCAGTTCAACAATCTTACGCGTCAGTACTCCTATACCAAGAGAGGAGTGTGTGAACCTGCCCAACAGGGCGTTAGCGGTTGCCCCTCCTATCTGCTCGATGATTAAGTTCTCTTCATATCTTTTGAATACTACACTAAAACTATTAGGTAAATTAATGGGAGAACTGCTCTCAGTAGGCTTGAACTGTTCGAGGTGGATTGATCTTTTGGAAAGCATTTGTTCCAATAAAAAGATTTGGAAATGACTATAGGGTATGCTTTGCTGATCCTGGCCTTTAGGTAATTGTAGATTAAGTTTTTTGAGCAATTCACTATCGTTTGAAGCAGCAACTAAGTCGTCGTAGACTATACCTGTTTCTGGGTCGGTGGCAATAGACAATGGAACTTGGGCTTGTCCAAATTTTTTGACAAACTCCTGTCTAAACTGCTCTAACGTCTGTGATTCTTGATAAGGTTCGATTAGGTTCAGGAAATTGATCCACTCGGGCACTTGGTCGAGTACTTTGCCGTCTATACCGCCACTGTGAACGTCCCTTTGAGTGAGCTCATAAAAGGTTTCCTGACCGATGGGATCATAAGAATGTCTGGAAAAATAATCTTGCCCAATAATGTTCGGCAGCCCGTCGACTACCACTAGTTGTTGACCAATCAGTTCAACCAGCAGTCTAGTGCTCTCTTTTTTTGAAAGGCGATATTCCTTTTCGAGTAAGTCGTAGATTGTCATTAATTCAACCTGTTCTCGACAACTATCCAATACTGCCTGTAATATGGGGAAGGAGGCTACCGTTGAGAGATTAAATCCCTGCTCGCTATGACTGATGTAACGTAACTCGTTATTCAACTGGTATAAACTGGAATTTGCAGTTATTAGGCTGGATTTGGCCAGCAATTTTGGTAGTTCTGTAATGAGGTCTTCTTTATGAATCCAATCTGTAAGTCGAGTTACGACTAATTTCTCTTTGAGGGAAATTGGATTTGGTTGATTCAACAGCGGAATAATAGAAAAGGCAGCAAAAGAGCTGAAAGGTGTCGCGCGGAACTTGGCACGATTGAAATATTTCCAAACGGTAAACCTAAGCTTCTCTTCTTTGTGGGAAAGGTCTTTAAAGGTCAGTTCCTTAATAAGAGGATAAAAGGTGGAGGATGATGATTTTATTTTCTCTTTTAGTCTCTCCCACGCATCCTGTAGAGTCTGATCCTGTGGAAACGCTGGTGTTCGGCAAATCAATTGGTCAAAGGGTGTAATATGCATAGGTAGGATGGTTGCTAGGGACTTTTCTCAGCTTCGAACAGCTGTAATGTGGCTGGTGTCTGATCAGGTCATTTTAATAAATGCGCATTCATAAATTTAAGAACGTCATCACGGTAAACGGCTCCTAGCGCAAATATACTTCCATCAGATAACGTAATTGTATTTCCTTTAACCTTTCGGATATGGGCTCTAGCGGCAATCGTTGATTTATTGATCCGAATGAAGTCATCATTGCCCAACTCGGTTTCCATATGATTGATGCCCATTCGTAGCAGGTATAGTTTTACAGGGGGGACCGAGTGTATCTCCGTGTAGTTTCGATCAGCAGCAATAAAAATGATGGCCTTTAAATCAATAGAAAGAAAATCATTTTTTCCAAAGCCTTTTACAAATTTGAATTGTGTTGTAGGTTGTTGATATGTTTTTTTTTGTTCGTACAGATTAGCATTCTCGATGAGATCATGTACAACGGTTGCAAATTTTGCAAATGAAAAGGGTTTGAGCAGGTATTGGCTAGCCTTCAAGTCAAAGGCCTTTAGCGCATAGCTAGGATGACTGGTCGTGAATACTAAAAACTTAGCTTTTGCTCGGATTATTTCTGCGAGTTCAAGACCGTTGATGAGTGGCATTTCAATATCTAGAAAAATAAAATCAATCTCAAGTACAGATGTAATTGCTATCATTGCTTCCAGGGGCTGGTTGTAGGTACTATGCAGAGACAGTTCCGGAATTTGCTCAATGTAGCCTTTCAATGTATTTATTGAATATTGCTGGTCGTCGATGATTACGCACTTAAAGGACATGGCTTGCGAAATAAAACATGTGACTTAAGCGCAGTTGAGTAGCGAAGGAGTTCGTACTCATATTTACTGGAGTTCGTACCAAGAAAAGAGTAGTTGGTAACATATTTTTTGTTTTGTTCAATTTACTCCATAAACTTATGATAAATCTATAAACGAATCAAGTTTATCGTGAAGTTGGCAGGCAGAAGTGGTCATGATACCGTAAGATCAAAATATAAAAAGTTAGGCTTGGTAACTTCTCTTAATAACTAATAAATTTATTTTTAGATGTCATCAGTTTTAGCGCTATGGTAAACCTAATAAAAAAAGTACTGATCATCGGCCAAAGACCACCCATTATCGTTCATAAAGATGCCATTGTTATGCTAAGCATACTTTATTATCCTCTTGCTCTGTCATTTTTATCATCATAATTTACATTAACAATTAAATTAAAGAAAACATGAAAAATATCAAATTAATTTTCGCAAGTGCATTAATCATGATGTCGACAATAGGTATAGTCATTGCTTCAGAACCAGAAGAAGGAGGGGGGACAAACAAATGCATAAAGTGTACAGCTCAACAAGGTACAAACACAAATCAATGTGTATCTTATACTGACGGTTCAAAAAGCTGTCCAAGTTATACCACAGGAACAGATTGCTGTGGAAATAAAAATTAATTAATAACTAGGTTCGGTAGCCTATGACAGGGACGCTGCCGAACCTTAACTTTTTCGATAATGAGTAAAATTTTCAATATCAGCATCCTAGCATTTTTCATCGGATTATCAAGTTGCACAGAAAGAGGAGAGGTAGAAAATAATTTCTCTCTTGCAGCGCCTGAAACCCATTCTCTAAAGCCTACAGGTACATATTCTTTAATTCTAGACTCCTCCACCACACCTTTAGTCCGTTCTTTAAATATTTCGGAAGAAAACGGCGCCGAAAAAATAGTTTTCTTAAATCACTTTACTAAACATATCTATTATTACAATCTTAATACGGGAAAGATATTGAGGATAATCAACCTTCAGCTTGCTGCTTCAAAAGGGTTAACTAATCCTATTGCAATTTATGCTAGAAGTTCTGATTCCATTTTTGTTCAGGATAACAACAATCATCTTTTTTTAACAGATGCGAGTGGGGATGTAAAAAAGAAATATGATATAAGCCCATTTCAAGATAGTTTAAGGATAACATTACGAACAGCAGAAGCATCTTTTCCGATGGAGATATTTACTGGTAATATTCCTTTTTTAATTGATGGATCACTTTATTTAACAGGTGTAATGGATGAATCTTTCAAAACAGTCAGCATCGATCAGACAAAACTATTAATAAGATTAGATTTGAATACTGCTCGAACATCATACACCTTTAACTATCCTAAAAGTTATTCGAAAACGCTCTGGACCATATATTTTCGAATGCCTTCCAAAACATATAATGAAAACAAAATGATTTTTGTGTTTAGCTTGCCTAATGATCCATTCGTTTACAGTCTCTCCATCAACAATTCAATTACAGAAAAAAAATACGCTGGAAGCAAATTATTTGGTAATATAAAGGCTTTTCCTCCTAATAAAGATAATTCAAATGATTACACACAAAAAAATGAGTATTTTTTTTCATCTCCAAATTACTCAACAATCCTCTATGATAAGTTTCGAAAAGTATATTACCGGTTTGCTTACACACCAAATAAACTTAAAACTCCTCAAAAGAATTTATCGATTATTATACTTGATAATAATCTAAAAAGATTGGGTGAGTATGAATTAAAAGAAACGAAAAAGTATAATCCAATGCTATCTTTCGTAAGTAAAGAAGGGCTCAACATTGCTAAAAAAGATCAAAATGAAGATATTTTACAATTCCAAACATTTAAACCGTTTAAATTATAATTGGTTTTTAGTATTTTTAAGTTTATTTATAATAACTACAGGATGTAAACAACGGACGCATTCTCCACATGAAAAACGGCAAGAACATTTCAAAAGTACATTAGAGTTGGTCAAACCAGGCTTCAAATGGGACGGAATCAAGGCTGTTGTGGTTGTTCCAGGGGTTGGTTGCGAAGGCTGTATTAGTAGCGTTGAAAACTTTTTAGTTGCGGAATATCAGAAAGACAATAGCATTAAATTCGTTCTTACATCAATTGCTTCAACAAAACTATTGAAAACTAAACTACACCTCGATTTAGATAATCCTAATATTATATTAGATCACGAAAACCAGTTTTCTAACCAAATTTTTGATTCTATCTATCCAACTATTTTCTTTTTAGACGGTAAGGGTAAAGTTAATCATGTTGAACAAGTATCGCTAACCGAAGATGGTTTGGTAACGCTTCAGAAACAGATAATTGCAAATGAATGAACTCAAATTGGAAAAAATAGGCAGTTTTTACCAGATAGCGATTGGCTTCTTTTGGGTTCTTCTCTTACCTTTTGCTGCTGATGGGCAAAGTGGTATCCAGATTACAGGGCAAGTAACCGATGTTTTTTCTAAAGAAAAGCTTCATAATAGTTCAATTGTGCTCCTTCGGGCAAAAGATTCCATATTATTTGCGTTTGCCAGAACAAATGCAAATGGTTACTTCAATATAAAAAACGTAGCTCCCGGTAATTACCTTTTGAAGATTTCATATCCTGGGTACGTCAATTTTATCGACACGTTTTCCATTTTAAATTACGCTGTTGACAAGGATATTGGTGAAATTAAAATGAAACTTAAAACCAAAATGCTGGAAGAAGTGCTAATTAGCGGTAAAAAAACCATTAGAATAAAAGGAGATACTACAGAATTTAATTCTTCTGCTTTTGTAGTTGCCCCAAATGCGAAAGTGGAAGATGTACTTAAGCAGCTACCTGGAATTACAGTAGACAGGGATGGAAACATTACGGCCAATGGGCGAAGAGTTGAGACAGTACTGGTCGATGGTGAAGAGTTTTTTGGCCATGACCCTACGCTTGTAACCCGTAATATTCGTGGCGACATGGTTGATAAAATTCAGCTTTATGAGAAAAAAACTGAACTGTCTGCCGCAACTGGCATCAATGATGGTAAAGGGAAACAGACACTCAATGTTGTCTTAAAGGAGGATATGAAAAAGGGGTATTTTGGCAAAGTTGATGCTGGGTTGGCTAGCAGCAACAATTATAATGGGCAGATGTTTGCCAATCGTTTTAGCGGCGACCAAAAAGCAGCGACTTATTTTAGTGCATCAAACGTGCAAGCTACAGGGCTAAATGGCAATGACAAAGAAGCTATCGGTCTTACCAATTCTTTTCAGCTTGCTGAAACTGGCCTGATGTCTGCACCGATGCAGAGTGATGTTTTTGAAACGACAATGAACCGGGAGGGGAGACCGGAACTTTTAGAAGGAGGCGTACATGTGGACGGCAAATGGGATAAAGGAACTAAATTTTTATCGGGAAATTTCGTTTCAGGTAAAATAGGATTTACCGGAGTTGAAGATATCGATATCAAAAACATATTAAATTCAGGTTCATTTAACAGTAGGTCTTTGCAAACATTTAATAACGAATCTGTACGGAATAGAGCTGATCTTACTTTAAGATTAACACCAAACACTTTATCTTCATTTAAGATTTATGTCGATGCTGCCATGTTAAAAGGTAACACTAATGGTAATTTTCTATTAAATGGCCATAGTAGCAATACGGACCACACCTATCAAGGCTACAAAAATATCGACGCAGATCGTAAAACAACCTCCCAAAACATCGATTTGCTTTATATACGAAAATTTCGAAAAAATGGACGCTCGGCAAGTGCACGCATGCTATTTAGTAACCTAGCACAGCAATCAACAGACCAGCTCAATGCTGCAATAACTTATTTTAACTCCGAGCAGAATCTAACAAGTAGTACTGAAATTACAGATCAGGATAAGCAATCGAAATGGAACAATACGACGTTAACTACAACCTTAAATTTTATAGAACCATTATCAAAGAAGGTGGCTTTAACTACTGGTTATTCGATAGGAATAAATACGGGTTCTTCAATACGTCAAACTTTTAATAAATCGGCTGCTGGTAACTATTCCATTATCGACTCATTGTATTCTGGTCATATAAACATCAATCAGGTTGCTAATCGGCTTAGAGGCTTTCTAGTTATTCAATTAAAAAAGACAAAAATTAGTGTAGGCAACAATTTTACTTACCTAACTTTTATCCAAAAGGATAATTTCGCCAATTCAAAAAATGGCAGAAGTTTTTTTAATGTCAATCCACAATCTTCTATACGTTATGCCTTCAATACTCAGAGTTCATTAAGTTTATCTTATTCGGGAAAAGCTAGCCCACCAAATGTTTTCCAAATGCAAGCTATTCGAGATAATACCGACCCTTTGAATATACAAGTGGGAAACTTTTCTTTAAGTCCAGAATATAGCCATAATATTGGTGTTGGATACAGCTCATTTAAAGCTTTGAAGAACCAAAATATTTATATCTCTGCCGACTTTACCCTAAAACATAACGCCATTGTAAATAATCAGTTTACAGATAACTTAGGTCGAACCATCTTTAGATTTGAAAATCTTCAACAAGGTACCCCATTTTCGGTTCGTGCAATGGGCTCTTACGGTAGTGATGTAGGGAAGAAGAAGCTGAGTGTGATACCAAGCTTAACCATTGATGGAAATAATTATGTTAACCTTGTAAACGGACAACATAATTCTACAAAATCGCTTAATGTGATGGCACAACTTACTGTGCGACAGTATGTCTTTAATAAGTACAATTTTTTCGCAACAGCCGGACCTATTTATTCACTCGTAGAATCCCAGCTTCAGTCGGCATTAAACAGCAACGGCTTTGGAATTTATAGTAGCTTTTCTGCAGAAATTTCATTACCTGGAGGGTTTGTACTGGGCACCACTGGTAAGTATGATTACCGTCAGGCTACAGTAGCTTTTCCAAAAGATTTTCATCGTTTCATTCTGGATGGATTGATTAACAAGAAGTTTTTAAAAGATAAAACGCTTGGGCTTAGCATTCGGGCCAGCGATCTTTTAAATAACAATACTGGCTTTGAACGCAATGCTTTTCAAAGTCAGATAATTGAAAACCGGCATACAACTGTCCGCCGATACCTCATGTTTACTTTAATATATGATTTTAATAAAATGGGCAATCCTAAGAGCATTTAATTATGAAAGCTTCGCTTACTGTTTTTCTTTTAATGACTACAATTTTTCGCGGTATTGCCCAACACGCATATTTTCCAGATAACGGCCGAATCGTTTATGAGAAAACGGTTAATATGCATGCCTCAATTCGCTCTGTTTCGAATAATCCAGTAGATTTAGCAAAAGAACTGGATGCGTATAGGCAATTAAATCCTCAATTTATAAAAAAGACTGCCGAACTGTTCTTTTTTAACCAAGAAACCCTTTATATCCCCGAACAAGCGTCCGTAACTCAGACCGGATTATTACAAGATGCTGCTGTAATTAGACAACCGAATACGGTTTATAGCGATTTAAACCATCAGGTTAGAACAACGCAGAAGACACTCTTCGAGGAAACCCTGCTTTTAAACGAAAATATGGAGCATATCAAATGGAAAATTACCGATGAGGAACGTACAATTGCTGGATATAATTGCATCCGGGCAAATGGTCTGCTATGGGATTCCGTTTATGTGGTTGCTTTTTATGCAGAACAAATACCAATTTCTGGTGGTCCAGAGAGCTTTAATGGCCTGCCAGGTATGATTTTAGGTCTGGCATTACCAGACGAACATGTAAGTTGGTTTGCAACAGCTATTGAAGTTAATGTAGTAAAAGCCGGGGCAATAAAACCGCCTAATAAAGGCGAAATAATACAACGCGAAGCAATTTCGGCTAAACTTGCCAAATTATTCCCAAACAATTTGCTCATTTACCGCGAAATGCTCAAATTGTTTTTGCTGTAAACCGACAACGAAAAAACCAATACATTATATGTTTTTTAATCAAAATGATCTATTGTTTTCCTCTCATCCTAATGAAACAAAGATATTTTATTGTTCAAATTTTTTGATCAATTTATAAAATGAGGCTCGGTGTACGTTTTGTGAAAGTGGCTACCCAGTTCCGTTCCAACCTGACCACCCCAATAAGAGTCCCAGCTTTTTAAATGCCCTTTGAGCAGTCCAGTCAAACAAAGCCAGCTCGATACTTCTGTACTCCCAAGATCTTAAACACATTTCCAACCATTACCCAATTCCATTACCACCAGAATACTTTTGCTTGGCAAAAGGGCACACGATTACCTTCCAGACTACAAAACCTGAATCTTAAAGTTCATACATCTAGCAGAGAGAAAGCTTGTTCAATCTAGTCGATTTAAAGCACCAGGTTTCAATTTTAAGCCACAACTAACTACGGTCTGAAGCGCTCTTTTTGATGTTTAAAACTCCTTAAAATAAACCGATTGGTCACTTTTAGCCGAAATGAGGCGGCCGCTCTTAATAGAATCCTACTATTGACAAAAAGAAGTGTTCGAAGTAGCTGGTCAACGCAATATGCTTGAACATCAAAGCCGGTTGCTCCTGGTCGATACTAGCCATAACGATTTTACCTTAATGCTGTGGCCAAAAGGGAACTTCACTTTTAGTATGGCCAATGGTTTTACCGGCGAAGCCGAAAAGATGTTGTTAACGGGTAAAAATACCCATGTAAAAACACTTAACATTAAGGACCAAATGAAGCAAGACAGCACCGCATTTACAACAAATTACGCCCGCAAAAAGCAAAGCAGTACTATTGTGCAGAAAAATAAGTTAAGCAGGGGGTATAATTGGGCTTGGTTGTTGATTGTAGCTCTCATTTTTTCGTTAATTTGGGCATATAACAAGTTTAAACTATTTTAGTGCGTTATAGGGCAAGGTAGTTGAAGCTCAATAATTAGAGAATGAAGAATTTAAGTGAAAGAGAACAAGTAATTGTTATCGTTTCTCGTTTAACCATTTTGTTAGCCCTATTTTTTATAGTGATTGCGAGTGTTTTTGTGAGTGCGATGGTGAGTGCCCGGTTTGGGAGAAACAAGAATAACTCTTTATCAAAAATAAGCGCATCGCTAAGCTTGGCAACACCAGCGACTTCCGAACGAGCAAGCATTCCTGAAGACAAGAGCTGGAAAGCTCCCGACGAAAGTACCATTCCGTTAGGAAAAGCTGGCCGGGAAATTCTTTATGGGAAGGAATTAATTGTGCATACGGCTAAATATTTAGGCCCAAAAGGAAGTGTGGCACAAATAGCTAATTTAATGAATTGCCAAAATTGCCATAATGAAGCTGGAACTAAAGCTTTTGCGTTAAATTTCTCTGCGGTAAAATCTACTTATCCTCAATTTAAAGCACGATCAAATTCGTTTGTTTCTATTGCCGAACGCATTAATGGCTGTTTTCAAAGAAGCTTAAACGGAACTGAATTAGCGGCCACTTCTAAAGAAATGCTGGCGATAATCGCTTACATGAAATGGTTGGGGAAAGAGGTAGACAAAGGGGTAAAGCCGAAAAATGCAGGGATCATGAAATTGGCTTTTTTAGACAGAGCTGCCGATCCTTTAAAAGGTAAAGTGGTTTATACGAACGCATGTGCAAGCTGTCATCGTGAAAATGGAGCAGGTGTATTGGCTGCTTCCGCAGCAACATATATTTATCCCCCTTTATGGGGAAAAGATAGCTATAATGATGGGGCAGGCTTGGTTAAGATTAGCAATTTTGCTGGTTTCGTGAAAAACAATATGCCTTTCGGTGCAAACTACCGGCATCCGGTATTAAGCGACGAGCAGGCTTGGGATGTCGCTGCATTTGTAAATTCGCAACCTCGCCCGCATAAAGATCAAAAAGCCGATTGGAAGAATTTATCAAAAAAACCTATCGATTTCCCATTCGGACCGTACGTCGATAATTTTTCAGAAAAACAACATAAATACGGTCCTTTTAACGAAATTGCCAAGGCTCATTTAAAACAGCAATAAAAATAAATTATATACTAATGAAAAAATCACTTCTTCCTATTTTAATCTTCTTCATCACACTGTGTGGCCCGCCTTTATTTGCCCAACAGCATAAGGATGAATTTACCGGGGCAAAGGCTCATCTGAAAAGCTATAAAGCACTTTATGTGTTAAATAACGGCGACGAAAAACACATTAATGGCACTTTAAGAAATATGCGGAATGCACTTGCCGATCCTCGTTTAAAAGGAAAACTTACTTTAGAATTAATAGCCTTTGGCGATGGAGTAAAAGTGTACGATAAAATAGGGCCATTTGAAGCACAATTGCAAGAACTGCAAAAAAAAGGAGTGATCTTAGCTCAGTGCGAAAACACATTAAGAGAAAGGCACATTGATAAAAGCACATTATTTCCTTTTATAAGCTATGTGCCAAGTGGAAACGGAGAAATTATTATACGAGGAGCCGACGGATGGGTTATTGTTCATCCTTAAATTAAAATTAACACATTTATGCGTAAAAAATTCCTTTTAGTGGGTATGAGCTGCCTGTTGATAACTGGCGCTGCCGAAAATATGTTTGCCGCTACAGGCACTAAGTCTATTATCAGACAAGCTGCGGCCGAGCCTAAAGACCTGATTGGTCGCTGGGACATTACCCTTGATGTGAACGGTAAAGCTGCACCTTCGTGGCTGGAAGTGAAATTATCTGGTTATAAAACATTGGTCGGTTATTTCGTGGCAACAGCAGGTAGTGCGCGCCCGGTAGCCGAAGTGAAGTTCGATAATGGAAAATTTAGATTCGAAATTCCGCCGCAATGGGAGGGTGGTACTCAGAATTTGGTTATTGAAGGGGAATTAACAGCTTCGGGTATGCAGGGTATAATGACCGACTGTAATGGTAAAAAATATAATTGGAAAGGCGTAAAGGCGCCTTATTTAAAAAGAACAATAGCACCAGTATGGGGCAAGCCAATTAATTTGTTTAATGGTAAGGATCTGGCAGGGTGGAAGGCAAGCGGCGAAAACCAATGGGTAGTTAAAAACGGAGTGTTAACCAGTCCGAAAGCAGGCTCGAACTTAATTACGGAACAGAAATTTAACGATTTTAAATTACATGTCGAATTCAAATATCCGAAAGGTGGCAATAGTGGCGTATACTTAAGAGGCCGTTATGAGGCGCAGATTGAAGACAGTAAAAAAGATACACACCCTAACAGCATATCGTTTGGTGGTATTTATGGCTTTATAGCGGCCAATGAGATGGTAACCCTTGGGCCAGACCAATGGCAAACTTACGATATTACCCTTGTAGGGCGTTTGGTTACCGTGGTTGCAAACGGTAAGACCATTATCAGCAATCAGGAAATTCCAGGTATTACAGGCGGTGCATTAGATAGCAATGAAGGCGAACCTGGGCCGGTATACCTGCAGGGAGACCACATGCCGATCGAGTTTAGGAAGATTGTAATTACACCAGCAAAATAAATTAAATAATATTGCATTATAAATTCTGATTTTGTATGTTTGCAATCCCAAATAACAAGAGTAGTTAGAAGGGGTTGATTTATTGATAATGGTGATACCAGTTCGGGGTGTAGCGTAGCCCGGTATCGCGCCTGCTTTGGGAGCAGGAGGTCGTAGGTTCGAATCCTGCCACCCCGACGATTAGACTAACTAAAAGTCGGCTAAACCCCTTTAATTGTATGATTAAAGGGGTTTTTTGTTGTTGTCTAATTTTCTTTCATACCAATCTATACATATAAAACTGATATAAATGTACCCTATTCGGTGTCCTTTTTTAAATATTTAAATTAGGGCACAAATACCACATTAATCAATTGATAATCAGAACGTTTTGGTGTTTATTTTGCCCCAATTTGAATGTTTTATGTGCCCCTTTTTCCGATGGGCACAAAAAACAGAACCAAACGGGCTTTTTTCAAACTAAAATGAATGGATAATGAAAGCATTGAACAGCACATTTGGCGTAACATTCTATTTGCGCAGGTACAAGATTAATCAGGACGGAACGATCCCGATCTACATGCGCATTACCGTAAATGGAAAGCGACTTGATATTTCGGTTAAGCGAACACTTTCGGATAAAAACTGGAATGCCGGAAAAGGGATGGCAAAGGGAAGCAGGGACGAGGTTGTAAAATTGAATAACTTCTTGGAAAGGTTGAGGTCTTCAGTTGTGGAATGCTATCAAGAACTCCACCTGCAAAAGAAATTGATTTCCGTTGAGATTATCAAGGAAAAGGTAATGGGCGATGACCAAAAGGATTTCACCCTGTGTAAACTCATTGAATACCACAACAGGGAACAAGTAGGAATTCTCGCTGTCGGAACGCTCAAGAACTATTATACCACCGAAAGGTACCTCCGAAAATTTTTAATCGAACACTATAAAACTCCAGATAAATACCTTACAGAGCTTACCTACAGTTTTATAATGAATTTTGAGCACTTCCTTCGTAACCATACACCCTTGGATCACCATAGGCCATTGAACAACAACGGGATCATGAAGCATATCGAGCGTTTCAGAAAAACTATCTCCCTAGCGGTAACATTGGAGTGGATGGAAAAAGATCCCTTTACCAAATACAAACAAAAGTTCGACCCTGTGGAGCGCCAGTGCCTGAATATTGAAGAACTGAAAAGGATCGAACAAAAGGATTTCGAAATCGAGCGGTTGCAACAGGTAAAGGATCTGTTCGTATTTAGTTGTTATACAGGTCTTTCCTATATTGATGTTATGAACCTAAAGCCTGATATGATATCGGTCGGACTTGATGGAAAAGACTGGATTGTTACAAGCAGGCAAAAAACCTTAACCAGGGTTCGCATCCCTATACTCGAAAAGGCAAGGACTATTATCGAAAAATATAAAACACATCCAAAGATAGTTGCAGAAGGTGGGCTGTTGCCGAAATTAAGCAATCAGCGTTTGAATGGTTACCTAAAGGAAATCGCTGACCTGTGCGGCATAACCAAGCCGCTGACCTTCCATATTGCGCGTCATACCTTTGCAACGACTATTACGCTCAACAATGGCGTACCAATGGAAAGTGTGAGCAAGATGCTCGGACATACCAAATTAAGTACCACGCAGGTTTATGCAAAGGTTATTGAACAGAAGCTTAGTGATGATATGTTTAACCTAAGTGCGAAGTTATTGGCAGTAGACATGCAAAATTAAGACTATATGAAATGTTTGCCAATTATAAACAACTAAAGTTTGTAATTAGCTGAAACCCCCCGTGCGCTAATTTTCAACATTGAGGCTAAGCAAGGAGTGCGACCCTTAAAATTTTCATAGTTATTTTTAATTTTAAATTATGGGTAATCTATAAATAACTTTGCTTTTAGATCTTTTGTTAAGATTTGTAATATATGTGGATAAATAGTTGCTTTTTATTAACTGTGATTTAATAAAAAGTTCTATCTTTGTTGAGATTTAGTTGTGAAACTAGATTGAGTTCTTTGAGATAATGTGTATTAAATCGATAATATAAATGTAATCACAAATTCAGAGTAAAAATTTACTCACCCGTTTAGGGTTTCTTTCCGGTGACTGTTCTGCATAACCTCCATACTATGTAAAACCATAATCCCGTATCGTATCGCATGCCGCGCATCGAAGTCGTACCCGTAGTCGAGCCCGTATCCGTTTGGATTCGTTTTCGTAGTCGAGGTCGTTTTCGCTTTCGGATTGTGAAGCAAGAATTAATGTAGGGTGTTGCGAACTGCGACAAAGCATTTAGTTAGTCTTAGTATTTGAGAAATGAAGCAAGCTTAATTAAGAGCTGACTAAATTTTAAAATATGTTTAATACACACACGATTATCCGATTAATTGATGGTATTCAGTTAATCGTTTCAGAGGGCCGCAGTTCGCTTTCTGTTGAAGATGTAAATCTTTTGAAAGATTGCATCGCTTTCCTTGAAATAGTTCGGGATGCTGACGACCCAAGAAGTCCGTCATCCATTCTAATTGTTTCAAGTGTTGTCCAGATCCTATTAAGGATTATGCTTAGCGATGATTTTGACAAATTAAAAGATCTACTTTTTTAATGGACACCCCACATTTATTTTATATATAATTATGGATTTAGGTAACACTATTAAAGAAATAAGAAAACAAAAGGGCATTAAGCAAAATGCCTTTGCGGACTTATGCAACATATCCCAAACATATCTGTCACAGATAGAGAACAATCTTAAAGAGCCCAATATTTCAATATTAAGGGAAATCTCTGCAAGATTGCAGGTTTCTCTACCTATCTTATTTTTCCTGTCATTAAATGATGATGATATTCCCCAGTCAAAGAGAGACGTCTTCCAAATCATCGGGCCTACGGTAAAGACACTTATTAAGGAGCTAATTACAGATGAATGAGATAAAAACCTTGGGCATAAAAAATATTAAGCACCTTATGGCAGTGCTGAAATCTAACGAAAAAGAGATCAGACACTTAATTGAAAAAAAGGAGGACTATTACTATATAATGTACAAGCCTAAAATAGAAAGAGGTAAGGTTAAAAAGGATGCAGAAGGAAAGGTTATCATGCGTGAGTTAAATCCAAGCCGAGGTAGATTATATGAAATCCAGCAGAACATCAAAAACCGGATTCTTTCTAAAATACCATTGCCTGAAAATATAAAAGGCGGTGTCAAGGGATACAGTAATATCGCAAATGCAGCGGCTCATAAGGGAAGAAAACATAAGTTCAAAACTGATATGAAGAAATATTATCCGTCAATTGGTTACGAAAGAGTTTATAAAATGTTTTTAGATTACGGATTTTCGAGTGAGTGCTGCACCATTTTAACACATTTAACTACGCATAAATTTGAATTGCCACAAGGTACTCCCACCAGCACGCATCTCGCTAATATAATATTTCTGCCCAATGATAAACTCATAATTGACTATTGCATGCGTAATGGTTTAAAATACACAAGGTATGTTGATGATTTGGTTTTTTCTTCCCCTAACGATTTTAGAAAGAATTGTCCTGATCTTATTGAGGTAATACTCGATGATGGTTTTAAAGTCAGTTGTAAAAAGACGCTTTATTGTGCAGGTAATATGGAAATAACTGGTGTCGATACCAAAAATAATGTATTGGATCTTTCGGATTTTTTTAAGAAGCTAATGAAAGACCCTCTAGAGTCACCAAAAAGCACACAAGGAAGGGTCAGTTATTATAAACAGGTACGTAAGTAACGGTCTGTCATCAACATTCCTTTTAGTTTGCTTTGTACACTACTACAGATACATTATTATTAAACGAATCTCTACATATAGACGATGATTTTGCAAGAAGAACAAAATATACTTGACCAATATTACCTCAAATTAGAAGGAGTTGAGGAGTGTACCACATCTATTTTACCAGACAATTTTAATTGGGATAACAGCAGTCCAGAGTTGAGATTTAAAATCTCTATTGAGCATAATTCACTATGCAAAATAAGTCAGGATCATATTTTTGAGGTATTCGATAGTTACATGGAAAAAACTAGAGAATATCTTTTGGATAGGATAAAAAGCACGACAAATAATTTACTAAGAGCAAAGTACCATCAATTTCTATTTTGCCTTACAAAAAACAATACATACGGAAATAGTGCAATTGACGAATATCAGATTGCACTTGCCCAATGCTTGAATAACGACAAGGATACAAATAGGCATATCAAATTTAAAGATATACTAGATGTTGTAATTCAATTAACAGAGAGCCTAAAATATAAAACCGAAGAATTAAAAAGCCAGATACATGCTTATTTAAAGTCAACAGAGATATATGATAGGATGAAAACCTGGATTATTATTTCGATTTCAAAATCAAATTTATTTAAGATTAAGGAGATCGATTACATTCCAGCGTTATGCCGTGATTTATCGCAAAAAGAGACAGAGCATAGGTTTACTGAAATAAATCTGGAATTGGGTCTTGAAATTTCAATCAAGCTACAAGACACGGCAAATCAAAAAATCATTAACGAACTTTTGGGAGATAATGAATATAAACAGATAATGATTTACGATGGAAAGCCCGAAAGTATAGTTGTACCGCATTACAATAGCAATACTTATATAAAAATCATTCAATACTATAGAAATGCAAAGAATGCCGAGAAGCGCGATAAGGCCATCTTGGAGTATAATTCAAATAAGAAACTGTGTAAGTTTCTAAAAATAACAAGTACAGTTAAAACTAGCAATAGTGTCGAATTACAAAGGATAATTAAAGAGCTGTTCTTTGCAATTGTAGATTCTTCAACAATGCAAATCCTTGCTGAGCTTATTTCTGGAAGAAATTTATTTTTTATTCCCCATCAGCTATTAAATCAATCTAAAGAAGAAGTAGAGCAAACGCCTGAACTTTTTAATTCCGTATTGCATGATATAAATAACAACAGCAAGGAAATAGATAAGGAAGAACACCGCGCATTTAACGTTTATTCTACATGCCTTGTAAGGACAATAAGTTTTACCACTGATATTATCATGACCAGTGTGATGAAAAAGAAACTATCTTATAATAAGGTCGCAAAGATTTTGTCTGCCGGATCATTCTTCGGACAGGAACTGATCATTACACGAAATGGTGAGGATTTTGCATATTCCTGGTTTGGGATGATAGACATTGGACTGAAAAACTTCTTTGAACAATGTAACCTGCTTTTAAAAGATCAAAAGCCAGATTGGAGATTTTCAATAGATTTTTTGTCGTTGAAGTTTGAGGGGGTTTTACGAGATATAATTGGTTTGGTTGATGGGGTAATTACTAAAGTTGACAATAAGGGAAATACTTCCGATATGCTTTTAGATGATCTATTAAGAAGTGGATCGATAGAAAAGGTCTTCAACAAGGATGATATAAACTTATTTCTATATGTTTTTACCAGCAAGGGTTACAATATAAGGAACAATGTTGCCCATTCATTTTATAAACCTCATGACTATACCATGAATAAGGCAATTTTAACCATCTTATGTGTTTTACGATTAGCGAAATTTAAGTTTATTCAGCCATCGTCTGAGTAAGACTTTATATAAACCTTACATTTAAACCTCGATAATGACTTCCTAGAACATATAAAGCACTTAAAGCGCCGAAAAAAAGCCTCAATTCCCGTCAAATAATCGAAAACTAGAGGCTTTTAATGACTTCTAACGCGTTAATTATTACAATGGTGGTTTTAAAAATTCTTGGTTTTTGATGTTGCCTAACCAAAGGTTAGCAAATGCAACATGGTCTGCGTTCATCCTTGGCGAATATTTTGTTGTCTTATTATCAGAGAACATTACACTCTCTTCAAACAGCCCTGCATTGTCCTGCTGGAACAGGTAGGGGATTATTTTAACCATTTTATACGCTTTGGCTTGCTCTTGCCTATTATCCACTACGATAAAACACATTTCGGGATCTTTCATTAAATCGCCCATCTGTTCATAATAATGGCATAGGCTATATAGTGAACCCATACCAAAGGGGGTAATAATGCCCTCGCCAATATTTTCGATGGTTAGGGGCATAAAGCTTTCATTATTAATTTTAAGATGCTGTTTGCCGTTCATCTTTTCGATAAGTGAACAGAATATTACAATACTGCTTTTATTTAAAGTTTTCATAAAAAAATGCGCCCTTTGTACGGTTGCGCCTCCCCTTTAGGTTAACTGATAAATTGTCGTTTTGGCTTGTTGCCATTCAATACCTCGCTACCGTACTTATTACGGATTTCTTCAAGGGATTTTTTGCCCCCTTTTTTGACCTTATATTTTCCGATACGGAAGTACCACGCCAGTTTTTTGGATGCGAACATAAAACCTGCATCCTTTAGCGTTGCTCTTACCGGATAGGTGTTTGCCGTTACCCATATCCAGTAGCCAACCACTTCAATTACAATACCCTCCAAATGGATGATTTTTTCGATTGCCTGTCTGTATTCCTCGGAAAACTGTATTTCGTTTTCGGTTTCTTCATCTGAAAGGTTAGCGCCCTTGATTGCTTTTGAACTCGCAAAAGCATATTCCTTGTTTATTTCTTGCATGGTCAAGGTATCGCCTCCCAAATCGGGGTGGTATTGTTTTGCTAGTTTCTTATATGCGGTCTTGACCTGTTCAATTGTTCCACATTCATTAAACCATTTCATAGCTATGTATATTTTATATTGGTTTCCATTATCTGCGTTTCTATTACTTTCACGTTTTCGGTACTTCCAATACTGTAATCAGTATTTTGCTCCAGTTCTTGGATTGCACTAAATAGGCTAAGAGTACTTTCTACTTCTACTCGAATGATGATATATAGGTGATACTTTTTCATGTTTAGGGATTTGATGTTGTTTTTTGAAAGCTCTTAACTGCTTATTGTACGGGGTTATCATCCTTGAATGCTTCACCGTAGCCCTCCCAATACATCTGGTCTAAAAATTCTATAAATACTTCTTCCATGTCTTTAAATTTTGGTTAGGAAATAAATGCCCCTGCCTATGTTTACAGGGGCATTATATTGTTAGGCAGGAATAAAAATCTCCCCCTCGATTTCAGCCAATTTGTCCACGCATAAGGTGTTTATATACTTGGCTACCGCATTGATGATAAAAGGGTTTTTGGTGCTGAACTCATTGCCCTTGTCGTCCTCGATGGTCAAATCACATCTTTGGAACTTGGTACTTTCCCCGCCATCTTCCTCGTCCATTTGTGCTACTTCAAAAGCTTCCAATGTCCCAATAGTTCCCAAAAGTTTATCCCTTTGGATTTTACGGCGGTGCAATATTTCAATCAGCTTAATTGTACCATCAAGACTAAGCGCAGGTTTTTCCTGTTTCAGCTGTTCCCTAATTTCCGATTTGGTCGGTTCTGCCTTTGGCAATTCGGGTGCTACGCTTTCGGCTTTGGGCTGTGGGTTTTCTACTTTTGGCGCTTCTGCTTTTGGTTCTTGAACTGGAATTACGGGAGCATCAGTTTCGGTTTTCTTTGTTTCTTCTTCGCCCTTTGTCGTGTCAAAATCCTTACTAACAGGTAAGCCGTTAACTTTTGGCTGTTCCTTTCCGTTTTCAATACTAGCTCTGTTTACCGTGGAACCGTTCAATTTTCCGCTTCCTGTGGGGGTATTTACTGTTGTCGTTTTCATGTTTCTTTATTAAATGATGTTTAAATAATTTTTGATAACCTGCCCGATTAGGCAACTGTATAGCCGTTGCGGTCTGTGCGCTTGGCTGTTGGTGGTTTGGGTGGGTGGGCTTCTGCCTTTTGGTGCTTCCATGGTTTAATTGTTTAAATCCAGTCGGTAGGGCCTCCTGGCTTTTTGTTAAACCACCGCTCCTGAAACAAGCCATTTGTAAGGCAAGGCTTTGCAAAGAAAAATACGCTCCGAGCGCAGCGAGAGAGGAAGATTTTTTTGCAGCAAACCCGTAGGGTTTAGCCTTTCCGTCAAAAGGGTTGTTCAGAAATTTTGTAACAAACAGCCTAGGGGGAATTTTATCCGGTCTTTGAAAACGGTACAGGAAGCTCAGTGGAGATTTGACTTATCGGAGAAGAAACGTTGGTGAGGTATGAGCGAAGCGGTTTTGTTGCTGCAATTCCTAGTTCTGGCCTTTTATGGTTTCCGTATGCGATAGTCAAATGGGAAATCGCGTCAATACTCAAAAACAAAGAGGATAAC
Organism: Bacteroidota bacterium; assembly: GCA_040388055.1. Classification (GTDB taxonomy): domain Bacteria; phylum Bacteroidota; class Bacteroidia; order Sphingobacteriales; family Sphingobacteriaceae; genus Pedobacter. The sequence goes on from JAZKCO010000004.1 coordinate 248,840, forward strand.
TTATATGCACTATGACATACTTTGGCGTACTAGCCTTTTACTTTTGGCTAAGATTTAAAATATATGAAGACCAATAACGCAGACCTTAGTAAGCTACAAGCTGAAAGATTTCAATTGAATAGCAACCTAACTAAAATGAGTATCGAGAATGTTTTTACAGATAGGAAATCATCATATATTAATGAATTCAATCTTTATATCGCTTATTTCAATACGATTCCAAATGTGGTAAGCGAAATAAATATTGATTGTAGAAGTGCCCATCGTTGGTTTATAGATAATTTTAAAGATAAGATTAAGGATACCTATTATAATAAACGATTTTTACAACGATACAAAGCAACAGAATTGGATGATATCTTTCATTTTTTAGATGAAGACCTAATAGTCGATTTTGATACTAATAATTCGATTGTTAGATTTCTTTATCGAAAAACTAAGATGGAAAACGTTAGTGCGATAATTGATAGCATTAAGAAATTTAAGCAGAAACGAACAAGGAATAAACCGATGATGTCATTATTAGTTTGTACAAAAAGCGGTATTGAAATTAAGTCTTTAGAGCTCAATCGCACAAAGTTGAATATAAGGGATAATTACAATGAGGATTTTACTGAGATCCACCAAACAATTATGAAGCGGCTAGCCAAGAAAAATGATAAAGGTTTGGTTATATTGCATGGAAAGCCTGGGACAGGAAAAACATCTTATATTCGATACCTAATTTCAGTCCTTAAAAAGGATGTGATTTTTTTACCCCCCAATATGGCTTCTGCAATAACAAACCCAGATTTAATTAGTGTGCTAATAGGTAATCCAAATTCTATTTTGGTAATTGAAGATGCTGAAAATATAGTGATGGATAGAGAAAAAGATGGGGGATCGCCAGTATCTGCATTGTTAAATATTTCTGATGGATTACTGGCCGATTGTTTAAATATTCAGGTCATTTGCTCTTTTAATACAGACATTTCTAAAGTTGACAGTGCGCTTATGAGAAAAGGTAGGCTGATTGCCAAATATGAATTTAAAGAATTGGAATTAACTAAGACAAGACAACTATCTAGAAAATTAGGTTTTGAAACCTTATTAAACGAGCCCATGGTTTTGGCAGCTATTTACAATCAAAGCGAAAAGGATTTCTTGCAAAAGAAAAATGTCAAATCAATAGGTTTTAGAGTTTCAGCATAACAGATAACATAAATGAATTCATTTACAGCTATAGATTTCGAAACTGCTCATGGTAAAAGATGGAGCATTTGCCAAGTCGGCTTAGTTCGCGTAGAAAATGGAGAAATAATACAAACTATAAACAGATTAGTTTGCCCTCCAGATAATTACTATTTCTACAGAAATATAGAGATACACGGTATTACGCCTTACAAAACCAAATTTGCGCCAAGCTTTGAGAACGTATGGAAAGAGTTGACGCCATTTATAGATGGTCAAACAGTAGTTGCACACAATGGTGCTTTTGATTTTAGTTGTTTGGCACAAACGCTGGAATATTATAAGCTTTCGCATCCAACCTTTACCCAGCAATGTACTTATAAAATATACCGCCAAAATTTAGCTTCATTATGCCATGAACACAACATTGTCCTTAACCACCACGATGCATTAAGTGATGCATTAGCTTGTGCTGAGCTTTATAAAATGTATCTTAATAAAATCTAATAAATTTCAAGCGCTAGTAAACTTTGGCGAATACAAAATGCTTGAAATCTGAAATAGTGTTCTCTCGTTGTAGAATTCAACTCAGAAAGTGCTAGCTTCTTCAAGTGCATTTGGGCGAAAGTAAACTGTTGCATAATGCTGTGCTTATTGGAAGGATGCTCGGTAATAAACTGGTATATCATCGAAGAACTCGCTTTCACTAGCTCTTCAATTGCTTTATGACTCCCCGCTCTTATTTCGGCCAATAAAGCTTGTTCTTCGCCAAGGCTACGCTCAAACTGGCGAGCCTTATTAATCAGTTGTTGGAGTTCTTCGTTTATTATGTTTTTTTCCTCGCTGATGTTGAGGTTTAGTTTTTTCATTTTTGGCAGAAAATAGTTAACATATCAATATTGACTTAAACTATGTGCTAATGTCCTTTTAATAGTATCTATCAGGCTTTTAGGTTCTAATACTTTTACCGTTTCGCCATGAGATAAAATTTCTTTGATAAAATCGTATGTAGGATAAACTTTTAGGCTAATGATTAAACCTTGCATATCATCTTTGAGAATTTTTTGGCTGTGGTGTAAAGGTAGAGATTTAATGTATTTACCTTGAAACTCAGTGAAAGAAAGTACAATAGTTTCCAGTTCTTGACCCTCTTCTTTACTAATGATACCAAAACTGTGGTTATAATAGTTTTGAGGTTTTTCACCAACTGGATAGCTGAATTTCTTTCTGGTAATTTCCAAATTCTTTAAACGATCTAGTGCAAAAGTCCTGATGGCTTGCTTTTCTACATCCATGCCTATTAAATACCAACGGTTTTTAAATTCTTTAAGTAAGTACGGATTTACTATGCGGTCTACTTCGGTATCGCTCCAATAACTTTGGTAAAAAATATGAATTTGCAAATTGTTTTTAATGGCATGCAATATACCGTGAAAGTTCTCCGATCCGCTTTTTGCATAATCTTCTAACTGTAAAAATTGGCTATACCCAGTGGTTGAGTTAACTGCATAGGCAGTAATAAATGTGTCCAATAAACGTAACGAGGATGAATTTTCATCCATTGTTTCAATATAATATTTGTTGCTACTCTTTTCGCATTCTATATTGATTTTCCAAATAGACAGGATATCTGCTTTATCCCTTGTAAAAGTTCGGTTAGAAACCTGCAAATTATTACCGGTTAGGTCACTTTCTAGAGCAAGGTATTCGTTAATTTCCTTAAGCGTTGCCGGGCTTCTTTTCAATCGTTGAATAATAACGCTGTGGCGAATAAGGATATCAATTTTCGACATGTGATTTAATTTAATTCAAAGATGATGTTTAACTACGACATTTTGTGTCTGAGTTAGGTTAAATCGTTAGGACTTATGATGGCTGAGGTGAACTACATCTTTGGCTAATTATAAGTATATAAGAGATTAAGTTATGGTTGGTTATTATGGAATTGGTATTTATTGCACAAAAAACAAGAGAAATATTGGTACGTTATGGAGCAGTGCGCAGCTGTTTGGCGCATCATTTATCTATACTATATTGGCAAAATACAAATGGCAGCCTACAGATACCTTGAAAAGTTACAGGCATGTGCCTTTGTTTCATTATGATGAGCTGGAACATTTTCTGGCTAATTTACCAATGGATTGTACTTTAGTAGGAGTTGAGGAGGCAGAAGACATTGTAGATTTTAAGCATCCCAAACGAGCCGTCTATCTGTTAGGTGCAGAAGATACGGGTTTGTCCCCTGAGGTTTTGGCTTTATGTAAACAAGTGGTTAAACTACCAGGTAAATATTCGATGAATGTTTCGCATGCTGGTACTTTGATCAAGTATGATAGATATGTAAAAAGTAGGAAGACCTAGACTCCTACTTTTTACAATAGTGTTATTTTAAGCAAAATTTAGCGTAGTTGTTTAGTAGGCCTTGAATATTGGCGCTGCCTACTGGGTTCATAGAATGGCAACAGTTAGCTGGTAAATTTACTTGTTTGGTGATGCAAAAGTCAATTAACCATTTAGCGCAATCATATCCAGATTTTTCTTCCCCATTAATCATTGATTCTTCTCCTAAATCATGATCAAAGGATATGAACTCAGGCAATCCATTATTAATAATGCAAGTGATGAATTCTTTGTAGGTTTTAACAATCGTCCAATTGTGAGTTAAAAAAACTTTTTGTTTGGTGTACTCAAATATTTGATTGGTATTTCTTACATCATCTAGTAATAAATAATATGTTTTCATTTTTAAGATTATAATGCCGTTACTTGCTTGCCTTTTTCCATTCGGATGCCTATGAAAAATGCTTCGTGCTGTAAAGGTATTTTTCCATAATTTTATTTAGATAAAACTACATTAGTATACAGCCAAAATATGTCTGCTTAGATACGGATGCACAAATTTTTAACCTACAATACAATATCGTTACTCAATTCAACAGTATATCCTCTCAAAACTATTCAATATTTATCAACCCAATTTCATTTCCGAAATATATCCAGCGATTATAGCTATAGGACATTGTTTGGCTGACCCTTAATCTATCTTTACAAACGAGAAAAGATATCACATAAATTATTAAAGAATGGCATTATTTAGAGCAACAGTTAAAAAATCTGGCACTACTAACGGAATTAGATTTGAAAAAGGAATGAGCGTTGATTTTCCATCTACTCACGGACAACCACTATCTACTAATGGTGGTAAAGAAGTTATAGCAGCATTCGAAAGGGCATATGGTATTGATATTAAAAGAGCTGGAATAGCATCTTCTGCTCATCTTTTAATTGAAAAAATAGGGTAGATGAACAAATACTATGACAGAAAATCATCTATCTACAGATATTATAGAATTTTTAGAAAGACCTTCAACAAAGAACTTTCTCTTTGCAGCTCGAAAGTTTGTTGAACTATTAGAAACCACAAACATCATAAAAAAAATATTTTACTTAAAAACTCACACCGCACTTTTGGATCTTTATTTAGCAGGGCACAAACTTGAGCAAATAGAGTTAAAATATGCAGTAGAGCGCAAAGGTTTTAAACGAGAAGTAGAGTTTGAAAATAAAAATGCTAACCTTATAGCTAAACTTGGCGCAAAGGCCTTGTATTGGGATGTTTTTAACCCAACGCAGTTAGAGGATAACGAAGCAGCCATACAAGGTTGGCTTGTAGATGACTTTGCCGATATTTATCGTGATTTGAAAGTTGAATTAATAAAAATAGACAACATTGGTACTGACGAAGCTGTGGAAAAAGCATTATGGCGATTTAAATGGGGTTTTACAAATCATTGGGGCAACCATTGTATCAGCGCATTAAGATGTTTTCATTACTTGAACTATGACGGAAAACAAATAGTGTGAGGAAGGTTATTTGCCTATTACAAATTATCAATCAAAACCCATTGAGGTATGTAATTGAAGTTTAAAGCTGCTCTGATAACTATTCGTTTGCAGATTATAGTACAATTTTTAATGCTGGCTAAATGGTAATAAAGCTAAAAATATATGTTACTTTCGATTTTGTGATAATTGCTTTCTTATGTGCCAAATATTGATATTCTAGAACTGGAGTTTTTACTGGAAACCGCGTAAAGGAAAAACTAAATTCTACGCTATCCTTGTATAAGTGGTTTAAGCAATAATAATCAAGATTTAAATAAGCTAAACAAATAGTTAAAAAGCCAAACAAGGTAACATGCAGGAGTTATTAACTTGTAGAATAAGATTAATATAGTACTTACAAATCAAAACGGATCTCAAATATGTCGTGCAATCACAAATTTATCAATGATTTAAATTTAGAAAATTTAGATTTTGAACCTAAAGTTTTATTAGTTGGAACTTTTAACCCAGCTTGGCCTGAGAGTAACCTGGCTCAATGGTTTTATGGTAGAACACAATATAATTACTTCTGGGATGTGTTACCACGATTGTATGGTGAACAAAGTATGTTGGATTCTGGTCCTGATGAATGGAAAAAATTTTGTAAACGTTATAAAATTGCTATTACAGATTTAATTGGTTGTATTGGAGATGCAGTTAGACCGGAGCACGATAAGGTAATGAAGAGCTACAGTGATGAGAAAATAGCCCAGGATTTTCAGGAACATACCTTTGTTGATATCGTTTCTTTATTGAAAATTCATCCAACAATAAAAAATGTTTATTTTACCAGAGGGGCGGCGCCAACCTTTTGGTCTAGACTTTGGCGGCCAGTTAGATATTATTGTGAGATAAACAAAATACAAGAAGACACCTTATTAACACCATCTGGATATGCCTTTTACCAGCATGGCAGGTATAACAATACCAATCCACATCAACCAATTTCAAATCTTGCGAATTTTATTCTAATGAGTTGGCAACAGAAATGGCATCAAGTTGATATGTGAAATGGAAAAAATAACGCTTATCTCTCAAGTTGTAAAAACTTACTTTGATCAAAATCCATTGGTGTTAATTATTCCGGCTAAAGATTTAATGCCTCACTTTATTGCTGCAGGCATATTTGCAAAAGATCAAAAGAATGGATTGTCCATACGCAATATATTACGGAACCAAGATAACACAAATCAATTACACCAATTTCCATTTGTTATTACAGAACGCAAAGCAGTAAATACAAATTGGTTTTTTAGTCGTAATAGTAAACTGGACTTATCTGAAGTTTCTTCCCAACTATCTAAGCTGTCAATATCTACGACTACTAAATGCTCCAGAATCGATAGTGATGAACATTACATCCTTGAGCTTTGTGATGAAGTATTGCACAGGAAAGGAATAAGACAACACCGTTTTGATTTCTTAAAAGGCGACACTGGTGTTAAACTACCTGTTGATATTTATTACCCTAAGTTGAATTTAGTTATTGAATATCGAGAACACCAACACATCAAATCTGTAAATCACTTTGATAAACCAAATATTTTAACTGTAAGTGGCGTAAATCGTGGCAAACAACGCAAAATTTATGATCAAAGAAGAAGAGATGTATTGCCTAAAAATGGTATTCGTTTGATTGAAATCGTCTATACAAATTTTGTATTTAATAAGAGGAATAGAATTGTGAGAGATAGGGAGAGGGATTTGCAAATAATTATAAATATAATCAAGGGTTACAATTAAGTTAAATCATAAATGGCAACAAATAAACTAGAGCTTTATTCTCTTTATCAATTACATGATAATAATATCCTCAAGCAAGACCAAAATATACAAAAAGAGGTTCATTATTTTATTGATTCCTATCAACGAGGTTATCGTTGGGATAAACATCAAATTGAATTATTGCTTCAAGATTTTTGGGAATTTCACCAGAAAGCAATAAAAAAGCAGTTGCAAGCAAACGAGTATTATTGTTTACAGCCAATTGTTGTAAAACCAAAAACTATTGATGGTATATTCTATTGGGAAGTACTTGATGGGCAACAAAGGTTAACTTCTTTAAAAATTCTTATTCAATATTTATTAGCAGAAACCAAAACCACTTTAGCCGAAGAGTACAATTTGAATGATTTCATGATATCTTATAAAACAAGAGTACAGAGCTCAAGTTTTTTAAATGAAATTGGAATCACTTATAATAATAGCTCCCGGACAGACAATATCGATTATTTCTATATGTCTAATGCTTTTGAAGCTATTACTAATTGGTTTAAAGAAAAAGGGATCGATCAGAAAAGGGATAAACGAACATTTTTAGACCAATTAATGTCTGACAAAGATCAAGGTAATCCAGTAAAAGTAATTTGGTATGAGGTAAATGATGAAACAGATTCTTATGAAATTTTTACCCGCTTAAATATTGGAAAAATTAAATTGACTAATTCAGAATTAATTAAAGCGTTATTTTTAAGGCGACCTAATTCGGGTGATTTACATGAAGATATAAAGTTAAGGGATTTGTCGCATGATTGGAATGTGTTAGAGCAAAAACTTCAAAACGATGAATTATGGTATTTTTTATATAAGAAGAATAAGCATAACGTCTATACCAACCGTATCGAGTATATTTTTGATTTATACTGTGATAAAGACGAGAACTCAGAGGAGGGTCATTCTTTCTATAAAATGCATGAGAAAATCGGGGATGATATAGAAGTATCTATTACATCAAGAATAAATGAATGGAAAAATTTTAAAGCTTACTTTCAAAAAATAGAAGGTTGGTTTATAGATTACCAGTTTTATCATTATATAGGGTATTTAGTAGCTGTCGGTCACCCTCTTAAACATATTATAAAAGAAAGTGACCAGTTAGATAAGCTTGCTTTTCTAAATCATTTGAAAAAAGAACTAGTTGCTAAATTTGTACCAAGTTCAAGGACTGACTTAATGGATTTAAAATATGGCAATAAGTTGGTGTTTAATACTTTACTTCTATTTAATATTGAAACTGTATTGTCTAATATCAATTCAAACTATCGCTTTCCTTTCAATTTATTTAAGACACAAAATTGGGACATAGAACATATCCGGTCACAAAATGATAAAGTACTAATAACTGATGAAGAATGGAGAGCTTGGGCATTAGATATTGTAGAGTATTTTACAGGCGCAAATATAACGGTCGTATTTGAAAACCATCCTTTATTTGATGTGATAGTAATTGAAGAACTATTTCATTTAAAAGACTTTGAAGAAAGTTTAGCTGGTTCATTAACAAATATTATTACAAGTTTTGTTGCCAATACTTGTAATAAAACATCAATGTCACCTTATTTCCAATATTTTAAATCCTATTTTAAGGAAGATAACGACGAGATTACTAAGGACTCAATTTATAACCTAGCACTGTTAGATTCTTATACGAATAGAAGTTATAAAAATGCATTTTATCCACTTAAAAGAAAGCGAATTCAGGATAACGGTAAATACGGAATTTTTGCACCAGTTTGCACAACAAATACATTCATGAAAGTATACAGTAAAAAATTGGATAACCTAACTTTTTGGTCAGAAAGCGATGCAGAAAGCTATTTGAGTGAAATGGTAAAAGTTCTAAAACCTTATTTAAACGATTAGTTATGAATGATTATATAAATTCGGGAGAGAGATTATCTTTTGCACAATTGCTCGTTGATAACACTATAAGTATTCCTCTTATTCAAAGAGATTATGTGCAAGGAAGGGTTTCTGAAGATGAAGTGAGAACGGAATTTTTGAACGCCTTAATTAATTATTTAAAGGAGGGCACTCCTTTTAGAGACTTAGATTTTATATATGGGTTTCTGAATGAAAATAAAATATTATATCCTTTAGATGGACAACAACGATTAACAACCTTGATGTTGTTACATTGGTTTTTGGCAAATAAAGAGAGTAAATTTAATCAGTACAAGCAAATTTGTACTAAGGAAATTGAAGGTAAATTAGTGCCAAAATTTTCTTACGAAAATAGAGTAAGCTCCAAGGAATTTTGCAATGAACTGTTTAGTCGTGAACTGGATTTCTCTAGTTTATTGATAGAAGATGCGAATAGAAAAAATAGTATGTCTAAAACTATTCGAAATTACAATTGGTATGCGTCTGTTTGGGATTACGATCCTACAATACAAAATATACTGAATATGTTGGATGCAATGCATCACTTGTTTCTGCACGAAAGTAATTTTTTTGAGGCACTCGTAAATCAAGAAAAGCCTATTATTACATTCCTCTTTATGGATTTGGGCAAAAATAACTTGTCGGACGATTTATATATTAAAATGAATGCGAGGGGTGTGCAGTTAACTCCTTATGAAAATTTTAAAGCGAAACTTGAAAAATATATTACAACTACAAATTTTAACCAAAAATTTAAACTGGATATTGGAGATGGCACTCAGGATCTTGATTTTAAAACTTATTATACCTATAAGTTAGACGGTGAATGGTCTAATATGGTTTGGAACATTCTAAAATCAAAGGATAAAGAGATAAACCATCCTGAAAAATTCGATGTAATTTGGACTAATATTTTTAGAGTTTCATTTCTACATTCGTTACTAAAAAGTGATTATAACGATAAGGAAGTCCAGAATGTTGTTCGAGAATTACTTACTAATAGCAAACCATTTTCTTATTATGAATATACTTCGATAATTACGAATTCAAAGGAATTTGCCCTTGAGATAATTAACCAAAGAACGATAAGTGAATTTGTCGATTTGTTAAATTCACTAGACGAGAACGGTTTTTCACAAAATGACTTCGATTACTTTTCTTCGGCAGATATATTTTATGATCTTATATTATCTGACTATAAGACAGCTAAATATGTGGAAAGGCTCTTGTTTTTTTCTTATACAGAGTATTTGCTGCAAAATAAGGGCAAAAAATCAGATGAATCTTTAAAATCATGGATGCGTTTGGTTAGAAATTTGATATATAATACAGCACCTTATGATAATATTCAAGGTTTTTTAAATTCTGTAAAAGCTATAAATGAACTTGTAAAGCATTCTGAGGATATAGATGCATATTTAGAGAAAATTGATTTTTATGATATTATTGGCTTTGATACTGGTCAATTCAAAGAAGAAATATTAAAGAGAAGACTAGAAAAGCGAGATTCCAGTTGGAAAGGTTTAATAAGAGATGCGGAATTGCATCCATATTTAGAAGGTCAATTAAATTTTATTTTAATGCTTTGTGGGATTGAAAATGACACTATAGATGGATTATTTAAAACTGATGCTGAACTACAGAATATTTTTGGTAACTATTTTAGAATTTTTAAGGAATTATTTAATGCACAAGGTTTAAATCAAGATTATTCTAAAAATGGAGAGTATAGGTTTGAGCGAGCTTTGCTATCCCTAGGAGATTATACTTTACAAGAAGGAAATAATAAAAGTTTTTTAATCAATAGGGATAGGGATATTTCGTGGAAAAGGTTTTTGAAGTTTGATAAAAAAACCGAACACAAGCAAATAATAAAATCATTTTTCGAAAATTTATTCAATAGTTCTGGAAGTTTAAAAAATGATCTTCAAAGGATAATTGATGAGCACTGTGAAGTAGATATTTGGTGGCGTTACTTAATTGTTAACAATGCTGGATTACTTGATTATTTTGATAATACTAAAAAGAGATATTTTAGAGAAAAGACAAATCATGGTTTCGTGTTTTTAAAAGGTGAACGAGTAAGTGGTGCACATGCGGAGTTAGAATCATATAATTTTTATTTAAACGAAAACAATAGATTTAATTTTATAGAATACTATTCAGTAAGTGGCGAAAATAATGATGATATTCCCTGTACGTATTTAGATGTAGAAGTAGAAGATTTAAAATATGGAATTGATGTTCGATTCATTAATGAAGAATTTAACATTGCAGTCAAAAAAAGAAGCTTAGAGCCTTATAATGGTACTTTAAGTAATCTATTAGTTTCTGAAAGCTTTAGCTATAATGACTATTTTTCAAAAAATACTGGAGACTATGAAACAACTAATAAGTACTTGGCAACTCTCATTGAGAAAATTAAAATTATTAAAGATAATCAATCCAATTGAGCGCCAAGCCCAAAATCGAATTGTCAAATTTTTGTGGAGCAATTAGGCTATGATTTTTATAACAAGGGGAAATACGAGAATTGACATCGATAGTTGACAGTGGTTTGGCTAAAGATTGGATGGCATATTTTTAGGATCTCTAATAATACTCATACAGCAGGCTACAATTGCCTCACTAACATAAAAGCCAATAAAAAACGCCTGAACATTTAGTCAGGCGTTTTCAAAAAGCACTTACTGTATTATATTTTGTTTTTTAGCCGTAAAGCTCATTACAGATTTCTTCCGCGAGTGTTTTTGTTTTTTGAAGGTTTTTACCTCCTAATTCCCTGGCTCTCGTTCAGCTCTTTTTCTTTGCCCTTGCTGTTGTCAACCTTACTGGAAAGGGTCGGCTCTTTCAGAAACTGTTCCCTTTTTTCTGGCTTGCCATTTTCTGCATACATGTTCAACTGGCTATAACGTGGTACAGCCTCTAAGAACACTTTTACCTCCTGTCCTTCTTTAATTACTGTAACCAAAGGCCTGTTGCCATTCCTTAACGAGGATTCCAATAATACCCTTTTCGCTGGATCTTCCAGTTCTTTGATATTAAATTTGTCCAGAACTTTGTTGATGTCAAAACCATAAGAGGGATCGTGGTATTGGTTGGTATTGTAGTTCTGAAAACGGTCTTTTCCCTTGTCAAAATCCAGTTTTACCCATGCCTTATAGGTTTCTCCTCCCATGTTCATCATGTCATCACGATAAACGGAACGCCCTTGTATCAGGTTAGCGGCCTGTTCTGCGGTAAAGCCCTTGCCTCGTTCAAGCCATATAGTCTGGTTTACGGGAGTGGAATAAAACGTGCGGTTAAAATCCTTGGCAACATAATTAATTTTACCATTTTCCATACTGGCCACCATTACCTTGTTTGCGGCATCTTTTCCAACTGCCAGTTCGCTATTGCCCTTTTGTTCTTTAAAAAAACTAATGGCATCGCTTACATTTTCCAGTTTTTTGACCATGTTCTTACCTTGCTCGTTCTTGGTAATAACCATGTACTGCTGTCCCTCTTCCAGTGGCTTGCCTTGATTGTGAGCCACGGTAAATTTATTGAAATAATAGAAATCTGACTGCGCTGACTGCTTAAAGTGCAGTGCCAAATCTACCTGCCCCTTTGTAGCAGGATGTATTTCGTTCAGCGTAAATTCGGGAACATCCTTTGCCATGTTCTCTTCCATTTTTTCGATGAGCTTGTCTTTGAAGCCCAAATTTTTCATCTCTTCTTTGAGATTTTCCAGATTGTTCAAATTCATGATAATGATATTTAGTTAACGAATAGATTGATTTGATTTATTGTTGCGCAACAGTATGGTTTGCCCTGCGCTTAATTTTACCTTGATGCGTTTTACCTTTTTACTGAAAAGTGATTTTGCGGCATCGATTCCCGCTCCTGCAGCCTGCATTCCGATGGACTGATCCATAGTTAAAATCTGCATACTGCGGATTGCATCATCAGCACCACCATTTATCGCATCGCTTAGCACTGCCTCTGGCGCATAAATACCCGCCATACCATCCAGACTGTAAACGGTGAGGTCAACAGGAACGATTGATGTTCCCAATCGGATATTCTTAATATGAAGCAATAAGCGCTGGTTGGTAATGTTGCAGGTACCGAACAAATAATGCCCCTTGGGTATCAGTTGACCGTTAAGGCGAACGCTGTCCTGTAACTGTAATTTAATGGTTGCCCCCTGCATTGCCTTTTGGTTATCTACAATAATTGCGGGTATAGCCCTGAACAAGCTATCGGGATTAGCTAATTCTTGTTGCTTCAACCTTTGCTGTACAAGTCCAGGGTTTTGGATGGCGATAATCTTATCCATCATTCCGCTTAATTGTGCCATTTCGGGGTCTTCGCCCTTGCCTGACAGCATTGTTTTCATTAAAGCCTCCAGACGGTCTACATCGTTACCTATAGATAGTGATGTCGCATTTCGCTGTACGTTAGCTGGGTTTCTTACTGGCTTTTCTGGCCTATTAATCTCGTTGTTCAATGCTTCCAGTTTCTCATTTATCGCTTTTGTCTGTGGATCTTCTTCACTACTACCAAAGCCTAAACGGTCTGCTACCTTGGCAATACCACTAGTGTTTTTGATGCCTGAACTGTCAAGGTCTGATTGCTGGTAAAAACCCATCTTGTCAGTTGGGCCATCCTTTTTGAATGATGCATCGGGCAGGTCTGTATTGATACCTTTAGCCGTAGTTTGATCTGAAAGTGTATTTCCAGTTCCACCGCCCATTGCATAAAATGCCACTGCCATAAAGGGAATGACCAGTAGCGGAAGTACCAGTAGTACTTTCCGTTTGACTCTTTTTTTTGTTTCCATTTCTTTGTCTTTAATATGATTACAAGATTAATTTGATTACGCCGATTTAATTAAATGCGGCAACGAGCAGGTAGGCGCAATAGCTTCCGAACACTACACAGAAACCTGTCAAAATAAATAGCCATGTTTTTGCAGATATATTTTTGGTTTTTGCGTTTAGATACCCTGCCAGTTTTTGCTGTTTGCTGATAATATTCCCTGCTATTTTTTGTGCCACTGAATCAGGATTTATAGCTTCCTTATTTCTTTTAAATAACTTCATCTTATTATGGTTTTAAGGGCTCGTCCCTGTTTTCCAATGTTTCCCACCGTTCTATCAGAAAGCCATGTGGGTTATTGTCGCTACGGCCTACGTTCCTTAAATAACCCTGCGTTACCAGTTTTCTGATAATGGTCGAACTGGAACGGATGAGTTTCTGCGTGGCATAACAGCGGAAGTAAAAAGGATATTGGTCTATATCCAGTTTGATACTATCGGTCACTATTTCCTGCGAAATATTTGCAGAGATAAGATTGCTGTAAAAACCCTGTTCTTTCAAGTTGTCGTAGCTTTTCTTGGCACTCTGGTCTGATAGGTTCAGCGCATTTCCAATGTTTCGCTTGATGACCTTTTCGTCTGGGTCTAGCGTAAAAAAGTAATGGTGGAACATTTTTACATGATCCCTTATTTCTACGGGGAGGTTATCCCTGCGCTCTGAGCTGAAAGCCTCAATTGCTTTGCCATTTGCCAAAATGTAAATCTTTGCCTGTGTGATTTTGACCATATCATAACTTTTCCAGACGGCAAAGCCCGAAATAGCGATACAAGCCAATATCAGGAAGATACTGAACGCTTTAATGTGCCGAAATGCAGTGTCTATATTTCTTAATTGTGTGAACATAATTTTTGTTTTTAGGGTTACTTGCCACTTAGTTTATCATGTTGATGTTGATTTGCGCCTTGCTTATCAGGGAAATAGTCGTTATTGCTCGAACCTGCATAGCCCTGTTTCATGTTCCTGTATCCATCGCCAAGCGCATCTGCTGCCATCCCTGCACCTGCGGAAGCGGTCTTCATTCCGGTACTGCTGGTACTACTGATAATGGTATTTACCTTTTGCAGGATGGTATTTCCGCCACCTGCATGTACCACGTAGTTGGCCACATTGGGAACAGAAAAATAGCCTACAATGCCAATAATTAGAAAAATGAGATAAGCCGTATCTGTTCCACTGAAAAAGGTATCTCCCTGCTGCTGGATCTGGGAAAGGTCGAGCTTCAGCATGTTTTCCTGTATCTTACCGAGTATACTTCCAAAGATGTTGGCAATGGGAAGCCACAGAAAGATATTTACATACCTTGCCAGCCATACGGTTAAGGTATTCTGGAAACCGTCAAATACAGCGAAGCCGAATACCAATGGGCCTAGAATGGCGAGAACAATCAAAAAGAACGTTCGTAGTGTATTGATGCAGAGCGAAGCAGCGGCATACGTTACTTCCAAAATTTCCTTCATCCATTGCTTGATTGAATTACGGAAATTGTAGGACTGTTTTTCCATAAAAAATTGGATATCATGGCCAAGACCATCAAAGAACCCATCACTATTTCCATTGGGGTCTTTTGGAAAAGTATATTTTTGCCATTTGTCCCGATCCCCACTACCACCTTCACCAACATACATCTGCCAATGTTTGCTTTTTTTTATGGCGGCTTCTTTGGCTTTGAGCAAACGTTCTATGGTTTTATTGCTATCGCTGACCATTTTACCAGTAGCCGAAACGGTGGGCTGTAGTACTCCGTTCATAAGCGCAATAACCGCTGGGAACATCATAATCGCCATACCAAGGGCGAACGGTCGCAAAAGCGGATAAAAGTCTATGGGTTCGGCACTGGCAATCTGGCGCCATACACGGCTGGCGATATACCAGAGCGCTCCAAATCCCGCTATGCCTCGGGCAACATCAATTAACCGACTGCAAAGTGGCAACATCTCGCTGTACACCCTGTCAAGAACGGATTGCATTCCACCTAGCGTTTCCGCTATACCCTGTGCGCTAGCAAGTAGGGGCAAAAAAAGAGCGGTTATTGTCATAAATACAATTGTTAATATTTTCATAGCTGATCAGTTTAGGTTATAATACTGCTTAGTCGCATTTACATCCGCTTTCTCTTTTTGCCGTTGCAGGTTCAGGATGCTAGCCTCCTTATTGAAACTCCTTAAAAAGACCAGTTTATCTTCCGTATCCGCAAAAATCCTGTCAATGGCCTGTAAACGTTCATCATCGCTCATCCTGAGTTTTGAGGAAGTGATGACAGTTAGCAGCTGGTCGATGTTATCGATGCTCTGCTCGAATAGCTGTTTATAGACCAAGCCCATATAGCTGATTTCATCCACATTGAAGTTATCCGAAGCCCTGAAACGGCTGAATGCTGTTTTGTATTCGGTAATGATATTTTTCTGATAGCTTATAATATCGGCTATGCGCCCGTACTTTTTGATTTCGGGGCTGACCAGCATCATACCATCGAGGAATACCTCGTGCAAAGAGAAATTGCCCTGCGAAATATTTTTTACCGCATTGTAGCCATTAGTGACAATGGTATAGCCTTTTTTCATATCGGAAAGGATGTTTTTTAACTGGCTCAATTTCTCCACGTTCAGTAACAATTGCTGTACTTCGGTGGATTGCGCTTTGGAAGGCAATATGGATATGGCCATAAACAGGAATAATACGCCATACCTTAAAAATTTTAGCTTACTGGTTTCCATATAGTTTTTTTAAATGGTTAATGGATTTTTGTTCGTTCTCCTTCTGATAGACAAGTAAGCTTACATCAGCAGTAAAGCGTTGGGTAAATACGGATTTGTCTTTCATATTGATGTATATTTTATCCAACCTTTTGATACGCTCATCGTCTGTCATTTCGACCTTACCAGAAGTAATCACCAATAGCAGTTCCTCCATATCGTTCAGGCATTCTTCCATCACTTTATCCTTTACTACTTTGAGGTATTGCTGAGTAGTGGCAGATAAGTATTCGTTATTACTGGCACCATTAAATGCTCTTCCGATAGCTAGCTGATAGGCAATAATTTGGGCAACTTTACCACTGTTTTTGATGGCTGGACTAACGGTTTTCAGCGATGAAATAAAAGTATGATGCAGATTAAACTCGCCATTTTTAAAGTCCTTTATTGTATCAAGTCCGGAACTTGCAATGTCATAGCCCTTTTTAAGGTAGCCAGCATATAACTTAAGGGCTACAATCTGTTCTAACAGATATTTTTTCCGCGTTTTCTTCTGGTTAAAGAATTCTGCCAAGGTTTGTCCAAAACTGGTTGTGGCAGAAAAAAGCACCAGCACCAGGCAAACAAAGGTTTTTAGCTTAATTGATTCCATACAGTTCTTTTAAAATGGCTATTTCATCCAGTGATTTTGCCCTTTGAATACTTAACATGCTATTCTGCGTATTGAAAGTTTTGAGGTCGCTGTAATTGATATCCATCTGGTTAGCGGCAACATTGATGATCTCAAGCCTTTTGGCATCGCTCATCTGTGTCTTGAATGAATTAACTACTAATAGTATTTGGTCTAGATTCTTGATGCTTTCATCCAAAATGCCCGAATAAACTTTCTGCATGTACTCCAGTTCATCGCCAGAGAAATGCTTGTCTTTTTGGAATAGTCCCCATGCCCATTTATACTCGTCAACAATGGCTACCTGCTTTTCGGTTAAATCCTTGATGCGTTTGTAGTAGGCAATGGCAGATTTTACCTTCCACAGCTCCTCATAATAATTTTTGTACAGCTCTTTTTGTTTTTCTGTCCAATCGGCAATTTCAGTTAACTTTAATTTGGACAACTGGTTTTCCAGCACCTTTTGGGCGTTCTGTAACCAGATGGTTTCGTTCTGTAGGCGTTGGACTTTCAAGTCAACTGCTTTGATTACTTTTTTTACACCAGCCTTGATAACTTCCAATACCGCTATCTGCGCATTTGCCCCTGTGGGCAGGGACACAAATAGGGTCATGGCACTAACAGGCAGGATGACCATATACTTTTTCATATATTTCTTGATTGCACCGATGTATGGGATTGCATCGATTTTGTGAATTGATTTCATAATTGCTTATCGTTTATTTTTTAGTTCGTTAGCCAGTACAGCAATGCCCTTCTGTATACTTCCGTATTTGATGGCATATTCCTGCACCTGCATCTTTTCGCTTTCTTCGGTGGTATAGGCGAGGTACTCGCTCATGGATACTTCTGTTCGGTACACTTTGCTGGACTGTCCTCCCAATGAAATAAATACCTCTTTGTATTTTCGTTTGGGATCATTCGCCTTGTTCATCGAAAGTATCTGTGCCTTTTCCTTTTCGGTCAGTCCCAAAAGTTCCTGTATCGCATCAAATTTGTTCTGGTATTTGGATTGGTCTAAGAGTATCTTGCAGTCCGAATTGTTGATGATGGCCTGTTTAACGATTGGTGAACTTATAATATCCTCTACTTCCTGTGTAACCACGATGGCCTCGCCAAAATGCTTTCTTACCGTCTTAAAAAGATATTTTATGTACTCTGCCATACCATCCTTGGCTATCGCTTTCCAACACTCCTCGATGAGCAGAACCTTGCGCACTCCTTTCAGCTTGCGCATCTTGGAAATGAACATTTCCATTAGGATCAGGGTTACAACGGGGAACAAAATCGGATGGTCTTTGATGTTGTCCAGTTCTATCACGATAAAGGGCTGGTGCAATAGATCGAGATTTTCTGAGGCATTCAACAGGTAATCGAACTCTCCGCCACGATAGTATGGATTTAAAACATATAGAAAATTGCCTACATCAAAATCCTTTTCCTTGACCTTTCCGTCCTCCAAAACCTGCATGTATTCCGACATCAAGAACTCGTAGAAGGAATTGAAACAGGGAAATATATCGAGACGGCTATCAAGATGGGCAAAATATAAGGTCAAGGCATTTGATAATGCTACATATTCACTGCGCCTAAAACTTTCATCGTCCTTTTTCCAAAGTGCCAATAACAATGTTTTGATGCTCTCCTTTTTTTCGGTATCCAGTACATCTCCATCGGTAAGGTAAAAGGGGTTGAACTTGATAGGGTCATTTTCCGAGTAGGTAAAATAATATCCGCTTACCAGATCGCATAGACCTTTGTAACTGTGTCCAACATCTACCAGTACCACATGCGCTCCCTGCTCATAATAAGAACGTATCATGTGATTGGTGAAAAATGATTTTCCGCTACCACTTGGGCCTAAAATGAACTTGTTCCGATTGGTGGTGAAACCCTGTTTAATGGGTTCGTCAGATATATCTACATGTACAGGCCTTCCCGAAAGCCTATCGCCCAAACGTAGCCCAAAAGGGCTTACACTATTACGGTAATTGGTTTCTAAGTTGAAAAAGCAGGTAGCCTGTTCCGCAAACGTATCAAAGGTGTCGTTCATAGGGAAATCGGCAGCATTGCCCGGAAGTCCAGACCACCAGATCTGCGCCTGTCCGTCGGTTTCCTGTTTGGCCACCGCATCCATCTGTGCCATTGCAGAACCTACCAGATTTTTCAGGTCTTTTGACTTTGCAGGATCATCAGACCATGCAAGAACATTGAAATGTGCCTTAACGGGAAGTCTGCTAGATGCAATCGCTTCGTTCAGAAAATCATTGGTGGCATCCCTTGAAATGGCATTTTCCCGACTATAGGAAGATAAAGATTGTAGCCTTAATTTCTTTGCTTCTAGTCTCTTGATGGTTTTTTGCGCATCGCCTATAAAAATATATTGGTTCAGGATGTGGTTACAATCTAGCAATTGCCCGAGTGGCGATGCAAAACCAATGGAAAACTTGGTTCTATCGGTACTGTATTTATCGTAGTTGATACGGCTACCACAAAGTGTAGGCATATTTTCCGCATCACAAAGGGTATATAGTTCGCAATGCTTGTCGCCCACACGAATTTCATCCTTGATATGAATGTCACGGATAATGGGCAGTCCACCAGAATTTAAAAGGAAACAATATCTTTCGATAATGCCTGCCTTGTTCGCCGTTCCCGCAAGTTCATCATCGTTTAGCCTTTGCATATTTACAAACCCGCTATCTTTCAATATCCTTTCAAACTGGCCTGCACTGTCCAAAAAATCCTTAAAAAGTGCTGGGTTTACCATCTGATCGGGTACAATGGATTTGCGCAATATGTTGCTATAGGCAGAACTTGATAGTTTTCTGCCTGATGGTTTCTTGGTCAGAAAAATATAGCACTCATGGTCCAAAAAGGGTCGTTCATTAAAGAAGGTTTCACTGCTTCGGGAAAGGAAACTGTTATCGGTTTTACCATAATCTGCTTTGTAGCTATTTTGCGTAAACCAGTCCTGTTTATGGAAGATGCTATGTTGGGGCAATAATTTGATTGCCTTTACCCAACTTTGGTGATAGGCTTCATAATCCCTGTCCGATAGGGTAAAGATTTCGGGCAATTCTACCTTAAAGGCAATGGTCATATCGCCCTGCATAGATACAATGGAATTATTTTCGACCTTATAGATTGGCAGTATATTTTGTGCTTCTACCATAATCTTAGATTTTAGTATTGGGATGTGTGATTTTAGACGTCTGTTTTAACGAGGTAAATAACCTTCTCGAACGGAATTTGAGGTGGTCTGGCAAGCCACGTTTGGCGAAATACTTCATCAGACCATTTTCCCCGAAACGGTGGCTAAGGTGGAATACGGTAAAGAATAATGCTGTACCGAGTCCTATAATTAATGGTAAGATGATAAAAAGACTTACCCTTGAAATATAAAGTACCGTAAAGGAAATCAGCAAGCTTACCAGACCTATTGCTAAATAAGCAATATACTGTGCCTTTAGTCCCTTGAACTCAATGGGCTTGGATACGCCCTTGTTGATGTGATAGATGCTGGCCATAGCTATATCCCGAAAAATGATTTAAGGACAGTTGCCACTACCACTAGGAATATACAACTACCAAACCAAGCGGCGGCTACTTTATTGGTATCAGGTTCACCAGCATTCCACTTATTGAAGACTTTTATAGCACCTATGATACCAACAACGGCACCAATGGCATACATCAAGTCGGTACCTGTATCGAAATAGCTTTTAACTTTATTTGTTGCTTCTTGTATCCCGGCGTTACCATCTTGACTTTTTGAACTTAAAGCCCAAAGCATCAAGCTCAAAGAGCATAACAGGGCATATATTTTTGATTTGAATTTTTTCATTTTTAAATTTTGATTACACTGAGTTGAGTGATTGCATTGATTGAAGAAGATTATACTGGTGCCAGCTAATCCCAAAGGTTTTCGAGCTCTTCAGCTGTAAGATGAAAAGGGGCATGGACGATAATAAATTCATTGATGCGCCCAATATTTGGATTGGAACCAACCTGCTTGTACTTCTCTCGCACTACTTCCATCAGGTTAAAGAAATCCTTTTTGTTACCGTCTTCTTTTTCAAGGAGGGCAAATAGGATTTTGAGTTCCTGCAATACATCTGGAACTAGCCCAATCTGCTGTGCCTTTGCTATATCATCCTTTGCAAAACCAAACTTTCCCATGCTTACGGTGCACATCCCTTCGGGTACTTTTGGTTTCCCAAGTAAGTCTTCAGAAACATCTTCGCTTTGCTGTTCTAAAGGTTCAACCTTGTTTTTCCATCGATGGGTCAAGGGGTCAGCCTTCTGGTCTAGTTTTCCGCTTAAAAAGTTATTGACTTCCTTTCGGTAAAAAAGGAGGATAATGCCTGCGTACCATACGAGCGTAAGTACTAGCGTGGCAATCAGAAACTCTTGCCATGTGAATTGTGATAACATAATATCTTTGCTTTGCCCCGATGCTCCATTGCACCGGGGTTTTCTAAAAGCAAAGGTTTAAACAACCACAATTTTTCATTCGATAGCTGTTCGTAGCTACGAACGAATTTTCTACGAGGTTTACTTTTTTACTAAAATGGAGGTTGGTTTAAATGCATTTTCGTCATCAATACGCTGGTGCATCGCTGTTCTCATCTGGTCGAGGTAACGGGTAGGGGAAGCAATCTTTCGGTTTCTTATATCCTTATAATCGCTATAAATCCGTTTAAGATCGATCTGGAAAACCCTTCCCAGCCATTTGATAAGTGTAGATAGTTCGGTTTTCCCGTTGTTGATCTGTCCTGTAAAATAGATGCCATATATTACTTCCGCTAGATTTACCTTGTCACCAGTCCATTTCATTTCAGCAACGGGTTCGCCGAGGCTATCGGTCTGTGGCGATAGATTGTCGATCATCTTGATTAGCTTATCTTTCAACATTTCCATTGCTTTCATCTGAGCAAAAAGGTAATCGCAACTGGTTGAAAAAGATGGGTCAGGGTCTGGGATTTCGGGAATGAGGATACTTCCACTATTTTCTCCCCTGATAAAATATATATCGTCCAAATCCTGGGCACCAAGCCTATAATATTCGTAGTGGAAGCTGTGCTGCCTAAAAAAACGGTCTATAAACTTGATTTCCTGAATATAGTAGGCTTTTATCTTTTCAAGACCAGTTACCGGTCTGTTGTTCTTAAGGGTAAATAGAGCTGATTCGTAGATCAATAGGGAATAGAACCTGGGCTTAATGTACTTAAAAAAATATATCTCATCTTCCTTAGAGCTGAAAGCTTTGCTCTGTACAAATTCACGTAAGGTTTTGATCTTGTTTTTTATGATTAACAGGGTTGAAGTCAATCGTTTTGTAGGATTTTGTTCTTTGGTTAGAACATCCTCTAATTCGTCCCTAAGTTCTAGATAGAGTTTTTCGCTGAACTGCCTCATAATTTAAAATTTAAATGAACCCGCGTTGCCGGTGACCGGCGAAAATTAGTCCACATCATGCGGGAATTGAGTAGTTTTTTGCCATATACCAGCTTTAGCTAGCACAAAACTGCGATGTTTATTTCCAAGAAACGATAGGGGGAAACCACCAAATAAAAAATATAGGGATTTCTCCCTAAACGCTGGTGGCAAAGTGAAAGATGGTGTTTGAAGATTATGGGAGATTAAATTCTGCTGATGAGGAATTGGTATATCACTTAAATCTTGTTTTAAGAACTCAGCTTTCTTGTCTTGGCATATTGGTTCTCGCAAATTTTGAGATGCCGATATAAACAGCATTATATGTTAAAAATAGCACGAGGCAAAAGCGCATGCTATGATCTTATTAAAAACACTATTAAATCCTTTCCTCGTATCGAATTTGTTTTCTTTTAATAATCAGCTTTTTATCACGATAAGTTTTTTCCTGTAAGTTCTTAAATTTTTGATTTGCTGCTTTAGGAACAGCACTTGAAACAACAATACCTGTATAATTTGCTACAGATGTTTTAATGAGCTTGTTTACTATTTCATAAGTGCTTAAGATTTGTTCAATTGCAGTTTCTATTTCGACGCCTTTCAATTCAACAAGATAATATTGACTTTCGTCAATTTCAAACAGGTAATCACATTTTTTAACCGCATGGTCTTTAATCAGGCAATCATCAACATGTACTTTACATATTGGTTTACGATTAGGATTTTGAAATGAAAACCGCTTTCCATTTTCAGTGGCGCTACTAGAACTGGAAAAGCAGGCAGGCTCACCATTCAGGGAAGTCTTTAAATTGTCACACGCCATTATTTCGCATATTTTAAAGTAAGCAGACTTTCAAATGTTTCGCTCAGTCCTGTAGAAACATCATCAATATTAGATGGGCCAATCGATTTCAGTTCGTTATCCAATGTAGATTTTGCTTTACCTTCATTGAAATAATAACAAGCTACATTGTCATAATTAATCCACAATGATTTTGGAACTAGTTTTTTAACGTCTTTACTTAGCTGCGGTTTATCTTCTGCAACATTTTCCGCTTGTATTAGATTATCAATTGATGTTAAAAGGTATGGGCTATGGGTAGTTATAATTAATTTATCATTGGATTGATTAACACGGCCAATAATAAATTCTATTAGGTCTTTTTGTGAAGAAGGATACAAATTAAGTTCGGGTTCTTCTACCACAAAAATATCATCTTCTTCTTTACTGTTTTTTGTATTGTGTTGTATAACCAGTAATAATGGAACAATAGACTGTATGCCACTAGAGGCTTGACCTAACTTTATACTTGTTGAATTGGACAGATCTATATAGTCTGCACCATCTCTATATTCATAAGTCGCGTTAAGAAAATCCATCCTAAAACTTTTTATTCCACTTCTTGCCTTTTCGAATTTTGCACCGAAATCAATAAGCCACTTAGGCAAGGAAATATCGCTATTTATTAAACTGAATATTGATTGTGATAATGTAGAAAAAAATACTCGCTCAGCCGGAATGTATATAGGATTAAAATCATGTCCCGTGCCAAATATTCCACAATTAGTAGTAAAGTTATAGTCCTTTAGTTCATAAAAGTTGTCATTTATGCAGTACCTAATGTAGGTATCCTTTGAAATTTTGAAATCTATATTGTAGTTTATCAATAGCTTTCTAAATTGAACGTCAGGTTCATGATTAAAAAGTAGTTGCCCACTTTTGAATATGGAAACTAACTTTGCCACTGTACTTTTACCGCTAGATGTGGTGCCTATGTAAATATTAATATCCTTAATTTCAATTTCTGCTGATATAATAGGACCAAAGTTCCTAATCTCAATCTTTTCCATATTCTATATCCTGCCTATTAGCAACGCTTATTTATTTTCGATTAAATGAGAAATATCTCTAGGTTTAACATTTGCTTTTGCCTGTTTTACAATAACTTTGAGTATTAGGTTTATGTCAACATCAAGTAATTGGGACAGCTTAACAATGTCTTCCATAACAAACCGCTCTGGAAACGAACATTTATTTATAAAACCATCATATCCAATTCCTAGAGCATTGATCAAACCCGTAACATAAAGATCCGTTAAGTCTTTCATGTTGGTTATAGTTCCAGTTTCAAACCTTGCTTTAAGAGAAGCTATGGTGCTTTTAAGTTTTTCGGGATTTACCTTTACTGCCATAGATTGTAAAGTTCAGTTACATTACTCTGAATTCCTTGATATATTATAGTTGTGAGATTAAATATTACTGATATGATAATAATTATTTTTGATATGATAATTATTTTAAGTATTTTTGGTAGTAAAACATCTTAAATCAGTGTTTAAATATTGCGTTATGGTGCCAATAATTTTTGGTTTAAGATGTAATTGAAATATTTTGATAAATTTGCCGTACTTCTTAAGTAGATAAGATACGGCTTACGAACCTCGCACAGCAAATCTGACAATTTCCTCGCGAGCGTAAGTGGAGTGCCTGCACCCTATATTGCAATAGGGCTGGCGCTTGCTTATGTTTAGTGGAGGAGCCTTCCCGTAAGGGAAGGTAGGCTTTGTCAGAGCCTGCTGTCATTAGACTTTGCGAGTTGCCGGCCCTATTGTTTTTTACAATAGAGCTTATCTCAAGGTTTTTGGGTTCGTTATTAGAAATGATAATGAGCAATGTCTGGTTACAAAACCCTTTCGGATAGTGAGTTAATCACTCTTTTAAGAGACGGAAATGATATTGCCTTTGTTGAGATCTACAATCGTTATTACTATCTGATGTTTGTTTTCGCCTATAAGAAACTTAGGGATGAGGATTTGGCCAAAGACTCTGTACAGGAGCTCTTCACAAAGCTTTGGATTAAGAAGGAGAGTATCCTAGAAAGCGGTAATCTTGCGCAATATCTATATATATCATTGAGAAGCAGAATGCTCAATTTCTTTGCACATCAAAAAGTTGAAGATAAATATTTAGTGGAGTTAAAGAATCATACCTTAAAAAATATAGTTGAACATACTGACCATTTAATTAGGGAAAAGCAACTAACCGGATATATCGAAAAGCAAATAGAATGCCTCCCTAAAAAAATGAGGGAAGTTTTTATACTTAGCAGAAAGGAACATTTTTCTAATAGGGAGATTTCGGAACAATTAAATACTACCGAAAGTAATGTATCCCAGCATATCACTAATGCGGTAAAGATTTTGAGAACTAAGCTTAGTGTTATATTCCTAATGATTTTCTTTTAGTTTAAAAGCTGTTTAAATAATTTTTTTTCTTAAGTATCCAACGTACTTGCTGTACTAGTTTCAAATTGACCAAAAAGGCATGAACACTGAAGAAGCTAGGCAACTACTTATCAAATATAATGCAGGCGAATGTACCGATGCAGAAAAGGCAGTGGTTGAAGGTTCATTTTTTGATTATAATGAGCACGAAATTGACATTTCTCAAGAAAAGATAGTAGGAATTGGTAAACTGATTTATTCAGAACTGTCCTTAGCCCAAAATGGAGCTAAAGGGATAAAACTATGGAAGGGAATTGCAGCTATAGCTGCTATTACAGTCCTTTCTCTGAGTACCTGGCATATTTTTGACAGAGTAGCTTTGCCTCCTGAAAGAATTATTGTCCGAGATGTTAGGCCGGGAACTAATAAAGCCACAATTACATTAGGCAACGGAGAAATTATAACTTTAAAAGGTTCCAAGAACGGAATTGTGGTAAACGGTAAAGATCTAGTATACCAGGATGGTTCTGAAATTGTCAATGGAGATAATAGTTCTACAATTCAGACTCTCTCTACCCCGAAAGGAGGCCAATATCAAATCGAGCTACCAGATGGTACAAAAGTATGGCTCAATGCGGCATCGTCTTTAAAATACCCTACCTCTTTTGTAGATGCAAAGGAAAGAGGTGTAGAACTTACCGGTGAAGCCTACTTTGAAGTGGCACCCGATAAGGCTAAACCTTTTATGGTTAAAAGCCCAAAACAAACCGTTGAGGTTTTAGGTACCCATTTTAACCTCAATAATTATAACGATAGAGGTTTTACAATCACGACCTTATTAGAAGGCTGTGTTAAGGTAACAAATTCATTATCACAGCAGGTTATCCTAAAGCCAAATCAGCAATCCTTAATCACGGACAATCATATTAAGGTACAAGATGCAGACCTTGAAACAGCTCTGGCATGGAAAAATGGGAGAATAGAATTTAAGGATGCTGATATAAGGACTATTATGACCGAGATTTCCAGATGGTACAATATAGAGGTTGAATATAGGGGAGATATATCTAAAAGAACTTTCGATGGAAGTATTTCCAGGACATCAAACCTTTCTGTGCTGTTAAAGATATTGGCATATAGCGATATCCATTTTGAGATAGAGCAAGACCAGAATTCAAACAAAAAGTTAATTGTTACACCATAGACCTAAACCACAAAGCCAATGAAATAGATCAATAGAATTTAGTTTTTAGTTAATAATTCCCCTATAAATAAAAAGCCGGGTGTGCTTGGAACACATCCGGCAAGATTTAGGGGACAAGTTACCCGTGAAGATAATTTAATCAACAAACCCAAACCATACAAAAATATGATTTTTTTTAAACATCGCTATCCCATTATTGGGGCAAATCGATACATTTTAATTGGCGGTAGGCCAATAAGCTTTTTTGGGCTTCCCAAAGCCTTAAAAGTCCTAAATTTTACTTTGTTATTTATTTTTATGATCTGTTTTAGGGTTGCGGCCGTGGTAAATGCGCAGCAAATAAATCTCACCTTAAAGGACGTTTCATTAGAAACTGCATTTAAAGAAATAAAGAAGCAGACCGGCTACGGTTTTATGTACGATAAAGAAGAACTCGCGAGAGCCGCAAAAATTTCGGTCAGCATACAGAACGGTACGGTTAAAGAAACCCTAAACCAATGTCTAAAAGACCAACCCTATACCTACGAAATATTCGACAAAACTATTGTTGTAAAAAGGAGGATAAAAAAGAATGGAAATTTCATTAACAATGATATTGACCTAATTATAAAAGGAAAGGTAACGGATGAGAAAGGTGCGCCAATATCTGGAGTTAGTGTGACATTGCTTGGCACAAATAAGGTTGCAATTACCAACAAAGAAGGGAAATTTTCTATTGAAGTTACCGATGAAAACTCTGTACTACAGTTTTCCTATTTAGGGTATGGGATTATCGAACAGACAATTGAAAGGGATAGATTCTTCAACATCGTTTTAAAAGAAGAAGCAAGTACACTTCAAAGCGTGGAGATCAACGCAGGATACTACACCGTGAAGGAAAGAGAGCGAACAGGTTCTATTTCCAAAATAACATCTGAAACTATTGAAAAACAACCTGTAAATAATCCTTTGATGGC
Organism: Bacteroidota bacterium; assembly: GCA_040388055.1. GTDB lineage: Bacteria > Bacteroidota > Bacteroidia > Sphingobacteriales > Sphingobacteriaceae > Pedobacter. The sequence goes on from JAZKCO010000004.1 coordinate 276,608, forward strand.
TCTTCAAAATAGAGTACCCGGATTACAAATTACTCAACAAACAGGTGTTGCAGGCGGCGGTTTTTCTGTCCTAATTCGTGGTAGAAATAGTATTTCAAGTGGAACAGATCCATTATATATTATTGATGGAGTAATTTTTCCTTCTGCAAAAATGTCCGCAAATAGTTCTGCAACAATTTATATGGGTGCAAATCCATTAAGTACTATTAACCCCGATGATATACAAAATATTGAGGTGCTTAAAGATGCAGATGCTACGGCAATATATGGAGCAAGAGGAGCAAATGGAGTTATTCTAATCACGACTAAACAAAATAAAACAGGAAAGTCAAATGTTAGTGCAAGTATCATAAGAGGATTTAGTGAAGTTGCTCATAAGATTGACATGTTAAATACCGAACAATATTTAGCAATGCGGATGGAAGCATTTAAGAATGATAACTTAAATCCTACTTCAAGGGATTATGATGTAAATGGCGCTTGGGATAAAAACAGCTATACTGATTGGCAAAAGCTAATAATAGGAAGTAATGCTTATACAACAAATGCAAGTTTGAATTTATCGGGTGGTGGGGATAATAGCAATTATATGCTTAGCGGAAATTATTATAGCGAAGGTACTGTATTTGCAAGTAATTCAAAATATGATCGGGCGGGGCTTCATACTAATATCAATTTTGGTAATATTAGAAATAGATTAACTGCACAATTTACGGGTAGTTTTAGCCATATCAAAAGTAACTTATTAAGGACAGATCCAACCTATCTTATAAATCTGCCACCAAATCAGCCAAATCCTTATGATGAATTTGGTAACCTTAATTGGGCAAACAATACAGTGTTTAATAATCCAATGTCTGAATTAATGCGGCTCAATCTTTCGGGTACGGATACCTTTTTGGTAAATGTATTATTAAACTACCGCATATTAAACTCTTTAAATTTTAAAGTGTCGGCAGGATATTCAACAATTAAAAGAAATGAAGAAGTAAGTTTTCCTGCATCAAGTTGGTCTCCTGCTACAACAAATTATAATAACCCTGCCTCAAGAATTTCCGATTTCTCTGATAATTTTAACAATAATGCTCAATTAGAGCCCTTTCTTAGCTACAATGGAAAAGTTTGGCGTGGAAAACTTGAAGCCTTAGCAGGCATGAGTATCCAAGAGAATAATTCACAGTTAAGCACGGTTAGAGGAACTGGATTTAGTAGCGATGAATTAATGGGCAACCTGTCATCAGCAGCTACGGTAACCATTAATGAGCTTAAATATGTTAAGTATAGATATATTTCAGGATTTGGACGTCTTAACTATAATTTAAGCAATAAATACTTTTTAAATCTAACTGCACGTAGGGACGGCTCTACAAGATTTGGGCTAGATAAACGATTTGCGTATTTTGGAGCAATAGGAGCAGCATGGGTTTTTTCGGATGAAAAACTATTTAAAGATTATTTGCCGTTTATTTCTTTTGGAAAACTACGTGGAAGTTGGGGAATTACAGGTAATGATCAAATTCTTGACTACCAATACTTACAATTATGGAATAACTCTTCCGGAACTTATCAAGGAAACCCTACCCTCGCTCCAATAAGGATTGCTAATCCCGATTTTGCTTGGGAAACTAATAAAAAGACAGAAATAGCGCTACAAATTGGCTTCTTAAAGGATAAATTACGCTTTGAGACAGCATTTTACAGAAATATATCTTCTGATCAGCTTGTTGGGATGAATCTCCCTCTAAGTGTTGCATTTTCTGTTATTCAGTCAAATTTACCTGCAACTGTTCTAAATTCGGGATTAGAATTTGATTTGAATTGGAATATTTTGGATAAGAAGGAACATTTATGGTCGATAGGCTTTAACCTTTCCATACCAAAAAATAAGCTACTCAAATATCCGGGATTGGAAACCTCTAATAACAGAACTAGCTATGCAGTAGGAGAATCATTAAATATTCGTAAGGTATATAATACTAGTGTCAATCCAACTACTGGCATCTATACCTTTGAAGATTATGATGGCAATGGTAGTTTAAATGCCGAAGATAGATATATTATAAAGTTTCTTGGTCAATATTACTATGGGGCAGTTCGAAATTCTTTTAAATATAAAAATTTCAATTTTGAATTTTTAGTTTCATTCACTAAGCAAAATGGTAATAACTATATGGCAACTATACCTTTTGCTCCCGGATATTGGACTTCGAACAGTCCATTAGTAAATCAACCCTCAATTGTTCTATCAAGGTGGCAAAACCCTAATGACGATAGTACAATACAGAGATTCACAACATCATCTCCTGTAAGAACTTATTATACAACAGCAAAGGGGGATGGAGGTCTCCAGATTGGTGATGCTTCATTTATAAGATTAAAGAACATTGCAATATCCTACGATCTACCTAAAAAATGGACTTCTCTTTTGAAACTAAAAAGTGCCCAATTCTCATTACAAGGACAGAACCTCTATACTTTGACAAAATATGTTGGATTAGATCCCGAAACACAGAGTATGACAACATTGCCACCCTTAAGGACTTTGGCAATGGGTATAAAAGTAAATCTATAAAATAAAGATTATGAAATTTAATTCAATAAATATCGTGGTTATCATAGTGATGATTGCGGTAACACTTAGTGCTTGTGAAAAATTTCTTGACATAGAAGCACCAAAGGATTCTATTATTGAGTCTGAAATATTTAAAAGCGATGACGTTGCAACATCTGCTTTAACAGGTATTTATAGTAAAATGGCATTAAGTGGTTACGCATCAGGCGGTAATACGAGTATAAGCATTTCTTGTGGATTAGCGGCGGATGAACTTACAGGATATAATGCCACACGTGATTTTTATGAAAATGAAATACCAACTGCTAACACAACCATTGCAACCTCAATGTGGCAAGGGTTATATCATTCTATATATACATCGAATGCTATAATGGAGGGAATGACCGCATCAAATGGGTTAACTCCATCTGTCAAAAGACAGCTTGAAGGAGAAGCTTTATTTGTTCGAGCATTCGCAAATTTTTATCTGGTCAATCTTTTTGGCTCAGTTCCATTGAATTTAACCACAGATCATAGAATTAATCAAACTACCTATCGAAAGCCAGTAAAAGAAGTTTATGATCAAATTATTATTGATTTAAGTAAAGCTGAAGGATTACTTGAAGAAAATTATATAACAATTGAACGTATTAGACCAAACAAAAGTGCTGCTCAGGCTTTATTGGCTAGAGTTTATTTGTATTTGAAAGATTGGGAAAATGCAGAAATGTATGCCTCATTGGTCATAGCTAAAACAAGTAGTTATCAACTTCTTGATCTCGATCAAATATTTCTAAAAAATAGCCAAGAGGCAATTTGGCAGTTAATGCCTACTGTTGGTGGTAATACTAGTGATGGTAATATCTTAATACTTACCGCTACACCTACAACGGCTTCACTTAATGCAGATTTTGCTTTGAATGCCTTTGAAATGGGCGATAAAAGAAAAGGAGCTTGGGTAAAGATTTATACAAATACTACTGGCACTTACTATTATCCATTTAAATATAAAGTAAAGTCATCAATTAATATAACCGAATACTCAATGGTTATGAGATTAGCTGAGCAATACCTTATTCGTGCAGAAGCACGTGCTCATCAGAATAAATTAGCCAATTCCATTGAAGATGTTGATAAGATCAGAGCTAGAGCAGGACTGTCATTGATTAAAGATGTAAATCCTACAATTGGTCAAACTGATCTTTTGGATGTTATCCAAAATGAACGAAGAATAGAACTGTTTTCAGAATGGGGACATCGTTGGTTCGATTTAAAGCGAACTGGAAAAATAAATCAAGTTTTATCTACTGTAAAACCTAAATGGCAAGCAACGGATGCTTCTTTCCCAATACCAAAAACAGAGATTGACAGAAATCCTAATATAACTCAAAATGATGGTTATTAATTCCAACCAAAACAAAATTATCATGATATTTAGATATAAGATATTATTCACCTTGATATTGGCTTATTTTTTTTCTACACAGGTATTTGCACAAACAACACTCGAATCCGACTTTAATGGGAAGTTTTATAACGGCGAACTGCCTGATTCTTTAGTGATCCGTATATATAAGAATGATTGGCTCTTTACAGATAATCCATTCTTCATTGTTAAAGTAGATAAAAATGGAGAGTTCAAATTCAATTTAGAAAAAATAAGGAAGCCGTTATATTTTAGAATTACAAAGATTAAAGGAGGAAAAACAATAAAAGGTAATTCTTTTACTTTTTATGCTGAATCTGGAGATAAGCTAAATATTAAGTGGTATTTAAGCGATACTACTGATTCTTTATTTTTTACTGGTACAGGCGCTGATAAATACAACCTAATATGGAATTTAGAAAGACAATTCAATGAGTTTGATAATACGCGAAAGAAAATAAAACTATCTGATACGGCATCTTTTTATAGTTCTTGGACAAGTTTTATGGATTTGGTTAGACAGTATGATAAAAAAAAGCGGATTGAGATGAAAAATGCTATGAATATAAGCTTATCCATGAAAGAACTAATCAATTACAATTATGCAAATTACTATGAACATTGGAGATGGCTAATAACTAATGTATTTACACGCGATAAGCAACTTGGTTTATCATACAATCAGTTTTTAAAAGAGCAATACAATAAGTTTAACAAATATCTTTCTAAAGAACCTTTTAATATTGCTATACGAAGTCCTCGCTATATTACTAGCCTTGCTGAAATAATTAAATCAAATCTTCTATTTGAAAAGAATACTAATGCAATACCAATAGAATTATTTTATTATTCAATTGTTCACAATTATAATGGGTTAATAAGAGAAAGATTATTGGCAGAATTATTTAGAAATCCCAGAATATTAGATAATATTAGTCAACATAATCCAAAAGAGTACGATAATCTTTTGCAGGATGCTTGGAAATACTCTTCAACATCTTCCATTTTAAAGGAAACATTAGAATATAAAGGCGTTTTCAAAACCGGTGAGCCTGTGTATGATCCAGGGTTTGTAAAGTTGGACGGATCTAAATTTAATTTGAGCGAATTAAGAGGAAAAGTAGTTCTATTGAAAATGTGGGTAACAGGTTGCGGTGGTTGTATTATGCTTCAGACTAACTTTGAAAAATATATCCAACCAAATTTTAAAGATAATCCAGCTTTTGCCGTTGTTTCCGTAAATATAGATAAACCAAAAAAAACGTGGATTGAAAGTTTAGGTACGAAGAAATATAGTACTATGGACGTTATAAATGTAAATACAGGAGGGCTAGGGCTTGAACATCCATTTATTCAACATTATCATATCAATGCTACTCCATTTATTCTTTTAATAGATAAGGAAGGAAAAATTTATGCTAAAATAGGAATCGATGTTGCTATGAAAGATATTAATGGTTTTATTGAAAATGCTATAAATAGCAAAAGCATGTAATATACACAAGGATTGAACAGGCATAAGAAAATTAAATAAATGCCTGTTCATCTAATTTTGTACCTAACGAGATATTTATCATATAAGACAGAAATAATGTTATTTGTAATTTTAATATCTCTTGGTTTATATCCATTATATCTAGATAAATAGAAACTATACAAATAGCTTCCTTTCCTTAAATCATAAACATCAACAACCTGCTTTCTCTTTAGAAAATCAGTCTTATCATTATCAGCTTTTAAAGCAGATAATATGTAAATATTATTATTACCGATTGTACTAAAAGAATTGACCATATTATTAGATGCGGTCTGTGAAGTTCTCTTTATTGTTGACCCACTACTTAAAGAGTTATTTTGTTCTAATAATTTTAATTTTGCTTGTTTAACTGTATCTATTGTCTTTGCGCTGTAAATAACATTTAGGTTAGTATCCAAAGACAAAATTTCTCCCCGATAAAAATAGGTGTAAATCAATTGCTTTAATTTTGAATCATAGGTTAACCATCCATCAGTACAAAAAAAGCCATCTACTTGTTTAGGTAGAAGCAACCGCTTTTCAATAGTTGCTTTATCGGTAAAATTTATTTTGACAAGCTCTCGTTGTTTAATATCTCCATTCTTTAAGGTAGATCGTACAACAATTGAATTATTAGATATTGCGTACCCTTGATTAAATGTAATATTGGGAATTTGGTAAAATCCAGCTACTGTATCACTAGCATATTTTATTATCATTCCTTTGGAATTAGTAATAAATACGCTAGAACCTATACTTGTCAGATTGTTAAAAGTTTTGCTAAACTTAAATTTCGAAGGTGTTGTAAATATATGGTTTGAAATCTTGTTAAGACTATTGTCAAGTTTCAAAAGAAAATTACTCTTTTTAAATGATTTAAAACTAAGATTTGGGCTATTCAGATGAAAATAAAATTCATTAGAGCGAAGATCAATTTCATTTATGAATGTTGTTTCTAAATTGTTTATATTCCTGACAAATCCGTTTTTTTCTTGTTTTGTTAAGGAATAAATTAAAAATAAAAAAACAAAAATCCCTGCAATAAAACTTATTATCAAATAACTACTATTCTTTTTCATTTGGTTAGAAATAAAAAAAAGCGCTGTTCTTCAAGTTTAACAGCGCCTTTCTCTGTTACAATTAAAGGTTTAATTATGGAAAGTATCTTCCAAATCCTCTGGCTTGATTTGGTTATCTTCGTTTTGTTCAGCAGGATTCTGAACACTGTAAAGGGTTAGACTTTCACACGAAGTAATGATTCCTATACAATCAACAGCATTTCCATTTGAATCATAGTAAGGATCTAAAGCTTTGTTTGAACTTGTAGCGAATGCTCCACCAATTGCAACAACAGCAAATAATGCAGCGAAAAATACTCTTTTCATAATAAATTAATTTTTGTTTAAGTACCTACTCTATTACAGGTTTTCGGTTTCTCCTCATTCATTGGCCAATAAAATATCATTTAGTGGCTATATGCCACATTTCTTTCTTTAATTTTTGTTTGCAATAGAATTGCTATTATAGCTAGGAGCATAAATGCCAGGTTAAATAGCAAGTGTTCCGTCCATCCCAATTTTTCAAGTACCCCACCGCAACTACATGGTACTGTATCACTAAAATTTAAAATGGCAATAATATAAGCTGTGAACATAATCATTAGTGCTAAAGCAGCATAAAGCCCAAGCATTATTGTTTTCTTAGTTATTAATAGTGTTGCAATAACTATTTCAATTACAGGAACCAACCAGACCAAAATCGAAGCAAAGTTTGTTATGACCGGAGATTTAGACATCTGGAGCTGCGATTTCTCGTAGGCTAAGAGCTTGCTGAACGCAGCATATAGAAATAAAATGAAGTAAACATAACAGACTATATCTACCATCATTTTCTTGCTCCAAAAGAGCTTTTGCAATGCCAACCTAATTTCCATTAATACCGTTTCTTAATAGGGATATACTTGCTTAATTATTAGTGCCATACTAGTTATGGCATCAACATGTTCAAATTTCTGCTGAATTATTTTACAAAAAATATCCCGTGGGACTTTTATTTGTCAGAAGTTTTTCGTATATCAATTTTAAAGAGCTATGAGTTCCAATCACTCCGATTGCAAAACGCCTTTTCAGCACTGTACCTTGACTGGGTCATCTGCAAAAATGAAGCGCAGAGATGGTTGGGCAATAAATTCATCGGATAACGCAGACTGAATTCATGCACTTTTTGCTCGTCTTTTAATGTCATTATCCATACCCGCCAAGCTTCTAAATCCTGTTCTACCAACATTATGTGTTGTACCAGATCAAAAGTTTCCGGAAATATCTTTAGTGTATTAAAATCCTCTTTTTTGATGTACAGCAACTCATTGCCTTGAATAATTGTCAACTTCAACTTTGCTGGCCTGTCCTGAAAAAAACTTGAGAGGTCAGTGAATATATCATTGGGCATATAAATCCTTACAACATTCAAATTACCACTTTCGTCATAGGTATAAGCTACCACAAAACAGTCTAGGCTGAACCATGCTCTAGAAGCGTGTTTTGGTGGATTTAAGAGTATCGTTTTGGGATTTTCGTGTTGGAGATGAAGCAAGGCTTTTAATGAGATCCTAAAAGATGGAGTAAGAGGAACCCAGTTATAGAGTAGTTCTAATAATCTTTCCTTAAATGCGATATGTTTATCATCTCCCATAAGCATCAAATCAGATAGACGAAACCCAATTTCTGTTGGAGCTCCATTTTTTTGTTTACTTCTGTTTTTAGAAAAATGTGCTGTACATGGTTGTCTACTGTTCTTTCAGAAATAAATAAGGTGTTGGCAATTTTCTTGTAGCTTAATCCCTTACATAATAAAAGGGCTATTTCTTTTTCTCGGGGACTAAGATTGAAAAGTGCACAATAATGCTCGAAAAGTTTTGCCCTGCCATGTTGTTTTGCTATTTTTTTAGCAAGTTCCAGCCTGGTAACCTTGATATTCCGGGCAATGAACAATATGGTAATGATTACAAAACCCAGATTGGTAACCAGTACCTCTATCCACTGCGTGATATTAAAGTAGGCAAAAGCTGTCATACAAACCCAAGGGCTTACAGCAGCATAAACAAAGAACATTTCGAACCAATTATAGGGGTAGGAGGAGGTTTTCCGATCTTTTATTTTTAACCTAATGGCATTAAGCAGATCATATAGGACAACTACGGAATAAAGCGCAGGTACCAAAATGCCATAACTTGTGGCATATCGCAGATCTCCTTTTAGCGGATAAAGAATGATAAAGTAAATAATGTATGGCAACAACAAAAAAAGAACCACTCCATAATGCGCATGGAATTTTAGGCCATATAAGTTAAAGGCCTTATAAAAATAGAATGGAAAATAAGAGGCGATTAGAAAACCACTTCCGTAGGCAATAATATTTTGTAATTGAATTGGGACATTAATTTTTGGGTCTGGAAACAATCCCCCGGTTATATTGTAGTTGAGCAGGAATAATAGCAATACCAAGTACCAGAATCTACGTCTATCTTGTGGATGGGATAACCAATAGATGAGCTGGTAAAAACACATTCCAAATTCCAGAATGCAGAAAACCAGGGTCAGTAAATGTAATTCTGAATTGAATACAACCATATCCTAGATTAATTAGGTATTTTCTATTCATTTGTAGCATTAGTTTTTAACAGAAAAAACTTATAGCCAAAGTCCATTTCTCCATATATTTTAAAACCAAACCGCTTATACCATATCAAATTTTCCACCGTTGAAGTTTCCAGATAGATAGGCCTGTTCATTTGTGCCGCATCATCGAGTATTTCTCTTAACAGGCTACTTCCTATTCCGATACCATGTCGGGATGGTTGTACCCCGATAAACCATAGATAGTAGAACGGCGCCAATGGGTGATGTTTCTTTATTTGGGTCTCCCTTTTAAATATTTTGAAAATATTGTTTAGCCCGATTACTTTTAATGCCAGTTCGGAGTCCCAGGCCAAAGATCTTATAGAGGTACTTTTTTTATCAGGAAACAATACCAGTGCGCAGGCATTTCTATCTCCGGAAATAAAGACCTTGCCGTATTTATTACAAACATTAAAAGCGTATTCTATCAACAGACGAATCCGCTGGTAGCGGTTGGAGCCATTACCGCAGATGTAGTTAACACTTTTGTTATGTTCAAAAGCTTGTAGAAGAATTTCTACAATCCTATTTCTATCTTCTGATCTCGCTCTCAACATTTTTCAGCCTGATTTAATTAATTATTTTTCGTCATCACAACAATAACTTTAGCTTATTATC
>JAZKCO010000004.1:286408-292137 GCA_040388055.1 Bacteroidota bacterium
TCGCATTACATTCAACAATTTTTAAGGGAAATTGGCAATTTTATAAGAAAACCTCCATAAAATCAACAGTTTAGAATGCCGACTGGTAGTTTTAAGGTGGTGAATGGTAGTTCTACTCCCTAACTACCTTAGCTTAAATGCTTCAAACTGCTTTTTGAAGCCATCATATCTCTCTCTGCTCACTAACAAGGAAACATATAGATCCAAATCATTTTGAAGAATTATTCTAGCCTGTTGGTTCTTTACCTTTTCGTAGCCTTTAATAGCCTTAAAAGAAATCATTACCGAACGGTTGATTTGGTAAAACGACGAACTATCCACCAACCTGCTCAATTCATTCAGTTTTAAATCCATATTGAATTTGCGTCCATCCAGTAGATAGACATAACCGATATTTTCTTCCCTTTCAAAACAGGCAATCTCATTAAGCTCGACCTGGATGATTTTTTTACCCAATTTTGCCTCTATTCTTTGGGTATGGGATTCCTGTTCTTTCTGATCGTTTAAATTGGTTATATAGTCTTTTAGGCCATCGTTCATCTTTGTACTGTTGTAATAATTTACAGCAAAGAACCAGGCAATATACAATGCATTCATAAATAGAACCATCCACCTTACAATTGGAAATTCTATTTCCATGTACCCGCTTCTTTCGAAATCGTTGTTAAATGCAACAAAATACGATTTTACTATTATAACATCCATTAGCAAGACAAATACCACCCCAAATAAGAACTGCATAACAATACGGAGTGACCATTTAGTTGTCCATGGCACATATACATCGAGTTTCTTGGTACAGTAATGTATCCAGAGCATCAATAGAAATGTGAAAGGCCAGCTAAATGCCATGGCCATCTGGTAATTGAATTGATGGACGAGTACCAAAACTGGTTTCGTTTGGCTTTCAGTTACGATTAAATGGCCAATGATTAACGATATGACCAAAATGATCGACCAATGCAGGTATTTAACTTTTCTGTTGTTGTTGATATTGAGAAATCTATCGTACATTTTAAATTATAAATCGTAAAAATACAATACTTTTTTTACATCGATTTAACACATAAAACGGTGAATATACCACTCACCTATTTAAAACTACCAATCACCCTTTTACAGGGGAGGGGAAATACCTGTGAATGTCTATTATAATAGTTTTGAACCAAATTAATTTATTGATCAAGCATAATATAACTTCTAAATTATAATAAACATGAGCCAATTATTTTCTTTAACAAATGCTGGAGCACAGGAGCTAATCGATGAACTGTATGCCTTGCCGCAAACCGAATTACAAGTAGAAGCCGATGCCGCTGGGGCTGATTTTCGATCATGGGTTAAGAGCCATTTTGAGTTAAGTCAGACTCAGGTGCAATACCTTGATCAAGTTGACCAGAGGTGGATTGAGGATGCTGCTGAAGAAAGTAAATATTTTCTAGAAAATCGCTTGCCCATTGTCCTGTTCAAAGAACAACCTGAAGAACCTGAAGGAGAGGACAGGGGCAAACTTTTAGACTTGGATAAGAAGAAAGAGAGCAATTATTCTGAAGAAGATGGGTATGCATCAAGTGAAACGTTGACCTATAGTATTAGCTATCCAAGTATCTCCTAATTTCATTTGTTGTGACGCGAGATCTGATTTTTCGAATATAAATATTTATTAATCTAATCAAAGTACCTCAGTACATTGCTGCTCTCCAGAAAATCATATTCTTCGGCATAGTTGAACCAAGATATTTCCTGGAGGCAGCTTTCTCCGTTACTTTGCCTAAATTCGAATTCGATTGAGAATAAACAAAAGAAAATGTCGCTTTTGCCGGGCATTGCAACATAATCAATTTCACATTCAAGATCGAATTCAATACTTTCTTGGGGTCTTAAGTTACCCATAAGATGTGGTTTACGTAAGTGTAATGGCGGTGACGATTTCCATTGGTACCAGTTCATGTCCCCATCATACCAGATCGCTTTTGTATCGTAAGCAGTCTGTTTTCCTTCATTGGTCACTTTTAGCCTGATTTTGATCTGCTTTTTGTCTGATTTATTTTCTTTTGCTTCAAGAATGATCTTGCCCTGTAGGTTTGGCCGGGGGTCATCGTCATAATTGAAGCCTGGACTTGGAAGTTTTGTCGGCTGTTGTCTTAAAAAGGACATAATAAGCACGCCTGTAATAACACTTGCGTAAATAACAAGGAATAATATTGGCCAGTTCCAATGGAAATCGTAGTTCATCATGATATAGTTAACGAGCTGGTATGAAGTTAATTAAATTTTATTTGATAATGCAATATTATAAATCTCATTTCTTTAGGGAATTTGTAAGGATGTTTTTTCTACATTGATCGGGGTATACTCTTTCTAGAGTTATCTTCTTTCAGATAGGTATCTTTTTGAGAACCCTCAGTTTCTTTTGGCTTCTCGTCTTTTTTTAGTTTTCTCTCGTCTATTTTCTTGAGTTCAATTGTAAACAGCTCTTCAATGTCCTGCTTGATCTTTTTATAGTTTTCTTCAATATCTTGATCTGTTACTTTGGCAATCACAGGAATAGACTTGTATGCTTCTTCTTCGGCTTTAATGGCAGCATGATCATTTTGTATTTCACTATGGAAAACTTTTAGCTTTATTTTTTCCTCTGGATTATCAGCAACAATACCTACAAACTCTCCTGATGAAAGGGATGCGATATTGGATGCAGGTATGGCATATTCCAGTTGGGTTGATTCGGTTATTGAAGTATCAGAGCTATTGATACTCAGACTGGCTCTGTCCTGCATGATCTTGCCAAAGGTTTCAGCTAATTTTTTAGCCGTATTGCCAGTAACCTGTCCGCTAATAATGTTGCCAACAATTCCAGATATCACGTCTGCCTGCTCTGCGCCATAATCTTTTTTCAATTGGCTGAAATCCTGAACTGCAAGAGTCGTAGCTACCCTATTGCTCCTTGCCGTAGCAATTAGGCTGTCGATATTGTTGAAGAATATAGTCGGGAACTCGTCAAAAACCATACTGTTTTGGAGCTGGTTTTTGCGGTTAACGAGTTTTATCATCCTTGAAATATAGAGCGAGAGAACAGCTCCATATACTTGTATTTTCTGCGGATTGTTACCCACACAGACAATTTTTGGTTCTTTTGGGTTGTTCACATCCAGCGTAAAGTCATTTCCAGATAGCACGTAGTAAAGTTGTGGCGATGATAATCTTGCCAGTCCAATCTTTGCAGATGCAATCTGTCCCTCTAACTGTTCCTTGGCTTTGTTCTGGAATGCAGAAACAAAAGGATTGATTAGCACCTTAATTTCCTCTTCTTCCTGTAACACCGCAAACAAGGGGTCGTAGTCTGCCTGCATTAGTTCTATAACATGCGGCAGGGTGCAATATCTGCCATCTTCGTAGCGTTTTAAATACCAAATAATGGCTGTTAAAAAGTTGATTGGACTTTCCACAAAGAAATCGCCTTGTTTTTTAATCCAATCCCTATTCAGTCCGAGCATAATGGTACGGCTAGCTTCTGTCGCATCGGTAATATCATCCATTCCAGCAGGGTCGAGCGGATTACAGCGATGGCTTCGGCTCAAGTCGTCAAAGTTTATAATATAAAAAGATGGTTTGATTTTGTAGCTATCCTTGTATTTTAGCAGTTTGTTGTAGGCTATTTTTGAAAGATCATCATACTTAAAATCATAGATGAACATGGTAAAACCTTTCCTGATGTGCTGGTCAATGATGTGCCTAATTACAAAATAGGATTTACCTGCTCCAGGCGTTCCAGCAACGAGCATCCCACGAAAAGGATTAATAAAGTTGATCCAACTTTTCCGAATTTTGTTTTTCAACCTGTACTTTGCTGGCAGGTTGATCGAATATTCATTTTCCAAAAGCCGTTCTTCCTGCGGAAAGGTTTCATTATCTGTATTGAAGATGTCTGTTTTCAGTTTATCCCTAATCAGTCTTGACAATAAGCCGCCACCAGTGAGTACAAGTATGTAACCAATTGAGGTGATGCTAATGTATAATATGGCAATGGTATTGAGCTGTACGTTCAAGTAAAAACATAATACGCTAATGAAGTATAATAACAGTCCTGTAAGCAGATAGGCTGTAATGGCATTTGCCTGTATCTTTTCATCTTTCTTCCCTTTAACACCAATGAGCGATATGACCAAAAAGAGCAAAGCGGCAAGTTTGGGATTGGTCACGCCGTTGAACAATCCTGTTTTTGCAATATTAGCGATGATACGGTCGCTGATTTCTGCTGTTACGCCCCATTGTTTAAATGCTATATAACAGCAGAGGTAAAAATGGATGCTCAATATAAAAATGCTGATTAGGCGTGTAAAATCTATAATTTTTCTTAACCCTTGTATATCTTCCCCCGTATTCATTTTAGTAGCTATTAAATGTGATTTATTAGTATAGAGATTGTTGGCCTATCTTGAAAAGCCCTGACCCTTTTTTCTTTTCTTCTTTTTTTCTCCTGTAGTTGGTGCATAATTGGATTCCGCCCGTCCAAGTAAATCTTTCAGGTAATTGGTCGGTGCCACTGGTTCGAGATAGGTCTTGCTTTCTCCGATTGTCTGCTTGAGATAGGTCTTTTGTTGTTGAATTGGCTTGAGGTAAGTTTTTTCTTTATCTGTATTGCCAAAACGTTCAGTCAATGCAATGGCACTGTATGCCTTGCCCAGATCACTGCCATTAAAAACAGATTTGCTTTTATGGTCGATAAAGGTTGCCCCATAAACAAAAGCCTGTTCATTCTGGCGGAATGATACAGCTATTTTTTGTTTTTGCAGTTCGCCAATAAACGTTGCTTTAGTAAGTATTTCGTATTTGCTTAATATCTGGTCAATACTTTTTTTCAATTCAGCCCGGTATGGTTTTCTTTTTTCAATATTCTCTGCAAACTTGGGCTGTAGTGCGGATAGGGTTGGTGTAGTATAGATTGTGCTTGCCTTAATGGATATTCCCATTTGTTTACCCTTTATGTCAATAATAGAATAGATCAATCCGTTCTTTTGGAACATGTTGGTATCTTCCAATCCCCGGTCGGCAGATACATTGAACTGTTTTAGTATAGCATTAAACTCTGCGAGAGAAGTAAAATAATAATTCCTGATCACGCCGTTCACTATGTTTGTTATGGCTCTTTTGGTTGCGGATTTGCCATAAACCACTTTTTCCAGATCAGCTGGTTTTATCCCCAAACCATCACTTTGTTTTCTTCCCTCAGCTTTGGTCAGGTTAAAATCCACTTCAATTTGCTTACGGGCTGGTTCTGATAAGGTTTTACCAATATTATGGATGTCAATACGCTGGCTATCCGCTTTGATATTTGTGGTGGTAATATGTAAATGTGGATGGGAAGCATCATCATGCCTATAAACCAAATAGGGTTGGTCGCCAAATCCGATCTTTTCCATATAGGTCATCGAAATCTGCTGTAGCAGTTCATCATTTAATTTATCACCTTGGTCAAAATTCAGGCTGATGTGTATGGCATTTGTTTTCACCTTTCCGTTAAACATTGTCAGGTTTTCAAAACGTTTTAGTTTATTGCCAAAATCCATTTTACTGATTTCGCCTGCAAATCCACATGCCAAAATCAGTCTTGCCTGTCCTTGCTCTACCTTATTCTCGTTATAATGCAACATGCCCCTGATGCTTTTACCACTCACGATTTTTGCAACCATTTCTCTGCCATTTGGGATATGATAACCAGAAGCCTTTCT
>JAZKCO010000005.1:0-177285 GCA_040388055.1 Bacteroidota bacterium
GTGGAGAATATCGGATTCGAACCGATCACCTCTTCACTGCCAGCGAAGCGCTCTAGCCAAATGAGCTAATCCCCCAAGTTTTCAAACTTTCGATCTTTTTGCATCTAAATCCAATCATCCCTTTCAAGCCGAGCGAAGCGCTCTAGCCAAATGAGCTAAGTTTCCTAGGTATGGGGTGCAAATGTAATTAAAAGTTCATTTAAGGCAAATTTATTTGCTAATAAAAATGATTATATTTTTCGCTAACAAAAATGTAGATAAAAGCCCATCATTGGCTATTCCCAAAGTTTTTCATGATAGGCAGATGTTGAGTTTTCGTGGTTTTGAGGTATAATTCGGCCAAATTAAGATCGAATAGAGTCAAGGCCAAAGCTCCTCTCACTATTTCTTAACCTACATCAAGAGTGGGTACACAATTCTACAATACCTTTGTTATATCTATTTAAATCTAAATGAAATGGAAAATACAATAAACAGCACCCATCATATTACAGCCATAGCTGGTGGTGGCCCATGTAATTTTTAACCCTATAAATATAAAAAAAATGAAAAAAGTAGCATTTATCATCATCGCATTTATTGCGTTAACTGGTTTTACAACCGTAATTTCAAACTGGGAAAACGACGATCCCCATTCGCAGCTTGGCTTTACCGTAACACATCTAGGTATTTCGGATGTTTCTGGAACATTTAATGATTTTGATGTCAAAGTAAATTCGTCAAAACCTGATTTTAGCGACGCCTCGTTCGAATTGACCGCCAGAGTAGCTTCTATTGATACCCGGGTTGAAGCAAGAAACAGTCACCTTAAAAGTGCCGATTTTTTTGATGTAGCGAAATATCCTGACTTGGTATTTAAAAGCACTTCACTAAAAAGGAGTGGGAAAGATACCTACAAACTTTCGGGCAACCTTACGCTGCATGGTATTACTAAACCCGTTGTCATGGATTTGAAATACAGGGGTACGGTGGTAAACCAGATGTCGAAAGCGAATACTGCAGGTTTTCAACTGGAGGGTATAATTAAACGTTCTGATTTTAATGTAGGCCCTGGTTTTCCCGCTCCGATGATTAGCGATGAAGTAAGGATAAAGGCAGATGGAGAGTTTATTCAGAAACAACAATAACAAACACTCGTTATAAATGAAAAGATTATTCAATGTTGGCGCTGCATCTTGTACAACCGACACCGTAATATTAATAGCAAGGGTAGGAATAGCAGCATTGATGCTTTCACATGGCCTTCCAAAAATGATGGCTCTTTTGTCGAGCGAACCAGTACAGTTTATGCCCGTAATGGGTATGAGTGCCGAATTTTCGTTAGCACTTGCTGTTTTTGCAGAGGTAATTTGCTCTATACTTATCCTCATGGGCTTTGCAACCCGCTTAGCAACTATCCCACTAATTATTACCATGCTGATAGCGGTGTTTTTCGTTCATTTAGCAGATCCGTTCGCTAAAATGGAATTGGCCCTACATTATTTACTGGTGTATATAATATTATTAATTACAGGCAGCGGCAAATATTCGGTCGATTATTTATGCTGCCAGAAAAGTTAAAGACCTATCTACTACGAATTAATTATGCGTATTTTTAATAAAAGCAAAAACATGAAAAAATCACAACTATTATTTGCTGCATTATCGATTTTTGTAGCAATTATGGTGTTCAGTAGCTGCAATAGCAATAACACCACAGCAAATCAGTCTGAAATTGATTCGCTACGCAGTCAGCTTACACAAATTACAGCGGGTAACGAACTGGTCGCGAAAAATATTAAAGCTTTTGACACCCTTGATTTCAATGTTTTTAGCCGGAGAGACTGGAAACGTTTCCACGAAAGCCATGCCCAGGACGTAGTTGTCCACTTTCCTGATGGTCACCAAACAAACGGACTTAAAAAACACATCGACGATATGGAAGCGATGTTTGTTTATGCACCTGATACACGCATAACAGCACATCTTATAAAAATTGGGAGCGGAAATATTACTGCCGTTACCGGAATAATGGAAGGAACTTTTACCGAGCCTATGCCAGATGGTAAAGGCGGCTTTATTAAACCAACAGGGAAAAAATTTAAAATTCCAATGTCTACTTTTAGTATTTGGAAAGCAGATGGCACGATGAGCGAAGAGTTTCTCTATTGGGATAACCTTACCTATATGAAGCAACTTGGCTTGATGTAACCATTAAATAGTTAAACCAATTTTAAAATGATGGATAAATATAGTATCCCAGCACAAACGCGAATAGGGCATGTACATCTTAAAGTAGCAGACCTGGAGAAGTCGCTTCAGTTTTATAGAGACCTGTTAGGGTTTGAAGTCACAACAAAATACGGAGACCAGGCCGCTTTTATTTCGGCAGGAGGCTATCATCATCATATTGGTTTAAATACCTGGCACAGCAAAGGACTCCCGCCTGCACCTGTTAACAGTGTTGGCCTCTATCATACGGCAATTGTATATCCAACCAGAAAAGATCTGGCTGTTATTTTTGATCGTTTACATAGAGCCAATTACCCGCTAACAGGTGCAAGTGACCACGGGGTTTCCGAAGCTTTGTACCTCAACGATCCCGATGGCAATGGTGTCGAATTGTACTGGGACAGGCCAAAAGAATTATGGAGCTATGAGGCCGATGGTTCAATCGTGATGTTTACCAAACCGCTTCAGCTCAACAGTCTGCTGGCCGAACTTGTAAAGTAGCGTATGTTGAAGCAAGTGTTAAAGTTCAATAAAACAGAGAGGGCATGGCATCTTCCAATTATTGCCGGCGTGTGCGTTGGCACTCCTTTGCTGATAGGTTTTCTCATTAATGATCTAGATGCAGGGAAACTGGCGTCGATCGGTGCGCTTGTTATTCTGTACTGCCAATCCAATAACTTGGTTAACCGGATGATGACCCTTATGGTTTGTGGCTTTGGTTTTATTCTTTCATTTACTATTGGTATCATTTTCTCGTTTAGCGGTTGGGCGGTGCCTGTCGTTTTAGCCTTGTACACTTTTGCCATACATTATTCGCTTCACCGCCTCAAGTTGAGCCGGCCACCGGGTAATTTCTTTTTTATCATGATAACCTCCATAGGTATTTCAAGTGTGCATAACCCGGCAAGCATAACAAGTAGTATCGGGAATTTTTCTCTTGGCGTAATGCTGGCTTGTGTAATCGGATTATTGTATAGCGCTCTTGTTTTGCGGGGAGTTGACAAAACTCCAGATTCGGTCGATTTACAGAAAAATGAATACGTGAACACTACAGAATCGATCATCTATGGGGCTGTTGTCGGAGTTTCACTTCTGGTTGCCATGCTATTGAAGCTGGAAAATCCATATTGGGTACCCACATCGTGCATGGCAGTTATGCAGGGGGTAACGACCAAACATGTTTGGACCAGGGCTGCACAACGTGTTTTGGGGACTTTTATAGGCCTGGGGTTAACCTGGTTATTTCTGCAGACCAACATTACCACATTAGAAATCTGTATCTATATTCTGCTGCTCCAAACCCTGGTAGAGTTTTTAGTGGTACGAAACTATGGCATCGCCGCGATCTTTATTACTGCGCTTACCATATTGCTGGCAGAACCAAACGCATCCCTGGTCGACGCTCCGGATCATTTGATGCTGGCAAGGTTTTTTGATATCCTTATCGGCAGCGCCATTGGAGCAATTGGAGGCTGGATTTTGTATCACGAAAGCATCCATTTTTTCGCAAAAAAGCAATTAAAAAAAAGCACCGTTGTTATTAAGAAATATATACCTTAAGCTGATGCGCAAAGTACAGCCAAAACACTCGCTTATTTATTAAGGGCGGGGTCGCTTTTGGGTACTGTCCTCATAATAACGACGATTGCCAAAACCATCTCAGATAAATAAGTGTATATCGACAAGACTAATTTTTTGCTAAAACCTTCCCAAATACACGTTATTGGCTATTTTTTTTCTATCTAAGGAAGTCATACTTGCATAAACATCGATTGCTTTACCTATAAACTTTTCGTTTAATTTGAAAGTGCATTCCTTCGCTCTTCGAGCTACCCCGCCAATAAAGCCAGCTGTTTTGTGCAGCTCGCTAGCGTATACAACAAGGATTAATTGATCGTTATTACTTGTTTTTGGTTCATTTTGAGAATTCCAGGTAATTTGAAGGATGCCATCAACCAATGTTGCCACCATATCTTTTACCATCGGTAAAGTGCCTTTGCTAAAAATGAACTTACTGTGGTCGACACTTAAATTAGGATGAACGCCTAAAATACTCTCATGATAGTTTAGCGAAAATGCGGCACTAATTTCAGTCTGACTTTCGGCCTCATTTTTTAAACCTACGGTAATGTAATTATGAAAAGGCATCAGAAAACGATTAACAAACCTCATCTTTTCCTGCGTGGCTATTTGGCCAGGCGTTCGTTTACTCTTGCTAGCTACATTAGGTAATACTTTAATGTAAGCAATTGTTTTCCACATTCCTCCAATTACTGGCCCTACTTTTCCTGATACGGGGCCTAAAATTCCTTTTTTAATCTTTGCCATTTTGTTGTCTTTTAGGTGTAGTTATCTAGTTGTTCGATCGTTGTTCTCTAATGCTTAGCCTCTCTTTAGCCTTTACTTAGACTTTTGTTAGGGCTAGGGTCTAACAGACTCTGACCAAACTCTGACCAAACTCTAAGAATAGTCTGACTTTTACCAAGGATGACCAAGCCTATTATAGCATTAAAACAAGCGAACGAAATGTTATTGAAAGCAAGGTAAAAAAAAGAATTTTACCGTGGCAGTACCCGGGGTACCTTAATTTGAGGGTACCCCTTGGTTTAAAGGTGTATAAAGGCCGTTTTTTCCTGAAAATTTTATTTAAAAAAGAAAATAAATAAGGTAAATATCAAATTTTTTATATAAGTTTATTAAGTGACCAGACGTTATTTTATTCCAGTTAAACTAATAATCAAAAAACCATGAAGAAAATCTTTTTATTCTTACTGTGTTTAGGTTTTTCGTTAAGCCTTTTTGCACAAAAAGTATTACCCGAAATTAAAATAGGAACGGCGCTTTATTCGAGCGCTTTTGTGCAGGGGCAAGAGTACCCCTTGGTGTTAACGATTAAAAGCATAGCTGCTCCGGTTACTTTAGCTTGGTCTGTGGAGGGCTATGGGGATGGAACTTTTGAAATTAATGAAAAGGCATTGAAAGATGGTACGGAAATGTTTATGGGACAACCTGGTTTGGGCGCCACTAAGCTAGGCGATGCAGAAACCTATGGCTTGATATCAAAAACAGCGTTTAAAACATTAACCGATACAAAGGCATTTACTTATAACAACATTAAATTCAAAGTTAAAACTCCCGATTCGAATCCAATGAAAATAGGCGGGAAAGAAATTGATGCCATTCACGTGGTAAGCGATGAAGGCAAAGTAGAGCTTTGGATTTTAAACAACCCAAGTTTGCCCATTATTTTACAAACCGTAGGTTTAGGGATCGATGTGATGGTTAATGAGATAAAATAAGTGTATTGGGTATGGAGACGTGAGCGATAAACGAAAGACGAACAACGAACCAAAAAAAATACAAGCCCGAAAGGGCTTTTTCCATTTGGAACCCGTACTTTTGCAAAATATGGATACGCAAAAAAAAGATATATTCGATACCATTGCTCAACGTTTACAAATAGAAGGGTTTAAGGTCGCTAATCGCGACGAGACCCGTCCGTGGGGTGGTTTTTTTGTAATTGATGAGGCGCAAGCACAGCAATTTGCCGATACTTATTTTGACGGATTGAATGTAAATGAACTCAAAATTGGCGGAAAACTAAGCCCTAAAATTCTAATTGTGGCTCCAAACACCCGGCTTTCGTGGCAATACCATTACCGTCGTGCCGAAATATGGCAAGTGATAAGTGGTACTGTTGGAATTAAAACCAGTGCAACCGACGAAGAAAGTGAAGTAAAACTATATCATCCTACCGATCAGATTAAATTGCGGAAAGGCGAACGTCACCGCTTAATCGGAATGGAAGATTGGGGCGTAGTTGCAGAAATCTGGCAGCATACCGATGCCTTAAATCCATCAGATGAAGATGATATTGTTCGTGTACAAGATGATTTTGGGAGGTAAGGAATTTAACTATGATTATTTTATTTTTCTTTTTAGCGCATTGGTTTTTATCGCTGTTTAGCCAAACGTTTTTTTTACACCGCTACTCCTCTCATAAGATGTTTAAGATGGAGCCGTTTTGGGAGAAGTTTTTTTACCTCGTTTTGGTAATTTCTCAAGGCTCTTCGTTCTTAAACCCCAGAGCGTATGCTATTTTACACCGCATGCATCATGCCTATAGCGATACGGAGAAAGATCCACATTCGCCTCATTTTTTTAAGGATGTTTTTGGGATGATGATTGCCACAAAAAACATGTACCTTAATTATTTACGTTATAAAATTGAGCCAGAGCCTGCCTTTAGAGGTAATTACCCCGAATGGCCATTGGTCGATAAAATTGGCGATTCGTGGATTTGGAGAATTAGCTGCGGACTGTTCTATATTGGCTTTTACCTAGTTTTTGCCGAATATTGGTGGATGTATCTTTTATTGCCAATCCATTTTTTAATGGGACCATTGCATGGAGCCATTGTAAATTGGTGTGGACATAAATATGGCTATTCGAACCACGATAACGACGACCATAGTAAAAACTCGTTGCCTTGGGATTTCTTAATGATGGGCGAACTATTTCAAAATAACCATCACAAGAAACCTAATAGCCCTAAATTTTCATCCCATTGGTGGGAGTTTGATCCAACTTATCCAGTCATGAAAATGCTGCATTGGATGCGGATCATTAAGATAAGGAAAGTTTAACCAGACATCGTTTTAAGTCAGAAGTCTTAATCAATAAAAATGGCCAGTATTTTTACTGGCCATTTTTATTTCTGCGAAGTGCTTAACGTCTTCTTCTGTTTCCGCCGCCTGCGTTTGCGCTTCCTGTACTTCCAGTATGATTAGGTTTTCCACCATTGTGGTGCGGTTTCTTTCTCGCTCCACTTAAATTAGGTTCGCGCTCTCTAGGCTCGCGCTGATTAGCATTTTTCTTGCCTTTTCCTTTTGCATCGGCTGCTGCAGACATTAAATTTTGCCAGCTCAGGGCATACGGATGTTCGTCGTTAACCGGGATTTTTAAGCCAATTAATTTTTCGATATCGTCCAGGTATTCTTTCTCTTCACCATCGCAAAATGAATAAGCAATGCCACTTAAACCGGCACGTCCGGTTCTTCCGATCCGGTGTACATAAGTTTCGGGAATATTAGGTAATTCGTAATTAATTACATGGGCCAATTCGTCGACATCAATACCGCGTGCTGCAATATCAGTGGCCACTAAAACACGGGTGGTGCGCGCTTTAAAATTAGTTAAGGCACGTTGCCTCGCATTTTGCGACTTGTTGCCATGAATTGCTTCGGCACGCACATTAATTTTCATCAGGTCTTTAACTACTTTATCGGCACCGTGTTTGGTACGGGTAAATACTAAAACCGTTTCAATGCTTTTGTCTTTTAGCAAATGCATGAGCAAATTTTTCTTATCCTGTTTTTCGACATAATAAACCGCTTGTTGTATTTTTTCGGCCGTAGAAGAAACCGGGGTAACTTCTACTTTTACAGGGTTGGTTAAAATGGTGCTCGATAATTTCTGAATTTCTGCCGGCATCGTGGCCGAAAAAAATAAAGTCTGCCTTTTAGCAGGTAGCTTGGCAATCACTTTTTTCACATCGTGAATGAAACCCATATCTAACATCCGGTCGGCCTCGTCTAAAACGAAAATCTCTATGTCGCGAAGGTTAATAAAACCCTGGTTCATTAAATCTAATAAACGACCAGGAGTTGCTACTAAAATATCAACACCACGTTGCAAGGCATCGGTTTGGGCTTTCTGACCAACTCCACCAAAAATAACCAAATGGCGTAAGGGTAAATTCCGGCCATAAGCCTTGAAACTTTCTTCAATCTGGATAGCCAGCTCGCGGGTAGGCGTTAAGATTAAAGCTTTAATTGGTTTTGGCCCTTTGGTATTGATATGCGGTTGATTTAACAGTTGGAGCATTGGAATGGCAAATGCGGCAGTTTTACCAGTGCCAGTTTGGGCACAACCCAATAAGTCGCGTTTTAATAAAATAGAAGGGATAGATTGTTCTTGTATAGGAGTGGGTTGCGTATAACCCTCGGTTTCTAGCGCCTTTAAAATAGGGGCGATGAGATTTAATTCTGAAAATAACAAAGTATAATTTTTTAAGTGTAAAATATCGAAGAAGCTAGAACAATCATTGCTGGAAGGACTAACTTGCGAGTTGCTTTAAATGATAAAGAAATTCTGCTTCGCCGCAAAGATAGGAAAAAATCTGCTAAATGTGTTATGGGCGCTAAGTCCGGGTATTTTAATTTGATTGAGGTGTAGGCTTGGAATTTTCAGCTCCTAACCTTATCCAATGCCTGTTCTAAATCGGCAATGAGGTAATCGGCTTCTTCTAAACCAATATAAAGCCTAATTAATTGGTGGCGTTTATTGGTCTTATCGAAATCGGTTTTGCTTATCCCAGCACAAGCCGGAATAACCAGGCTTTCGTAACCACCCCAGGAAACAGCCATTAAAATATGCTTCAAACCATTACAAAAAGCCTCAATATTAGCTAATTCGGGTTCTTTTAAAATAATACTAAATAAGCCACCACATTTTTTCATTTGTTTTTTGGCCAGGGCTAAATCTTTGTTTTCCTTACTAAAAGGGTGCAGTACCTGTTTAATTTTTGGATGATTGTTTAAATAACCAATTACCTTATCGGCAGTTTCACTTATCTTTTCTAGCCTGATGGGTAAAGTACGTAGGCCGCGTAACAACAACCAGGCATTTTGAGGTGCTAATGCGGCGCCAATATTAAGGTATTCTTTATTGAAAATCTTTTCTAATAAAGCTCTTTTACCTGTTAAAACTCCAGCTACTACATCGCTATGCCCCGCCAGATATTTGGTGGCCGATTGTGCAACTAAGTCAATTCCATAATTAATTGGTTGCTGGTAAAGCGGCGAACAGTAACTATTGTCTATGAGTGTTAAAATACCTTTTGCTTTGGCAATCTTAGCAATGGCTTCCAAATTCTGCACTTCGAAGCTAAAGGTATTTGGCGATTCGAGATAAATTAATTTGGTTCGATCGCTAAGGGCATTTTCCAGTTGATTTAAAGAAGTGCCATCTATAAAGGTGGCTTTTATCCCAAACTTTGGTAAAAAGTCTTTAAAAAGCTTAATCGTCCAGCTATAAGGGTTTTCTACACAAACCACTTCATCTCCGCTTTGTAATAGCGCCAAAACAGGAACAGTAATTGCCGCGATGCCGCTACTAAAAACCAATGCATCTTCGGCACCATCTAATGCAGCTAATTTCTTTCTTAAAATATCGCTGGTAGGGTTAAAGCCACGAGAGTATAAATTACCCTGATATTCGTCGGCCAATGCCGCTCTAAAATCTTCAACCGTGTTAAATTTAAAATTACTGGTTTGAATAATAGGCGGGGCAATAGCATTAAAATACTGATCTCTTTCTTCGCCGAGCTCGTTTAAGATATAAGATAAGTCCATTAGTTAAGGCGGTTTTCTTTTTTACGGTTAAAATATTTGGTAACAAAATAAATGATCACAAAACCTAGAAAAATAACTAAGCCATTTAAAGCAGCATTAGGATCGTCATTATAAATGCTGATCGTTACAAAAAGATAGGCTGCAATAAAAATGATAGGCATAATTGGATAAAATTTCATGGTATAAATGGTTTTCTTATCTAAATGAGCCGTTGTTTTACGAAGGTAAAAGATCGCTGCGGCCGAAAACATCATGCCTACACTATCTAAAAAGATGGTGTAGTTTAAAATTTTATCGAAGGTTTTAACATAAAATAAGGTAAGCATTGCAATGATTGTAAATAGCGTTAAACTCACGATCATTACGTCATGTTTTTTTGTTTTTTTAGTAAATATGCTTGGCAATGCTTTTTCTTCGCCCATGGCGTACATGGCTCTCGGGTTGCTCAATAAATTTACATTTACATAGCCTAAAACAGAAAGGTAAATAAGTACAGATAGGAGGGTATAACCAATGGGGCCAAAAATTGTGCCTGCTAAAATTGCGGCAATACTCTCGGCTGTTTTGAGCTGCTCGAAGCCAATTACGCTTACATAAGCATAGTTAATAGCAAGGTATAAGGTAATAATAATCGCTAAACCAAGTATAATAGAGCGGGGTATTACTTTTTTGGCGTCTTTTACTTCGCCACCAAAGTTAATGGTTTGCTGATAGCCGCCAAAGCTAAACGAAACCGCAATTAGGCATAAGCCCAGGGCCTTTCCATAATCGCTCCATGTAGGAGCTGCTCCCGATACGGTGTTAAAAATAGGGGTAATAGCGGTGGTTTGCTTACCAAAAAATACAGCGCCAATTAGGGTCAGCACCATCACAATTTTGATGAGCGTTAAGATGTTCTGTGTTTTGGAACTTGTTTTTAAACCTAATAAGTTAACCGCATAAAAAATAAGAATGCTAATAGCAGCAATCAGAATTCGATATTCGCCGGTTTGCATTGCAGGATCGAGAATAACCTTACTCAGGTACTCGGCGCCAATTAAGGAAACACCGGCAACCGATGCGGCATTCGAAACGACGATAATACAATTAATAGCAAAGGCAATTGAGGGGTGGTAGCAAACCGAAAAAATCTTGTAATAGCCGCCGGTAACGGGGTAACGGGATCCGATTTCGGCATAAGTTAAGGCGCCACATAAAGCCACAAAACCGCCCACTATCCAGGCCATAAAGAATAATTCTGGTATTTGCGCTTTGCTAGCAACGTTAACCGGGGTTCTGAAAATCCCCATTCCGATAACCAGGCTTACGACGATCATCGAAAGGTCGAAAAGAGAGAGCTGTTTTTTTTCTTGCATTTGGGTTTAATTTGGTTTTTGAAGGTAGTGATTTTAGATTTAAGTCCAAAGTCTGAAGCGATCGGTCTTTAACCTCATTGATGAGAACGAGCAACAACTCAAAGCCAACTAACATTTGTGGAAACTTTCTGGTTGATTTGCTGTCAGATTACTTTAGATTTGTAATTGGAGTAAAAATCGATTTCAACATTACAAAAGCATAAAGTATAATGGCCGAACCAATTTATAACGATGATAGCATCCGCTCGCTCGACTGGAAAGAACATATTCGTTTACGTCCAGGTATGTATATCGGTAAGCTGGGCGATGGTTCTGCACAAGACGATGGCATTTATGTGTTATTAAAAGAAATTGTCGACAATTCGATCGACGAGTTTGTAATGGGCGCTGGAAAAACGATTGAGATTACGGTCTCAGATCAAAAAGTTAATATCCGCGATTATGGCCGGGGAATTCCATTGGGTAAAGTAATAGATTGTGTTTCTAAAATAAATACGGGAGGTAAATATGATAGTAATGCCTTCCAAAAATCGGTAGGTTTAAATGGGGTAGGTACAAAAGCCGTAAATGCGTTATCAACAAATTTTGTAGTGCAATCTTATCGCGATAGCAAAACAAAAAAAGTAGAATTTTCTAGAGGCGAAATCATTACCGATCATCCGGTTATAGAAACGACACAACGCAATGGCACCGCAATTACGTTTTATCCCGACGAAAGCATTTTTAGGAACTATCATTATATTTCAGATTTTGTAGAAAGCATGATCTGGAATTATGTTTACCTCAATACGGGCTTAACTATAAATTTCAATAACGAAAAATATTTTTCCGAACGTGGTTTATACGACCTGCTTTCTAAGCAAAACAAAGCCGAGGAATTGAGATATCCGATTATCCACCTTAAGGGGCATGATATCGAAATTGCGATGACCCATGGGCAGCAATACGGCGAAGATTACCATTCTTTCGTAAATGGGCAGCATACTACCCAGGGGGGTACGCATCAGGCCGCATTTAGAGAGGCTGTTGTAAAAACCATCCGCGAATTTTATAAAAAGGAATTCGAGGCTTCCGATGTAAGGGCATCTATTATTGCTGCCGTTTCGGTAAGGGTACAAGAACCGGTTTTCGAGTCGCAAACTAAAACCAAATTGGGTTCGCAAAATATGGGGCCGGAAGGGCCATCGGTTCGTACATTTATTAACGATTTTGTAAAAAAAGAACTCGACGATTACCTGCATAAACATACCGATGTAGCCGATGCGCTTTTAAAGCGGATTGTCCAATCGGAAAGAGAACGTAAAGATATCGCCGGTATTAAAAAGCTGGCCAACGACAGGGCAAAAAAAGCATCCCTGCACAATAAAAAGTTACGCGATTGCAAGGTTCATTTTAACAGTAACCACGATAAAAGATACGAAACAACCTTGTTTATAACCGAAGGTGATTCGGCATCGGGCTCGATTACGAAGTCGAGAGATGTAGATTGCCAGGCAGTTTTTAGCTTAAAAGGGAAGCCTTTGAATTGCTATGAGCTCACTAAAAAAGTAGTTTACGAGAACGAGGAATTTAATCTTTTACAACATGCACTCAATATCGAAGATGGTTTAGAGGGGTTACATTACAATAATATTGTGATCGCAACCGATGCCGATGTAGATGGGATGCATATTCGTTTATTGATGATGACGTTTTTCCTTCAGTTTTTCCCAGACCTGGTAAAAGCGGGCCATGTTTATATTTTGCAAACACCCTTATTCAGAGTAAGAAATAAAAAGGAAACTATTTATTGCTATAGCGATGAAGAGCGCCGTAATGCTATCGAAAAATTGGGTGGTAAACCAGAAATTACCAGGTTTAAAGGACTAGGCGAAATCTCGCCAGACGAGTTTGGGCTCTTCATCGGAAAAGATATTAGACTGGATCCGGTTATTCTGAAAGAGCAAACTATTAAAAAATTGCTCGAATATTATATGGGCAAGAATACGCCAGAAAGACAGCAGCATATTATCAGAAACCTCCGGATAGAAAAGGATGAGGTTAAAGCAGAAGAAGCAATTAAAGAAGAGTCAACAGACAAGAGTTTAGAGGTTGCTTAAGGCGCTGATCGATTTACCGTGTCTTCGGGGTGTTGTGGCGGCAATATTTCGACCTTTTTCTCTACAACTACTGTTTTTAAATGAACCGCATACTTGGTGGGTGCAATCCCATTATCGTATTTCTCGGCATATACCTGTGTAAATTCTGCTCCAAAATAGAGAATAATGGCCGTATAATAAATCCAAACCAGGATAATAATTATCGATCCTGCTGATCCGAATACCAAACCGGGATTCGATTTTTCGAGGTAAAGGCCAATTAAGTATTTCCCTAAACCAAATAACAGTGCGGTAAAAGCAGCACCTACCAGGGCCGATTTCCATTTTAAGATAACGTCGGGTAATACCTTAAAAATAACTGCAAAAACGCCGGTAACTACTGTAAACGTTAAAATATTATTGAGGATTAGAATAATTAGTTTAGTGGTATCTGTAATTTGTGGAATAAATTCCGATAATTTATTGCCAAGGCTTAACACCACACTATTAACAACCAACGATACCAGGAGCAGGAAACCCAATGTTACAATTAGTGAAAAAGAAAGCAACCTATTCGTAATTAACTTTTTCCAGCCTTTTTTAGGTACTGCTCTTACTTTCCAAATGAGATTAATGCTGTCTTGTATCTCGGTAAATACAGCCGTAGCTCCAATTATTAAAATAATAATTCCAATAACCAGGGCGAATGAACTTTTCCCCGATAAACTGGCATTGGCTACAAAGCCCTGAATTTGAACTGCAGCATCGTGGCCTACGAAATTATTGATCTGCGAAAACAATTTATTTTCTATGGCATCCTGACTATAGATTAAACTGGCCGAAGAAATAATGATAATAATTAATGGCGATAAAGAAAATATCGTGTAATAGGCCAAAGCTGCACTCAGCTTAGCGACCCGGTCTTCTGCAAAGCCCTTACCGGCTCCAACAAAGAGATGCCCAATATTTACAATTAAATGCTTTATTTTTTGGAAGAAATGAAACATATTTTTAGAAGGGATAACCAATACCAATGTTTAAAATAAAATTTTCTTTGCGCCAGGTTTTACTTCCAAAATCAATCTCGTTTAATACCCAACGCCGACCACTAGGAAGATAAGGCTTTCTAATCGGAAAAGCACCATCTAACCTGATTACGAAAATACTAGCATCTATTCTTAAGCCTGCACCAGTACCAACTGCAAGCTCATTTAGCGCGTTTTTTAATTTAAACTCCGCCCCAATTCTTTCGGGATCTGCTTTGCGTAACCAAATATTGCCGGCATCCACAAATAAGGCACCATATAAAACGCTTACCAGTTTAAACCGGAGTTCCGTATTTAACATCATTTTTATATCGCCAGACTGATCGGCAAATAGCTGGTCTAGATCGGCCTGATAGGTTCCGGGGCCCAACGATCTGGCCCTAAATGCCCGGATATCGTTACTTCCGCCAGCAAAAAACTGACGAACGAAAGGCAATGAAGTACTATTACCATAAGCATAACCATAGCCTAAATTAAACCGGTTAGCCCAGATCATGTTGTTGCCGATTTTATAATAATTTCTCAAATCGGTCTCGACCCTAACAAATTGCGTTAATGGGATATTAAATAAATCCCTTTTGCCAAGCCCATCTTTCGAAAGAAATAAGCCCCATAAATTACCAGCAGTCTCTAAACCCCCATAAAAATAAAGATTGTTTTTGCGGTGCTGCTCTATCTGGTTGGTATAAGTAAAGTTATAATTACTTCCAATAATGAACTGTTCCTGAAGTGTATTCTCTAAACCTGGATTTTGTAAGTATAATTTAGCGAGATCGGCCAGATTGCTTTTTGTTGGCCGTACAAGATTAATGGCAATCGGATTTAAATGATGTTCTTTAAACTGGTTTTCCTTCCAGTTGTACCCCAGCTCTGCTTTAAAAGAATTTAGTTTATAAATAGTATCCCTACTCAATAATTGGTAAGAGAGCGTTGCTACTGTCTTTGGAGTAAATGCGGTAGTGCTCTTTGGTTTATAAAAGGGAACAATAAATTGCGGGAAAGTTAATTTACCCTCGCCAGTAAATGAATAAGAATTTAAACCGCTTACTTGGCCACTATATTGAGTTTCGAAACCACCACTTACACTTATATTTAACTGTTCGGCGCCTCTGAATAAATTTCTTGTGGTTTGAGTTAATTTAATTTCTGAACCTATAAAATTATTTGATTTCTGAGTTCCGGTTACCGAGAAGCTTAAAGAATTTTTCTTAAGCGGAGTGAGGTAAATGTTTAGATTGAGTTGATTATTTTTGAAGCTGTCGATCGGTAAAAATTCTGCTCTTACATCCTGAAATGCGCCAATATTAACCATCCTGTTTAACGATTGGTTATGGTCTTTACGATTATAATTTTCTCCCTTTTTAAAGAAAACCAACCTGTCAAATATTCGTGGTTTAAAAGTATTTCTATTATCGTAAATATAGAAATCGTTATAAGCTAACGGCTTTAGGGCTCTTTGCGCGCTATCCCGCCGTAAATTATAATTGGGGTATATATTGATGTTTTTGATGGTGTATGGCTTTAAAGCGGCATCGGGAGCGATATCTTTTACTTTAACGTTAATATCGACCATGTTTTTGCCGATAGTACTGTCGACCTGCAAAATCAGATAATCGGGACTAAAATAAAAATAGCCCTTTTCTTTTAAATCGTTATCGATCCGGATCCTTTCATTTTTATAGGTATCCAGGTCGTAATAATTGCCAACTTTTAATAAGGAGCGATCCTTGTTTGCGTTGATATTATTGGTAAGTGTTCCCGTATCTTGCGGGAATGTGACTTTATTAATTTGATACCTTGAACCAGTATTCGCGGTATAAATCGCTTTTGCCTTCCGGTTTTTAATTAAGGTATCGCCTGTAACCTCGGCCTGTAAATATCCCTGACTAATTAAATAGCTTTTTAATACATCGTTGTTATATTTAAGCTTAAGGGTGCTTAATAAAACAGGAGGCTCACCTATTTTTGTTCTTAACCAGTGTCGGAAACCTTTTGGCTTAGTAGGCACGCCGGCCAGGTTATAAAATAGCAGTTTATATTTTATCCCTAGAAAAGATTTATTTGGTCTCGGCCTGGTTTTAGCAGCTAAAGCTTTCTTAACCTCTTTTTCATTTTCAATTCGACCAGCCGAATCGGGGTTTATTTTTACCTCGGCACCCAGGTATAAATTTTGCCCGGGTTTTAAATTTTTGGTGGTACTACAGCCTGCTAAAAGGAGACCTGTAGATAGTAACATGAATATTTTAATGAGCTTTTTCACTGCGCGACCTCCTTTCTAAGTTTGGATTATTTCTTCTCGACCTTTTCTGAAAGACTTCTTTAAATTTATTATAGTCGACCACTAAAGTAAAGCCAAGCCCTGTTTCGATAATCTGGCCTTCAATAATCCCTTCACTCTGATTGCGCCTGTAAGCTCTTAACCGGTACCTTCCATCGGCGGAAAGTGCATATTCGATGTTCACATTCCCAGCGATATTGGTCGCATTTTTACTCTGGCTTTTTGGGCCTTCTAATCCGAAAGAGCTACCCACGCTAACCGTTAGCCTGTCGTTTAATAATTTTTTAGATAAGCCAACTTCTAAATCTGTTTTTTGTGCTAATGCACCGGTCGAATAATCTTCCGAAGAATTTAATCCGAAATTAATATCGACGCTCTGAATTAAATCTGAAGCTAAATTATTTAATTGCTCGGTTAAAAGTTTGCTTACACTCGAGCGGGCCAGGGTAGAAACCCCACCGCCACCGCCAGCTAAGCTTTGGAAAGGGTTGTTGGCGATGAACCGATTTAAAGCTAGTAAGGCAAAAACCTGTTTATTTAATTCACTTTCGTCCCTATTTACATTCTGCAGCTTGGTATAAACGACACCATCTAGTGCACCCCGCTCATTTTCGGGAAGGTCTAAGCGGAAAGATATCGTTGGTTTCAATAGTTCATCTTTCATCATCAGGTAAACCTGAAATGGTAATTTTGTTTTGGCCTGTATATTATCTGGTTCATTAATAAGGTCGATTGGTGCAGCATTTACCTCATATAATGCTGTTAAATTAACCGTTGCAGCGGTAGGCTCGCCAGTCCAGATAATGGTGCTGCCTTTTACCAGTCTAAATTCTTTTTTTCCTAACGGACCAACAGACAAGTTATAGGTGCCATCATTTATCTCGTATCGGCCGGTTAAACTAATTTTTCCACTAGGGTCTATGGTCGCATTTAAATCTGCATCGCCTTTAACTTTTAACATATCTCCATTTGCCGGGTCGACAACAACATTCAGCTCAGCTTCGGGGTCGACAGTAATACGGGCTACTAAATTGAGGCTTTTGATTGGCGATTTGCTAATGCTATCTGTTTTTAAAGCAATTTGCCCATTAAAAGGAGGAGCGTCGGCATCGATAAACTGGACTATTCCTTCCTGATCGATTACTGCCGGATCTTCGATGGGTAAGGAATAGAAGAACTTAGTGCCTTTATTAACTTTGAGATCCATATTTACGTCAGGCTGATTTAAATCGCCCCGTATTTTGATCGTACTGGTAAGGTATACCGTACCATAAATCATATCGTTATCTTCGGCGGTCGAATTAATTGCTCTAAAATTATTTGTTCTTATAGTTAAGGCAAACCTTGGTTTCGAAAAATCTGTGGTATAAATCATACCCTCTATAATTGCTTTTTTATTTAAGGAATCGACCAGCGTAAAATCGTTGAATTTGACTCCCTCATTAGTAAAATCAATTTGCTGTGTAGGGATAGTAAAATAAGAATCGACAAAGGCTACCCTAAACCCAGCATCATTAAAGCGTACCTGCCCCAGTATTTTCGGGTTGGTTAGCCCGCCTTTAACTGCCAATTCTCCACTAACTGTTCCTTTACCTTGCTTAATCTGACCCAGACTAACACTTTCTATGGCTTTAAGATCTATTTTATCGATATGGATAGCAAGGTCTAAGGCACTTTGCGGAGCAGTATAATAATAACCATTTACGCTTAATTCGTGTACCCCTTGTAACTTGGCATCGACTTCAAACGCATTTTCGGTATGGTTGTTTACTTTTAAGCTTAGGTCTCCAAGCTCGTCTTTTTGGTAACGCAGTTTCCTAATACCAAGATCGGCTTCAAATTTTGGAGTCGACATTAGCTCCTTTATTTCTACCATTCCGTTTATGGTACCACCAACCAACGTGGTATCGGTTTCTGCATATTTGGTAAGTGTTTCTATCTGGAAATCCTTAAATGCGACTTGCAATGGAGAATTCGGGGTGTTGCTTATGCTATTTATACTAAGAAGTTGCCTGCCCTGGCTTAGGTTAAACTGATTAGCTAAAATACCCGATTGGCCGAACTGGATAAAATTGGCCGGAGCAATGGTCCACTTTTCGTAAGCAAGCAGTAATTTATCCGGATCTATGCTAAATCTAAAATTTTTATCGATCGATTTAAATAGACCGCCAATTACATATTTATCTTTGTGTTGCCTGTCGCGGAGAAATATATTTAAGGCTAATTGATTGTTGGCGGCAGCACCAGCTACTTCAGCATCGAATAAAACAATGCTTGGGCTTTGGATGCTATTAATTAATAGTTTATAGTTTAATTTTTGCTTATCGTTACCAACCACTATCCGGCTACTATCAACTTTATAATCGCCATAAACTATTTTTGGAAAAAAGGCATTCATAGTCAGGCTGTCTTTTTGAGTGTCAATTAGTCCATTAATAGTTGCCGGAGCAAATGAACTTAGTTGGGGGATAAAATCTTTTAAAAACTTAGGGTTATAAATATTAACCGCAAACTTAAGACGCTGGTCCGGGATGGATACAATTTTACCAAACTGGTAGTATTTATTGACCTCATTAATTACGGCATTACCTATTTTACTTAACTGATACTTACCCTCAATTTTTGCATTTAATAATTCTGACTTCAACGAAAGTTTATTTTCTGTTGCAGTCGATAGGGCATTTAAGGTTATTGTGTCGACATTAAATTTCCGACCTTCTTTAACGATTTGCAACCCGGTCGCAAAGACCTTACCATTTAAATAGTCGATATCGGCAGTCGTAATGTTGGCTTTAATATTTCCTGCAAGTTTAAATTCGGTTTCGCTAAAGTTTAACTTTTGTAAATCGACCTGTTTTAGTGCGATTTCCCCTTTAAGGCTTGGATATTTTCCGGCGATACTAATTTGTGCGTCAATGTTAAAATTAACATTACTGTCTGGCATATCACTCTTTATATGAAGAGTCTGATTAACATAGCCCCCTGCTAAACTTAAATTACGGTACTCGTATTTATTATAATTAGCCTGAAGAACTTTAGCATTAAAAGTTGCCTCCATCTTTTTAGGATCCAGTCCTGTACCTGCCATATCGGCTTTTGCAGTAACGGTCCCTAAAGTAGCTTGCTGCTTAAGGAGCTTACCTACATTAAAATTAGCTAAGTTTATCGTTGCACGATAACTTTCTTTTCCTTCCGGACCTTTCATGGTTGCAGCTAATATGGCTGCTCCCAGATCGGATTTTACACTTAAGTTGGTCGTAAAGTTTGTAATCGAACCTTTAAAATTGCCTTTTGCACTAATGGTATTAGGGAGCTCTATAGCTGTAGGTAAAGATTTTTTAGGAACAATCAACAATAAATCGGTTTTAGTTAAGTATAGTTTTTTAAGAGTTAAATCGACTTCTGCCTTACGAAAATCGGGTAAACCGTTTACTTTACCATTAATGTCGATGGTTGTATTTTTTAAGCCATTTAGCTGTAATTTTGAAATATTGAGCTTGTTCAGGGAACCATTAATAGTTGCATTGACCAGGATTTTTTTGTTGCGATAATTTAAAGGAATTGCCTCACTAAAGAATCCGGCATCTTTTAAGCCGAGAGTAGTATTTTTAAAGCTTAAACTTAACTTTACTTTTTCGGGATGTTTGGTTAAATCGTCGATGGTGCTAAAATTTAATTCGGTTGCATTCTCGATATGGGTATTCGGTGTACGTAATACGAAGCCGCTTAGCTTAATCTGCTGGTCGGTATAGCTGGCATCGCCCTTTAATTCGTTTAAAATAAAGCCACTTTTATCTTTTAATGAAGCATTTTTTACTTCGATTTTGGTGCCCAGCGAACTATAGCTTACTTGTGCTGCATCCAGGTTTAAGCCGGTAATATCCAGGTGGTTAAAATCAATTCCATTGGCTGGCTTCGCGCTTAAATTATCAAATCGGATACTGTTGTTTTTGAAATTTACATGTTTGGCGAAGAAAGTAAGTGGCGATTTTTCCACAAGAACAGTATCTTTTACTTTTTTAAGATCGTTAGCAGGAGCGGGTTTGAAAGCCAATAAAATATTGGATTGATTTAATGCGGCATAAGAGACCTGGTATTTACTTTGGGTTAGATCTGCCCTTAGGTTATTCAAAATCAGATTGTTTATATTGGCGATGGCTTTAGTGCTGGTTAGCCGATCGTCGTAGTTGACCTTTACCTTATTAAACGCGAAATTCTGTATTTCGATTAAAGGAAGTTTTCCCTGCTCTTTTTGAGCACTATCTACACTATTGGTTAAATGTTGAACCAGTTGTGTTAAAGGTTTTTGCTGTAAATAATTTAATGCGGTATTTTCTAAACTTAACTGCTTAATTACAAAATGCTGATTTACCAAGTCGAAATCTTTTATCGTAGTTCGAAACTCGCCAAGTTGTAATTTTACAGCATTGCCTGCAACATCATCACGATAGGTAATACCAATATTCTGAAATAAAATTTGATTTACCCTAAACTTAAGAGGCGTCGAAGGGTCTGTTTCCGGTTTCTTTTCTTCAGACATAAAAGCATCGACCAGGAAAGAAAAGTTAAAACTGGTATCAGGATTAACCCTTTTTATGTTTGCCCGTATATTTTTTAGCACAATGCGATTAATTTCGACAGTATGTTTTAGGAGTTTAAAAAGACTAATGTCGACCTGTAGTTTCTCTGCATATAATAAAGTATCGCCCTTACGATCTTCCATATAGAAATTCTCGAGTACTACATCTTTAGGCAAAGCAATCTTAATACTTTCCAGCCTTATTTCGGTATTTGTCTTGTTTTTGAGGTAGGTAATGGCCTGGTCTTTAACAAAATTCTGTACAACTGGGATATTTAAAGAAAGCGCAAGAAGGACCACCAGTATAATTAAACTAGCCGCCACCCATAAAATAATTTTAAGGCTTTTGCGTAAATACTTCTTCAAATGATCTCCTCAGTTTTAGATTTTATAAACAGCCAATACCATGCCAGTAGCCTATTAACTTTAAAACAAGTTACGACTTACCCCGTTAAAAAATGCAAGCGCCGTGTATTACCGCAAAATAATCTGTAAGTTTAATTTATGAATACAAAATCTTTTAACATTAACTACGATAGCTATAGTAACTTAGGTGAACTCCCGGAAGCAGACCGGATTTTATGCGAAAAAGCCAGAGAAGCAATGACTTCTTCGCACTCACCATACTCTAAATTTAAGGTAGGTACCGCTGTTTTATTGGCTGATAACCAAATCGTTTTAGGCAGCAACCAGGAAAATGTAGCTTATCCGTCGGGGCTTTGTGCAGAACGGGTAGCACTCTTTACCATTGGTTCGAATTATCCAGATGCGGTTATAAAAAAGATGGCCATAACTGCACAAACCAGTAATTTTAAAATCGAAAATCCGGTAACCTCCTGTGGCGCCTGTTTACAGGTAATGGCCGAATATGAGAAAAGACAAAACGAGCCCATCGATGTCTTGTTTTACTGTATCGATGGCGAAATCTTAAAAGTTAAAGGAGTTAAGAGCCTGCTGCCTTTTCTTTTTGTGGAAGATAGATTAGGTAAGTGAGCCTAAAGCTTCTCTTACTTTTGGTGCGATCTGCGTTCCAAATACTTCAATAGATTTCATCATCGCCTTGTGCGAAGGTCCACCCACATCCATGTGCGCAGAAAAACGTGTTAGTCCAAACATTTCCTGCATCGCTAAAATTTTATCGATAGCCTCGTTAGCATCGCCAATAATTAAAGCTCCTCCTTTACCACGACCCGAATTATACTGTTGTTCCTGATAAGGCGGCCAGCCACGCGAGCGACCAATCCTATCCATCTGTGCCGAGTAAAGCGGATAATAATAATCGGAGATTTGCTGGCTATTTTCGCCGAAAAGAGAATGCATGTGTACACCAACCTCAAATTTAGAAAGGTCGTGACCATAAGCGGTATATACTTTTTTGTAATACTCGAA
The DNA here is from genome assembly GCA_040388055.1 of Bacteroidota bacterium. Classification (GTDB taxonomy): domain Bacteria; phylum Bacteroidota; class Bacteroidia; order Sphingobacteriales; family Sphingobacteriaceae; genus Pedobacter. Next base: position 22,352 of record JAZKCO010000005.1, read on the forward strand.
AAGCGGTTTAAATTGAGCTGGGGCTCCCCCAATAATGGCAAACATTACAGGTAAACCCAGTCTTCCGGCTCTTTCCACAGACTCGGGCGTTCCACCCACAGCTACCCAAATTTTTAAGCTATCGTTTACTGCACGCGGTAAGATTTCCTGATTAACTAATTCGGGCCTGAATTTGCCTTTCCAGTTAATTTTTGGCGAAGCGTTAATCTTTAAGAGTAAGGCTAATTTTTCTTCATATAACTCGTCGTAATCTTTTAAGTTATAGCCATAAAGCGGAAACGATTCTATAAAACTCCCACGACCAGCCATTAATTCGGCTCTGCCATTCGATAAAAGATCTATTGTCGAAAAACTTTGATAAAGTTTTACAGGATCGGCCGAGCTCAATACAGAAACGGCGCTACTTAATTTAATATTTTTGGTAATGCTTGCTGCTGCGGCAAGCACAATTTCTGGCGCCGATACCGCATAGTCCGGGCGATGATGCTCGCCAATTCCGTAAAAGTCGAGCCCGACTTCGTCCATCAATTTAATTTCTTCCAAAATCTCCTGCAACCTTTGTTGTGCAGCTTGTATCTCGCCTTTTGCATTAATCTGCAAATCACCAAACATACCAATACCTAATTCCATTTGCTTATTTTTTTAACAAAGATAAGGGGAAGAAGGCTTAAGAAATTTGATGTATGGTAAGAAATAATAAATTTAAAAAAGCTCATTAATCGTTGTTTAAAACTTCCTTCGTAAATTTTAATTTCAACTGCTATATTTACGCATCCCAAATACTTTAATTGCGAATGAGCGACGAATTAGAAAATAACCTAAACGAAGAAAATAAACATACAGTTATTCCAATTAACGGACTTTACGAAAACTGGTTTCTCGATTATGCTTCTTATGTAATTCTAGATAGAGCGGTGCCGCATATACACGACGGTTTAAAGCCGGTACAGCGCCGAATTATGCATTCGTTAAAGGAAATGGACGATGGGCGGTTCAATAAGGCTGCCAACGTAATCGGGAATACCATGAAATACCATCCGCATGGCGATGCTTCAATAGGCGATGCGATGGTGCAAATTGGACAGAAAGACCTGCTTATTGATTGCCAGGGAAACTGGGGCGACCCAATAACAGGCGATAGTGCTGCGGCACCACGTTATATCGAGGCCCGGCTTTCTAAGTTTGCTAACGAAGTGGTTTTTAATGCCGATACGACGATATGGCAATTAAGCTACGATGGCCGTAATAACGAACCAGTAACTTTACCCGTTAAATTTCCGCTCTTATTAGCTCAGGGTGCCGAAGGAATTGCAGTGGGCCTGGCGACAAAGGTAATGCCGCATAATTTTGTGGAGCTACTCGATGCTTCTATCGAGATTTTGAAAGGAAATAAACCGAATATTTTACCGGATTTTTTTACCGGCGGGATGGCCGACTTCTCGAATTATAATGAAGGCATGCGCGGTGGTAGAATTAGGGTTCGGGCAAAAATTACAGAGAAAGATAAAAAGACTTTGGTAATTACCGAGGTGCCTTATAGTACGACAACGGGTTCGGTAATCGACAGTATACTTGCCGCGAACGACAAGGGTAAAATTAAAATCAAAAAAATAGAGGATAATACGGCGGCCAATGTAGAAATTGTAGTACAACTAGCACCTGGTATTTCGCCCGATGTAACGATCGACGCACTCTATGCATTTACGGCTTGTGAGGTTTCTATTTCGCCGAACACCTGTATTATTAAAGACGATAAACCGCAATTTTTAACGGTTAACGATATCCTAAACCAGAATACTCAACATACTAAATATCTTTTAAAACGGGAGCTAGAGATTAAATTACACGAGCTGCAAGAGAAGATCTTCTTTAGCTCGCTCTTAAAGATTTTTATTCAGGAGGGGATGTATAAAAACTCCGAATACGAAAATGCGAGTGATTTCGACGTTGTAGTAAAGGTGTTGAATTTATTATTCGAACCCTTTAAGCCGTCACTTTACAGGGAGATTTTAGCCGAAGATTTTAAGAAGCTGATCGACAAACCGATGAGCAGTATTACCCGTTTCGATGTTAAAAAAGCCGACGAGCAAATGAAGGCTTTGGAAGATGATATAAAAGTGGTTAAAAATCATTTACGCCATTTAACAGACTATGCGATTGCCTGGTTTCAGAAACTGAAAGATAAGTACGGCAAAGGAAGGGAACGTAAAACTGAGATTAGATTATTCGACAAAGTAGAAGCCGCAAAGGTAGCCCTGGCTAACGTGAAACTGTATATGAACCGCGAAGACGGGTTTATTGGTACGGGTTTACGGAAAGACGAATTTGTGGCCGATTGTTCCGATATCGACGAAATTATTGTATTCAGGGAGGATGGAAAGTTTATCGTAACTAAAGTGGCCGATAAGACCTTTGTAGGTAAAGGGATAATTCATGCTCAGGTGTTTAAAAAAGGTGACGAACGTACCGTATATAACCTGATCTATAGAGATGGGGCCAATGGTACAAACTATATTAAACGTTTCGCCGTATTAGGGGTAACCCGCGATAAAGAATACGATTTATCAAAAGGTAGTAAAGGTTCTAAGCTATTGTATTTTACGGCTAATCCGAATGGCGAGGCCGAGATTATTAATATTCAATTAAAACCGCATTCTAAACTTAAAAAACTACAATTTGATGTAGACTTTGCAGAGACGGCGATTAAGGGCCGTGCTTCTCAGGGCAATATCGTTTCCAAATATCCGATTAAGAAAATTACCCTAAAGAGTAAAGGCATTTCCACCTTGGCAGGATTAAAAATCTGGTACGACGAGTTGCTTAAACGCTTAAATGTGGATGGCCGGGGTCAATACCTTGGAGAATTTGATGGCGACGATAAAATTCTGCAAGTAAATGAGGCGGGTTGGTATGAGCTAACTTCTTTCGATTTAAGCAATCATTTCGATCCTGGCATTGTGCTGATGCAAAAATTCGATGCCGAAAAAGTATATGGTTTGGTGCATTTCGATGGTAAATCGAAAAATTATTATGTAAAACGCTTTACTTTCGAGTTGCAGCCTGCGGGTAAAGAAGTGAGCTTAATTAGCGAAGAACAGGGTTCTAAAATGATTTTCATTACCGGAAAAACAGACGCACAAGTGCAAATTGATGTGGAAAAAGGGAAATCAAAGACCCCCGAAACTTTAGTACTGGATTTAGCAGGCTTAATAGATGTAAAGGGCTTAAAGGCGCATGGTAATAAGCTTTCACAGCATCATATTAATCGGGTTAATTTAGTTAATAAAGCACCAGAAATAGGGATGGAATTGATAGTGGAGGAGCCTACTGAGGAAACTGTTTCCGAGGAGAAGGAGGTAGCAGAAAGTGAAGAGGAAAAGATAATCGAAACGATATCAATTCCGGTAGAAGAAACAGCAGAACCCGAACCTAAACTTAAAGAAAAAGCCATAGCAGTTCCTGAAGTCGAAACCGAGGAACCCAAACCTGTTAAAAAGATAGACCTGGAAATTACTAATCCTGACGATATTAAAATTGATGATAAAGGCCAGCTAGGGTTTTTCTAGTTTTCTTTAAAACACCTCGCAGGTCCGGGAGACCTGCGAGGTGTTTAAGTTATTGATACTGAATATAGCTCGGAATTGGCTTGAGTTTCATTAGCTCCTCGGGGGTCATTAAACGATTTGGTGCTCTTTTTAAATCATTTTTATAAAATAATTTGAAGCCTGTAAACTGTACTGGTTCCGAATAAATGAAATGGCGATAAGTGCCTTTTTTTAATTCGGGTTCGCCCCATCCATCCATGTGCATTACGACCTGCACTTCTGGTCTTAATTTAATGTTTTGTGAGTTGGTAACCATCTTTTTGGTAAAACGGTGCAATACAAAAACTTTTGGAGGCAGGTTATATTTGTTTACCAGATCTGCTAAATAACCAGTTACATAATTAACATCAGCAGCATCGTAAGTCCCGATTTTTTTTCCTGGTAAAGACCCGTCTTTCATCGAAAACTCCGGATCGATGCCTAAATGCACGTAAGGTAATTGCAAATACTTTTCGATATGTGGTAACTCCGCCTTAATGGTGCTGAGTGCCACTTGTAAATCTAAAAATACGATAGTATTGGGATGCATTTTAGCAATGGTTAAAACAGAGTCTATCTGTTTGTTGGCCATTCGGTTAATGTATTTATTATCCTTACCTGGAGTACCACTAGCTACCGCAGCGATATAATGCAGGCCAACCTGTACTGGGGTAGCAGGATCTGCTTTTTCCCAACGTTTAACTTCGGCGTTTAGGCGTTGCCACATTTCTTTAGGGGCATATTCGCCAAGTGCACCCATTTTTTTGGAATGAAGATTACCATAATAAACTACAATCCGTTTAAAGGGCAAGATTGCTCCTGCGAGAGGGTAAGGTTGATTTTTTACCGGCCATTTCCCAGTCGTATCGCCATTGGCCAATTTGGTTATTAAAGCATCATACTTTGCCGTATCGATTGTGGTCTTAAGGTCCTCGACCTTTGTCGAGTCGCTGGCGACAGTTTTTCCGCCAACTTTTTTTGCATCAGAGGTACAATAAGCAAAAGTACTAACAGTAGCAATGCCTATTAAAACAGCACTTGTAATTTTTGTTAATTTCATATTTGTAGATTATTTATTCGGCATGCCGATTCATTTACAATGATATTGTTTTTTATCAAGATTTTAAAAGCACTGCTTATTGTTTATAAATTATTTCCGTTTCTTGTTTGTAATTAGTCTAAATAAATTCTATTATTGCATCATTGTTTAAAATGATTCTAAATAACGACAATAATGAAACGACTTATACTACTATCCCTTCTTTATCTTTTTAGTTCTGGTTCTTGCATATTCGCTCAAAAAAGCGATACGACTAAACATGAGTCCACGCAAGTTGACCAATTAAATGAAGTTGTTGTTACTGCTCAATTTGGACCACAGTCTGTTAAAAACTCAGTTTATAATGTTCGCTCTATTAATGCTGAAAAAATTAGGTTGCGAGGAGCTACGAATGTTCAACAGGTTTTAAACACCGAGTTTGGTTTTCGCTTTAGTAACGATTTAACTTTAGGCACTACCGATGTAGAGTTAATGGGGATGAGTGGCAGAAATATTAAAATACTTTTAGATGGAGTACCCATGGTTGATCGATCAGACAGTCGTGAGAGCTTAAACCAAATTGATATCAACACGGTAGAGCGGATTGAAATTGTTGAAGGGCCAGTTTCTGTAGTATACGGTACTGATGCACTTGCAGGCGTAATTAATATCATTACTAAAAATGCGGGCAAATCATTAGTCAATATTTCGGCGCGCATACAAGACGAAACAGCAGGCAGTGAATATGCTCCATTCCGAGGTCAGGGGAACCATAATCAAAATGTTAATGCGAGCTGGCAAAATAAGGGTTGGAGTGTGCTGGCAGGGGTTACACATAACGATTTTGGAGGCTGGAACTTAGCGCCTAATACTGCGACAATTGCCGAAGTAAATACGATTCCTAATCGGTGGAAACCTAAAGAGCAATTTTTAGGAAATACAAAAATTGGGTATAGGAATGCTGATTTTAATGTATGGTATCGCCTTGATGGTTTAAAAGAAGAAATTGAAAGTAGGGGCGGGATAAATCCAAATAATTATAAGGGCGAAATCCAAACCTATACCACCAACAGATATACGCAACAAGTGCAGTCTGAATGGAAAATAACTAACCACTTACAGTTTACAGCAATTGGCGGTTACACAGACTTGAAGCGGAACACACATACTTTGATCCACGATTTTACTAACAATAGTGATGTTTTATCAGCTGATGCTGGAAAGCAGGATGTTGCCAAATTCAATGCCGCGATTTTTAGGACAACCGCTATTTACACGGCTTCAAAAAATGTATCTATTCAACCTGGTTTTGAATTTAACCGCGATGCGGCGAGCGGAGCAAGGATAAAAGGAACACCCGCAATTAACGACTATGCTTTCTTTGTTTCATCGGAGATTAAAGCCAATCAAAGTATTAATATCCGCCCAGGATTACGTTTTATAAAAAACTCGGTGTATCAGGCACCTTCCGTAATTCCGTCGTTAAACACCAAATTTAGTTTAAGTACTGCACTTGATTTACGCTTAGCCTATGCTCGTGGTTTCCGTGCTCCAGCTTTAAGGGAACTATACTATGATTTTTTTGATGCTAGCCATTCCATAATGGGCAATGAAAATTTAAAGGCAGAAGAGTCGAATAGCTTTAATGCATCATTGGCTTGGGTTGGTGTAAAGCGTAACACCTTACAATTTCGTAGCACCCTATCTGGTTTTTACAACTTGTTTAAAAATAGAATAGATTATGGCGTGGATGCAGCAAACCCATTGGTTACCACCTTAATTAATGTCTCTAAATATAAAACTACAGGTGCAACACTAGATAATACCTTGATCTTGGATAACTTTCAAGCTAACATAGGTTTGGCCTATATTGGTAGGTTTAATAGCTTAGGAGAGAGCCAACCAGCTTTGGAACTTCCAGAATTTGTCTGGTCGCCGGAACTGACCACTAACCTAAGCTATACACTTTCAAAAATTGATGGCAACATTAGCTTGTTCTATAAATATGCAGGCTCCCGTCCTAGTTATCAGTTAAGTACAGATAATAATGTGCAAACTACAAAATTGGTAAGGGTAGGGGCATTTAGCTGGGCAGATTTGATGTTGAATAAAAACTTATACGGGAATATTACGATTACAGCAGGGGTCAAAAATCTTTTTGATATCACTCAATTAACTAATACTTCTACAGCTAGTGGCGGAGCCCATAGCGCAGGTGGTGCATCAGTGCCTTACAGTTATGGCAGATCGTATGTATTAGGACTAACTTACAATTGGAGCAAAAAATAAATAATTAAATAAATATAAAAATCATGAATAAATTAAATTCAATTCTAGCAGTTGCCCTTTTGGCGATCATCTTTACCGCTTGTAAAAAAGACAATAACCCAGTTATTGTAGTACCACCATCTGATGGCAGTACATTAACATTAAATGGATTAATAGCTACTGAGAGCGGGTCTAATGCTGGAAATAGCGTATATGTAGATTTTAGTAAGGAAAAACAGGTTTCCGTTGATAGAAGTAGTTGGGATTTAGGTTTTTATGCTGGAGCAGATTTCAAAGTAATATTAAATTCTACAAAAGGCGCATCAGCTGTAAAAATTGAAAAAACAGATTTAAATGCAGTTACAGAAGCAGACCTAGTGCCTGAAAACCTGGAGGTTGTACTTGGTAACACAGATGAAGCTGAATTCAAAAAAGTAGACGATCCAAGGGAAGCAAATATTTTAAATAAAACTGCAATTGCTATAGTATCTTCGGTTGATGCGGATAATAAGGTTTATTTAATTAGCATTGTTGGAGGAAGCCATGGCACATCAATTAATGTAGATAATGTGTACAAAATCCGTGTTATTCGTAAAGCCCAGGGTTATACCTTGCAATATGCTAAGCTAAAAGAAACTTCTTTCAAGACTTTAGATGTGACTAAAGATGCCTTGCTAAACTTTAATTTTATTTCTTTAACTCAAGGCAAGACAGTTACTGTTGAACCTGAAAAAGCCGAGTGGGATATGGTTTGGACATGGTCCTTGTATTATGGTTTGGCAGGCAGTAGCTCATACGTTTATGGATATTCTGATGTTGTTTTTATAAATAATATATCAAATGTAACTGCGGCTCAGGTTTCTACCACAACTAAATCCTATGCTGATTTTGCTGAAGCAGATTTAGCCGGGATAACTTTCTCTTCTGCTAGAGATGTAATAGGATCAAAATGGAGAAATACAACAGGCTCGGCTGTAGGTGTAATACCAACTGTGTTTTATGTAGTAAAAGACGGTTCGGGGAATATCTATAAGTTGAAATTCAATAGCTTCATTTCAAATGATGGTGGCGAGCGGGGTCGGCCAGTAATCGAATATAAATTGGTTAAGAAAGGATAAAATAAATTTTTGGTTTGTTTTGTTAAAGAGAGTTAAGGCCTTCGATTTATCGGAGGCCACTCTTTTTGAGAGGTATTACCTTGTCTTTCGACAACAAAAATAAAAAGCCTACTTAAATTTATTAAACTTTCCGAAAACTCCTAGCGGTAATTTAACGCCCGATGTAGCCTGTAAATAAAGCTCTCCTGTTTCCAGATTTTTAACTTGTGGAAAAGAAGTTTTAATAAGATTTTCGACAATTACCGAAGAAAAACCTAAAGAATAGGTGTTTAAAATCAAAAAGTGTTCTTCTTCGTTCAATAACTGAACCACATCCTGCATCATTTCCTGAATATGGTCTTCGAGTTTCCATTTTTCACCATTAGGCCCATGGCCAAAAGCCGGTGGATCGAGGATAATACCATTATATTTTTTGCCGCGTTTGAGTTCTCGTTTAACGAACTTCAAGGCATCTTCGACCACCCAACGTACATCTTTTAGCTGAGAGAGCTCCTGGTTTTCGTTGGCCCAGTTTACGACTTGTTTAATCGAATCGACATGTGTCGTATCGGCCCCTGCCGCTTTAGCAACCAACGATGCTGCGCCAGTATAAGCAAAAAGATTAAGCACCTTGGGTACTGGTGTTTTAAACCTCTTGATAGCCGACGAAATATAATCCCAGTTTACGGCTTGCTCCGGAAATACACCGACATGTTTAAAAGAGGTAAGCCCTAAACGTAGGTTGATGCTGACATCCTCATTTTTATAATTGATGTTCCAGCGATCTGGGATGTTTTTATCAGCCTTAATCCACTCACCAGTAGTAGCAGAACGACCTTTAAAGATAATGTGGGTTTTTTTCTTCCACTCTTGTGGGGTAAGAATTTTTTTCCATACCGCTTGTGGCTCTGGTCTACTTAATACAATATTGCCAAAGCGTTCTAATTTTTCGAAATCGCCGCAATCTAAGAGTTCGTAATCTTTCCAATGCGCTGGCGTGAGTAGGCTAATCATGATTTTTTTAGATTAAAATTTTCCTTTTGCTGCTTTCATAAAGCGGCTTGCAAAAACAAAATCGTTAAGTTCGTCGATATCTGTTTTGGCAATCTCTTTATTAGAGCCTTCCCAGAATTTTTTTCCTTCGTGCAGGAAAATAATATAATCGCCAATCCCCATTACCGAGTTCATGTCGTGGGTAACTACAATTGTGGTGGTATTATATTCTTCGGTTAATTCCTTAATTAATTCGTCGATCACGATCGATGTTTTAGGGTCGAGGCCTGAATTGGGTTCGTCGCAGAACAAATATTTGGGATTCATGGCAATCGCACGAGCGATGCCTACACGTTTTTTCATCCCACCCGAAAGTTCGGCCGGAAAAAGTTTATTCTTTCCTTGCAGGTTTACCCGATCCAGACAAAAATTAACGCGATCTAATTTCTCGCTTCGGGGCTGGTCGGTAAACATATTTAATGGAAACATTACGTTTTCTTCGACTGTCATCGAATCGAATAAAGCAGAGCCTTGAAAAAGCATGCCAATTTCTTTCCTTATTTCTATACGTTGTTCGAAATTAAGCTGGGTAAATTCTCGGTCGTCATATAATACACTACCTTGCTCTGGTTGATGCAGGCCAATCATACATTTAAGTAAGGTAGTTTTCCCAGAACCCGAACTGCCAATAATCAGATTAGTTACTCCAGCTTCAAATTTGCCCGAAATCCCTTTTAAAACTTCATTATCGCCAAACGATTTGTGGATGTCTTTAATCTCAATCATAATAGGAGTTGGGTTACAATATAATCGCAAGCTAAAATACTGATACAACTTACTACAACAGCCCTTGTACTTGCTTGGGCTACTTCTAAGGCTCCACCTTTTACATAAAAACCTTCATAAGCGGGCACCGAGGTAATGATAAAGCCGAAAACGAAAGCTTTTGTTAAGGCAACCGTAATGGTATAAGGATTAAAATCTGTTGTTATTCCTTGCACATATTCTGCTGCCGAAACTGCGCCAGATAATGTTCCACCAAGGTAACCACCACCAATGCTCAAGACCATAGAAATGATAACCAATATCGGCACCATCGTAATACCGGCAATAATTTTAGGTAAAATTAAATACCCGGGGGCATTAATTCCCATAATTTCGAGTGCATCGATTTGCTCTGTTACCCGCATTGTCCCGATTTCTGAAGAAATGGCCGAGCCTATTTTGCCCGCTAAGACAATTGCACTTATGGTAGGGCTCAATTCTAAAATACTCGAATCGCGGTTTACAGAACCAATAATTGTTTTAGGGATAAAATCACTTACCAATTGGAAAGCAATTTGTAAGGTCATTACAGCTCCGATAAAAGTCGAAATAATACTAATGAGGCCTAAAGAACCCACACCAATAAAATCCATTTGCTGAAAAATAGCCTTTATGTATATTTTAGTTTTTTCTGGTCTTCTGAAAACTGCTTTCAACAGCAGAATATACTTGCCAAAATTGGTAAAATTCATTGCGTAAAAATTAGCCTGGATATAAATACAATAATATACAAAGAAACAACAAAAATTGTTCTGGCATTAAGTATTATTAAAAATATTACTGATTATCGATATTAATCCTGTTTTTTGTGTAAAGAAAATTTATTTCCAGATCGAATGAATGCAGTAATTACAGGAGCCACTCAAGGAATTGGGAGAGCCATTGCTATAAAATTGGCTCAAAATGGATATAATTTAGCGATATGTGCCAGAAACAAGGCAGCGCTACTTAAATTTAGCAACGAACTGCAAGAAATGGGCATAACTGTGATTGCTTTGGTAACAGATTGTAGCGATAAGCAGCAGGTCATTAATTTTTTTAATGTTGTAAAAGACAAGATGCCTAAAATCGATGTATTAGTTAATAATGCAGGCACTTTTTTACCAGGGAATATTTTGGACGAAGAGGACAGTGCTTTTGAACAACAACAATTATTGAATGTAAATGCGGCCTACTATTTGTGTAAATATTTTGGTAGGATGATGTGTACAGCAAAGTCGGGGCATATATTTAATATCTGTTCTGTTGCAAGCGTACAAGCAGTAGAAAATGCAGGAAGCTATACTGTAACAAAAGTAGCGATGTTAAGTCTTAATAAGGTATTGCGGAAAGAGTTAGCGGCATACAACGTTAAAGTAACGGCAATTATGCCAGGTTCTACATTAACCGCTTCATGGACAGGAACCAGTATTCCTGCAGAAGAGTTTGTTCAGCCCGAAGATATTGCCAATTCTTTATACTCCATTTTAAGTTTAAGTAGTGGAGCAAATGTTGATGAGTTAATCTTAACCCCTTTAAATTTTAATAAGTAAAATAGGAGGAGAAATGGAAAAGAGATTATTTAGAAACGAGCACGATAAGGTAATTGCGGGCGTTTCGTCTGGTTTGGCAACTTATATGCAGGTCGATGTTACCATTGTAAGGTTATTATTTGTTTTATGCACTTTCTTTTTAGTGGGTGCTGGCTTATTGGCCTATATTATTATGTGGGTTATTGTGCCTGCAAATAATGATCCGGCCATGCGCTTTTCGAAGTTTAATCAGTATTTTCAGGATACGAATCAAAGCGACCCGATGTTTAATTCACCAAATGCATTTAGCAATCCATCGAATACAGGCGAAAGCACTAAATGGAATACGCAAAATGCCGGACCAAATTTTACGATGCCAAATAATTTTGATACCATCCCAAAAAATAACGATACCGGGCGTACAATAGCCGGTTTAATAATATTGATTTTAGGGATTTATTTTCTCTTAAAACAATTTATTTTTATTCCAGTATGGTTTAGTATTTTTAAATTATGGCCGTTGGCAATTGTAGCCATAGGGATAAGCCTGATCTTTAAAAATAAGAGGAAAAATGAATGGGAACAGTTTAAAAAAGAAACTGCCGAAGCTCAAAAATCGACCACAGAGAATCCAGTAGAAGAAGGTGGAGTAAAAAGTGAAGATACAAATCCACCAGCTCCAACAATATAAAATATAAATTTTTGTTAACCAATTAACTTTAACGAAATGAAACTTGACAGAATAATATGGGGTGTGCTGCTTTTATTTATTGGCGGTGTACTATTGTTAGATAATTTTAATGTGATCGAATTCTATTGGCGTAATGTCTGGAGCTTTTGGCCGGTATTCCTCATTATTTTAGGTTTAAATATCCTATTCAATAAAAACAATTCGCAAACAGGAAGTATTATTTCTATAGCAGTTTTAGTGATTACCCTATCCTTCCTTTTTGTAAAAGGACAACAAAAGCCTTCACATAATTTTTGGTGGGGTGACCGTTTTGGCGACAATGTTCATATCGATATGGATAACAACGACGATAGTGATAACTACAGCAAGCTAAGTTTTGTTGAGCCATTTGTGGTGGGCGATGCCGATAAAAAAACAATTTTAAATTTATCGGGCGGCGGCACTTCATTCGAGTTAAAGGGTGCAACCGATAGTTTAATTTTTGCCGATGTAAAGAAAAGAAACGGACAGTTTATGCTTACCAAAGAAGTGAGCGACAGCGTAAACACGGTAACTTTTAAAATGCAAGACAAAAATCATAACAGAGGCTGGTCTTTTAGTAATGGTGGTAATGATGTTAACTTAAGCTTAAATGTGCAGCCGCTATGGGAAATGCATATAAAAATGGGTGCCGGACAAATAGATTTCGATCTATCAAAATATAAAGTGAGGTCTTTTAATTTCGATGGTGGCGCAGCCGAACTTGAATTAAAATTAGGCGATTTATTGCCAATTACTGATGTAGCCGTTAAAACAGGGGTTGCCGATGTAAAAATTAAGATTCCGGAAGGTTCTGGCTGCCGGATTAAAACCAAAACAGGTTTATCGTCGAGAGATTTTGAAGGCTTTACCAAATTAAACGACGGAACCTACGAAACACCTAATTATCAGGGTTCAACTCATAAAATATTTATTAGTTTAGACGGTGGTTTAAGTAGCTTTGAAGTAAAGAGATATTAACGCCATGCGGTTCGATGGTTGAAGGATTGTGAGCTTGAAGATTAAAGGGTCGGAAAGAACAAAGAGCAAGATCGACCAACAAAAAACTGTCAAAACCATGCTATTCGACACCCAGTCTAACTACTAACTAAAACCATTCCCACTCCAATGAAGTATACAGTTGTCATTAACGGTAAACCAGAGGGGCCATTTGATTTAGAAGAATTAAAAACCCTGGTAATTAAACCGACAACTTTTATCAGAAAGCCGGGAATGGACGACTATAAGGAAGCTCACGAGTTTAAAGAACTGCGTGAGCTTTTTGGTTTTCATCATCAGCATACTGCGCCACAGTATTTTGCTGCTTTTGATCAACGGTTGCTGGCTTCGGTTATAGATTATTTCTTTTTAGTTTTGGCTTATGTAATGCTCATATTGGTAAGCTTCATTTTTATAGATGGTAAAATGCAGCGAATTGGCGCGTTTGTTACATTTTTACCCCTGGTCCCCATTGCTAAATTTGTATACAGTAGTTTTGCAGAAGCCTCGGTTAAACAGGCAACTATTGGCAAAAGGCTATTAGATATTAAGGTAACCGACTTGATGGGAAATAGAATTGAACTGAACGTCGCTTTTGGCCGGAACCTGGCAAAAATCATCTCTGTTTTTCCTATGTTTTTTGGCTATTTATATAGTTTTCTTAATAAAAAACAACAATGCTGGCATGACATTATCGCCAATACGCTAGTAATTAAGCAAAGGTTAATATAAGATTCCGAATAATACCAGATGCTAAATATTTTTCCAATTCGAACCCTAAACTGTATCTTTGCAGTACATGGAAAATTTATCGGTAAATAGCAAATTGAAGGGCGGTTACTGTAATAGCTTAACTACCTATTCCAGGTTTTTAACCAGGGAGGTAACCATTGGTAATTTGCCAATGGGTGCATTAAATCCAATTCGTATTCAATCCATGACGACGACCGATACTATGGATACCCAGGGTACCGTCGAGCAAACGATAAGAATGGTTCATTCTGGTTGCGAGTATGTTCGCATTACTGCACCAAGTTTGAAGGAAGCCGAAAACCTGGTCAATATTAAGAAAGAACTGCGTTCCCGAGGCTACGATGTCCCACTTATTGCTGATATCCATTTTACACCAAACGCTGCCGAACTGGCTGCCAGAATTGTCGAAAAAGTAAGGGTAAACCCTGGTAATTATGCCGACAAAAAGAAATTCGAAAATATAGCTTATACCACTGCTGCCTATGATGCAGAGCTGGAAAGGATCTATAAAAAATTTACCCCATTAGTTAAAATCTGTAAGGAGTATGGAACGGCCATGCGTATTGGCACTAACCATGGTTCGTTGTCCGACCGCATTATGAGCCACTATGGTGATACGCCACGAGGAATGGTCGAATCGGCGATGGAGTTTATCCGCATTTGCGAAGATCAGAACTATTATAACCTGGTTATTTCGATGAAAGCCAGCAATACCCAGGTAATGGTACAAGCTTATCGTTTACTGGTCGAAACCATGGTTAAAGAAGGGATGAATTATCCTTTGCATTTAGGGGTTACCGAAGCTGGCGATGGTGAAGACGGCCGTATTAAATCGGCAGTTGGTATTGGTACCCTATTGGCCGATGGGTTAGGAGATACCATCAGGGTATCGTTAACCGAAGATCCAGAATTCGAAGCGCCTGTAGCTAAGGCATTAGCAGAACGGTATGAAAATCTTAAAGCCGAAACTCCGAACTTCCAACTTTCAACTTCCAACTCCGAACCTCCAACTTATGATCCATACCAGTATGCCAGAAGAATTACTTCTCCGGTGCAGCAAATAGGCGGCCATTTCCATCCTGTGGTAATGGTCGACGTGAGGGAGCAGAATTTAAAAGATCCTTATTTTTTAAATCAGTTAGGTTATCATTATAGCGCCGGACTGGATAAATATAATTTAACAGACCAGGCTTGTGACTTAGTTTATTTAGGTGATTCGTTACCTTCTTTTTCATTTCCAGGAAACTTAAAACAAGTTTATAATTACCAGACCTGGCTTAACTTAAAGGATAAAAATAATTGTTATCCGTTATTCAATTTAGCAACCTATAAAGCAGTTGAAGGTTTAAACTTCTTAAGCCTCAAAGCTGAAGAAATAGACCTTTCTAACCTCCCGGTCTTCCAGCCGTCGACGGTACTTATTCTCGAAACCATAGCAGACCTGGGGATGCAGCAACAAAGAGCATTCTTTGTGGCATTACAACAGCAAAATCTTCAAATTCCCGTTATTATTAAAAGAATTTATAACGAAGAGGATGCCGACCAGCTCCTACTAAATGCAGCCAGCGATATGGGCGCGCTATTAACGGATGGTTTTGGAGATGGAGTATGGCTAAATGCATCTTCAGCTATTGAATTAACCTTAATTAATTCGACAAGTTTTGGGATTTTGCAAGCCACAAGGACACGAATTAGTAAAACTGAATATATCTCCTGCCCAAGTTGCGGTCGTACTTTATTCGATTTGCAGGAAACCACGCAGTACATACGTGCTAAAACCAATCATTTAAAAGGAATAAAGATTGCGATTATGGGCTGCATTGTAAATGGTCCTGGCGAAATGGCCGATGCAGACTATGGTTATGTCGGTACTGGCCCCGGAAAAATTACCCTTTATCGTGGTAAAGAAGTCGTTAAGAAAAATGTAAATACTCCTTTGGCATTAGACGAGTTGATCGAAATTATTAGAAAAGACGGGAATTGGATAGAAGCCAGTATAAACTAAGGTTTAAAATCTTCTCTAACAGGACTAAAAATATCTAATAAAGTACAATCTGTAACTGCCCGGCCACCATGAGGGGTATTACCGGGTATAACAACAAACTTTCCTGGGTCTAAAATCTTGGTCTCTGTTCCAACAGTCATTTCGAATTGACCTTTTAATACAAAAGCACATTGGTGATGTGGATGGCTATGGATTGGTGAATCGCTCCCTGCTTTAATCTCAATAAAATTGATCGTATTTTCGTCGGTATGGATCAGCTTGGAGAAAAACCCTGGTGACATTTCTTTAACTTCTATGTCTGCAAACTGGCGAAAAATTTCTTCTGTCATTATAAAATTAACTAGGCGACAAATTTACTAAGGTTTATCTAAATACTCGTCGGTAAAGTGTTGTTTTTGTTTAGGTTGTGCAAACTTATCTTTATTATAGGTTTTGGAATTGCCTTTTGGAATAGAAAGTGAATTCCAATGCTCATTACAAGCCATTTTACCGATGTATACAATTTGTCCGATATGATAAGGATAATGAGCAAGTTGCCTGTTAATTGCTTCTAAAACGGTATGACCTTGATTGCGAATGAAAATTTCTCTGGTTAAATCATTTTCTGTTAAAGGATTTATTGCCTGGAATAAACAGCTCCAACCTTCATTCCACAAAGTGAAGAGTTCTTCTTTGGTTTTTAGGGTATTTTCGAATTCGGCATCCCTATTACGCCAGGACTTTTCTCCGTCGGTTGTTAAGAAATTAGTCCATCGCGAAAGCATATTTCCAGAAAGGTGCTTTACAATCGTCGCAATACTGTTGCTTTCTTCATTGTATTGCCAAAATAATTGTGCTTCGTTTAATTGCATAAAAGTCTTCTCCCCGAGCATTTTATAATACTCAAATTGCTTTTTTACGCTAACTAAATAATCGGTTACCATCTGCTAAAGATAATGATAAAGCATGCAATTCTAACGGTTATTATTAAAGCGTTATTGTCCGTTCTATGTGGGTCTGCGCTAAAAAATGGGCGTCGTGCGAGACCACAACGAGCGTTCCGCGATATTCGTTGATAGCGGCAGTTAGAATTTCTATGTTTTGAATGTCCAGATTGTTGGTGGGTTCGTCTAATAGGATAAGATCAGGCGATTGGTTATTGATAGTTAGACAACAAAGCATTAAACGCATTTTTTCTCCACCACTTAATGCCATACAAGGTTTATCCCAATCTTCCTTGGTAAATAGAAAACGGGAGAGTCTAATTTTGATTTCGTGTTCCTGTAATGCTCCAACATTAAATTGTTGGGCTTGTTCGTAAACTTTGAGCCCATTATCAATAAACGAGTAATCCTGGTCGATATAAACCGACTGGTAAGCTCCCCGATAAACGGTTCCTGTTTGCGGTTCTAAAACACCTAAAATTATTTTAATTAAAGTTGTTTTGCCCGAGCCATTCTTGCCTTTTAAAGCAATACGTTCGCCACTTGCGATTTTAAAATGGAGCGGTTCTTTCCAAAGCAACTCGTTATGGTAACCGTAATTAATGTCGGTAACACTAAATAATATTTTACCCAGATGTAATGCTGAATCATTAAAACCGAATTTCATCAGGTCGATGTCGGGCAAAGTCGAACGTAACTCTTTCAGTTCGCCAGAAAGCGCATCAATTTTTTCGGCATGAATGCCTTTTAGTTTTGAAGTGCTGTTCTCAGCATTGTTTCTTAAGGTATTTATCATTATTCGGGCAACCCCAGCTTTTTCCTGCTTCCTTTTTCCACGAGTATCTAGTCTTTGCTGCCTTTCTAAGGTATCACGTTCTTTTTCTTTGGCTTTTCGTAGTGCCTTTTCCCTGGTTTGTAGACCAAGCTTTAAAGCGTTATTTTCTATTTGTTTTTGCCCGGCGTAAAAATTATAATTTCCACCATAAACAGTAATGCCGCGTTTGCTTAATTCGTAAATCCTATCTAAATGGTTTAATAAATTTCTGTCGTGACTTACCACGATTAAAGTACTGGAAGTAGATTGAATAAAATTATACAATAATTGCCTACCTGTTGTATCTAAATGATTACTGGGTTCGTCTAACAAAATAAGTGCTGGCCGATGAATGGAAATACCGGCGAGGAAAACTTTTGTTTTCTGACCACCACTTAAGGTTTCCATTTTCTGCGTTAAATTTAAATCTGTTAATTGCCAATAAATGAGTGCGTTATTGCAACGCTCTTCTATTGTCCAATCGTCGCCAAGCAAATCCAGGTTACTTTCTGTGGCCCTGCCTTCAAGTATTTCCTGAAGCGCATTAAGCTTATCATCGATTTTTAATGCTTGGGCAATAGTAAGCTGATTATATTGCCCTAAAATTTGCGGAATAGCGTAGGGCTCGGCATTAAGACTAAGGTTGCCTCCGGTTGGTTGTAATTCGCCGGCAATAATTTTGAGTAAGATCGATTTACCTGTACCATTATTGCCGATTAAAGCTATTTTGTCTTGATTGTTGATGGTAAAACTGATGTTGTCGAACAACAGTTCTTTATTAGCATGTCTGTAAGAGACATCTCGTAAAATAAGCATAATTTCCTTCTTTAAAGATAAACGAATGGGGCAAGCCGGGATATAGCCTGCTGTCTTTATTGGTCTGAAAGAAATTATATTTTACATTTTATGCTTTAATCTTGAGCTTGCAAATATATGAAATATTTTTTTTGATGAGGTACTTCATCCCGAAGCTAGTCCTTTGCTTTTTCGCCATTCAGGATAATGTTTCGTATTATACCATTTACGGATAGCTTTATTTTGGTATAAATTTTTTCTGCCTTTTGCGAGGTGGGGTACCATGCTCTATCTATTTTGACGATAATAAATAAGCCATTATCAGTTCCTAATGTTACAAAATCATCATTAATAATACCTTTGTTAAAATAGCATAGTTTGTTTTCTTCTAGCAGTTTTTCGGCAAACTTGACTGGAGAATCGGTAACTATTCCAATTTCGCTGATGCATTGAACGGCCGAAATATCGAAAGCTTGAGCTGAATTATTTTGAAGGTCAAATCGAGTGATAAATTCTAAAATGTTCCCATTATTATCGTAAAAATAAACGGCTTTTGCATTCCATCTTTCGAAATTTGCAATTATTCCATTGCCTGGGTTTTTAATAAGGTTGAATTTTGATGATGCCCACCCGATAGCCTCTTCGAGTTTATTATTAGGAATATTAAATGCAAAATGATAGGGAGAGACTAGCTTATTTGATTTAATCTATTGCTAAAATATGCATGGTCTTCAAATTCTTTTCTATCGATCCTATACCAATTATGTTCGATGCTGTCGAGCTCGAATTTTTCCATAAAAGTAAGTCCCACTTTTGTTAAAACCTTATTCGAACTTATATTTTCGATAGCTGCCATTGCATATACTTCCTTTGCATTGAGCTCATGAAAAGCATAGGCTAAAGAGATATTTGCTGTTTCGGTTGCAATGCCTTGGCCCCAATATTTTTCCAGCAAACGATAACCTAAATCGAGATAATTAATATGGTTGTTAGTGAGATCGGTAACTAGTTTTAGGCCTGTCCATCCCATAAAGTTATGAGTTTTTTTCTCGATAACAGCCCAACGTCCAATTCCATTATCAAAATATTGTTGTCGTATAAATTTTATATTTTCTACAATTTGTACTTTGTTTTTAACGGGTTTGTTTCCTAAATAACGATGAACTTCAGGATCAGAGTCGAGTTCGAATAGCCCGTCTACATCGGTAGGGACAATTTCTCTTAAAATTAATCTTTCTGTTTCAAAAAAAACCTTCATCTTACTTTGCATTTTCATTGGCTTCGAATATTCCGAAGGTATTGTTGTCTGCGTCGATGAAATAACCTTGCCAGCATCGTCCAGGGATTGCAAATTTCGGCATTGCAACTTTACCGCCACTTTTGAGGATGAGCTCATTTGTTTTGTCAAAATTTTCGACCTGAATGGAATTAACGAATGCATTGGTTCCGCAAGCTGTTGGCGGAACATCCACAGGTCGCTTAAGTAGCCCACCATAGATCCCATTTGTTTCAATTCTATAATATTCTATGGGGACAAATTCTTCCCTAATAAAGGTCCAACCGAAAATGGTTTGATAAAACTTAACTTCCCTTTCTGGGTTCGACGATTGAATTTCGAAATATCCTATAGTATTCATTTGTTATTATTTATAAAATTTGATCACTTACTTTGTGCTATCTATTAATTCGAATGCTGTAGATAATAAAAGGTCTTCTTTCTTTCTCATGCTGTCTTTAGTTGGTCTAACCAAAACGTCGGGTTTTATGCCAATTCGTTGCGTTTCAGCACCATCTACATAATAAATACCTAAGCCCGAAAAGCTTAATTTGTTTCCATCGGTTAAAGGAATGTTTGTTATGTTACCATCGGCACCTGCAGTTTGACTTCCCACAAAAACAACATTTGGAATTTTCTTGAATATCATTGCCCATAGTTCGGCCGCGCTTTGCGTATATTCATTAATTAATACGATAACTCGTCCTTTATATGGTTTGGGATTTTCTATGCCGATATACTTATACGTTTCACTAATAATGTAATCTTCAAAACAAAATTTACCAGGTTCGTTAAAGTCGGCATGAGTTTTTATTCCAAAATTTTGCGGGGAAGAAAACAGATAGTCAAAGACTTTTAATAAATAACCTGCATTGTTATATCCTCTTAAATCGAATACAATGCCTTTTGCATCTTTATATTTTTTCATTAAGCTATCGATTTCGTTAGCCTGTAAGGTAGAAAACTCTATATAAGCTTTATTGTCTAATTCGAAAATGGGGTTTATTCTATTTTTTGTACTGTCCCATCGAAGATATTCGTACGATTTACCTTTATAGCTAAGGTGATACTCTGGGATGCCATCTTTATCCCATTCTGTTTCAAATTGCCGTTTAACCCGGAGTACACTTTTCTTAAATGATGCCCCTTTCGAGTTTATCCCTTTTATCGTAAATGTAGATTCCGGGCCGCTAAACAGATAGTTATAAGCTTCTCTGTAAATAACAGATGGATTGGACGCGGGTACGAGTTTTGAGTTTTTAGAAACGATTTTATTTATTTTTATTCCGTCTATTTGAGTTATAAAATCGCCTACTTCTATACCCGACGGGTTTGCTACAGTACTATTTTTAATTTTAGTAACTAGGGCCCCATTATCTGTTAACTGAAATGTAAAAGGAGCAGTATATGCCCCAAAAATATCGTAATAATAGGATTTTTTTAAGCTAACATGTGTGTCCTGAATTTCGGCTGCGAGTTGGGTAATTGCAATCTTGTAAGTTTCTTCGGTCGTTACATGCTTAAATAAGGGAATATATTTTTTTAAAATAGAATCCCAGTTATGGTCTAGTAAGTATTTATAAGGATAAAAATAGGCAATTGCATTCCATACCCTATATAACTCTAATAATTTTAAATGATTACTTGAAACGGGGTATGTCTTCTCGTTTAAAGCGCTAAACCTTGTGCCTGTCGGATCCGAATTGCTATAATACATTCCTATGTTGGTTGGGTTTTGTATTAATGCCAATAATTTTGTTCGATTAATGTTGTTAATCCGAGCATCCGTGTTTATCCAATCGAAATTGTAATTGCGTTTTGTAATGCTATCACATTTAAATGGATTGGGAGCTATGTGTGCTGGGATTGTTTTGCTGACTATTTCAAACCATTCGGCTATCACTTGATCTGGGATTTGCTTTTCATTTTCGTTCTTTTTGAGTGTGACTAAAAGAACACTATCCCAATCAATTTTTCCTTGAGATACCATGGGTTGATAATACTTCATTAATCCCCAGACCTTGCCTAATGTAAATAAGTTTTTGTCCGAAATCTTTGTAGTTTGGGAAAACGAACTACTAGATAGGAGCAGGAAAATGAGGTAAATGTTTTTCATAATAACGGCTAAACTTAGCGTCTAAATTACGCTACTGTCTTCACAATTGAGTATGTTTTCTCCAAAAATAATAGCAAAGGCCCTGAATTGAAATAAAAGCTCTACCCCCGTCGGTATCATTTGAGTCGCTCTAATCTTCCTTTGCGTTTAATTAAATTCTTATAATCCCATTGGATAATCTCAGCTTTTTCAAGCCATCGCTTTAAGTCGTCGGTATTAACCTGTTCGACAGAAGTGTAACGAATTTCTGCAGCTTTAAAAGAACCTTCTTTCTGCAATGCTTGCTCATTAAATGATTGCCCGCTCCAAAACAACAGCCGAATACAATTCTTTAATTTGCTGTACCCAACAATAGGATTACCTTCTAAAAACCAAACAGGATGAGCATGCCAAATTTTATTTTCTGCTACAGGCAGGGCTTCGCAAATTTCCTTTGCAAGCAAATCGCAAATTTCAAGGTCTGCAGGTATTTGCGAGTTATGATAAACTTCGATTGCTTTATTCATTATTAATTACATTTTTGTTTAAACTAAATTAATAAGTTTATTCGATTAATGTTTTCAAATAGTCGCTTGTTATTTCATTTTGAGTAACCGTTAACAGGCCCGTATCATTTTTAAGGTCGAGGGCAAGTGTTTTCATCGCCTTGATTGCAATTTTTAGATAAGAAGGCCCCAGACTAACCCTAACTACTCCCATTTTATGGAGGGTTTTCAAATCAGGAATACCTGGAAGGGCTAAAATATTAATCGGTATATCGAGTTGAGTTACCAATGTTTGAATAGTATCTTTTTCTTTTAAAGCAATTGGATAAAAACAGTCTGCGCCAGCTGCTTTGTAGGCTTGACCTCTGTTAATAAGCTCCTCGAATTTTGAAATCGGGGTCGGAAATGTGTTTTCATGAAGGAAGACATCGGTTCTTGCATTAATAAAAAGGGGAATTCCAATTCGTTCGGAAACCTTTCTAATTGCACTAATCCTGCTGCATTGTTCAGAGATCGTGTAAAGCTGATTTGTAGTATGGTTAGTATCCTCTAAATTAATTCCTGCTATTCCCGTTTCAATTAATAGTGCCATATTTTTTTCTAATTGAAGCTCGTTGCGGGCATAGCCGCTTTCGATATCAGCGGTTACCGGAACATTTACACGCCCCGCGATTCTTTTTAATATGAAAAGTAAATCAGCAAAAGGTATTTTTTCGCCATCATGATATCCATTTGTAAATGCGATTGCTGCACTTGCTGTGGCAATCGCCTGATAGCCTATGCTTTCGAGTAATTTAGCGCCTAGCACATCCCAAATATTTGGTAAGACCAAAAGTTGATTGGTCTGATGAAGCTGATGTAACTGAAGCGCTTTTTCTTTTTGGTTCAATTTATTGGGCATTGGGAGATGAGTTTAGACAATCCATCAAATATAATTTATTTTTTAGCATCTTTTCCCGGTGTAGGTTATGCCAGCTTTTCTTATCTTTTATAAGGTAAATTGTATCGGTTTTACTTCGCGTTTAACCAATAATGCTTCATTATTCTCCAATAATAGATAACCATATTCGTAGCAAAAGAAATAAAAATTTCCGGATTTGGTAGTGTAATAGTGAGTGTGAAAACTGAAATCAAAACCCTTACGAATCAAGGAACTACGCTTTACCCGGGTTTTACCCGTAGGGTTTTGAGACTTTAGAATATTTCTGTTTTTTCTAAGGATTTGATTTATCGAATTGATATAGTGATGATCGTCCACTTTCAAACGATTGTTATAATTACTACGGCAAAGATCATTACAAAATTTCTTGTCGGCACGGCCTTTAAGAAAGGCGTTACAATCTAAACAGAAACGATCCATAATTTTTAATTTAATTATGGGATGATGAACGTATTAAATATACAAAATAATTAGAAGAAAAAAATAGGTATTAAAGGTCATTAAGCTATGTTAAATGTTTATATCCGGATATAAACGGATATAAACGTTTAACATCCGACTATTTTTTACAAGGTTATGCACTTTTGTATTGTCGGTAGCCTGGTTGGCTATTGGTCGTTAAAAATCAGAAACTTTAAAATTTAAGAAAATGAACAATTTAAAAAACAGTGTACGCTTAGCAGGTTTTGCAGGTAGTGATTTAGTAGTAACAACATTTGAAAACAACAAAAAGGTTGGTCGTGTAAGTGTTGCCATTAATGAATACTTTAGAAGTAAAGCCGGCGAAGAAAACAAACAAACTCAATGGTTTAACCTGGTATTCTGGAATGCGAAAGCAGATGAAGCCGAAAAGCTGATTAAGAAGGGTACAGAAATTTCTGTTGAGGGTCGTTTAGTAAGCCAGGTTTATATTGCCAAGGATGGTCAGAAGCGTTATGCTACAGAAATTGCAGTAAACGAGTTCGAATTGGTAAGCAAGCTTGCTATAGCTCAGGCTTAATTGTTTAGTGCGATAAAAATGCCAGCTGTTGGTTGCTGGCATTTTTAGTTTTATGTTAGCTTTTATTCGTTTTTGACTATTGAACTAAGAAAACTTAACTCAATTGTAAATAAAGCAATGCTGCTACGACTGCGCCTAAAACAGGGCCTAAAATGGGTACCCAGGCATAAGCCCAATCACTTTGACCTTTAGTTTTAATAGGTAAAATGGCATGTATTAACCTGGGGCCTAAGTCCCGGGCAGGATTAATTGCATAGCCCGTTGTTCCACCTAAAGCCAGGCCAATTACCCAGACTAAAAAGGCAACCGGAATAGCGCCAACAGCCCCTAATCCGATAGGTGTTTTAGGCACACTTAACTCGGCACCTGTAATATAAAAAATGCTAAAAATGAGTACAAAGGTTCCAATAAACTCACTTATTAAATTTGAAGTATAATTGCGGATGGCTGGCCCAGTAGCAAAAACAGCAAGTATTAATCCTTTATCTGTAGTTTTTTCGAAATGATCTTTATAAAGTAACCAGACTAAAGAACTACCCAGCATCGCACCCAGCATTTGGGCTATACAATAGGGTAAAACCTGTGCCCAGGCAAATTTTCCGGCAATGGCCAGACCAATACTTACTGCCGGATTAAGATGGGCACCACTATAAGGGCCAGCAATTGTTACGCCGATAAAGACGGCTAATGCCCAGGCTGTTGTAATAACGATCCAACCGCTATTATGTCCCTTGGTTTCATTTAATACCACATTGGCCACTACACCACCACCTAAGAGGATAAGGGTCGCTGTGCCAATTAATTCTGCAATAAAAGGTGTCATGTTTGTATGGTTTATATTTAGTTTTAAGATTTACTCCAGCTTTGGGTTGCTTTAATGGCTCTTTTCCATTCTTTAAAACCCTTAGCAGTTTCTTCAGTACTTTCGGCAGGATCGAATACTTTATCGCTTTCCCATAATTGCTGTATTTCTGCAATATTTTTCCAATAACCCGTTGCCAACCCTGCTAAATAAGCAGCGCCAAGTGCTGTAGTTTCTACTACTCGTGGTT
This sequence comes from Bacteroidota bacterium, assembly GCA_040388055.1. Lineage (GTDB taxonomy): Bacteria > Bacteroidota > Bacteroidia > Sphingobacteriales > Sphingobacteriaceae > Pedobacter. The sequence continues at coordinate 47,536 of JAZKCO010000005.1, forward strand.
TTATTACTTTGCAGCTTAATAAATTTGCCTGAAACTGCATTAGTATATTATTAGCAGTAGCGCCGCCATCTACTCTTAATTCTTTAATTTTTACCCCGGCATCGGCCTCCATAGCTTTAAGTACATCGGCTGTCTGATAAGCTATGGCCTCGATAGCTGCTCGAGCTAAATGAGCAGCTGTTGTTCCACGACTTAGGCCAACTATAGTACCACGAGCGTTCGAATCCCAATAAGGAGCCCCCAATCCGGCGAATGCCGGAACAAAATACACACCGCCGGTATCTTCGACCCTTAAAGCAAGTTCTTCTATATCGGCTGCGGTTTTAATTAGTCCTAATCCATCACGCAACCATTGTACCACAGCTCCTGCAATAAAAATACTTCCCTCGAGTGCGTATGCTGTTTGACCATTAATTTGCCAAGCAACAGTGGTTAATAAATTATTGTTCGATAGTTTAGGCTCTTTCCCAATATTCATGAGCATAAAACAACCCGTTCCATAAGTGTTTTTGACCATGCCGGGTTGGGTACACATTTGCCCGAATAAAGCTGCCTGCTGGTCGCCAGCTATACCTGCTATAGGAATGGCATGCGCAAATAAAGTCGTTTTGGTTTCGCCATATACCTCGCTCGATTGTTTAACAACTGGCAACATCGCGCGCGGAATAGTAAATAACTCTAATAACTCATCATCCCAAGCCATGGTGTGAATGTTAAACAATAATGTGCGCGAAGCATTGGTAACATCGGTTACATGCAATTCTCCACGAGTAAAGTTCCAGATTAACCAAGTGTCTATGGTTCCACAAATAAGGTCGCCCGCTTCGGCCTGTGCTCTTGCACCAGGCACATTATCTAATACCCATTTTATTTTTGTAGCTGAGAAATAAGCATCGATAATTAACCCTGTTTTATTGCGGATCAATTCTTCTTTTCCCGCCTGTTTTAATTCGTCGCAATAAGCAGCAGTCCTTCTATCTTGCCACACAATAGCATTATAAATAGGAGCCCCCGTATTTTTATTCCAGACAACAACTGTTTCCCGCTGATTGGTAATACCCATTGCAGCAATGTTTTTTCCATTTATACCGGCTTTAACAGTTGCCTCTGCGGCTACACTAGCCTGGGATGACCAAATTTCGAGTGGGTCGTGTTCCACCCAACCCGATTTAGGGAAAATCTGATTAAATTCTTTTTGGGCAACGGCAATAACTTCACCTTTTTTATCGAAAATGATAGCCCGGGAGCTGGTAGTGCCCTGGTCGAGAGATAGGATATACTGAGACATATTTGGTTAAAATTAATTTCGGGATTGAATATAGTTAAATTAAATAGCTTGATCCTAAAACTATGCTAATTTAAAATGAATTTAGAGTCTGATATTTAAACCACTATAAAAATTAAGCATTGCAGCAGGGTTAAAATACCGGCCATTCCCCGCATTTAAATCGTTCCCCAAACTGTACTTTTCGTCGAACAGGTTATTTATGCCGACAAAGAGTTCTAACTTGTTTTTTTTGATTTTTAGGCTGTTTATACCTGCTTTTAAATCGACCAAATGATAAGGGGCTGCTTTAACAGTATTGGCATCGTTTAGCGGAATGGCGCTGGTAAAGTTGTGCTGTGCAAAGAAATAAACACCCTTTTTAAATAAAAACTCTAGGCTGCTGATTACGGTATGGTCGGGTACCCCGGTTAATTTATTGCCCGAAAAATTTGAGGCCGCATTTATAAAATTTTTAAAGTTAAATTTACTATAGGTATAACTATTACGTAATTGCAGGCCCGCTAAAAATCGTTTTGGCCGAATGGGAAGGAGCCAAACAGCCGCTTCTACTTCTAAGCCTTGTTGTTTTGTGCCTCCGGCATTGATAAAATATTCGGTATCATTTTGATGGAGCCGGCGAACAATGGCATTGGTTAATTGATAGCTAAATAAATTTGCATTCAAATAGAAGTGGCTGTCGATGCTTTTAAAGCGAACACCTGCCTCATAATTCCATCCGTATTCTGGTTGGAGTTTGTTATTAATGTTGTTGTCAGACGAGCGGATTTCGGCAAGTGTTGGTGGCGAATAACCTTTACTTATCGAGGCTCTTATAGAAAGCGCCGGATTTAATAAATAAGAAACAGCTAGCTTAGGCATGAGCTGGGTACTTAGCTTTACTTGCTTTTGCGCAAGAGCTGTCGGAAAATAACTTTGATAATGATAGCCATAAAAGTTTAAGCTCGAGGCCAGCTCGATAAGTAAGCGATGTTGCAGGTCAAAATTTAAGCGCAAAAAAGCAAAACTCTGATTGGCCTGTAAATCGTCTTTTGCAATTAAGGAAGTAGCAGTACCACCATCATTATTGAAATTACTGATCTTGCTTTTTGCCGTCGCACTCTCCAATCCTAGTTGCGCACTCCATTTAATAGTTGGTTTAATACCATAAAAATCGAAAAAAGTTCTAAGGCCAAGGTTACTTTCTTTGCGTTTCTCAAAATTCGTGATAAAAGGGTTTTTGAAATCGGTATAGGAGGTAAATAATGCAATAACATGCCTAAAATTAGTGCTAAAATTATAAGTGTGCGACAAGCCTGCAAAAAATGTTCGGTTGTAAATGGCTGCTTGTTGCGCTATAGCTCCAGGTAAAGTCGAAGTAGCTGGCCTTGCCATTTTTGGATTTTGCACCATTTGTGCCATCGTTAATCCGCCAGGGGTTTCGTAAACCAGATCGCTATAGAAAAGAAATGCTTTTAACTCTGCTTTAGCGCTATAGCTGAAGTGCTGCGTGGTCTGTATAAATTTTCGATCGAGTGCACTATTTTCGCGATAACCTTCACTTTGCTGGTATCCTTGCGTAAAATTGAAGTTATAATTTTTATAGGTTTGTTGCAGGCTTGCAGTTTGATGAAACAAGCCGTAAGAGCCGCCAGTTATGGCTAATTCTACTCCATTTGTTAGGCCAAGAGGTGATTTAAGAAGTATCGCTCCGCCAGTATTTGCACCAAATATACTGGCCTCCGGACCTTTGTAAATTTCCATGCTCCTTATCGCACCAACGTCTAAAGCGTTGAGATAGGTATTTCCACCAGCATCTGTTAAAGGAAAATCGTCGATATAAATTTTAATATTTCTGATGCCAAAAGGGGAGCGCAACAAGCTTCCCCGTAAAGATAAGCGATAACTGCCTGGCGATCTTTCTTCCATTCGTACCCCCGCTGCTGTATTTGTTAAGCTTACCAACGAAGCATTAGCCTGGTTTTTAAACTGATTGGTGTCGATTAAACTAACAGCAGCAGTCGATCTTAATAAGGATTGTGCATTGTAATAGCCATTTACAGTAATTTCATTTAGCTTTTTGACACTATCGGTCGATGTTACCTGAGCGGTAACAGCTAAAGAAGACGAGGTAAATAAAACAAGCAGGGTCGATTTATACATTAGCGCTTGCAAATTTGGCGATCTGCCGTCTATGCCTTAAAACGTGAACAATTGCATGCTCTAAAAGCTGTTCTATATTGTACACCTGCCCCCAGTTAACCTGTATCTTTTTCGAATGCTCTTTTTCTTCGAGCTCGATAGCAGGATATTGTTTAAAGAAATTTTTGCAATAATCGAACATGGAATTTAACTGATCTATATATTGAGCTGCCGTAATTAGTACGGCTTTATCGGGGCGGGTTTTATTTAAACCTATAGAATTTTCGATGTAAACCGTATAGCCATAACCCGAATGAATTACATGTGCTAAAATGGCTCCAATAGACCGGCAGTCTAAATCGTTGGTATTTGGATCGGCAATAAAGCTAAGTTGTTCGGGGTTGAGTGACTCAATAAGATGGATAAGTTCGTTAATTGCTTTTTTATATTCTTCAAGTAAGGCGTTTATGCTTCCCGAAAGCTGTGCAGTTATCATTTCTATAGATTTAACGATCTTTATGGCTTGCTAATATACAAACGAAAGGCTAAATAACAATTCCATGTCAGTAATTTCGTTCGTTTATTTTATCTTTAGCCGATATTTAGAATGGCAAAGCGTACGCCATTCGATAAAAATTAAATTATAACAATTCTATAGCACATGTCTAATACATCGAAGATTATCTATACTAAAACTGACGAAGCGCCAATGTTGGCCACGTACTCATTTTTGCCAATTGTACAAGCCTTTACCGCTTCGGCAGGCATTGACGTAGAAAGTAGAGATATTTCATTGGCTGGAAGGATTTTGGCAAATTTTCCGGAATATTTAACAGCCGACCAAAAAGCTAGCGACGCTTTGGCCGAACTTGGTGCTTTGGCCACAACACCCGCGGCAAACATTATCAAATTACCAAATATCTCGGCCTCCATCCCTCAATTGGTCGATGCCATTACCGAGCTTCAATCGCAAGGTTTTGCTTTACCTAACTATCCCGAAAATGCACAATCTGAAGAAGAAAAAAGCATTAAAACTAAATACGGCAAAGTACTGGGTTCGGCAGTTAACCCGGTGTTACGTGAAGGTAATTCTGATAGAAGAGCCCCCAAAGCAGTTAAGAATTATGCGAAAGTAAACCCACACTCGATGGGTAAATGGTCGGTCGATTCTAAAACTAGCGTGGCTAGCATGAGCAAAGGCGATTTTTATGGATCCGAAAAGTCACTTACCGTAGCGGCGGCTTCACAATTTAAAATAGAATTTATAGCCGAAAACGGCAATGTAAGCGAATTAAAAGGTTTATCGCCATTAAAAGCCGGTGAAATAATAGATAGTTCAACTTTAAGCTTATCGGCCTTAAAGGAGTATGTAGCAAAAGAAATTACTACAGCAAAAACAACCGGTGTTTTATTGTCGGCACATTTAAAGGCGACAATGATGAAAGTTTCCGACCCCCTTATTTTTGGAGCCATTGTAGAAGTTTATTTTTCGACTGTATTTACAAAGTTTGCTGATTTATTTAAAACGCTTCATATAGATACAAGTAATGGATTGGGCGATATCTATGCTAAAATTGCCGGTCATCCGCAACAAGCAGCAGTTGAAACAGCTATTGCCGAGGCGATAGCGAATGGCCCGGATTTGGCTATGGTGAACTCCGAAAAAGGAATTACGAATCTTCATGTACCTTCTGACGTAATTGTAGATGCTTCTATGCCAGCAATGATCCGTACTTCGGGACAAATGTGGAATAAGGATGGAAAGCCGCAAGATACCCTTGCTTTAATTCCAGATCGTTGTTATGCAGGTGTTTATGTCGCTACTATTGCCGATTGTAAAGCAAATGGAGCTTTTGATGTAACCACCATGGGCTCTGTACCGAATGTTGGCCTGATGGCACAAAAGGCCGAAGAATATGGCTCTCACGATAAAACTTTCCAAGCCAAAGAGAAAGGGATAATTCGTGTAACTGACGAAAATGGCGCAGTTTTCTTTGATCAGAAAGTGGAAAAAGGCGATATCTTCCGTATGTGTCAGACTAAAGATGCTCCAATACAAGATTGGGTAAAATTAGCAGTTAACCGGGCGCGTTTGTCGGCTACACCAGCAGTATTCTGGTTAGACGAAAATAGAGCGCACGACCGCGAAATTATTGCGAAAGTAAATAAATACCTGTCTAATTTTGATACAAATGGTTTGGATATCCGTATTCTTTCGCCAATTGAGGCTACTAAATTTACCTTGGCAAGAGTTCGTCGAGGTCTGGATACCATTTCGGTAACGGGTAATGTATTGCGCGATTATTTAACAGATTTATTCCCGATTTTAGAGTTAGGTACTTCGGCTAAAATGTTATCTATCGTACCATTAATGAATGGCGGTGGTTTGTTCGAAACGGGCGCTGGAGGTTCGGCACCTAAACATATTGAGCAGTTTATCGAGGAAGGGTACTTACGTTGGGATTCTTTAGGCGAGTTTTTAGCTTTAGGTGCATCATTAGAACATTTAGGGCAAACCCAAAACAATGCGAAAGCTTTGATACTAGCCGAAACTTTAGATACAGCTACCGAGAAATTCTTGGCCAACGATAAATCGCCGGCACGTAAGGTGGGTCAGATAGATAATCGAGGTTCACATTTCTATTTAGCCTTATATTGGGCCGAGGCTCTTGCTGCGCAAACAAAAGATGCAGACTTAAAAGCAAGATTTGCCCCATTAGCAAAAGCAATGAGTGAAAAGGAAGGTCAGATTAATGACGAGCTGATTGGCGCACAGGGTAAGCCACAAAATATTGGCGGTTATTATAAACCAAACAACCAGCTGGCTGCTAAAGCCATGCGCCCGAGCGAGACCTTAAATTCGATCCTAGCTTCACTTTAAAAAGAAGTTCAATGCTTTTTTAGACATTGAAATCGCCTAATTTTGAGACTTACGAAGTTTTAAAAACTTCGTAAGTCTCAGGTTTAGCTTAATAAATTAACTTATAGCCCTGGCCTCTAAAATTTAAAATAGCAATAGATGGATCTTGTTTCAGGTACTTCCTTAATTTGGTTATAAATACATCTAAACTCCGACCCGAAAAATAATCATCATTACCCCATTGCGTTAAAAGGAGTTCTTGTCTTAAAACCATTTGCTCTTGCCTGCTATGTAGCATATTTAAGATCTCTGCTTCTCGAAAAGTAAGCTGTTTTTTAGCGCCTTTGTAAATGAGCATACCCTCTGGGTAATGAAATAAATATTCGCCGATGGCAAAAGAACCCTTTCTTTTATCGGTCGAGACAGGCTTTAAGCTAACCATACCTAGCAAAGATCTTATTCGGATCATCAATTCTTCCATGCTAAAAGGTTTTTTTAGGTAATCGTTGGCACCACTTTCGAAACCATTAACCACATCGGCAGGCAAAGATTTAGAAGTTAGAAATATGGCTGGTGTACTGCGATCGGTGGCTCTTATTTTTTTTAGCATGGTAAACCCATCGCCATCGGGCAGCATCACATCTAAAATTAATAGCTCGAATTTGGTAGCTGCATGCGCCGCCAAGCCCTCGGCTACGCTTGTTACTGCATGCACGATAAAACCTTTCATTTCGAGGCTTTCTTTCACAATTTCGGCCAATGCAGGCTCGTCTTCAACAAAAAGCACTTTTAAATCACTCATAATGGCCAGCTTAAAGTTAACTCCGTACCACTACTGCTGCTCGTAAGTTTATACAAACCGGAATGTTGATCCATAATTTGTTTTACATAGTTTAAGCCTAAACCATACCCATTAATAAGGTTAGGGTCTTCTCGTTTGGCCCGGTAAAATTTATCGAAAACAAAAGGTATCTCCGAAGAAGCAATACCTGGCCCATTATCTTCAATTGAAATTATAAAATAGGAGGGGTCCAAATCGCACTTTATTTTAACCTCGATTGGTTCGGTACCATACTTGATGGCATTTTCTATAATATTTGAAATGGCATGCTGAAACTGTATTTTGTCGGCCATGAGGGTCGAAACGCCAGTATTATTGTGAAAGCTAATTTTTATGTTCCTTTTGGAAAGGCTGTGCAGTTCGATAATTTCTCCAATAATGGCGGCAACCTGAATTTGTTCTTTTTTAAGGTCGTACCGGTTATTTTCGTAAAGGGAAAGCTTTAAAATCCGATCGGTTAAACCGCTAATTCTTTTGAGCTCGTTTTTAGCATGCTTTAGGTAACGGGTTGTTTTCTCCTGGTCGTGCAGAACAGCTTTGTCGTTTAATGCTTCTACTGCGAGCATGGCCGTTGCGATGGGAGTTTTAAATTCGTGTGTAATATTGCTAATGAAATCGTTCTTAATGGCAGCCAATTTTTTCTCTTTCCTTAAGCTTTGAAGGAGGTATTGCAGGCAAAAGGCTATTAACAGCACTAAAAAGAGCGAAGAACAAAGGATGAGCCACATATTGGAAAGTATGTAGGGAAATGGGTCTTTAAACATTATTCGTACATATTTTTGCCCCGGGTTAAACCGATAAGTTGGTAATGCCCGGGTAATAACGGGGTATTGTTTAATTAATGCGGGGTTAAAACTACTTTTATTGGTGGTACTATCTTTATCCCTGGTATAAAATTTATAGTTTACAAAAATGGATCGTTCGGCCAGGTAATGGTTTAAAACCGGACGAAGATTTATGGTATCGAATTCCATTTCGCTGGTTATTTTAACCATAAATTTGCCCAATTCCTGTGTACGATAGTAAACAATATGATTTTCCAGGTCTTCATTTCTTAAAAGGTTGGCAAGACCGGTTGCTATTTTCTCCCTTATTAGCTTATTGTTATCTTTAAGTTCTACGTTAAGGTCGTTTAAAGAAAAGGAACTCATAAATTTATCCTTTTTATCCTTTTTGGTTTGCAAGGTATAAACGACCCTATTATGTTCCTTTTTAAATTCGCCGGTTAAGAGAAAGGCATTGGTATCTAAAAGTTTGGTTTTAAGAATTTTTGCAATGCTATCTGCCCGGTTGCCAAATTCTTTTTTAACCGCATCTTCGAAAGCCAGGTTTACTTCTTTTTCGAAACTTTGTTTCGTTAGTGTATAATATTTATGAATCCAATAGCTTTGCAGACCCAATAAAATGGCCATCGCTCCAATACAAAGTCCAGTAAGTAAGTAGCTTTTTTGCTGCATCTTCAAATTTAAGAAAACAAGCTGCTTAATTCCGAGTGTTAACATAATATAACATTCGATAACCTGAACTTAACTTAACTTTATAATGTTTATGATCAAATTTGCTTTCATGAAAAATTTATTAGTGTATCTATTGTTAACGCTACCAGCTATTGGATTTAGCCAGGGGGTAATTCTTAAACCAGGAGATCAATTTCCTGATATTCAAATTAATAATATAATTAATGCGCCGGTAAAAAATGTAAACCTTAATGGCCGACAAGATAAAAAATTCTATATTCTTAATTTCTGGGGTACCTGGTGCAGTCCTTGTATCCCCGAAATGGATGCCTTAACTAAATTGCAAAAAGCCAATGCCGAGAAAATGCAAGTTATAGCCATATCAGACGATGCTCCTTTAAAACTACAAAAATACCTTCAGCATAAACCAACTACAATCTGGTTAGCAACCGATACCAATTATTTGTTTTATTCGTTATTTAACTTCGCTTCAGTAAGTCATAGTGCTATTGTTAACGCCGATAAGCAAATTGTGGCGCTTGTAAAAACGCATTCCATTACCCAAGGTTTTTTAGATAGTTTATTTAGCGGCAAAAAAATGATTTCGGACGCTAATGTAAAAGAGAAACCTGTAAATACTTCCGATAATGTGTTTGGGGTCGACTCTACCTTAATATCGAATTTTACGGTGCGAAGTTATATGATTGGGCAAGATGCCGGGGCGAGATTCTTTAAAGGTAAGAATCCTTATGCCAACAGACGGCTTAGCTTTATCAATACAGGCATTACTTTCTTATATAAAACGGCTTACGATATTGTTTCTGGCAAGCAGGTCATTTACGAAGTAGACGAGAAAAAGGTAAATAATTACGAAGATAAGAAACTGCTGTATTGTGTAGATATTTTGGTTAGCCCCGAAGAGCAAGATAGCCTTTATGTTATTTTTGGACAGAAATTAAATGCCGTTTTGCCAATTAAAGCCAGGATCGAATACAAAACTATTCCGGTGTATGTGCTTACCAATCGCAACTTTAGTTTAACACCTTCGGCTAAACAAAGCAGTTATGGCTTTAGTGGCCGGGGTTACGACGGTACTGCAGTTACCATCGGCAATTTTGCCAACGATTATTTAAGTAACGAACTCGACCTTCCGGTGGTCGACGAAACTAAACTTAATGATAAATTTGATATTAAAACTACTGTTGAAATGCGGAACCGGGAAAATATTTTTAAATCTATTGAGGCACTGGGGCTTCAAATAGAAAAACAGGAACGTCGGATGCGAATGTTGGTATTATATTAAACACCACTCAAAACAAATCTTTGATTCGATTCGTTATAATTCTGTATTAAATCAAACTAACCATGAGTACAGATTTTAAAAAAGCCGGAGATAAACTTCATGCCAGCGACCTTGGCGAAACGAAAGATGTAAATGAGCTTGCTTTTGATAAAGATAAGAATAGCTATGAGTTTGATGTGAAAAGTAATGTTAAGGAGTACGATCACCCTTTACCTTACGATACTACTGCGCCAAATGGCGAAGATAGCATTTCGACCTACGATGAAGCCAACCCTTATGTGGGCGACGAGTACGATCTGGCCGAACAGGCGGAAAATGCACTGGAAGATTCGGCAATGCATATTGATCGTACTGGTAAAAGTGTGAATTTAAGCCCCGAGGATTCGATTTTAGCCCGTACTCCTGAAGATGCCAGAGACGATCTGGACGAGGAGGGCTACCCAAAGAATGATATTGTTAAGGGTTGATATCTAAATTGAAACGTCTGCGCAACTCTTCCAGCTGCGGGTTTTTGTCGACCAGATAAGCATATTTATCTTTATTAGTATAAATTCTTTTTTTCTGTTTATTTTCTCCCTTTTTAGAAATTATTTGTAGGTCGAAATTTTTTAGAGAAGTTCGCAAGAAGTTTAGGAGCTCGATTTTTTCGTCCTGTAAGGTGCTCTCTAGCGCCAGGTTCTCGACCAAAACTGTAATTTCAGTTCCATTTACAATGGGCTCATTATTCATTAAGGTATACAAATGGATTTTGTCGAGCTCTTTTGCTTTCTGTGTATAAGCTTCCCAAAACATTAAAAACTGTTCGGAAGTAAATTCCTCTTTTTCATTACCGCTTACATATTGTGGTCCTTTATCTTCTTCGCCAGTAGCGACTCGCTCTAAATCGGTAAGCGATGGGATAAGGGAGGTAGCATTAGTGTTGATATTAAGTGGCTGTATTTTAATCGAACTGCTGGTTAACCTGGGCTGTGCTTTTGGTACGGTTGTTTCTTGCGGTAAGTCGACTGCTAAATAATCGGGTAAGTCCTGTAGATCTTCCTGTGCTAAGAAGTCTTTCAAATCGTTAATAGAGGCGTCTTCTATTCGTTGCTCGTTACTCGTTACGTCTTCAGTTTTAGGAACTAAAGTTTTTTTTTTATCCTGATCGTGATCAGTTGCTTTTGTTAATGGGCTTGGGTTTTGTGCCAGCTGTATAACCGAGTTTACATGGCACATTTTAATAAGTGATAATTCTACTTGCAACCGCTGATTTTTACTGTTTTTGTAAATTAAATCGCATTGGTTAGCCAAGTTTAGAGCGGTTAAGATAAAACCCAGGTCGGTTTGCTGGCTTTGCACCAGGTATTTTTGCTTAATATTTTCGCTTACCTCCAGTAATTGAACAGTTTGGCCATCTTTTCCAACCAACAGGTTTCTTAAATGACCAGCTAAACCATTAATGAAATTGTTGCCATCAAAACCATTATTTAGTATTTCATTAAACAGCAATAAAGCCTGACTCACATTTCCAGTAGTTAAATAATCGCAGAGCTTAAAATAATAATCATAATCTAAAATGTTAAGGTTATCGATTACGGCTTTATAAGTTAAATTTCTATTCGTATAGCTTACAATCTGATCGAACATAGAAAGTGCATCGCGTAAACCGCCATCGGCTTTTTGTGCGATAATATGCAAACCATCTGTTTCTACGTTGATGTTTTCTCGAATAGCAATTTTATTTAAATGACCAGCGATATCATCAACCTGTATTCTGTTAAAATCGAAAATCTGACAACGGGATAAAATAGTCGGTAGGATTTTATGTTTTTCGGTGGTGGCTAAAATGAAAATAGCATAAGCAGGGGGCTCTTCTAATGTTTTTAAGAAAGCATTAAAAGCATTAGCAGATAACATGTGTACCTCATCTATGATATAGATTTTATACTTCCCGGCTTGTGGTGGGATGCGCACTTGCTCGATGAGGCTTCTAATATCGTCGACCGAATTGTTCGATGCAGCATCGAGCTCATGAAAATTAAAGGAATGACCTGTTTGAAAGGAAATGCACGATTCGCAAACTCCGCAAGCTTCCGTTTCTGCCGAAATCGCTGTGCAATTAATGGTTTTAGCCAGAATACGGGCACACGTGGTTTTACCTACACCTCGTGGGCCACAAAAAAGGAAAGCCTGTGCCAGCTGATTATTTTTGATAGCATTTTTTAAAGTACCCGTAATATGCTGCTGGCCAACTACAGTTTCGAATGTAGCCGGCCGATATTTTCGTGCCGAAACAATAAAATTTTCCATCGCAACGAAAATAAGAAATTTTTATTGATGTAAAAGATCGAAGAATAGGAATGTGGAAAAGAAAGGGGGGTTATGAGTTTGGATTCATAACTGGATAATGACAAACGAACAACGAAAAAATACGTGGAAGTAGGTATAGGTTACTAAAAACCAGATAGCGATCTTTAACGCTTCATTAAAGCAGCAGAAAAATGACACGGTTAATTAGGTACTTAAAATTGATGCCAGGTTTTATAGTTTATTTATTTAAACAGCATAAATAATACGGGGTTAAAGTATTTGATATTTAGAAATATATCACTACATTTGCATCCCGTTTTAATGGCGGAAATTAAATTTTAAATAACAATTAAACAACAAAGATGAATCAGTACGAAACTGTTATCGTTCTTACCCCGTTGTTATCGGAAGATGTTGCGAAAGAGGCATTAGCTAAGTTCAAAAGCATTATTACCGATAGCGGAGCCGAAATTATCGCCGAAGATAATTGGGGTTTGAGAAAATTAGCGTATCCGATTGAAAAAAAAGCAAGCGGATTTTTCCACCTTACAGAATACAAAGCTGACGGGGAATTAATTAACAAGTTAGAACTAGCATTAAAACGCGACGAACGTGTTTTGCGTTTCTTAACAGTAAGATTAGATCGCCATGCGATCGCTTATAGCGAGAAAAAACGTAGCGGTGCTTTCAACAAAAAACCTAAGAAAGAGGAGGCTGGAGCATAATGGCAAAGGATCAAATACAATATGTTACCGCTCCAAAAGTGGACGATAACAGAAAAAAATACTGCCGTTTTAGAAAAAATGGTATCAAATACATCGATTATAAAGACGCAAACTTTTTGTTGAAGTTTATTAACGATCAGGGTAAAATTTTACCTCGCCGTTTAACAGGAACTTCGTTAAAGTTTCAACGTAAAGTGGCTCAGGCAGTTAAACGTGCCCGCCATATTGGTTTGCTACCTTTTGTTACCGACCAATTAAAATAAGCGCAGAGAAATGGAAATTATTTTAAAGCAAGATATCAAATCACTAGGTGAGAAAGATGATATCGTTACAGTAAAACCAGGTTATGGCCGTAATTATCTAATTCCACAAGGCTTTGGACAATTGGCTACGCCATCTGCTAAAAAAGTATTGGCAGAGAACTTAAAGCAAGCTGCTTTTAAACAAGATAAAATTAAGAAAGATGCAGAAGGTATTGCCGAGCGTTTAACCGATGTGAAATTAAGCATTGGTGCTAAAGCTGGTGAAACTGGTAAAATCTTTGGTGCGGTAAATACTATTATGATAGCCGAGGCTTTAAAAGCTAAAGGTTTTGAGGTAGATCGCCGCCGCATTACTTTCGAAACTGAACCTAAATTTGTTGGCGAATATGTAGCTAACTTAAACTTACACAAAGAAGTGAAAGTTAAAGTTCCTTTCGAAGTAGTAGCAGAATAATTAATTATTACCGCTAAAATATAAAGCCGTTCTCGATTTTTTCGAGAACGGCTTTTTTATTTAACCAGTTTTAGCCATTCTTTAATGGCATTCTGTAAATCTTTCTCCTTAAGCTTCGCATCGTTCAGGTTTTTAAAATTCACGATTCTTCGCCCATCGGCATAATTTCCTTCTAGTAAACCAGTAGGGTTGTTAATTTTATTACCAGTAGGAAAAATCAGTATTATCCGATCCTTATGAAGGTTAAAAACAACCAGGTCCCTTTTATATGTCTTAGGGTCGAAGGGTTCCATTTCTCCTTTATAATACATGCTCGGGCTATTCCATTTAATCTGCTCTGCGATTTCGAGGTCGGTATTTAAGATAACCTGCCTGAGGTACTGAACAGTTGCTCCGATTTCGGTCTTAAGATTGGAGATGTATTCGTCGACTTTTTCTGTATCGCTTAGTTTAGGGTTAGTCATTATTATTTGTTGAGGTTCGACCATTATAAATAAGGGATCCACTTTTTATACAAATCTTTACAGATTTGAAAGGTATTGCCAATCGGTTTTGATTGAAAAGCCTGCTCACTTTTATTTTTATTAGCCCATTCCCAATCGAATTTTGCTCTTTGCTTATCGAAAGCAATCATATCTGGTGCCGAACCTGTTTTAATTGTTTTACGCAATTCGTTAAAAAATAATTCCCACCGAACTTTATAATAGGTCGAAATTAATCCAGACCAATCTTTCGATGCATAATTTGTAATGCCATTACCTTCTCCACCCCAGGTAGTAATTAAAACCCGGGCGCTTTTTTCATAATAGTTCTTTTCGGTATCAGTTTTACCAAAGGAGCGTGCCTGTTCTATCCAGTTACCTAATAATAACTCATCTTGTGTTCCGGTTAATGCATCTACGTCATCGCATAAGGAAGTGAATAAGCTAACATATTTTTCGAATGTCTTTTCGTCTTTTTTCTCATAAGCTTTAGCCAGACTATCTCTAAACGATACAGCCAGATTTACCAATACCTGCTTTTCTAATAAGGCTAAATCGCGGTTAAACCGAGGGCTCTCTATAGAAGACGGATCGGCCATTAAAAAGGTGGGGAGGATATTTGCTAATGCTGCATAATCGTAGTCGCTTAAGGAAGAGTAACTACCATGTCCTTTTAGCGTTGGTTTAGACTGAATAATATTACCAAGGCCTACACCAGACACCTGCGTATTATAAACAAGAGGCAGGAGTTTGTTCCAGCCCCCCGCAACTACAGGGTCTGTATTTCCAGTACGGCTATTGGCATATTTTTTAATCCAGTCTGAAGTATTTTTAGCTGCTGGATTCCAAGCGAAATCAAATAGCCACTCGAACATGAAATCATTTACGCCGAAACCTTCTAAGGTAGTGCCAATACCTGCTAACTGTCGCCGGTTTGGATCTTGTTCGGTTGTGGTAAGTATTTTTGAGACCTTCAAAAGTGGTGCGGCTAATTGAGTATTCCCTCCGAAATTTCCAAGATAGCACCAAATATAAGGCGCATTAAAAAAACCATCGGTTAAACGCCATAGTTCTGTTTTTTCCCCAAAATATTCTAGTATAATCATTTTATTAGCAGGGACGGCCTTAATCATTGCTTCTAAACGTGGATTTGTCCAATGTTTACGATCGTAATAGAATGTCCACCCCATTTGTACCCAGACTGCATTTGGGTCTATGGCTTTCATGCCGCTATAAATGGTTTTGGCAACGCTGGCTAAATAGGCAGGTTCCCAACTTGGCGGGTTCATTTCGTTAAATGGGTCTGCTCCATAATAATGATCGGTTCCCAGTAACTTTTCCTGTTCGCTGAGGTAAGCTTTTTGAATTTTTATAAATAAAGGATCCATAGGATCCAGAAAATAGGCATCATTTTCTTTTCCAGTATCGTACGAACCAAGATTGGTAATTTTAAGGTTTGGATACTTCGATAACAGATCGTGTGGTACATGCCCTGCAAATGCCGGTAAGATAGGCTTCATACCAAAGCCTCTTTCTCTTTTTAAAATTTGTTTCTGCAATTCAAACTGACCGTCAATAAAATCCTGGGGTAAAGGCCCTAACCAGCGGTCCAGATTTCCCATACGTTGCCAAGCCAGGTGCGAAGGCCCGGTAAAAAATGCCCTGCTTTGCTCGTCACTCATGCCAAACTTTTTCCAAACCTTTTGCCAGATGTATTCCTGACCAGTAATCGCTAAGGGCATATTAATCCCATTTAATGCCATCCAATCTATTAATCGCTCCCAGTCATTCCATTTCCACCATAATGTGGTATAACCAAATGTACAATAGTTAAGAAAAAAACGATTTTCAAAACGACATGCCTGGCCAATAGGCTCAGTTACACTAGGTAATTGTGCAGGTGGTATTAGTCGATCTTTTGCATACCAGGTAACTGAAATATGGCAGTAGTTTTTTAAATAATAATTAAATCCCTTCGCCATAGCTAAAGCATTGGTTCCTTTAATCAGGATTTTATCGTCTTTGCTTTCTAAACAAAAGCTGTCTGTATAGTTTTTTGGAACGATGGTTTCTAAAATGAACGAATCTGATTTGGCGGGTAACAAACGAGCAATCATTGCTCTAATTTCGCCATTGTCGACACTTTTTAACGGCGAATTTATTTCGCTTTTTGCGATAGATAAGCTACCTAGCTGAAGCATAATGATAGCGGCAATACAGGCATTCACTTTTTTGAAAGATTTTCTCATTGCTTTATTTGTTTTTAACAGACTATGCTCAAAAATACATAATTTGTAAATTATATAATTAGTAGTAAAATCGCCACTCCTTAATCTTTCTTCTTTTTATATATCTTTGTTTAAATGGGTAAAAGAAAAACGACTCCTAAAAGCACAAAGACTTCCTTAATGAAACGTATAGGTAGAGTTATCGCCAAGGTTTTGCTCTGGTTTCTTTTGGTTTCGATATTATGGGTGCTGTCCTATCGGTTTATTAATCCGCCCATTACTTTATTAATGGTGCAACGTAACATGGAGCGCAAAACGGATGGCAAAAAAATGAAGTTAGCTAAAAAGTGGGTCAAGTTTGCCGATATTTCCGATAACATGAAAAGGGCAGCCGTTTCTGCCGAAGATCAATTATTTTTAAAGCATATCGGCTTCGACATTAAAGCGATAGAAAAGGCTTATGCTGATAATGCTAAAGGGAAAAAAGTAAAAGGAGGAAGTACCATTTCGCAGCAAACTGCAAAAAATGTATTTCTTTGGCCAGGCCGCTCATACATTAGAAAGGGTTTTGAAGCCTATTTTACTTTATTAATAGAGCTTTTATGGAGTAAAGAGCGCATCCTCGAAGTGTATTTAAATGTAATTGAAATGGGCGATGGAATCTATGGTGCAGAGGCTGCAGCACAAGCCTATTATGGTAAATCCTGTAGTAATTTAACCCGAAGCGAGGCTTCTTTAATTGCGGCCTGCTTTCCAAATCCATTACGTTGGAACCCGAATAAGGCTACCAAATACATTAAACACCGGCAGTATTTAATTATGAGGAACATGCGAAGATTGGGTCCGCTCGATTTTTAGTCTCTCGTCGCCCAATCCACCACAGAATTAATCCCGGTTCCCATTCCAGCGTACTTTTATTCCGCCTTTACCATCGTCGATTGCTTTAAGATGAAGTACAATTCCTTTCATTCGGGTTAATTTTTTTTCTTCTGCAGTCTTGTTTTCGTCTTTCATCGGATTTCTTAGCGGGATGTCCATTGCAATATCGGTTCCAGTAGTTAGGCCATAAATACCTTTCATATTAAAATTTAAGGCACTTGTATTAACCTGCATAGGGTTGATGCTTATTTTATCGCCATTGAGGGTTAATACCCCGTCTAAATTAGCAATGGTTATATTAGAAAAATCCCGGTTTGGAAATGCGAATTTCCCTATCTTTTGCAATGGCTCAAAAGCCATTAAGGCCGCATTATTAAGGTTAAAAATGACCTGCCCATACATCGATCGTTTTACCATATTTCCTTTATCGGTAATACTACCCGATGCTTTTACTTTAGCCGATAAGTAACCCTTTAAATTCCGGTTGGTAAGGGAACTTTGACCAAAATTCTCGAAAGCATCGAAGAATTCTTTCACATTTACCTTACTAATAGTCGAGTTTATGGTAAACTTATTTATAGCGCCTTGTTGCTTAACGTTACCCGTTAAATTGAGGTGTCCACCAGCATGACTTACCCTTAACTGCTCGAAATAAATACCATCGTTAAGCATGGCGATATTTGCATTTAGATTGGTGGCCACAAAACGATTATAGATAGCTTTATTTACCTGGAGTTGAATATTTACCTTGGCCGCTTCGAGTACCGCACTTAATTGATCGGATACTGCTTTTATCGAGTTTTTTGCTGGAGATTTTCTTTTTATGACTTTTCTAGGCCCTAAAAAGAAGACAAACTCATTTAGGTTTAATTGTGGACTACTCAATTTTAAATCCACTAAAATTTTTGTAGGATCGCTATAATAGAAGTTGAGAAAATTTGCGATCGAGCAATTCATATTTAAAATACTCTTCCCCAATTGAAAGTGGCTATTCGTAATATTTAAGTCTTTCTGATTAAAATTAAGTGATAATTCGCTGTTAATGAGCTTTAAATTGCGCGGTAGATAGGTAATATCGGCCCCTTTTATCATTACATTTCCAGCTAATACGGGCTTCGTAAATTTGTAATTGTCGATATCCATTTTGCAATATAACTTCACATCGGCTGTGCCATTTTTAAAACTGAAAGTTTCGCCACCTAAGGAGCTGTTTAGTTTTTCTAGCGGGAATTGAGCGGTAACCAGCCCAGCTGCCAGGGGGCGGGCTAAATTGGTAATAGAAAAAGTGTCGATTTTTAAAGGCGCATTATAATAATCGCCGGTTAGACCATAAAACCTAATGGCCGAATTTTCGTCACCAATACCTTTATTTAAGGTATCTCTATTGGTAAATGTTCCCGTAAAATTGCAATTGGTTAATTGTGCCGAAGGAATAGTAACCGTATTATTTTTAACGTTAATCCTTACGGTAATAAGTGGGTCTTTGCCACTTTTACTGCCATCGTCTATTATTTGCCCAATAACATCGATGGGTTTATCGATTGAAAACTTTAAAAGCTTGACTGAAATATTTGGAGAAAGCAATTTTACCATGTCCTGGTATAAGATTTGATCGGCCCTTACCTTGATGCCAAAAGCCGATTCGTTTTTTGCCAGATCAATTTGGGCACCTATAAAAAAGGGATGACCGCCGATATTTAGTTTATTTTGATCGATGGTTACCACTTGTTTTTTGCTGTTATAATGCGCTATTAGCGTTCCCTGAAGGGTCTTATCCTTTAAGAAGCTTCCTTTTCTGGTGTTAAAAGCAAAACTTTTTAAAGTAGTTTTAAGCTTTAACTTCCCATTCCATCCCGAATCGGGATAGTCTATTTTGCCGTTAATCTCGTCGATTAAAAAATGGAAAAGCTTAAATCGCTTTTTATTATCGATGATCAGGTTTACTCGGTTAAAGTCGACTCTCCCAATTTCGAAGGCTTGCTGGTCTTTTAACGAAACGGATTTTACTTCGTTTTTACGTTTAAAGATGCTGGTATTGCTATAGCCGGTACTATCTGTGTACAGGTAAATAGCAGCATCATTAACCGCTATTTTGTTTATTTTAATGCGGCCAACAAGGAGCGGTAAAATGTTTAAAGAAATATCGATGTCGCTTGCATTAAGCAGATCGTGATGATGATTTACGAATAGGCTATCTCTTAGCCGTACATTTTTTAGAGAAACCGAAATGCCCGGAAAACCTTTAAGCAAAGTTGTCTCCATACCTGCCACTTCAATTTTTCCATTTACTTTAGCATTAAGTTGGTTAAGTAACTTCGTTAAAATGGCTTTATTATTATGGTTAATATAGTATGCTGCACCGAGCCAGGCAACCACTACCAGTACCAAAAGAGCAACCAGTATTTTAATAAAGAGTTTGAGTTTGTTCGACATAGGTAAATTTAGATGTTATTGAAGATAACAAAATAAATCTCCTAAAGTTTAAGAATTAGCTGCTCAGTTGCTCTGCAAAGATCACACTGTGCCAGCTTTCGGCCAATGGTAATTCCCATTTTTCCTCATATTCGGCTAAAGTTTGAACTAAATTATTGAAAACAATGGTTTGTGGGCCAATCTTTTTTATAGCAATTAAAGTTTCAAAATCTTCCTTGGTATTTACATGCACTTCATTATCGATTTTATAGGCCATATTAAAACGATCGAATAAATCGACATGATAGTCATTTTCGATTTCCTTAATTACCCGAACCGACGAATCGATGGAGCAGCCTGTAGCAGGAGCCTGACCCTGATCGACAATTAAAACAATAAAAAAATGATGACGAATTTCTGCCTTTGCCTTTAATTGATGGCCATGAGCAGTCCATTCTACCGTAAAAGCATTTAGCTTTTGTTGTATGGCTGTTTCTTCTGCCGGCGTAAAGGCCCGGTTACTCTGGTAAATCCAAACTTTAGATTGTGGAGAAAAAAT
Organism: Bacteroidota bacterium; assembly: GCA_040388055.1. Lineage (GTDB taxonomy): Bacteria > Bacteroidota > Bacteroidia > Sphingobacteriales > Sphingobacteriaceae > Pedobacter. The sequence goes on from JAZKCO010000005.1 coordinate 67,694, forward strand.
CATATTCAAATTTATGATTTTATTTAATTTACGCCTGGTTAAATTGGTATTTAATGAAAAAGTTTACACTACACTTAAAAAAGTTCGTTTTCTTTTGGATCAGCTTCATTTTTTTTGTTTGTTGTGGCTTTGAAACTGCCGACGAAAGTACCGATATTATACAGCAACTGTTGATTAAATATTACGACTCTACGGCCGAAGGGGATGCGATAAAACGTTACGAATTAAAGGTTACCAACACTGGTTTTTGCCGCTATAAAAAGGTTTATACTACAGGTAAGACAGAGTTTTTTGCCTTCAATTTAAGTCGTTTTCGCAGTATGGATTATTATGGTGCCAGCAGCAACGGAACCTTATATCTTCGGACCAAAAATGACGATGTAATTGTCCAGACCCGTAACGACCGTAAAGGCGATATCGATTCGATGCGAAATTATATAGTTGTTCCGCTAAAAGGGATAGATGTAGCCGATCTCAATATTTTATTGGCCCAATTTAAGCAGTTAAACTTAACTTTGGCTAGTAATAAATAGCCACTATAATCCGTTTGCCCTTGCAGTAATTTCTGCAATATCCAAAACCTTTACTTCTTGTTCTTTATTTTTCAATTTAATACCATCACTAAGCATGGTCATGCAAAATGGACAACCAGAAGCAATTACCTGTGGTTCGGTGGTTAAAGCTTCTTCAATTCTTTCGATGTTAATATCTTTATTTCCTTTTTCGGGCTCTTTAAACATTTGTGCGCCACCAGCGCCACAGCAAAGCCCATTGCTTTTGCAGCGCTTCATTTCTACTAGTTGTGCGTCGAGTACTTCTAAGGCTTTCCTGGGAGCCTCATAAACATTATTGCCCCGGCCAAGGTAACAAGGATCGTGAAAGGTTATTTTTTTTCCTTTAAAGCTTTCACCGCCTTCGGCTTTCAACTTGCCTTCGTTTATTAAGCCTTGAATTAATTGGGTATGATGAATAACCTCGTAGGTTCCGCCTAAGCCTGGGTATTCGTTTTTAATCGTATTAAAACAATGTGGGCAACCTGTAACTATCTTTTTAATGTTATAGCCATTCAGCACTTCTATATTGGCCATTGCCTGCATTTGGAAAAGGAACTCATTTCCTGCGCGCTTTGCCGGATCGCCGGTGCAACTTTCTTCAGTACCTAATACGGCGTATTTGATACCAACGTGATGCAAAATCTTACAGATATCCCGGGTAATTTTTTGTGCTCTTTCGTCGTAACTTCCGGCACAGCCAACCCAAAACAATATTTCGGGTTCTTCACCGCGTGCCATTAATTCGGCCATTGTTGGTACTTTAAATTCCATGTTTTTCGTTTCTTGTTGTTCGTTAGTCGACCAATTAATCAATTCAATTCCCTTCCGCCCAATTTAGCCGGTCGGCTGGCGAATATTTCCAGGGCGCGCCATTGTTTTCTATATTGCCAAGCATGGCATTAATGCTCGATGGTGCCACAGATTCTTCCATTACCGCATAGCGGCGCAATTCGATAATAATAGCCAGCGGATCGATATTAATAGGGCAGGCTTCGGTACAGGCATTACAACTGGTGCAGGCCCAAATTTCTTCCCGGCTAATGTAATCGTCTAATAAAGTCTTCCCATCTTGGTAGTCAGGCCCATGCTTATCTATGTTTTTGCCAACCGTCTCTAAACGATCGCGGGTATCCATCATAATTTTTCGTGGCGACAGTAATTTGCCAGTTAGATTAGCTGGGCAAACCGAGGTGCAGCGACCACATTCGGTACAGGTATAAGCATTCATGAGGTTAACCCAGGTTAAATCGCTAACATCTTTAGCGCCAAATTTCTCTGGTGCTGTTGCTGCCGGTACAAAAGATGGGTCGAGCATGGCCTTTACCTCGTTGGTTACACTTGCCATATTGGTAAATTCGCCCTTTGGCTCCAAGTTAGAAAAATAAGTGTTGGGGAAAGCAAATAAGATATGGAAATGCTTAGAGTAGGGTAGGTAATTGAGAAAGGCAAAAATACCTACAATATGAAACCACCAGCAGGTTCTTTCTATTGCGATTAAGCTAGCCGCATTTGCAGGTAAAAAGTTTTGTAAGTAAGCACTTACCGGAAAAGCACCAGCAGTTATATAATGACTTTCGCCCAAAACCTGCAATTTCGAATCAGCGGCATTCATCAATAGAAAGGCAGTCATTAGTAAAATTTCGGTAATGAGGATATAGTTAGCATCCGATTTTGGCCAGGCTGTCATCTCGACACCACTAAAACGCTTCAGCTTTAATATATTTCTGCGGATAAGAAAAACGGCACAACCAAGCCAAACCCCTAAGGCTAAAAGTTCGAATGCCGCAATTAAAAAATTATAAAAGCCGCCCAGACCAGCAAATACACGATGCGTACCAAAAATCCCATCGATCATAATTTCTAAAACTTCGAGGTTGATGATAACGAAGCCCAAGTAAACCACCAAATGCAATAAGAAAGGAACCGGTCTTGCTGCCATTTTAGTTTGCCCGAATGCTACTTTCAGCATGGTTGTTAGCCTTTTAACAGGTAAATCGCTACGGTTTGCAGCTTTCCCAATTTTAATGTTACGAATTACTTTGCGCACATTAAAGCTAAACAAGGCAATGCCACTAAGGCAAAGAATAAGGAATACAATTTGAGAAGCCATAGTTTTGTTGCTTAAAATGGTTAGGCTAAGTTAAAAGTTTTAGGTTTAAAAAATATATTATGCATGCATAAAATTAAAGATTTAAAATGGATCTTCCTCAAATGGAGTTTTATAACGATGATAAATAGTTGATTTATAGTAGGAATAGGTTTGTAAGAAATTGGAAAGAAAAAAATCTTAAAAAATGTTAGTTGCTTTCAAAAAAAGACACTACATTTGCAATCCCAAACGGGAAGTAGGTACGGTAGCTCAGTCGGTAGAGCAATGGACTGAAAATCCATGTGTCGCCGGTTCGATCCCGGCCCATACCACTTAGAAAGGCTTCGATTTATCGAGGCCTTTTGCTTTTTATGGCTGCTTCTAAGGCTTATTTACTTTTTTAACTTGCTCTACAAAGTGCCATCTGTTGCTCTGTCTCTAGGCTTTCCATCGACTGCTAGAGGGGCGGTGATGTCTTACTAACCTCCTAGGTTCAGTACAGATAAAAAATGAGTCTAGCACTTGTACTGTAGAGTAATACAGTTGCAATTGTTAGCTTATATAAAATCAGGAATATGGCAGGATTGGAATAGGGTTGTCGAGTGGAGCGCTCATGTATTATTCGTTCCCGATTAAATAAGGGAAGGGTAGGTTGTTAGATTAGTGATTATTTATTTTTATTAATTTTAATCACTACATTTATGTTAATGACTAAAAAATATAAGTTCTCTGTGAAAGTCTGGTTGATATGTTCATTAATAGGCATACTATTAGCTTGGCTAGTAGACTATATCCGTACCGCTTATTAATCTATTATCAATAAATACTTTTAGCTAATGCTGAAGAACTACAAGTATCCTTTAAAAGTCTGGCTGACAAGCGCACTCTTAGGTACAGTGTTAGATTTAGTCGTGAGCTACATTGTAGCTATTATTCATTCTTAGGTACTCTAGCGTATCAAGTAAGGGGAATAGGGGAATTAGAGTATCCTACTTTTAACAATATGCCTCATAGCTTCAGTTGCGTCTATACCTTGTTGGCTTGTTATATGGTACTCTTATTTCAAGATAGTTGAATCAAATGAGGGGCGAGGCTCGATGAGATGGAAGATGTTAGAGACCAATCATTAGTTAAATCACTACATCTTTCAAAATCATTTGAAGAAATTCTTGAATCAGAAAGTTCAACTACTATTTAGTAATTTCAGTTGTTGTTAAACAATATTTTTTACGGGTTGAGCCTAGTAAAGTGAAATTAAAAATTATTTTTTTGTTGCCTTTTAGGTGTATGTTATCTAACGGTTCGACCGTTGTTCTCTACTGGCAAGCTTTTCCTTAGCCTTTACTTAGACTATCGTTAGGGTTTGGGTCTAACAGACTCTGAGCAGACTCTGACCAAACTCTAACAATAGTCTGAAGTCTATTAGAGGAGGCCCGACTGAACATTAGCGATGACTGCTCTTTACACCCGGCTTATTTTTATCTTTTTTTTGAGATGCTTTAGCCTTTGGATTAAATTCCAGGCAGAGATCTATCCAATGTTTTAATTTCTTCAAATTGTCGAAAGCAGTATCTTCTACATAGACATAGTCTTTCATCTGGCGGCCATTGCTCATCATATTCCGGCAATTACCATTTTCCAATGCTGTTTCAACTTTTTCCTCGCCAATGCGGCAAAGCAGCTCGGTGCCCGAGACACAAATACACATCTTTTCATTTACCATGAAACAGATTCCACTAAACATTTCCCTTTCTGTTACCTCTTCACAATCGGAGAGCAATAGTCTTACCCGATTGGCCAGGTCTTCATTATAAGCCATATACTTTTTATTTCATACCACTATGCTAACCTAAATATAGTGATTATAAAGCTGAACCATTATAATCAGTTTATTGGTCTAGTGCTAAGTAGAGTTTTGTAAGATCGAGCGAATCGCACTACCTTTGTTCATGTTTCAGAACCGGGTAAATCCATTTGGTGATATCATTGCGACCGAGGCTCGAGGTGCCTGGTTAGGTAATCGTGGGCAATTACATGGCACAGGCAAAACCATTTTACGACCTTTTAAGCATAAAGCGTGGATTATTTGCCAGCTGGAGTTTAAAGGAAGGCGCCGGGAAATAATGGCACCGAATTTATGGACCGAATTATTCTTTTTGGATGAAGCTACCGCACTGGCAGCAGGGCATCGGCCTTGTTTCGAATGCAGGCGTGAAGCTGCTCAGCATTTTAAATTAGCCTGGCTTAGCGGTAATCCTGGCTTCGGCTTTAACCCGAAAACACCTATCGGGCAAATTGATGACGTAATGCAGCAAGAAAGAATAAATAAAGAGGGGCAAAAAATCACTTTTGAAGCCACTTTAAAAGATTTACCCGATGGAACTTTTATTCAACTCGCCAATCAACCTTATCTTATTGCCAACAACATGATTTATCAATGGTCGCCATTTGGATATGCAACCGGTAAACCAATAGCCTCGTCGACAAAGGCGATGGTTTTAACCCCTAAATCGATTGTAAAAGCTCTAAAGAATGGTTATCGACCGCAAATGAGATTAATGTAAGAATCGGAATTTAAAATAAAAGACAGGAAATTTTTCCCAGGAATAAGTATATCTTCAAGCTTTGGTGTCTTTACGATAAAGCCAAACTGCCAATTTATAAAGCTCAATTATTAATGCCTGAAGAAAAAGACAAGATCGTATGGTTGTTCAAAAATATACAAGCTGGAAATGAGCGCGCATTCGATGAGCTTTTTCTGCGGTATTACGACAGGTTAATAAGCTTTGCTTTTCAGTATCTGAGACATTCGGAAAGTGCAGAAGAGGTTGTTTCCGAGTTTTTTGTAAGGTTATGGGTAAAAAGGGAAATCCTATCTAATGTGCTTAATCCGGAGGTTTATCTTTTTGTAGCCATCAAAAATGCTTGTCTTAACCTTATTCGATCGGAGCGGAAAGCCGAAAGGCTATGGAGTAAAAATCTCGATGGCATGCCCTTCGAGAATGTACCCGATCCAGGTGGTGAATTAATGGAAGAAAAAGAGCTGGCACAGCTTATCGACTTTGCGGTTGCAGCGCTTCCGGCGCAGCGTAGAATTATCTTTCGGCTTATTAAAGAGGATGGCTTAAAAAGCAGTGCTGTTGCAGCTATTCTCGGTATTTCGACCCGGACCGTCGAAAACCAACTTTACAAAGCCGTAAAGACTATTGCCGGCTCCATTAGTAGCTATCTGGGCTATCATCCTCAAAAAAAGATAACCAGAAAACGGGCGCTGTCTAACGTGCCATTATTATTTTTTTAACATTGCGATAAGTATTTTTTGCGATAGGTGTGTCTTTAGTTTATAAGCTCCCTCAATAAAATGAAAAAAGAAGAATTCTTGAAACTGTTGTCCAAAAAGCTTTCAGGTAAGCTTTCGGTTAACGAAAGAGAAACGTTAAATAAGGTAATCGAAAACAACCGTTTATATCGGGAAATCGCAGCCGGGCTTGACCGTAAGTTAGATCCGGCCCAACAAGAGAATCTTCAGGATAATAAGCTCAAAGCAACCTGGGAGCTGATCGATAAAGCCGAAAAAGAAGGTTTTATTTCCCGGTTCAATTATTCGGCACCAAAAGTAACGGTAATAAATCCTGGTTATTTTCTAAAAATTGCAGCGATATTTATTCTGTTCGTGGGGGCCGGGCTATTTGTTTACCGGCTGACCGAATACCAAACCAATAAAAACTTTCTGGTGCTTGCTACTACCCAGCAAAAATCGTTTAAGGTGCTCGAAGATGGAACCAGAATTTGGTTAAACAAAAATTCATCAATTCGTTATAACAACGCTTTTGGTAAACAGAAGAGAGAATTGTTTTTAGAAGGAGAAGCCTATTTTGATGTGGCGAGGAATAAAGATATTCCCATGTTTGTACATGCGGGTGGCATCGATATTGAGGTAAAAGGAACAGCTTTCAATGTTAATGCTTATAAAGGGGATCCAGAAGTACAGGTGGCCTTGCTTCGAGGGCAAATTGAGGTTAGCAACAGGCAGGATAAAAAAGATAAGGTAGTTCTTTACCCAAATCAAAAACTCATTTTTGCTCCGGGCCAGTCGAATAGCACAGATCAGCGTTTTCTGGTTTTGCCAATCACATCTGGTATTGCAGATCGGCAAACCCGTTGGACTTCCGATACATTAGTATTCTATAAGGAAAAACTTAAAGACCTTGCCTTCCAGCTTGAAAAAAAATATGAACTCAAGATCCAAATCCAAAGTGAACGATTAAAGGAAAAACGGTTTAGCGGAACGTTTATTAATGAAACTATAGAACAGGTCTTGGCCGCCCTAAAACTTACCTATCCCTTAACTTATACGATCAACGGTAAGTTGGTAGTTATCAAAGACTAGCTATGAAAAAGATTATTATCCTAACCGTACTGGCCTGCTGCCACCTTACGATGTATGGGCAAGACCGTAAATTGAGCATAACCCTTAATAAACAACCCATTCGCCTGTTATTTAAGCAGATAGAAGAACAGTGCAATTATCATTTTGTGTACAGCGACGAGGTAGTATCCGATACGATGACGGTTTCGTTAACGGCAATTAATATGCCTGTTTCGGAGGTGTTAACTAAGGTACTTCCATCACAGCAGCTTTTTTATCAGGTCATTTCCAAGCGACTTATCGCTATAGGTAAACAGGCTAACCCAGAAAGCAGTATGGTAGGGAAAACTCTCATAGAGGGTATTCTTATCGATATAAGAGGGAAAGAAATCCCTTTTGCTTCGGTTGGCCTTTTAGAGGCTGGGCCGGTAATCGATGGCAGTATGAGTGATAAAAACGGTCATTATCAGCTTTCCTATAACTTCCGTTTGCAGCACAAATATGTATTAAAAATTTCATCGGTCGGCTATCAGTCTGTGACTATCGAATTTACTTATCCCGATACCAACCCGATTAAGCGGGTAGTACTCGAAGAAGACCGGCAAGTCTTAAAAACAGTAAATGTTATCGCCGATAAGCCGATGGTCGAAAGACGAACCGATCGTTATATCGTTAATGTGGAAGGAAGTGTGCTTGCTAGAGGTTTTAATGGCCTGGAGGTACTGCAAAAATCGCCGGGAATATGGGTCGATAATAATGGGTCGATTAAGATTAAGGGAAATCAGTCGGTAATTGTAATGATTAACGATGTAGTGCAGCGCATGTCGGCAAACGATCTTGCCGAATATTTGCGCACTTTACGCTCGGAAGACATTAGTAAGATTGAGATTATCTCCAGTCCACCCTCCGAATTCGAAGCAGCTGGATCGGGCGGAATTGTGCACATTATCCTTAAAAAGTCGAGAAAAGACGGCCTGGTGGGCTCCTTATCAGCCCAGTACCGCCAGCAGGTAAAGCGGCCTGCCTACAGCGCCGGAACTACGCTTAATTATAAATTTAAGAACCTCTATTTGTCTGGGAGTTTTTCGGGAGGTAAAGACGAAAGCGATTATACTGCGAGTAACCGGATTAGCTATCCAAACCAGGACTATTATGCCAGCAATACCGACAGGTATAATAATAATGGTCGGCTAATGTACCGGTTAGCAGCCGGTTACGACCTGGGTAAGAACCAGTCTATAGGGGTACAATCGATCGCTACGGCAAATAAAATGGACCAATATTTCGACACCTATATTACTTTTTTGGGTGCGCAGCCACTAACTGGAGATGCTCGATCGGAATGGTTCAGAAAGCCATCACTAAGTGGTACCACATTAAATTATATCCTAAAAACCGATAGCTTAGGCTCTAGCCTTAAGGTAATTGCGGATTATGTTTATAGCACCAGAACCGAGACTAATTATTTTAAATCGGTATATACTTATGCCCCAAAAAATTCGATTTACCGTAATAATACTCCTAATACGACCACTTTATACAGCTTGCAAACCGACTATACCCAGTCGCTGAAAAAGACACTACAATTTAAAACGGGTCTCAAATTTGTGGCTACCAAGCGGGATAACGAAGTATTAAATGAAAACCTGGTGGCGGGCCAATGGCAGGTTAACCCCCAGCTCAGCAATCGCTTTATTTATCGAGAAAACCTTTCCATGGCCTATGCCTCTCTCGAAAAAACCTGGGGCAAACTTAGCATTAAGGGCGGGCTTCGGGCCGAATATACCCAGATGAATGGGAATTCGGTAACAGGCAACGAGCAGTTTACCAGGAATTATATTGGGCTATTTCCTTCTGTTTTTGTCTCCCGGAAGTTCGACGAAGAAAAGGGGAGTGCAGTATACCTGAGCTATGCCCGGCGATTACAACGGCCTTCTTTCGCCGACCTTAATCCTTATCGCCTGCAATTCGATAATTACCTAACGCAGTTGGGCAACCCAAACTTAACACCCGAATATACCCACAAGATAGAAATCGGAACTTTTTTCTGGAAGGAATTTTCGGCTGATGTTTATTATGCATTGACCACCGATAAGATCGCTCAGCTAGCCAATCCGGTTGCAGGTAATATTATCGAATACCAGACCAGAAATTTTAATACGAGTAATGAGTATGGATTTTCTATTTATGCTCCGGTTAAGTTTACCAAATGGTGGACAATGAGGACTTCACTGGCAGGCTATCACCTTAAGTACACCCTCGGGAATTACCATATAGACCAGGTTACACTTTATGTCGGAAACCAACAGGAAATGACAATTAAGAATTGGTTCGATCTGGATTTTTCGGTCGATTATCGCTCGCCTTATGTAAGCGCCAATACCCATATTGCCTATCAGTTTTCGACAGGCCTCGGAATAAGTAAAAGACTGGCAGCTAAAGCATTACAACTCCGGTTTTACGCTTCGGATATTTTTAATACCGCAAGGGAAAAGGATTATACGGAATACGGAGGTACCAGGATCGACTTTTATCAGAAAAGACCTACCCGGACCTTCAATTTCTCTCTAAACTATACATTTAGCTCAGGCAAGAAATTCAATAATAAAAAAATCGAACAGAGTAACGACGAAGAGAAACGCAGGATTGGAAATTAGCACGGTCGATCTTGCCAATTTGATCGTCGTGCTAGTCCACCTGCAACCATGCCCATTAGGGCTTATCTTTACAAAACCCATATTATCATGTTTAATCCGGATTAAAACATAAAATTTCTTTAAATCCAAAAACCAAACTTGTTTTCTTCTCGTAAGTGCTTCTATAAGAAATTTTAGAACCAATTGCTTAGCGTACCTGGTAAACAGGATATGATGGGCATTAAACTTAAAAGAACATGAGAAATTTACAAGAACAAAACAAGCTGGACGTGCTGCCAGCAGAAAAAAGTATCTTAACCGCACCATTGCAGCGCCGTTCTTTCCTGCAATTTGCAGGAGCAGGTGCCGCTGTGGCTGCAATGGTAGCAGTAGGTTGTAAAAAAGACAGGAATAATGGTCCGATAGTTTCTGGTGGGGTTACACTAGATTTTAAGGATGATTTTGGCGTGCTTAATTATGCCTATGCTTTAGAGCAGCTCGAGGCGGCTTTTTATATCAAGGTGGCTGCTAATCCGCCATCGGCCTTTAGTGCAGCCGAAAAGACCTATTTCCAGGATATTCAGTTCCACGAAATTGCCCACAGAGAGTTTTTTAAAAAAGCACTGAGTACTGCAGCTATTGGTAGCCTGGAAGTAGATTTCTCGAGTATAAACTTTAGCGATCGGACCAGTGTTTTAGGCGCTGCAAAGGCTTTCGAAGATTTGGGGGTTGCAGCTTATAATGGCGCTGGCGCCCGCATTACCACCGATGCTTACCTGGTTGCTGCGGGTAAGATTGTTTCGGTCGAAGCCCGTCATGCCGCTTATATCCGCGATTTAATTTCGAATGGAAGTTTTGCCAATTCGGAAGTGGTCGATGCCAATGGATTGGATATGGCTTTAACGCCAGATAAGGTTTTGGCGACAGCTGGAAAATATATCAAGACTAAAATTAATGTCATTAACCTTTAAACCCTAGAAAACATGAATATCGTAAATATATTAGAAGAAATAGAAAAAGTAGATGGCGAAATCTACGAGCGGTTAAGCCCTAGAAGGGCGGCAATGAAAGATTTTTTTAATCTTGGGAAGAAGGTAGCTTTAGCGGCAGCTCCCCTTGCCTTAGGCTCAATGTTTACCAAAGCATACGGCCAAACTGCACCAACTGCCGTAATTGAGGTTTTAAACTACGCCTTAACGCTCGAATACCTGGAATATCATTTTTACAACCATTCTTTAGTAGCTGCCCCCGGGTTAATACCTGCTGGAGCAGCGAATTCCGCAATAACTACTATTCGCGATCACGAAAAAGCGCACGTAGATTTACTTAAAGGTGCAATTACGACAAATGGCGGTACACCCGTGGTTTTTACCTACGACCAGTTCGATTTTACTGCGAAAGGAACCTTTCCTACCGTTTATTCAGATTACAATACTTTCCTTGCAGTAGCACAAGCCTTCGAAGATACAGGCGTAAGAGCCTACAAAGGTCAGGCAACTGTTTTAAAAGGAATGCCGGTATTAACAACTGCTTTGCAAATCCATTCGGTCGAAGCTCGCCATGCTTCTCATATCCGTTCTATGCGTGCAGCGAACGGTGCTACCATTAAACCTTGGATTAGCCTTGGTGCTGGTGGGGTAGCAAACGATACTGGTATTGCTGCTGTCGACCCGGTTTATGCAGGCGAAAGCCTCGATGTGCAGGCTGGGGTAACCATTACTGGAATTGCCAGTGGGGTTACTAAAGCTGCGGCAGTCGAAAGTTTTGACGAACCTTTAGGGAAACCCGATGTTTTAACTATAGCAGGTTTATTTATCAAATAATTAGTTTTTTTAATAAGAAGAGGGTTGCCTATTTTTTAGGCAACCTTTTTTATGGGGCTATTTTTCATGAATTAAAAGCATAAAGAAACTTTTGAAAAAACCAGCTGAAACTAAACTCCGTCAAAAACAGACTTGTCCTAATAACAAACTAGAGAAAAACTGGGTTTGCGTAATTAATGGTTAATTAAAGCTGACCCAAAATTACTTTTGAAACGATCTCTTTTTTAAGTTAAAAGGGAAATTAAATAGAAACATTACCAGCAACAATAAGCTGGCTCATGGTTGGTGTTGCATTGCCGCCTCGTTTTTCGAGTGTAACGGCAAAGGTTTGTGCGCCAGCAATTGCTTTCATATCGATTAGGATTTTTGTACTATCACTTTTAACATCAAATACACCTAAATCGACAGGTTTGCCATTTACTAGTGCCCAAAGTTGGTATTGGTGCGTACTATCATTAAGTGGAAGTTGCATTTTCGAATGATCCATCATTACATGATTACCACTGGTATGCCAATAAACCACCATTTTAGCCTCAGGATCCATTTTGGTGCCAGCAAGCTGTACTATTTTCCAGGCCGGATCGCTGGCCATATCTGCAATCTTCTGCAGATCAGTATTGGTCGCTTTCATATAGTTTACCGTATTGGTAAATTTCTCTTTTTCGAGACTTAAGCTTGCGAGCTGATCTTTCGCATTACCCAGCTGGTTATGAGTTGTATATAAGGCAACCCCACTAACCACCAATAAAGAGGCGCAGGCAGCAAGTGCAATGCGAAGAGTTCTTATTTTCGATTCGTAAGGTGCAATATTGAACGGAATAACAGGAGTGTTTAGGCCTGAATTTTGATTAATCTGCGCTAATATTTTTTCTTCTACAACTGCAGACGGTTTTATGGCATGCTGCTGTGCATATTTTTCCATAGCAATTTCGATGGCCTCCATTTCCTGTTTAATTTCAGGGTGTTTGGTAGCCATTGCTTCTACTTCTGCTTGTTCCTGTGCATTTAATTGCCCCAGAACATAAAGCTCAAGTATGCCCGATTCTATATATGCTTTTAATTCTTCCACGTTAATTAAAATGCTTTCTTAATTGTAAAATTGCCATTCGGACTCGTGTTTTTACAGTGCCCAAAGGTAAATTTAGCTCTTCTGCAGCTTCTGCATGCGTATAACCTTTAAAATAAACCATATTTAATACCTTATTAAATTCTGGTTTAAGTGCATCGACCATGTCTTTTAAACCCAGTAAATCTGCATTAAAGGTAACTTCTTTTTGCGCATCAATGAAATCTACGTTATTATCTATGTCTTGGTTTTTAATCCCATTCTTAAAGTCTTTAGAGCGCAGTTTATCGATAGCAAGGTTGCGTGCAATGTTCATCATCCAGGTAAACAAACGCCCTTTGCTGCTGTCGTAGCTTTCGGCGGCATTCCATATTTTGATAAAAGTTTCTTGTAATAAATCTTCGGCGATCTCTGTTTGTGAGACTAATCTCGAGATTACTCCGAATAATGCACCCGAATACATATCGTATAAAGCACGGATGGCTAAGGTATCCCGATTTTTCAGTTTACTGATGAGCTCTTCTTCCGAGAGGGATATTTTTTTTGCTATGGCCAATGGGTTTCTAAATGTACGCAAACTATAACAAGAAAAAAACAAGATTTGTTTTTTAATCACAACATCCAACCGTAATAATTATCCGTATCTGTTTTAAATAAAAACAAGAATTATGAAAAAATTAATTTTATCGACCATTGCCCTGGTAGCCTCGGCATTTTTTACGACTCAAGTTTATGCTCAAAAAAACCCGATGGTAGGTGGAGCGGAAATGTATGCGAGTAAAGACATTGTAGACAATGCGGTTAATTCGAAAGACCATACTACTTTGGTAGCTGCAGTTAAAGCTGCCGGCTTGGTCGAAACTTTAAAAAGTAAAGGACCGTTTACGGTATTTGCACCCACGAATGCTGCGTTCGATAAACTTCCGGCCGGCACTGTAAATACGCTGCTTAAAGCCGAAAACAAAGCAACCCTAAGTAAAATCTTAACTTACCATGTAGTAGCAGGTAAAATGGATAGCAAAACGATTGCTGTGGCGATTAAAAAAGGAAATGGCAAAGCCGAACTCACTACGGTAAGCGGCGGTAAATTATGGGCTTGGATGGATGGTAAAAAACTGGTTTTAAAAGACGAGAAGGGCGGGATGAGTACCGTAACTATTGCCGATGTGATGCAAAAAAATGGGGTAATCCATGTAGTAGATACAGTATTAATGCCAAAGTAGCGTTAAGAACGATTAAGCTTATAAAAGGCTTTCTATTGCAAAATAGGAGGCCTTTTGTTTGCAAGGTAAATAAAGACTTAGTTATGTTGATTATCAATTAATAAAGGCTTATATTGTCGAAAATCTCTTATAATTTTAAAAATATGGAAACTCAAATTTTATTACTCGCTGTTGCTGTTGTTATCGTATTATTTTTTGCCGGCATCAAAATCGTTCGGCCAACACACCGGGGTCTTATCGAAAGGCTGGGAAGATACAGCAAATTTGCAGCTCCGGGATTTCATTGGATTATTCCTTTTATCGATAAAATTTATATCGTAAACATAACGGAGCAAATGGTCGATGCCCAGCCACAAGAAATTATTACCAACGATAATCTAAATGCAAGTGTCGATGCCCAGGTTTATTTTAGGGTAATAGAAACCGAAGAAAACGTGAAAAGTTCGCAGTATAATGTGAACAATTATAAATTACAGATTGTAAACCTGGCCCGTACCACGCTCAGGAATATTATTGGTACCCTTACTTTACGGTCGGCCAATAGCGAACGCGGAAAAATTAATGCCGAATTGCACAATACCCTTCGTAACGAGACCGAAAGCTGGGGGATTATAATTGTCCGTACCGAATTAAAAGAAATAGATCCGCCACGCGACGTGCAGGAAACCATGAATAAGGTGGTAAAAGCCGAGAATGAGAAAATTGCCGCTATAGATTATGCAACTGCTGCCGAAACAGTAGCCGATGGCGTAAAAAGGGCTAAAATAAAAGAAGCAGAAGGTTCCAAAAGAGCAAAAATATTGCATGCCGAAGGCGAGGCCGAAGCGATAAAATTGGTAAATGAGGCGGCCGATCAGTATTTTACAGGAAATGCCCAATTGTTAAAAAAACTCGAAACACTCGAAAATTCGCTACGATCGAATACCAAGATTGTTATCCCAACCGGGTCCGAACTGGTTAATGTTATTGGCGAAATGGCAGGTGTGCTACCTATAGACATGAAGAAAGAAAGGGCCAGAGAGTCTAATAATTTAAATACCTAAATTATTTAATTCGATAACATGAGAGCGGGTTTAAAAGAAGTCCTGATTAAAAATCTATTAGCAAATAGAATTTCTAAACAAGACTTTTACGCCCTGCGGTCGGTCATTAATCAAGACGATCTTTCGATTATTATTCAGCGTATTTACGACCTTAACGATAATCAGGTAAAAAAAATTGCGGCCCTAACGCCAGTTATGACAAGGCTAAACGCACTCAAAAACAAACGGCGCAATCGTCGGTTTCTCAAAAAGGTAAGGGGTGGCTTTAGAAACAAGGACCGGAACAAGGTGGTAGTCGTAGAGGGAGATTCCTGGTTTAACTATCCGGTGGTGCTTAGCGACGTAACCGATTGGATCGCAATGGAAAACCATATTGCAGTTTATAGCCTGGCTTCGGGTGGCGATTGGTTACTTAATATGTTAAGTGCAAGAAAATATGTAGAGCAACTCTCGACTTTGCATCCCGATGTCTTTATTATTAGTGGGGGCGGAAACGACCTGGTGGGTAGCAATCGTTTGGCCGCGATTGCAGAGCCTAGTGGCAAATCTGAAGAATTGAAGTATAGCCAATGGGCGCAAACTGTTGTACGCGACTCTAATCCTGATGTCGATTTAGACCCCCATCGTTTTAACAATGGCCTAAGGTTTTTATCGAAAGACTTCTATGCTTTACTCATGTTTTTTGAGCTGCAGTACTATTTTATCTTTAATGGTATTTTAACGGCTAATACTGGCAATCCACGTAATGGGAAATTTCCGGGCATTAAAATCATTACGCAAGGATATGATTATGCTCGCCCACGTAGGAACCTGGGTTTTGGTTTAAAATTATGGCGGTGGTATAAGCCTTTTATTCGTTTATTTCTGGGGCATGGAAGCTGGCTTAAAACCCCACTCGAATTAAGGGGTATCGCGAATAAACAAGATCAGGAAGATATGGTATATGCGATGATTTACCTTTTTAACGAAATGATGATCGAAACTGGTAAATTATTTTGCGAAATGTGTGGCCGCGATGCAGTATGCCATGTCGATTCGAGGGGCTCGGTAGGGTCTGATGACTGGACCGACGAACTGCACCCTTTACCTCAGCGTTTCCGTAACACCGGGAAAACGTTTGTCGACTGTATAAATGGTGTACATTCTCCTAAGCCTTTATATACGGTAAATAACCTTTATCCGGTAAGGAGATGAAGAAGTTAATTTGGCCGGTTTTTTTTATTGTAGTGGCTTGTATGGCTTATCAGGGTGCTTTGCTCAAGGCCAGTGGTTATGGAATTGTATCGCTCGAGTTTGCCAATGCCGATATGGGCAACACTATTTTAACGATTTATAATAAAGTTCGTTATGGCGATACCACTTTGCTCGAGGTGGCTAAAGGCAATCTGCAGCTCGATTTTCTTTTTATTATGCTTTATGTGCCGCTGATGATGATGCTTTCGAATATACAAATGCAGCGCGAAAAATGGACGCCTTTAAACGAATTGTTGCGGCTAAACTTATTGTTGGCCATGCTGGCAGGCGGCTTAGACGTAGCCGAAAATATAAGATTGCTTCATAATATGCACCATATCGGCGAATCTGGTTTATATTGGGGTACACTTTGGCTTGCATTGCCTAAATTTGCTTTAGCAGGGTGGATTGTACTGGTGTGGTTGGTGTCGGTAGTTAAAGGGCAGATGCTGCGATTTACTCGAGTTTGCTGAAATCTAAAAGCTCGTCGACCGTTACGCCTAAAGCTTTGGCTATTAAAACTAAATTATAGGCGGTAGGGTTGGCTCCATTTATTTCGTAGTTGTTTACTACTTGTTTATCCTTATATCCAATGTCGAAAGCAATTTTTTTCTGGGTAATTTTATTGGCTTTTCTTAACTGCCGCATTCTTTTACCGAGCTTGGATTTAAAGATTTCTATGGGAGTCTTTTCCATCCAGCAAACTGTTGATAATTGAAATATTTTAAGTAAATATAAATGTTGACTTTACGGAATATTTTTTATATTTGTTATTTATTTTAGGTATTTAAAGAGTCTTGCGGTTACATTCTGAGGCCGTTAACGCAGGACAGCAGAAATTCCCATGATCTATGCGTAGATATGCTATATTTGTATATCGAAATAGATTTGGGGCCTGCTGTAATTCCATGTTAACGTAAGGCCTCAGAAACTTTATTGTAGCCATGGTTAGCGGGCCCCCAATTTATTGAGTTCATTAAACCCTGTTCCTAAATATGTCAAAAAAATTAGGTTAATAATTTGATAAGGAGCAGGGCTTTTTCTATTTTAAATCCCTTATTTTATTAGTTTAATTTGTTATGCTTTAGCTTGCAAAGCATTCTTTAGGCTATTATAGTTGAAATGGATTGGTCAATTTTAATATTGACTTTATGGAATATTTTTTTATATTTGTTATAAATATTAGGTATTTAAAGAGTCTTGCGGTTACATTCTGAGGCCGTTAACGCAGGACAGCAGAAATCCCAATATCTATGTGTAGATAAGCTATTTTAGTTTGTCGAAATAGATTTGGGGTCTGCTGTAATTCCATGTTAACGTAAGGCCTCAGAGACTTTATTGTAACCTTGGTTGGTAGGCCCCAAATTTATTGTGCCCAATTCCTATGAGACTCGTATAACCATACGAGCAATGAAAAAGCTATCCACTTCCATTTACCTGTTCGAGCGGCTTTACGCTGTTAAACCGAAAGGCCCGATTTAATTTATCCTCATTTTTAGGCGTAAAACAGGAAGTCGCAAGCACCATATTCATTATCAATAAATGTCAGCTTATCAATTATTTTCAGATTCTGAACTCATCGATCTTTTAAAAACTTCGGATCATACGGCATATACCGAAATATACGAACGGTATTATTACCTCATGTTTGTTTTTGCCTATAAAAAGCTTAGAGACGAAGATTTAGCTAAAGACTTTGTACAGGACCTCTTTATTAATCTTTGGGTAAAGAGAGAAAATGTAGCAGAAACAGCTCATCTTGCACCTTATTTATATGTTTCGCTAAGGAATAGGATAATGGATTATTTTATACACCAGAAAGTTGAGCATAAATATATTGTTTCGTTAAAAGAAGCAAGCCATGCAAATACCGATTACCTGGTTAGGGAGAATGATCTTAAAGCTTATATTGAACACGAAATTGGGAAGTTGCCACAAAAAATGCGTCAAGTTTTCGAATTGAGTAGGAAATCCAATTTAACATATAAAGAGATTGCAAGCACGCTTTCTATTTCAGAAAAAACGGTACACAGCCAAATGGTCAATGCGCTTAACAGGTTAAGAGTTAAACTGGGCTTGTTAATTTATTTTATTTTTTAAAAAAATGAATTCGATCTAAACGTTTGCCCTATACTTTCCCGTAATAGCTTCAAATCGGATAATCGAAGAGGATAATGAATAACGAAGAAGCGAAGCAATTACTTATTAAATACAGGGCTGGTAAATGTACTGCTGCCGAGGTCAATTTAATTGAAGGTTCATTTATGCAATATAATGAACACGAAATCGATATCTCCCAAGAGAGAATAGCAGAGATCGGCAAGCAGATTTATACTAAATTACCATTTCCTCAAAAAACAGGTAAAAGCAGAAAATTATGGTACAACGCAGCTGCCGCCGCAATACTTTTGTTAAGTATTAGCTCATGGTTGCTATTCGGCAGAAGTGCCCCACAGACAGAACAGGTTATTGTACATGATGTTGCTCCTGGCGGAAATAGAGCAACCCTAACTCTGGCCAATGGGGAAAAGATAAATTTAAGCAATGTCGAAGATGGGGTGGTTATTAAAGCGAACCGGCTAACTTATCCTGACGGGACTGCGGTTATTAAAAACATAAGCGAACAACTGCAGCAAACACTTTCGACTCCTAAGGGCGGACAGTATCAGATTTTATTAGCAGATGGTACTAAAGTTTGGCTCAATGCAGCTTCATCCCTAACATATCCTGTTAATTTTAAAGGTAAAAAGGAACGTATTGTCGAATTGCAGGGCGAAGCATTTTTCGAAGTTGCGCCTAATAAGTCTCATCCTTTCTTAGTAAAAACGGCTGCACAGACCGTGGAAGTGTTAGGCACTCATTTTAATATCAATAGCTTTAACGATCAGGGAAGCACGATTACCACACTCGAAGAAGGCTCGGTTAAAGTAACTAATGTCGGGGTAAATGGGATGAAAAAAGTTATCCTCAAACCAGGGCAGCAATCGCTGACCTCCAAAAATGAAATTAAGGTACAGCAAGCCGATTTGGAAACAGAATTGGCCTGGAAAAATGGTAGGATAGAGTTTAAGGATGCCGATTTATCGACCATAATGAAACAGGTTTCGCGATGGTACGATATTGTTATCGAATACCAGGGGAAGGTGCCAGACAGAAAGTTTAACGGTAGTATATCCAGGAAATCGAACCTTTCAGTTCTTTTAAAAATATTGGCATATAGTGATGTCCATTTTACCATTGCGCAAAATCCGGACTCGACCAAAAAGTTAATTGTTAAACCATAAACCTAATCGATAATGCCTATGAAGTAAATTTAGTTTTTAATAGTTAGTAATTCCCCTAAATAAAAAGCCGGAAGTGTTCGCAGCACCTCCGGCAAAAATCGGGGAATTGAACAAGCTGCTTTAAGCAGTTACCCGTGAAGATAATTTGATCAATTAACCCAAACACAGCAAAAGTATGATTTTTTTTAAACTCCGCTACCTCTTTAGCAGAGGAAAGTGGTGCAAATTTCGTGAAGCTTCCCCAATGAACCACATGAAGCTTCCCCAACTAACGTTAAATTTAAAGCTAGCGTTACTCCTTACCTTGATAACCTTTTTTAAGATTTCGGCGATGGCTAATGCACAAGCTATTAATCTTACCCTAAAAAACGCACCCTTAGAAACTGCATTTATTGAAATAAAGAAACAAACCGGTTATGGTTTCTGGTACGATAAAGAGGTGCTGAAAGGTGCTGGCAAAGTAACGATTACCATTAAAAGTAGTAATCTTAGAGAAGTACTTGATCTTTGTTTTAAAAACCAGAATCTGGTTTATCAGGTATTTGATCGGACCGTTGTCGTTAAACGCAAGGAAGATAAACAGCCTGCTTCTATAGAGAATAATAGTAAAAGTTTTGTCGTAACCGGAAAGGTTGTTGACGAAAAGGGAACACCTATGCCAGGGGTAAGTGTGCACTTAAAAGGTACAGCTATCGCAGTTTCGACAATTAACGATGGGAGTTTTAAGATTGAGGTCCCAGACGAAAATGCTGTTTTAATATTTACTTATTTAGGTTATTCGACTTATGAACAGGTTGTTGGCGGGGTAAGGAATTTAAATATTGTTTTGAAAGAAGAACTCAATAAACTCCAAAGTGTAGAAATTAATGCTGGATACTATAGTGTTAGCCAAAGATTGCTTACTGGTAGTATTAGCTCGGTTAAAGCCGAAGAAATAGAAAAACAGCCAGTAACAAACCCACTTTCTGCCCTAGAAGGTAGAGTTACTGGTGCTCAGATTACGCAGAACGGTGGGACGCCAGGAGCGAACATTTCGATTATCATTCGGGGACAGAATGGTATCGAAACTTCTACCAATCCCCTATATATTGTTGACGGGATTTCCTATGGTGCAACTTCACTTACTAATGCCTTATCTGTAAATTCTATAGTCTATGGTACTGCAGGATCGAGCCCCCTCAATGCTATCCCACCATCAGATATCTCATCTATCGAAATATTAAAGGATGCTGATGCAACTGCCATATATGGTTCTCGTGGAGCCAATGGCGTTGTACTGATTTCAACCAAAAGGGGGAAATCAGGTACGACAAAGATTACGCTTGACCACCACAGCGGAAATTCGCTCCTTAGCCGTACCGTACCAATGTTAAATACAGAGGACTATCTGACTATGCGCCGTATCGCTATTGACTTGGATGGTACCACCATCAAATCAACAGATTATGATCTCAATGGAACATGGGACATGAATAAATACACCAATTGGCAGAACGAGCTCATGAATCCGCCGGCACCATTCCATAACAGTTCGCTCTCGATATCCTCTGGTACTTCGACTAGCACATTTCTTCTTAGCGGAACGCGCAACAGCCAGAAAAGTGGAATGGATGAAACTCAAGGCTATACACGACTTGGAGCCCATCTTGCCGCCAGCCAGTCTACCATCGACCAAAAACTACATGCCAGCTTCTCAGCGACCTACTCTGCTGAAAGGACTGATTGGTTTAACCAAGACCTTTACTTAAGAGCAATGAACCTTCAACCTAATGCGCCTGATGCACGAAATCCAGACGCTAGTTTGAATTGGGCAGGGTCCACATGGATCAATCCATTAAGGGCACTTGAAAATAGCTATCGTTCAAAGAACGCAACACTACTTGCTAGTTCAGACATCAGCTACCATCCAATCAAGGATTTTGAAGTCAAGCTTGCACTTGGCTATTCCACCCAGGAACTCTCTGATCAGAGTGCAACTCCTGTGAGTTTTTATGATCCAGCAGAGGGAAAAACTCCAGCCAATTCATTGGCAGATTATAACAATTCCATTTTGCGCAGTTGGTCTGTCGAGCCTCAGCTAAGCTATCAAAGAGAATCTAAAATCGGGAAATTCTCTATGTTTACAGGTATGAGTTTCCAAAACCAGCAGCGCTCAGGTTTGATACTACGTGGAGTAGGTTTCGCTAGCGATGCTCTGATTGGCAACATTAGGGCGGCCACCACAATTTCCGTTCGTGAGAATACCGAAATGACCTACAAATATGCAGGATTATATATTCGTGCAGGTTATGCGCTAAAGGATAGGTATCTTCTCAATCTTACCGCGAGGCGTGATGCTTCATCCCGATTTGGGCCAGGAAAACAATTTGCCAACTTCGGTTCCTTTGCGGCTGCATGGATATTCTCAGCAGAAAAATTCATCAAAGAACGTTTAACATTTCTTTCCTTCGGCAAGCTCCGGGCCAGTTATGGCTCTACTGGAAGCGACCAAATTGGCGACTATGAATACTTGAATACTTATCAGAGTTCGCTCGGTTATAATTCTGGCTCTGGACTATCGCCAGTAAGGTTATATAATCCAAACTTTGGCTGGGAGATCACTAATAAATTCGAAACGGCTCTGGAAGTTGGGTTGCTGAGTGACCGAATCAGATTTATCGTTTCCCATTACCGCAACCGCTCATCGAGTCAGCTTATCAATTATCCGCTAGCACTATCTACTGGATTTTCATCCGTGCGGGCCAACCTTGCTGCCACCATCGATAATACAGGATGGGAAACAGAAATCTCAGCACAAATTCTAAAACCATCAGCAAACAAGTTCAGTTGGAACACTAGCGTAAACCTTACTATCCCTAAAAATACCTTGGTCGAATTTCCAGGTTTGGAAACCTCCAGCTATGCCTCAAAATATGCCATCGGACGACCGCTATCCATCGCAAAGCAGTATCATTTGCTTGGAGTTGATCCCACATCTGGCCTTTATACCTTCCAAGATTTTTCGGGTGATGGATTAATTACTGCTCTCGACCGCCAGCAAATCATCGAAAAGGTCCAAAAGTTCTATGGTGGTATTGATAACAGTTTTGTCTATAAAGGCCTCGAACTCAGTTTCCTTCTCCAATTCGTTAAACAGAAAGCCACAAATCTTCATTCACACTATAATTTTATGCCTGGACGCAGTTTTAACCAACCAATGGTTTATCAAGGCAGTTATTGGACCAAGCCAGGCGACATTGCTACCATGCAACGACTTTCAGCCGGAAATCTTACTGCTGTCAATTCTGCACAGACGACCTATATCTCAAGCGACGCCACAGTCTCAGATGCATCTTTTATCAGATTGAAAAACGTTTCACTCTCTTATCATCCGGAAAAACTCCTATCGGGAAATATCAGATTCTACTTACAGGCTCAGAATCTTGTAACTATTACCAACTACCTCGGTATCGATCCAGAAAGTACCAGTCCTTCCTTACCACCACTGCGTACCATTGTAGCAGGTATTCAGCTCAATATATCCGTAAATCCAAAAAACTAAGCATATGCAATCACAAATTCAAACCAAAATAAAGGTTATAAGTCAAATGATACTTTTATTAATAGCAATCCTATTGTTATCTTGCGAAAAGTTTACTCAGCTAGATCCTCCAGTTACGCAGCTCATTTCCAATACAGTATTTGATAATGAAACAACGGCAAATGCAGCACTAGGGTCACTTTATTCCCAATCGGTTACCATTACGGGCGGAAGCTTCAATAGCCCAACAAGCCTTGGTGCATTAAATTCTGACGAGATGGACAACTACTCAACTAGCCTTTCTATTCAACAGATAGCAGGAGCCCATCTAATCCCCTCCAATTCCTATTCTACTGCCCTTTGGAGCAGCTGTTATCAGACGATCTATTATGCCAATTCGATTCTTGAAAAATCAGAACTCAGCGCGGTATTGAGCGAAAAGACAAAGAATCAGCTTAAAGGAGAAGCGCTTTTCTTTCGTGCTTTAATGCACTTTACCCTTACCGATTTCTTCGGTAGGGTTCCCATTATACTTTCTACAAATTATATGGAAAATACCTTAGCCAAACAGTCAACAGCCACTGCCGTACTAGATGCAGTAATTGCAGATCTTGAAAAATCTGCACCTCTATTGCAATCAGATTATGCCATCTCTTTGAATGAACGTATCCGTGCTAATCAGTTTGTTGCAAAAGCACTACTCGCTCGTGCACAGCTATATAGGGGGAATTATGCCTCCGCTGAATCTACTGCATCCGAGGTAATAGCAAACAGTCAGTATAGTCTTACCGCACTCACTGATGTGTTCCTGAAAAATTCTAAGGAGACAATCCTCGCCATCAAACCACTAAATGCTGGTCAGAATACTGGAGAGGGAAACATTTTTATTCTAACCGCCAAACCCACTTTTCTTGCTTTTAGAACTGCATTTTATAATGGGTTTGAAGCTGGCGACCAAAGGAAGACTGCCTGGATCGGAAAAGTTATAAGTAGTGGTATTGATTATTACTACCCCAATAAATACAAGACCAGAATTACCACAGCTACAAGCGAATATTCAGTTTTATTACGGCTAGCAGAAATCTACCTCATACGCTCCGAGGCGCGAGCGAGACAGAACAAGCTTGACCTCGCCCTTGCAGATGTAGATATGATACGTTCCCGTGCAGGACTTAATAAGATTGCGATTACCAATCCATCAATTACAAAAGAAGCGTTATTGGATGCCATTCTTCAAGAACGAAGGTCGGAGTTATTTACTGAATGGTCACACCGATGGTCAGACCTCAAACGATTTGGGAAGAATGTACAGGTACTTACTCCGATCAAGACTGGGTATCAGACAACAGCTGAACTCTATCCTATCCCAACTACTGATATCAATCTGAACTCTAACCTTACTCAAAATCCAGGCTATTGAGTGGCACGAATGCTAGTTGTGAAACAAGCAATGCTGTGTTAAAGATGAGTGCAGGCTCCTCGACTCGGCATACAGGTGCCGAAGCCAAACCACCATTAAGTTGCTGAGATAAAGAGTCACGGTGGCGAGCGTTAGTGGAAAAGGCATCGTAAGAGGTTTCAGGTAAGTTTTGAGAAGACGAGCGAAAGTGAACCGATCGAAAAAGTGTCGAAAGGATTGGACGATATCAAAACCGGGAACCAATAGCTACCCGGGATAAGTAAGGAGGTTACCTGTTTACTGATCTTATGGCATCCGGCACATAGACGGCGTGATCTCAATATAGGCTTTAATGCGGAACATGTGAACCTGTCGTAGCGATGCTAACGGAAAACTTCAGGAGCGCCAGCAAGAGGGAAAGTACCGATGCGCTTCACGGGGGCGGAACTCTTCGTAGTACTGTTGAAACCTCTGTAATGGAGGTGGAAGGAAGTATTATTCAAGTTTTAGAAAACATAGAAGGAAATTGCCTAACAGCAGGAGGTACAGAAATGAAGAAAACAAAACCATTTACAATTGGAAAAATAGCAGTAATGAATGCTTATTTAAAGGTAAAAGTCAACAAAGGAAGCGGAGGTGTTGACAAGAAGGGTTTACAAGACTTTGAACTAGACAAAGCAAATCATCTGCACAAGCTGTGGAACCAGATGAATTCCGGCAGTTACATGCCTTGCGCAGTCAATTTGGTGGAAATCCCGTAGAAAGGTGGCGGTAAAAGGCCACTGGGTATTCCTACTATAGCAGGCCGAGTGGCTCAAAACCTTTTTAAATATGGGAGCTAACAGAGAAATCCAAGTCCAACCTTCGCGCACGGGATGCTTGACACGAAGTCAATGGTTGGATAATAAGATCCGTACGATGGGAGACCATTGCGTACGGATCTATGAGAATCTCGGGTTGAAATACTCTGGTTTACTTAACAACTTAAACGACATGAAAAAACAACTGATCATTATCCTGCTCATCCTGGCCTCAAAGACCCTGATCGCACAGGACTACCAGCTACAGGGAGCAAAAAAAATTGGAGACAGCGTTCCCCAGCTCCAGCTCCAAGTCTATCCCAAGGGCAAGGGCACCGCTGCAAACAAAACGTTGGCGGCCTACCGCGGAAAGTGGCTTGTGCTAGAGTTCTGGGGAAAGCACTGTACGGTGTGCATCAAGGGGTTTCCCAAGCTCGAGGCGCTGAGAAGAAAATTCGGGGGAACGGCTAGATTCCTGCTCATCGGCGGAAACCACCCGCGCTATGACGAGGGTATTCAGACCTTCTATTCCCGCTTCCAAAAGGACGGCAACCTCGGCTTTGATACTGCATTCGACACCTTGGCCTTCAAGGCATTTGGTGTGCGCGCAACCCCAGTAGCTTTTGTCGTTTCTCCCCAGGGCCGTATCCTCTACCGCACCATCGGCAATTTTTTGGACGAGCAGCTCCTTATTAGGCTGTTCAGCGGAAAACAAGCTGACACAGTAGGCAAAAATGTAGTGCAACCTGTTAAGACCTTTTCCGATAGCTCTTTTTCATCGGCGCACCTAAGTACACTTGCACCCGCCAGGTTCGATCGTCAGGCAGTATTGCGCACCAGCCTATTTTCTGGACTGAAAAATGGAACCTTTTCCACCAGCCCCATCTACCTCGCCAGGCTTTACCAACTGGCTTATCTGGGCAGAGCAACCTGGGGGCCCAGCGAAACATTCTCGGGAACCGTTTGGCCAAGACCGGTGCTGGAACTGGCCGACACCTCTTTATTTGCGTTCCGCGCCAATACGCCACAGGGACAATACAGCTATCTGCTGAAACTCAGCGGGGAAGAAAAAGGGCCTTTAAGTGCAATGGCAGCCATCCAAAAAGACCTTGCCCACTGGTTTCCCTACGCGGCAGCCATCGAGACTAGGAATATGCCAGTGCTTTCCCTTATCGTTACCGACCGGAAAAAAGTCCTTTCCCAAAGGAGCGCATCGGACAGCAGCTACCGCAAGGGCGATGCAAGCGGATATGTTTTTAGAGGCACTACTTCCGCACAGCTTTTGGTATGCCTGCGGACTTATTTCCAAAAAACGGTGGTTATCGATGAAACAGGGATTGACTATCCGATGGACTTTGAGATCAGCGCTAACATGATGCGCCTAGAATCAGTCGGCGACGCGCTGAAAAAGGTCGGCCTGGACCTGGTCGTGCACGGGCGACCGCTCAAAGTCCTTGTCATAAGGGATAGGTAGAGGACCAATAAAAAAGGAGCCATCAGGCTCCTTTTTTATTGGTCAAGCAGCAAACTATTCGCTTTTCAACAGATCGCGGCATTCGGTATCATTTGCATCGATCTTGTAGTGATACTGTAGGTTCGAATTAGGGTCGATGCAGGGTACATCCTCTCCAGGGGTACATTCATCTGGTGGAAGGATCGGGTTCTGGCAGGTATCGTCGTTGCCAGCGAAATAAACAGTTGTAAACCTCCCAGAGGCAAAAGCACCACCAACAGCAAGTAATACTACTAATGCTGGTAATAAAATTTGTTTTTTCATGATTTTAAAGTTTAAGAATGATTAGCCTACTCTGTTTCAGGTTTTCGGCTATTCCCTGTTCTTTGCGCAAAAGAATATTTTAAATAGGTTTGATTTTAACCTGAAGAACTAATGCAATAATCCCGAGCACGATAAACACTGTATTAAACACCAGATGCTCTTGCCAGTTCATCGTTGCCAAAATCCCCCCACAACTGCACGGGATATGTGGACTGAAGTTCAGAATGTAAACTATATAGGCTATAAAGCATGACATTATCGTTATGGCTAATACAAGGCCGATCAATTTGGTTCTCGGAATCAAAAGCAATATACTCGTAATGATCTCTGAGGTTGGAACTATGCAGGCAACATATAATCTATAGTTCTTTAGTATCGGCGAATGGCCAAGTTGCCTTATGAAATAATCATAATCAAACAACTTATAAAATGCTGCATACAAAAAAAGAAGAATGTAAGCATAACAAATTATATTGATCAGCATGGCTCCACTCGGAGGTAGCCTTCTTAAAGTTAATTGAGTCTTCATATACTTTAAATTGTTAACCAAAACTAAGCGGTATAAACACCGTTTGATTTTGTTAAAACACATGAAAATAATTGTGAAATCGCAAAGAACAGGAGTAAGGAGAGTCTATAACAGCTTACTATAAAGCCTTGTAAAATGAAAATAATCTAATAAGAGGTAATTTGCCATATCTTTTCGCCGCAGATACTGCAACTGTTTCTGATACCTGCAGATAAATAGCTTAATCCGAACTTCAGCTAGTTTTTCCTCCAATAATATTTGTCGAAAACAGATACTTTCGTCGTACATTTCGCAGAGTGCATCGTAAATGGATTTTAGTTCTTCGAATTCTAAATAAAGCGACATCAGCTGTTCAAAATCCAGGGCAATTAAGAAAGTAGGCCGGCAAGCTTTAAGATATTGTTTTTCATTATATCTATTGGTATAGAGGTAGCTCTCGCTACTTATAAAATTAACAATGGCGGGCTTCTTTCTCGATCGGGCATCGTATTCTTTAAGTAAGCCACTCACAATGTAAACCATACTGCCTGGTTCCCGGTTAAAAGTCTCGTCGGTTTTAATTTGAATTACTTTTAAATTGTTTAAAATTTTAGCCCAGGCCTCTGGCCTTAAAGCGCCATAATTGGCCAGCTTTATCTTTAAACTCTGCCAATAGCTAACGATTGGCAGAGTTTGGTTTAAGGATAATTCCATAACAATTAATTGATATAGCTCACTTCAATATTTAGCTCGCCACTTACTTCATAACTACCATTGCTATGGCTGGTAACAGCTAATTTGCTTTCAGGCTCGAAAAGTTTATCGTCGAACAAGGCATTATTGTTTTTTGGTGCCTGCTTCATTAAATTAATCGGTCGTCTGTTGGCTACGGCAAAAGTAGTTTGGAATGCCAAAAACTCCATAGGGGTTGCACTCATGTTGTCGAAATAGGCAAGTTGGGTTTCGTCGAGGAGGAGGTAGGTTAATACCCATCCGGTAAAATTAGCTTTCATTGCCAATACTTCTGCTTCGAGTTCGGCATTACTTAAATTGTAAAGCCAGTTTTGTAAGGCCAATACGCCTTCTGTGGTAAAGGGTTGCTTTTCCATTTTTGTATTTAATAAGGTTAATAATTTATAGCTAAACTATTTTAGCTAAGCTTAAATTAGGCGCTTTCTAAAATATAGAAGTGGAATAACCACAAAGTTTTGACGAACGGTATCATGTTTTTTGACGAACGGTATATTATCCGCCTCATTTTTTTGAATATGTTTTAATAATTATTTTTTTTACATTGAATTTAACCATCAAACAAAATGAAAATTTTTTATGCAGATTTGCATGCTGGTAAAAGGCTGAGAAATCTGTTTCTTAGACTGGCGCTAGCTATTTTAGGCGCACACTTCGTAGTTGTACACGATGCAAGGGCAAGTTGGTTAACCTTATTTACCAAAGGGTATTATTATATTTCGCTTGCTGGTAGTGGAGTAATTGCTTTTTTATTACTGGAGTATATTTATTTAATCACAAAAAAGCTCAATCAGCGATATTCGGGTTCGCAACTAACTCCTCAAAGAGTGAAGATGCAATTTTTTTATGGCGTGGTATTGGCCTCTTTCTTTTCGTTCGTTATGGCTATGTTTTTATTTTGGCTTAATGGCAAAAGCATTTTTAGTTCGGGTTACTTTAATAAGCTTTTCGGCTCTATCGTTCTATTTATTTTTACAGTAAATGTGGTTTATATTTTATATTATAACCATAAAAAATTAAGCAAAACCAGGTATCATTTAAACACGCAAAAAATAGCTAATCTAACCAAAGGAGTAGAAGACAACTTGCCAGCGGTAATATATCACGAAAACAAGGCCATCTTTTCGATCGATTTCGATAGCAAAAAAGTGGCCTGGCCTTACACTATCAGCGAATCTATTAAAAGATTAGGCACCACCAAATACTTTCAGATTAATCGGTATTGTATTATCCATCGTGCAGCGATTGCAGAGATAAAACCATTGCATGGTAAGGCGGTAATCAAAATTGTACCAAAAGTAATCTGTGCGATCGAATTGATTACGAGCCGTCGTAAAACCGTACTTTTTAAGGCATGGATCCTAAATTAATTATTTATTAGGCTTTTATTAATCCGTGGGAGATATGTTTGGTTAAAATTTTAACTCTAACATTACCCACAAAATGAATAGGATTGTTTTAGGTGTAGATATTGGCGGTTCGCACATTACAGCCGCGCTGATCGATTTGGTGCAAAAAATAGAAATTAAAGAAAGCTGGTCAAGAAACCGAATCGACGCTAATGCTTCGGCGAGCGAGATTATAAATGCTTGGGCTAATACCATCGAAAATTCGATGGGGCTACGTGCTATGTTACCCAGCAAGATTAATATTGCAATGCCGGGACCCATGAATTATAAAAAAGGAATCTGTAAAATTAAAAGCCAGGATAAATACAACGCCCTTTATAACCTTAATATTAAAGCGAAGTTAGCCGAGAGGCTTGACTTCGATTCGAAAAAAATTAATTTCATTAATGATGCTGCCTGTTTTTTAAAGGGTGAAGTTTTTAATGGTAGCTTAAGTGGAATTGACGATGCTATTGGTTTAACATTGGGAACTGGTTTAGGAACTTCCTATTATGCTAAAGGGAAAGCCACTGATGCCAACTTATGGAAAATGCCTTTTATGAAAGGGATTGCAGAAGATTATATTTCGACTCGATGGTTTGTAAAGAGATTTGCAGAGTTAAGCGGTATCGTAATTAAAGATGTAAAAGAGTTGGTCGAGCACCATCCTGGTAATCCACATTTTAAACAGGTCTTTAAAGAGTTTAGTGAAAACTTGGCTGGCTTTTTATATAAGTTTATTAGAAAAGGAATGCCATTAGCGGCAGTAATTGGAGGGAATATTGCGAATGCGGAAGCTTACTTTTTGCACGAGACCAGAGAATACCTTGCTGAAATGATGGGCTATAGTTTTCCAGTAAAAAGATCAGGCTTAGGTGAAAGCGCTACTTTAATGGGAGCAGGATCTAGTTATTAACAGGTTTAACGAGCGAGTTTACTAAGGTATTTAATCTGTGCTAATCTTGTTAAATTTGAACTTTTATGGTTAACATGTACGATATAACCTTTATATTCGTACTGTTAATCATGAAAACCAAATATAAAGTCTTTCTCCTCCTAAGCCTCTTTTTTATTAGTCTGCAAGATAGTTTCTCTCAATCTTACGGCCTTGGTTTTTATAGTCACGAAGTAGTACAAGATAAAAGAACAGGTTTAGATTTAAGTCCAGGTAAAACTCTCTGCTTTAACGGGGGATTCGAATTATCTTTCGACCTTAATTTTATCCCTAAAAGAGATGATTATTTCGGGTATATTGTACGTTTAGTGGTAAATGATGAAGAAAATATAGATCTCATTTACGATAAGGATACTAAAGAGAAAAATCATTTTAAAATTATTGTAGGGGATCAATTTACCAAAATTGCTTTCGATATTCCACGAACTGCTTTATTCAATACCTGGAATACCATAAAGATGAAGTTCGATTATGAGCGAAATGAGTTGTTGCTTAGCTATGGTAAGTTTAGCCAGCGTACACAAATCTCATTTAAGAAAGGTAATTGCTTTAAAATACTGTTTGGAGCCAACGAATACCAAAGATTTAAGACTTCCGATAATCCGCCGATGAAAATTAGGAATATTGGTATTGACGAAAATGGAAAACAAAAATATTTTTGGCCACTCGACGAGTATGACGGAAATCTGGTTCCAGAAAAACTCCATCAAAATAATGCAACAGTAAACAAACCATTATGGATTAAAAAGCTTCATTACCAATGGCAACTACTTCATGGTTTTGTTGTTAATGGTGCTGCCAGTGTAGCCTTCGATGCATTAAACGAATCGGTAAAAATTATAGCACGAGATTCTTTAAAAACATTCTCTATTAACGATAATAAGCTATTAGCTATAGCTTATCAAAACAAACTAACCTTACTACGAGGTAATCATTCTTTATACGACGACCAGGGTAAATTGCTAAACTTTTATACCGATCAGAAAAAAGTAAGTATTTTTAATTCCTTAACACAAAAATGGACGAAAGATTACAATCCTAATACACCAATTACCGATTTTTGGCAATTCAATAAATTCTATGCCCCGCTCGATTCGTCCTTATATGTTTTAGGTGGCTATGGGCATTTCGTTTATAAAAATCAAATCCAAAAGTATCATTTTCCTTCTAATACCTGGACTAGCCTTAAGGTAAGCGGAGATGCATTTACACCCAGGTACTTGGCGGGTTTGGGTTTCGACGGCAAAGGAGCTTATATTATTGGAGGTTATGGGAGTTCTACAGGTAAACAAATGCTTAATCCTCGAAATTTATACGATTTATTGTATTTTGATGTAAGGAAAAAATCCATTCGTAAAATATACGAACTTAAAGTAGAGGGTGAAGACTTTGTATTTGCTAATTCCTTAATTATTAATGAGAAGAATAAAACATTTTATGGACTAGTTTTTCCACAGCATAAATATAATGCCAGCCTTCAACTCATAGAAGGTTCGCTAACAAAACCTGAATATAAATTTCAAGGCAGCAAAATCCCTTTTCAGTTCCACGACATTAACTCGTTTGCAGATCTTTTTTATAGTGCCATTAGTAAGAAGTTTATTGCCGTTACCACTTTTCGCGATAGTACAGACCGGACACATGTAAAAATTTATGCCCTAAATGCACCTCCATTAGCAGTGCCCGTACAACAATTAGGAAATTCGCAACTGGGATGGTATCTCGCCGGACTTGCGGCTACTTTAGTCATTGCTATAGGGTTTCTTTGGTATTGGAGAAAAGAGAAAACTCTAAAAACCATTGCGCCTGCGATATTAAAGGACGAGCTGCCCGTGACTTCAGAGCCGAAAGAATCGGTAACTAAACCCAAAGCTACTGCAATTAAAAATGGCATCTTCTTATTTGGTAATTTTCAATTATTTGATAAAGATGGGAATGATGCTACTAAATTTTGTACACCATTAGTGCGCGAATTGTTCCTCCTGGTCTTGTTATATACTATTCGTGGCGAATCTGGTATTTCGTCAGAAAAATTAAACGAAATACTGTGGTTTGACAAATCGGAAAAAGATGCCAGAAATAACCGTTCAGTAAACATCGCTAAATTAAGGAGTATTCTAGAAAAAACTGAAGGCTGCCAGGTTTCTAAAGAAACGGGTTATTGGAAAATTGAAATCGATAATAATCTGGTTTACATCGATTACCAGCAATACCTGGCCATTTTAAAAGACAAGCAAAGTGACAAGGAAAAGGTAATTAAACTAATTGCTATTGTACACAGAGGCGGTCTCTTATTAAATACCGATTACCCCTGGTTAGACGATTTTAAATCTGAAGTATCGAATGAGATGCTCGATTTATTTTTAAATGTAGCCAATGCACTCGATCATAGTACCGAACCCGAGTTTATGATACAAGTAACTAATGGAGTGCTCGATTTCGATTCGGTAAACGAAGAAGCGATGATATTGAAATGTAAATCACTCGCCCTTTTAGGCCGGCATACCTTAGCCAAAAGTACATTCGAGAAATTTATTAAGGAATATCAGCTTATCTATGGCGAAGATTTCGATAAATCTTTTCGCACCATCATGAATTAACCTATTGGTAATCTAAATTTAATGTGTGTCGATTAACCTAAATTTTAGGCAAATAACGCGTATTTCTTTGCTTCCATCATTACAATTTTTTCAGGGTTTCTAACTGGCAATAAACGAAAATTGATTTATTAATCATTTATTAATCTTTTATTATAGCTCAAATCTTAGCATTGTCTTGTATTTCGGAAAGACATCATTCTACTTTACTAAAACCATTTAGATACTTAAATATGAAACATTTATTGCTTGCCATGCCTTGCTTCCGAGAAGTTCAAAGGCCTGAAATTACGCTTCACAATTTGACGCCCCTTATTCACAACTGTTCACTGCCCATTTCTTCAGTCGAGCTACAACACTAGTTTTTAACCTATAGATTAAACCAGATGAAAACAAAAAGATATTTATTAATCTGTTTATGTTTCTTTTCCTTTTCGCTGTATGCCCAGCAAAGGATAAGTGGAAAGATAACGGACAACTCTGGAGCCCCAATTCCTGGAGTTAACATCACTACAAATACTGTAAATGGAAAAAGAACAACAGCTACGAGCAATAGCAATGGAGAATACATGCTTCAGCTTACTGCCGAGGCTACAGAATTAACTTTTAGTGCAGTAGGCCTATTAAGCAAAACCGAAAAAATTAAGGGTAGAATAGTAATTAACATCCAGCTTTTGGAAGATCAAACAGAACTCGATGCCGTTGTTATTACCGCTTTAGGAATTAAGCGGGAAACAAAAGCATTGAGCTATAGCAGGCAAGGTGTAGATGTAAATACTATGACCGAGGCTAAAAGCCCGAATTTATTGAGTGCGTTATCTGGTAAAGTCGCTGGCTTGCAAATAGTACCTCCAGGTTTTAATACAGGCTCGGCCAGAGTACTGATTAGAGGCAACAGCTCGTTAACCGGAAATAACCAGCCACTCTTTGTAATAGACGGAATGCCGATCGACAATACAGCTGGTGATGGGAATCTCGATTATGGCAACAATGCTGCCGATATCAATACAGAAGATATCGACAACATAGAAGTTCTAAAAGGACCAAATGCCTCTGCACTTTATGGCTCCCGAGCAGCTAATGGGGTTATCCTCATTACTACAAAAAAAGGTTCTACTAAGTTCAAAGTATCGGCTAATTCGAGTTTGATGATGCAAAGATTGACAGAGTTTCCAGAGTATCAGAATGCTTATGGGGTAGGTACTTCTTTTTATATAGACAATACTCATCGTCTGCCTGAAGCGATTGTTAATTATCGTAGTTGGGGCTCGCCAATGATGGGGCAACCCTATGTTGCTTTAAATGGAGAAACAAAACCCTATTTACCACAACCAAACAATATCCAGGGTTTTTATCAATCGGCCTCCCTATTAACTAATAATATTGCAGTAGAAGGAGGTAACCCTGCAAGTATTTACCGCATTTCTTATACTAATTATGCCGGCTCGAGTGTGGTGGAAGGATTTAACCTTAGCCATAAACAAACCGGTGATATTCGTCTGCAAAACGTTTTTAGTAAAACGGTAAGCCTAGATAGTAAAATTAGCTATGTTAGGGATGCAGTCGATAACAGACAATATTCGAATGCGAATGGCCGAAACCCGACCAACTTATATACGCACATGGGTAGGAGTACTGATCTAGCCGAGTTAATGCCTTATAAGGATCCTCTAACTGGAATGGAAATAGGAACACATCGTAATTTTAGTAATCCGTATTGGGTAATTAACGAAAATCCTAACCGGGATGTTAAAGACCGGATAATTGCTTCCTTAAACCCTAAAGTTAATATTGCCAAGTGGTTGGTTTTTAATGGGCGTTTGGGTGCTGACGTATTATGGTGGGATGGTTTTGAATTTAATAATATTGGCTCTATTGTAGCCAGTAATCCTGATGGATTTATGCGCACATTTAATACCAAACAACAAAATTTTAATCTCGAAGGTACCCTTGTAGCCAACCAGACTTTCAACAAATTCTCGGTAAGTGCAATGCTTGGTGCAAGCAGTTTTAGTACTTCCTTCGAAAAAAGAGAGCAAAGAATTAATTCATTATTGCAGCCTGGCCTAATTAACTTATCGAATGCCAAAGAATTCCCGACAGTTACTCAACAACAGCGCGACAGACAGTTAAATTCTGTTTTTGGATCATTGTCTTTAGGCTATAAAGGTTTTGCTTTTATCGATATAACAGGAAGAAACGATTGGTCGTCTACTCTTCCGACAGCCAATAATTCTTATTTCTATCCTTCTGTAGGTGGTTCATTAATTGTAAATGAACTTTTCGAGCTAAAAAGTAATACGCTTAGCTTTGCTAAGTTACGTGCTTCGTATGCTATTGTCGGGAATGATACCGATCCATACCGCTTAGACCAGACCTATTCTTTTAATGGATTTCTTAATGGAGCTACCTTAGCTTCTTTGGCAACTACGATGAATAACCCCGAACTTAAACCCGAAAGAACCACTTCGTTCGAGTTAGGGATGGATATAAGGCTGTTAAAGAACAGAATATCGATAGATGGTACGTATTATAATGCAGCGACTACCAACCAGATCGTTACCGCTCAACTCCCTTCTTCAAGTGGTTATTTAAAGCGGATTTATAATGCCGGAAAAATTAAGAACTGGGGTTATGAAGCTAGTGTAAATGCAAAATTTATTGCCAGGAAAAACTTTTCATGGAGCACTCAATTTAATTATGCTGCAAATAAATCGAAGGTAGTATCGCTTATTGATGGTATTGATCGGTTTCAACTCAATAATAATTCCAGCTACCTGTATGTATATGCCGAAGTTGGGAAACCTTACGCCTACTTACGGGGTCTGGGTGTAGCTCGTGACTCTCAAGGCCGCATGCTAATTGAAGA
The DNA here is from genome assembly GCA_040388055.1 of Bacteroidota bacterium. GTDB lineage: Bacteria > Bacteroidota > Bacteroidia > Sphingobacteriales > Sphingobacteriaceae > Pedobacter. The sequence continues at coordinate 103,577 of JAZKCO010000005.1, forward strand.
TGGTGGTTCATTACTAGTTAAAGATAACGATATGGCCTTCGGAACGGCTTCGCCAGACTGGATTGGCGGTATTTACAATACGTTTAAATTTAAAAATATGGATCTGGGCTTCCTGATAGATATTAAAATGGGAGGCGTAATGTATTCGGGTAGTATTTCGAGAATGTTAACCAATGGAGTGTTAGCAGAAACTTTAAATGGTCGCGACGATTATTATAAACACACTGTCATTTTTGGCGAAAATAATACCGAGCTAAGTGGCGGCGCAAAATGGGATGCCTATTTCGCGAATGGTACTAAAAACAATAAGTTCGTTACCCCTCAAAATTACGAATATGCCCGGCCAAATTATGCCGAATTTGTTATATATGATGCTTCTTATGTAAAATTAAGAGAAATCACGGTAGGTTATACCATGCCAGTTAAGCTATTGGCAAAAACACCAATTAAGTCGGCAAGATTGTCATTATCTGGACGTAATCTGGCAATTCTTTATAGAAAAACCCCGATGGGCCTTGATCCCGAAGCAACTTCCACTTCCGGAAATGGACAAGGTATCGAAAATGGGGCATTGCCTCCAAACTCAATTTATGGATTGAATATTAGACTTACCTTTTAATTCCAAATTATGAAACAGAAAATTATCATTATAGCACTTCTTGCCTTTGGGTTATTGTCGTGTACCAAAAACTTTGAAGAACTAAACACCGATCCGAATAAGCCATCGAAGGTACAACCAGATTTCTTATTAACCACCTCTATTTTTGAAACCATGAATCTCTTTGGTGGAAATATGAACCGGGTAGTGTTTTTTAATTATACCCATTATTTTTCAGGGTTTCAAGGTAACTTTCAACGCTATAACTACGACCTCAATGAGGATAATACCTATTGGCGTAGTGTTTACGTGCAAGCTACTCAACCTGTTAATCAAATTATTGTGAATTATGCAGCCGATCCTGCCTATACTAACAGGGTAATGATTGCCAGGATCTGGAAAAATTATATCCTTTCTAATGCGGTGGCGATATGGGGTAGTATTCCAACAGAAAATGCCTTGCAAGGTACACCAAGTGTAGCTTACACCAAAGAACAAGACATTTATACCTATTTGCTAGCGGACCTCAAAAATCTAAGCGATTCGCTAAACTTAACAGGCGATAAATATACTGCAAATTCGGATAAAGTATTTGCTGGCGACCTTTTAAAGTGGAAGAAATTTGCCAATACCTTAAGGCTACGGCTGGCGATCCGGATTTCTAACGATGCACCAAATGGTGATCCAGTACTGGCAAAAAAAGTAGTGGAGGAGGTTTTTAAAACTGAGCAATATACGATCAATGCTCAGGCAGAAACTGCGGTAGCCAACTGGGGAACAACAAGCGATACCTGGAGTCCGCTTTACGATCGGGCAGTATATAATTATACCGCAAATAAAGCAACCATTCCAGTAACCAACGAATCATTGGTTTATTATATGGCTCCTTATAACGATGCGCGTTTAACGATATATGCCCAGCCTGCTAAACAAGGCCCCAGAATTGGAACTTATTTCGGACAGAATATCTCGTATGGTGGCGGATCGACCTATGCCAATGGTTTAACTAATCCACATACTGGCCTTAAACAAGACGATTATTCGGCTATAGGCGAGCGGTTTTTAAAACCCGATGCCGAATATGTGTTTCTTTCTTACGCTGAATCATGTTTTTTAAAAGCAGAAGCCGCTTTAAAAGGTTGGTGGGGAAATTCCAATGCTTCGCAATACTACTACGAAGGAATCGATGCTTCTTATAACCGTTATGGCTTAAGTACAACAGAAGCCACCAGTTATAAAAATACACCAGGCATTAAATGGAGCACCGCTTCCGATACTGTTGGCCGTAGTGAGCAATTTAAAGATTGGTTACAAATTTGCTCGAGTTATGTTCCCGCTGGCGATAATATAAGGCAAATTGTGATGCAACATTGGCTGGCTATTCCCGGACAGGGAGTAGATGCCTGGACTCTCATAAGAAGAACCAGACTCCTCGAATTTCAACCACAGTTTGCAACCTACGATGGCACTTATGCTTATGTGCCTAATCGGTTGCCTTACCCATCAGACGAACTGCAGACCAATAACGGCGAAGTAAATAAAGCTATTACTTGGCTAGGTGGTCCAGATAATTTATTTACTAAACTATGGTTTGCTTTACCCAATAAGAAAAATCCTTATTTACCATTTTAAAATCATTATAATGAAACCTTATCTTTATACACTATTGGTATTTTTAGCGGCTTTCACTTCTTGTAAAAAGGACGACGAGCACTTACCCCCTAATTTCAATTATAAAATTGAACCGGTTCCTCTTACAGAAAATGTAACAGTAGGTGCCTATTATTCGAATTATACTGCAGCAGACTGGGCTAAAAAGTATACTTTCAAACCGCTTAAAGGCGAATATAGTGCATTAGACCCCTTAATAATGGATCAGCACCGTAAATGGGCTGACGAGGCAGGCCTCGATTTTTTTATCTTTAACTGGAACGGCACTTCTGGGAACGCCATTTTAAATGCTTTTTTGCAAGGCCGAAATAATAAGGTAAAAATGGTTATTAATTTCAATACTGCTCACTTAAGTGCAACTAATGCTTCACCTTTAACCGGAGCTAAACTTACCACCATGGTTAACGAGTTTAAAACCCTCGCAAATAGCCACTTCAATAATGACTATTATTATAAAGTAGATGGTAAACCAGTAGTGTTAATTACTCCTTTAAACTTATCATCTTCTGCAGGTTCGAGTATCAATTATGCAGAAGTAATCCCAGCATTAAAACAAGCTTTGAGCGATGTTGGTGTAAACCTCTATGTTATCGGAGAAATTACTTTAGGCTGGTTGCCTCCAGTGCGCTATGCGCCAGCCATAAAGGCTATGGATGGTGTAAATACCACTAACTGGACGACCGATAGTTACGATAGATCAGTGTTTTTTAACACATTCGTAGACATGAACTGGAAAAATTGGACCGATTCGACCAAAACCTGGAAAGTTGATTTTGTTCCTTGCATTGCGCCCGGGTTTAACGATAAAGCCATGACCCCGGCAAGCAAAATGTACAATATTGGCTATACTACCGAGTTTTATACCGATTTTACAAATGTGGCTAAACGTAATATGGGTAGTAAGCGTATTGTACTTATTAATTCATGGAATAATTTTCAGTTAGGCACTGCCATAGAACCTACCGAAACCCATGGTAGTATTTTTCTGGAAATGACCAAAAAACAATTTAAAATTAATTAACAACCTCAAAAAATAACATCCTGAAACCATTAAAATAAACATAATGATGAAAACTACTGTTAACAGAAGAAAATTCATTGCCTCTTTAAGTGTAATTGCAGCAGCATTACCATTAGGCGCATCTGCATTCGACTTTATTCCTAGTAAAGGAAAGGGTTTTAATTTTATGTTGCTGGGCGACATCCATTTCGATAAACTGGAACATCATGATATGGATTACCTGAAACTTAAATATCCAAATGATATCGTCCAGATTCAAAATTATTCGCGCATTACCAGAGATAATTTTCCCTTGCTTATGAGTGCCGCAAAAGAAAAGGCAAAAACAGTAAATGCTGATTTATGGCTACAATTGGGTGATTTTGTAGAGGGCCTCTGTGGCTCGGAGAAACTTGCCCAACAACAGACTCAAGAGTTTATTTCTTATGTGGCCGATATGGATTTAAAACGCCCGTTTTTTGTGGTAAAAGGTAATCATGATATTACTGGGGAGGGCGCCAGAGAAGTTTATAAGAAAACAGTACTGAGCTGGCAGGAAAAAGAATTAAATCAAGCCTTAAGTACCGCAAATTATACATTTGTTCATAAAAATGCCAGATTTATAGTTTTCGATTGTTATGCTGCTGATGAAAGTCTTGAATGGCTCAAAAAAACATTGCCACTATATAAAGAAGAGCTCTTATTCTTTAGTGTTCATCAGCCCGTAATTCCTTATAGTGCCCGCTCCAATTGGCATATTTTTGCTAAACCAAACCAAAAAGCGAAAAGAGAAGAACTCCTTAATTTGTTAAGCGAGCATCATGCCATTGTACTTACTGCACACTTGCATAAAACAAGCATTCTTTCCCGTACTACAGCCAAAGGTAAATTGGTACAGGTAGCTATCGGTAGTGTAATCGATGCGCCAAATGCACCGGTTAAAAATCATGTCAAGGGCCTGGAAGCTTATAATGCTAATCTTTTAGATTTTGAACCAAAATTTTCCCCTGATACGTTCCAGGAACGAAAAGATAATATCGAAAATGAGCGCCCCTTTATTGAACATTTCGAATTTGCAGATTTTTGTGGTTATGCTACAATGCAGATATCGGAAAAAAGCAATGTAGATCTTACTATCTATAAAAATGCAGATAGTAAAGCTTGGACGACGGTAAGTTTAACAGAATTGCTTCATACTAAATCCTAATCTTTAAAGTTTTGGCATAGCTTATTTTTATTTAGCTGCCTTATTAATGTTTTATTAATGTTTTATTATTTTCCAAAACTTAAACTTGACTAGCGATTTAAAATTCGATTTCCAAACCAATATAAACCAATTCAAACAAATGAAACCGAAATACTATTTATTAATGCTATTTTGTTTCCTTTCTTACTCACTAAGTGCCCAACTGCGCATTAGTGGAAAGGTAACAGATATAACAGGCTCGCCAATACCAGGCGTAAATTTAACGACCAATAGTGTCGGGGATAAAAAATCTAACGCAATTACCGATAACAATGGTGCCTATACCATTTTAGTACAAGAAGGTGCAACAGAACTCATTTTCTCTTATGTTGGCATGGCTGCTAAAACAGAGATAATTAATAGGAGAACTGTGATCAATGTACAATTAATTCAAGAAAGTACCCAATTAGAAGGGGTTGTCGTAACTGCATTGGGCATAAAAAGAGAAGCCAAGGCTTTAAGTTATTCCCGACAAAGCATGGATGTTTCTACTTTAACCCAGGCCCCTACTACCAATATAATGTCCACACTTTCGGGAAGAATTGCAGGAGTGCAGGTAACTCCAGCGTCGAGCAATACTGGTTCCGCGAGGATCATTATCAGAGGGAATAACTCCATTACTGGGAATAATCAACCATTATTTGTAATAGATGGGATTCCAGTCGATAATGAGACAGGCGATAGTAAAGTAACAACCTCAGGTAATAATAACCTCGATTATGGCAATATCGCTGGAAACATCAACCCAGAAGATATCGAAAATATCGAAGTACTTAAGGGGCCCAACGCCGCTGCCTTATATGGCTCGAGGGCAGCAAATGGTGCAGTATTAATTACTACTAAAAAATCGACCGGTACAAAATTTAAAATTATCTACAATTCGAATGCTACATTTCAGCGCATTACCGAATTTCCTGATTATCAGAATATGTTTGGCGCAGGTAACAGCTTTAAACTCGATGGATCGGGTTCGACCAGTAATCCAGATCGAATTCCAAGTTTAAGTGTGTTTAACCGGAGTTGGGGAGCCCCATTTTTAGGGCAACCAGTAATAAGCGTTAACGGACAAGCTAAACAGTACCTGGCACAACCCAATAATGTACAAGATTTTTATAGTACGGCAGCAATGCTCACTAATTCGATTGCCATAGACGGGGGTAGTGTCGAAAATAATTACCGGTTTTCTTATACCAATTATAATGGGGGTAGTGTAGTTAAGGGCATTAACGAGAATATAAGGCATAACGCGAACATCCGGGTGCTTAACAAATTTAATAAATGGTTGGACATGGACTCGAAAGTTACTTTTATCAATAATAAAGTAACTAATAGACAGTATATGAATGGAAGTACGAAAAACCCGATCTATCAGTATGCTTATATGGTACGGGACGATCAACTTTCAGAATTTCAGAATTATAAAGATCAATATGGCAACGAAATTAATACCCATACCGATTTCCTAAATCCTTATTGGGCCATTAACGAAAATCCTAATCAGGACACAAAAAACCAGTTATTAGGTGCTTTTAATATTAATGCTAAATTTAACGATTGGTTAAAATTAACTGCTAAAGTAGGTACAGAAATGTATTGGGTCGATGGTTATACTTTTAATAACAAAGGTGCACAAAGTAGTCCTAATGGAAGTATGAGCACCATTAATAACAATTTGCAAAGTATAAATGCCGATCTGGTTTTATTTGCTAACCATAAATTCGGAAAACTCTCTATCAACTCTTTTGCCGGAGTGGGGCGTTTTCAGACTTCCAATAGCAAAAATGAACAACGTATCAACTCATTAATTCAGGCCGGATTAATGAATTTATCTAACTCTGGCGAATTTCCGAGCGTCACACAGTTTTCTGCTAAAAAGCTAATTAACTCTGTTTATGGTTCAGTATCCTTTGGCTACAATAACTATCTATATATGGATGTGACGGCCAGGAACGATTGGTCGTCGACCTTACCTGCGGTTAATAATTCGTATTTTTACCCCTCTGTTGGTGGCTCGTTCATTTTTACGGAAGCATTTAAAGGATTTCCTAAAAACATCCTTTCTTTTGGTAAATTAAGAGGATCATACGCGATTGTGGGGAACGATACCAGCCCATACCAATTAATGCCAACTTATGCATTTAATGGAATTTATAATGGGCAGGCCTATGCCTCATTAGCTTCTACTTTTTATAATCCCGATCTTAAACCCGAAAAAACTGCTTCAACAGAGTTTGGTATAGATTTACGTTTCTTGAAAGATCGTTTAACCTTTAGTGCTACACATTACGAGACTTCGACTACCAATCAGATTTTAACCGCGCAAATTACTCCTACCAGTGGATATAGTAGAAAATACTATAATGCTGGAGAGATTAAAAACTGGGGAACAGAACTCAGTTTATCCGGATCGCCAATTAAAAATAAAACTTTCGAATGGAACATATTTGCTAATTATGGACAAAACGATTCTAAAGTAAAAAGTCTGGTAGAAGGTGTGAACAGCTTTCAATTAAATTCCTGGTTTGGCCGGTTATTGGTTTTTGCCGAAATAGATCAACCTTATAGCGTAATTAGAGGTGCAGGTTGGAAACGTGATGACCAGGGTCGAAAATTGGTAGCTGCGAGTGGTTTGCCAATTGCACAAAGCAATTTGGTGTTAGGCAATGCAATGCCAGATTGGACCGGTGGTTTTGGTAATTCGTTCCGTTATAAAAATTTCAATCTTAGCTTTTTAATCGATGTTCGCAAAGGCGGAAGTTTCTATTCGGGTACCTACCGCCGATCGTATATCTCGGGAGCAATTGCAAATACACTCGTAGGGCGCGAGGATTATTATTTACATAGCTATATTTATGGCGAAAGTGCGGCAAATTTAACCGGTGGTTTTATTTATAAAGATGCCTTTTTTGAGGATGGAACTCCAAATAACAAATATGTGAGCTCCCAATCGAACGGTTTTTCTAACCTCGACGAAATGCAGATATTCGATGCCTCATTTGTGAAATTAAGAGAGGCGGTATTGGGGTACAATATTAACGCACCTTTCCTTAAAAAAATAAAAGTGGCTAATGCCAGGATTTCATTATCAGGTCGAAACTTATGGACGATTTATAAAAAGGCTCCTCAAGGTATCGATCCCGAGGCAAGTGTAACTTCTGGTAATGGACAAGGAATAGAATATGGTTCATTACCCCCATTTTCTACTTATGGATTGGATTTAAGGTTAACTTTTTAAATTAAGATCATGAACAATAACTATAAATTTTTAATTATACTGATATGCTGTATAACCCTAATTTCTTGTAAAAAGGAATTAGAAGAGGCTAATATCAATCCTAATAATCCAGAGCATGTAGATCCGGAATATTTACTCAATACTTCGGTATTAAACACGATGAATCTTTTTGGAGGTAATATGCGCCGGGAAACACTTTCGCATTATTCTAATTATGTGTCTGTTGGTGGCGGGCAAATGCAACGTTATTATACCTTTGCTTCTGCAGTAAACGGTTATTGGAGTGCTTTGTACGTTTCTTGCTTACAGCCAGTGCATCAAATTCAGTTAAACTATGCAGCCGATCCGGGCTATAAAAACCGCGTTGCTATCGCTAAAATTTTTGAAAGCTATATTTTTTCGAACATGGTGGCGATTTGGGGAAGTATCCCAAAAACCAAGGCACTAAATGGTGATGCTTATACTGCTTACGATAAGGAAGAAGACATTTATAAAGGTTTGTTGAAAGATTTAAAGGAGGCCGCAAATGCTATCGACTTAAACGGCGATACTTATGTCGGAAAGGCTGACGCTGTTTTTGGAGGTGACCTGTTAAAATGGAAAAAATTTGCTAATACGTTACGATTACGCCTGGCCATTCAAATCGCCAATGCTTCGCCTACAAGCGCACAGGAAGTTATAAGCGAGGTGTTAGCTAACGAGTCGACCACTATAACTGCAGCTGGAGAAACGGCGAAAGCTTACTGGAATACAACTTCCGATACCTGGAGCTACCTTTACGATTATAACGTGCTAAAAGCTGCAGCCAATGCCTCAAGCTTAAACGTGATTAGTGAAGCCCTAATCCAGTATATGTTGCCATATAACGATCCGCGGTTGCCAATCTATGCAAAACCTGCACCGCAAGGACCTTATAAAGGGAAATATTGGGGTCAGCCAAAAGCTACCCAATTGCCTGCCGGGGTAAGCATTCCGGGTGGAAATCCTCATTCGCCTCTTGGTCAGTTAGATTATGCGCAGATTGGTGATTATTTTACCAAACCAGATGCCGAGTATGTGTTTCTCTCGTACGAAGAAAGTTGTTTTTTAAAAGCAGAAGCAGCGCTAAAAGGATGGGGTGGTTCCAAAACAGCGGAGCAGTATTATAGGGACGGAATTACGGCTTCGATGAGCAAATATAACATTCCGCAACAGGGCATTAGCGATTACCTTGAGCAACCTGGAATTAAATGGAATACTGTGGTGGATACTATCGGAAGGGCGGCGGAATTTGAAGATTATATTGGCATAACCAGCAGCGCCATTACCAAACCAGACCCCTACAGGCAACTCATTACACAAACCTGGCTTGCTGGGTTTTACAATGCCATGGATGCCTGGACCTTGATTAGAAGAAGCCAAGTGCTGGAATTTGCCCCGCATTTTAACCCCGATGGCGGCGAAGGCGGAACGGTAGGCTATGCCTATATCCCTCAACGCCTAAATTATCCAGGAATAGAGTTTCAGGTTAATACCAGCGAAATTAACAAAGCTATACCTTGGTTAGGCGGAGCCGATGCCTTAAAAACAAAATTATGGTTCGCTTTACCAGTTAAGAAAAATCCATTTTTACCTCAATAAGATGATGAAAAAGATTATAAATATGACATTGTGCATGGGTATTTTTCTCATGGCCTGTAAAAAAGAAACACAGCTTATCGATAAAGATAAATATGTATACGATATTCCAGCAGTGAAGCTGAATGATAATGCAAAGGTGGGCGCCTACTATTTTAATTATACAGCTACAGACTGGGCCAAAACACATTCTGATATATCATTGCTGGGAAAACCATATAATGCAGTAACGGATGCTACGATATTCCCCAAACAGCTAACCTGGGCCGACGAAGCGGGTGTAGATTATTTGATTTTTAAATGGAATGCCTCTGCAACTGATAATTCGCTACTCAATGCTTTTGCTGCAGGTAGAACAACACAAAATGTAAAAATGGTAATTGGCTTTAATGCCGCACATCTTAGCGCCACAAATGCTTCGCCACTTACCGGAGCTAAATTGCAAACGATGATAAATGACTTTAAAACTTTGGTTACTCAACATATTAGTAAACCTTACTATTACAAGATAGGAGATAGGCCGGTTATTTTAATTACGCCTTTAAACTTATCTTCTTCCGCATTAACCAGTATTGATTATAAAACAGTAATAGCTACTTTAAGAACCGAATTTACAGCATTGGGCTTAAACCCTTACTTTATTGGGGAGCTTTCTACAGGTTGGGTAGCACCAGTTAATTACGATATTAATGCACTAACAGCGATGGATGCCATTGTCTTATCGGCTTGGAATACTGCCGACTACGATCGTTGGTGGGCCTTTACCAGCTATCTCGACCTCAGTTGGCAAAATTGGAAGTCCTTCCTTACAAAAAGCAACGTAGAGTTTATACCTTGTATTTTTCCGGGCTATAACGAAGTAAGTACAGCCACACAGCGGGTTTTTGAAAGAACTGCGAAGACTTACACCGACTATACTAATGTAGCCAAGCATAACATGGGAAAGAACAATATGGTTATCATTAATTCGTGGAACGATTTTACTAAAGGAAATGCGCTCGAGCCCTCAACAAAATTTAATAAAGAATATTTGGAACTTACTAAACAAGCATTTAAAGTAAAATAAAAAAACATGAGTATCAAAAAGTTTTTACTACCCTTATTCCTAATAGGGTGCCTATCTGTTTCGGCACAAAAAAATTTAGAACAGCTCTCCCGACCTAAATTGGTGGTAGGTATAGTGGTAGACCAGATGCGATGGGATTATTTATACCGTTATTATGATAGGTATCAAGCAGGTGGCTTTAAACGAATGCTTAATGAAGGTTTTACCTGCGAAAACACTTTTATCAACTATGTGCCAACAGTAACGGCTATTGGACATAGTAGCGTTTATACGGGTTCAGTACCCGCAATCCATGGTATTGCGGGAAATGATTTTATCATGAACGAAAGTGGCAAAACTATATATTGTACAGAAGATTCTACCGTTACTACTGTTGGAAGTAAATCTAAAGCCGGAAAGATGTCGCCTCGTAATTTATTAACGAGTACTATTGGCGATGAATTAAGATTAGCTACAAACTTCAGGTCTAAAGTAATTGGAATTGCCCTTAAAGATCGGGGTGCAATTTTGCCAGCCGGCCATGCCGCAAATGCCGCTTATTGGTTCGATGGCGGTGGTAATTGGATTACAAGTACTTATTATATGAATGAACTACCAGCCTGGGTAACTGCTTTTAACAATCAGAAATTGCCGGAAAAATACCTAAAACAAGATTGGAATACCTTATATGATATTAAAACATATCTTCAAAGTACAGCCGATAATACGAAATATGAAGGGCTTTTTGAAGGGCAAACTGCGCCGGTGTTCCCGATCAGGACATCTCAAATGTTTGCGAAAGATTATAATATAATCCGCACCACGCCTTATGGCAATACTTTAACATTAGATTTGGCTAAAGCTGCGGTCGAGAATGAAAAGTTAGGCCAGGGCCCGGTAACTGATCTATTGGCCGTAAGTTTATCGGCAACTGATTATGTAGGTCATAAATTTGGCGTAAATGCAATCGAAACTGAAGACACTTATTTAAGACTAGATAAAGATCTGGCCGAATTTTTCAAATACCTGGATGCTAGAGTTGGCAAAGGAAATTATACGGTCTTTTTAACGGCCGATCATGGTGCTGCGCATAACATAGATTTTAGTAAAGACAATAAATTAAATTCCGCAAAATGGTCTGGGGGTACCGTAATGCGCGAAATGAATAAGAAACTCGAAGCGCAGTTTAAAGTTAAAGATATTGTTTTGAGCATGATGAACGCGCAGGTTCATTTTAACTACTCGGTAATTCGCGAAAACAATCTTAATGAAGAAGCTATCCGTAAAACTTGCATGGCTTATTTAAAAACCCAAAATGAAATTGCTTTTGTGGTCGATCTGAACGATATAGCCAATGCCGTAGTACCTAAAGAAATTAAAGAACGTATTGTGAACGGAAATAATGCCCATCGTTCTGGCGGTATTCAGTTGATTTTGAATCCAGCGGTTTTTTCGGCAGGGAGTAGTGGTACTTCTCATGGGGCCTGGAATCCTTACGATTCTCATATCCCATTGGTATGGATGGGCTGGGGAATTAAACAGGGCGGACAGCTTAATCGCCCAACCCAAATCACAGATATTGCAGTAACGGTTGCCGCTTTGCTGCATATTCAGATGCCAAATGGCGCCATTGGTTCGCCGATATACGAAGCATTTACAAAGTAATATTTAAGAAAAAATGATGAAGAAAAGCCTTAAGGTTATAAGTATATTATGTCTAATTTTTGGGAATTTATTTGGTCAGCAATTGCCCAATAACCTCCAATATGTCGATCCTACCATTGGTGCTGTTGGCCATCTGTTAGAGCCAACACGCCCCACTATGCATTTACCAAATAGTATGATACGGATATATCCGGTACGTAAAGACCAACTCGACGATCAGATTAGTTATTTTCCATTAACTATGTATTCGCATCGGATTGGAAATGTGTTTGCCGTTATGCCTTATGTTGGAGATATTAAACCCAACAGCTGGACAGAAAAATTAACTTACGATAGGGAGCAAACCGCACCGCATTATTATACGACTAATTTAGAAGAATCGAATACCAGGATTGAGTTTAGTCCCGCAACGCGAAGCGGTTATTATCGTTTCGGTTTCACAGGCAATTCGCCCCGGTATTTAAGAATGGGTATCGTAAATGGAGAGGGCGAAATAAAGGTAGCAGGAAAAAGAACCCTTTCCGGAACGGAAACTTTTAATGGTATGAAAGCTTATTTTTATGCCGAAATTAATGCCGATGTTTTAAATGTGCAGTATAAGAAAACAACAGATCAAAAAGATCTTTTTATAAAGTTACAGCCCAATAAAACAGTCGATTTCCGGTATGGAATTTCATTCATCAGTATTGCTCAGGCCAAAGAAAACCTGCAAAAAGAAATTCCACAGTGGGGCTTGGAATTAGTTAAAGCAAGAGCTCAGGCCATTTGGGAGAAAACTTTAGGGCAAATCGTTGTTAAAGGTGGAACTCCGACCGAAAAAAGATCATTTTATACCGCATTATACCGGACCTACGAAAGAATGGTCGATATTAACGAATATGGGAAGTACTATAGTGCTTACGACCATCAGGTACATAAAGACAACCGGTCGTTTTATGTCGACAATTGGATATGGGACTCGTACCTTGCACATCAGCCCTTGCACATGATCTTGAACCCGGAAAAGCAATCGGATATGATGGAATCTTATGTTAAAATGTATGAGCAGTCGGGATGGATGCCTTCGTTTGCCTTGGTGTTTGGAGATAATCCCTGTATGACCGGAAATCATGCTGCAGCATGGATGGCCGATGCCTGGTTTAAAGGGATTCGTAATTTTAATATTCAGGGTGCTTATGCTGGATTAAGAAAGAATGCGGTAGAAGCAACACTTTTGCCCTGGAGAAATGGTCCATTAACCGAATTGGATGAGTTTTATGGCAAGAATGGCTATTTCCCGGCTTTAAAGTATGGGGAAAAAGAAACAGTCGAAATCGTACATAGTTTCGAAAAAAGACAAGCGGTTGCAGTAACCCTCGGTCAAAGTTACGACGATTGGTGTCTGGCACAATTGGCCACAGCACTCGACAAAAAGGGCGATAATGCACTATTTCTTAAAAAATCGAGTAACTATAAAAATGTTTTTCGCCAGGATAAAGGTTTTATGTGGCCAAAAGATAGCGATGGTAATTGGATTGAACCTTTCGATCCCAAGTTCTCTGGCGGGCAAGGAGGAAGGGATTATTTTACCGAAAATAATGCCTATACCTACGAATGGGATGTAAAACACGATATGAATGGATTATTTACTCTAATGGGTGGTAAAAAGGCAGCCGAAGATAAACTGGATAATTTATTTAGAGAAGATCTTGGTCGCAGTAAATACGTATTATGGAATACTTTCCCAGATGCTACTGGCTTGGTAGGTCAGTTTTCGATGGGTAACGAACCTAGCTTTCATATTCCCTACCTTTACAATTACCTGGGCTCGCCATGGAAAACTCAAAAACGCATTCGGATGTTAATGGATACCTGGTTTAAAGATAATTTATTTAGTATTCCGGGCGACGAAGACGGTGGCGGAATGAGCGCCTTTGTGGTGTTTTCGATGATGGGATTTTATCAGGTAACCCCTGGTGTTCCAGTTTATACCATCGGAAGTCCAATATTTAAAGAAATAAGCATTAAACTACATAACGGGAAAACTTTTACTATTAAGGCGCCTCAGGCCTCGGCGAGCGCAAAATATATTCAAAGCGCTAAATTAAACGGGAAAGTCTTGAATAAGACATGGTTTACTCATAACGATTTAATGAAGGGGGGATTACTCGAATTGGTAATGGGCGAAATACCTAATAAGAATTGGGGGAGCAAAGCTGAAGATGCACCTCCTTCGGCCATTAATGTTAACCCAAACTATTATATGAATTAATATTAAGTGTATGAAACAGATAAAATTAATATTGTCTATATTATTGTGTTTCCAGCTGCAAAGCTTGTTTGCACAAATCGATAATATCCATTTGAGCTTTAAAGATGGAACACAAAGTAGTCGAACAATGGCGGTTAGCTGGACAAGCATTACCTCTTGTTCGAGCATACTTAAATATGGTTTAGACCGTAATAATTTGAAATCTGTGGCAGCAGTTGACCCCATTCCAGTAAGTGGGCAAAAAAAATCTTTTGCTTATAAAGCTACGCTCGAAAACCTTTTGCCAGGCCACACTTATTACTATCAATGCGAACAAACCTGTGCCAATAGTACGAGTGAGGTTTATGCTTTTAAGACGCCACCTAAAGTGGGTGACAAAGGTAAAATTTGCATTGGCGTTTGGGGCGACACGCAAAACAACGAGGGTAACAAAACTTTCGAAGTAACCAAAACCATCGTTGATCAATTGCTAAAGCAGCCCCTTAATTTTACTATTCATACGGGCGATATTGTCGAAAATGGATCGGTTGCTGCGAGCTGGAATGGTTTTTTGCATACTGCCCAACCCTTAAATGCAAAAACACCTTTTATGCCGGCTACCGGAAATCACGATGTGATTAACGATAATCAGAATGTCAATTTTCAGCGACCATTTCCCATATTTCACGATTTATTTAACTTGCCAAACGACAATTTGAATTATGCTTACGATTATGGGAATACTCATTTTATAGCTATTAATTCTGGTTATTGCGCTGGCGCAGCTAAGATAGATGCTGTTTTGTTTAAACCTGGTTCGGCCGAATATAAATGGCTAGAAAAAGATTTGATACAGGCTAAAAAGAATAAGAAAATTAAATGGATCATTTTATATGATCATTATCCCATGCACGCCCATGGTGTGAGCCTAGTACCGCAATGGCAAAATCAGATTACTCCATTAATCGATAAATATGCAATAGACTTGGTATTGTCCGGCCATCGACACGTATACGAGCGGCATAAAGCAATGCGAGGGACGACCATATTAGATCAACCAGATTTGCATATTTATGATAAACCAATGGGTACCGTTTTTATTACTAACGGGTCGGCCGGCGGATCTCTACAAGGTGTTGGCGGGAAAGATATGCCTTCGATGTTGTATACCTCGCCTCAAAAGATGTACACTTATGCTTTAATGACAATAGCCGGTAAAGAATTAAGCTACGAAGTGTACGATATTAATGGTAACAAAATTGATTATTTTAAAATGATTAAATAAAATTTGTTGAAACCATATAAAATCTATAATTATATTAATAAATAAGAAATAATGTTTTGCCTCTAAAACATTTTAACCCCAAAACACCGTTCCCTAATGAAGAAATTGCTGATCCTTCCCCTTTTGCTACTCTTTATCAATTGTAGTGTTATTCCATCGAAAAAAGCTTTTTTACCTCGAAAATATAACTCCTATAAAGGATTGGTTATGGCTGGATACCAAGGTTGGTTTAACGCAGAGGGCGATGGTGCAGGTCGCGGTTGGAACCATTATAAAGACCCGCAAAATAAGTTCGAACCCGGTCATACAAAGGTCGATATGTGGCCTGATATGACCGAATATGAAGTGAAATATAAAACCGCTTTTAACTATGCTGATGGTAGCCCAGCTTATGTTTTTAGTGCCTATGATGAAAGTACAGTCGACCTGCATTTTAAATGGATGCGCGATTACAACATTGATGGAGTATTTATGCAGCGTTTTATTACTACTTTAAAAGATCCCAAAGGAAATCAACACATGCAAAAAGTCTTTAGCTCGGCCGTAAAAGCTGCTAAAAAATACGATAGAGCTATTGTTGCTATGTATGACCTTTCTGGAATGAAAGCTGAAGAATATACTATTCTAATTGAAGACTGGAAGAAACTAATTGACGAATATAAACTTAATAAAAGATCGGCAAACGATAATTATCTGTTTCATAACGAAAAACCGTTGGTCGCCATTTGGGGTGTCGGATTTAACGATAATCGTAAATACGGTTTAAAGGAGGTAGAAAAAATAATGGATTTTTTAAAGAATGATCCTGTATATGGCGGTTGCTCTATTTTATTAGGGGTGCCAACTTGGTGGCGGGAGCTAAAATTCGATGCGCAAAGCGACCCTAAATTACATGAGATTATTAAAAAAGCCGACATTGTTCAGCCTTGGTTTGTAGGTCGGTATAATGAAGAAACTTATCCACATTATCAGCTTCGGATAAAAGATGATATTGCTTGGTGTAAAAAATATAACCTCGATTATGTACCTGTGGTTTTTCCAGGTTTTAGCTGGAAAAATATGCGGCCAAACGACCCCTTCGATGCTATACCAAGAAATAAAGGCAAGTTTTTTTGGCAGCAACTAACCGGTGCGATAGCTGCAGGTGCCGAAATGTTATATGTGGCCATGTTCGACGAAATTGATGAGGCCACCGCAATTTTTAAAGTAGGTAAAGAAACTCCCATAGGGGCCAGCAAGTTTGTGCCTTACGAGAAAGAAATTCCATCCGATCATTATTTATGGCTTACAGGTCAGGCTAGCGGGATCTTAAAGAAAGAAGTTCCATTTCAAAAAGAAATACCTTATCGTACCTGGTAAAAATATAGCCTTAAACGGCTAATAACTCACAGTGAATTAATCCCCATTGCGTATAAGATAATATTTACACCAAATTTGGTATTGTCTTCTGCTAAAAAACGCTTGTTTTTAAAGTCATAATCCCATTCGCAACCATAATCTTTATTGCTATACAACACGCCAATCCGGTCATTAATAGTTATTGCTTTGAGATAATCGTGCACCAGGTCGTCGCCCCAACCATTAAGCTCGAAAGAAGTCGTTGGCGGGCCTTTCTCGAACTTAAAAAAGTTATGGTAAATGGCATGGTTATTAGGGATCTTTTTTAATGCATTTGCTCCAAAAAGATTGGTCATCTGAGTTTCGAACGAACGGGCAAATAACCCATCAATATCGTGATTACAATCGTCGACAAAAACAAAGCCACCGTTTTGTACGTAGGCTTTAAAATTTACAGCTTCCTGCTGGCTAAACTGGACTAATTTATGTCCGCTTAAATAACAAAACGGATAATTAAAGAGCTCGTTGCTGCCAAGTGCCACAATTTTCTCTTCTTCATTTAGGGGTATTGTGGTGTATTCTAACAAGGAATTGAGCAAATTTGCCGGCATCCGCTGGTCAGTATCCCAATCACCCGAACTGTATTTTAACCTTGCAAATGTAAACTTAGCTCCCTGCATGGTTCTAAATTAGCCCCAATTTTTATAAATTCAGTTTTTTAAAACGGATATCTTGTAAATTTTTTGATATTGTTCGGAGATGGTCAATTAATAAGGGGCAGATATGCTATATTGAAACATCATATCGTAAAATATAAAATAAACATTGTTTTGGAACAATCAGAAAGCGAGATAAAAATATTAATCGGGAAAATCGCGCTCCTAAAAGACGAAATCCAGAAAGTAATTGTAGGCCAGGATACTGTTATCGAAGAAATGCTAATTGCTTTAATGGCGGGTGGGCATTGCTTATTAGAGGGAGTGCCGGGACTGGCAAAGACACTCATGGTACGAACGCTATCGCAGGCTTTGGATCTCAATTTTAGAAGAATACAATTTACACCCGATTTAATGCCTACTGATATTGTGGGTACAGAAATTTTAGAAGAAGACCATAGCACCGGCAAACGGTTTTTTAAATTTAACAAAGGGCCGCTATTTGCCAATATTATCCTGGCCGACGAGATTAACCGGACACCGCCTAAAACACAGTCGGCCCTGCTCGAAGCCATGCAAGAGTTCGAAGTAACTTATGGTGGGAAAACCTATCCTTTAGACCGCCCTTTCTTCATTTTAGCTACCCAAAATCCGATAGAACAAGCAGGAACTTATCCCTTGCCAGAAGCGCAGCTAGACCGGTTTTTATTATACATTAAAATTGGGTATCCCAGTGCCGCCGAAGAAAGCCGTATCTTAAAGAATACAACAGGGGTTATGAAGAACGAAGTTAAGCCAATTCTTGGCGCTACAGAGGTCGGACAATTGCAGGCACTAACCCGAACGGTAAGTATTAGCGACGATTTACTGAGCTATGTGAGCGAGCTAATAAGGGCTACCAGGCCCGATACCAGCCCTGTTAGCTTTGTAAAGGAGTGGGTGCGTTGGGGTACAGGGCCAAGAGCTGGTCAGGCTTTAATCCTTACCGCAAAAGCCAGGGCGCTATTTAAGGGGCGCTATGCCGTAACAATGGAAGATTTGCAAGCAATGGCTTATCCCGTTTTGCGCCATCGGGTATTGATGAATTTTAAAGCCGAAGCCGAAGATATTTCATCTGATAAGGTAACTGCCGAACTATTAAAGGCTATTTCCAGACCAAAACTTAACCTGTAATGCATAAACTGCTCGACCCGAAAATAATGATGGCCATTAAGGACCTCCATTTATCGGCAAAAACCACGATAGATGGCTTTATGAGCGGGATCAATAAAAGTACAGTAAAAGGACAGGGACTGGAATTTAGTCAGTACCGGAGCTACCAGCCTGGCGATGATTTACGTGCACTCGACTGGAAAATGTTTGCCCGTTCCGACCGCTATTATATTCGTGAATCGGAAATAGAAACCAATATTGCGATTCGCTTTCTGGTTGATGCCAGTGCATCGATGAACCATAACGATGGTCATTTCACGAAAATGGATTATAGTCGATACCTGATTGCTTCCTTAGCGCAATTAGCCAGTATACAAGGGGACGCTATTGGGCTTTATGCTTTTAAAAATTCCGGTGTTTTTGCCATGCCTGCCAAACAGGACCTTCAGCATTTAACCCGCTTATTTTATCAGTTGGAACAACTAAAACCTGAAGGCAGTTTTACAAAACCCATACACTATAAGGAGATTTTTGCAGGTTCACAGCGCCGTGAGTTGATGGTTTTTGTAAGCGATTTTTACCAAAGTAACGACGAAATTTTCAAGCTTCTAAATGCCCTGAATACTTTAAATCACGAAATCCTGGTTTTTCATGTAGTGTCCAAAAATGAAATGGAGCTCGATTATAAAGGTTATGCGACCTTCGAAGACCTCGAAACGGGTAAAACGATACAGGTCGACCAGGAAAGGGCTAGAGCAGGTTATCGTACGAAATTTGACGACTATTTGAAAGAAACACGAACAAGAATGCTCGATCATCAACTGTATTATCGATTAATTTCTACCGCCGAACCTTTGGCCGATGCATTAAGGGACTTTTTGAAACAAAGAAATAAATTAAAGATTTAATAGGTGCAATTGTTATATCCTATAGGTTTGTTTGCGCTTGCCGGATTAATCATTCCAGTAATTATACACCTGTGGCATATTAAAAAAGGAAAAACCTTAAAAATCGGCAGTATTTTGCTGCTAGGCGAAAGCGCAAGATCGAGTGCAACAAGCTGGCACATTAAACACTGGCCGCTTTTTATTTTACGCTGCCTGCTGCTGGTTTTAATGGTTTTCTTATTAACCAAACCTCAACGCGATGCGACAAATACAGCAGGCAAAAAAGGGGGCTGGATCTTGCTTAAAAAAGAACAACTCCGGCAAATTTATAATCGCCATCACCACCTTATCGATTCGTTAAGGGCACAAGGTTTGGAGCTGCATGCATTTAACCCTGGCTTCGAATCGCTTAGCCTCAAAGATACGGTTACTGTTTATGAAAATGCGAAGACCCCAATAAGTTATGCTGCATTGCTTAATCAATTAAATAGCCAAATACCGGTTGGTTTTAAAGTTGAGCTTTTTGCAGACCGTCGCCTTCTTCATTTTGAGGATAATTTGCCTACAGTTGCTTTCGATTTAAAATGGCATGATACCGACGAAATGGATACTATAGGGCGGTGGCAAACCCTGCTAATGGGTAAAACATATCTCGCTACATCAAGCCCCGACTTAACTTATTATACCTCCCTAAATCCCGCTATCCCAATACCTGCGCTTACCCTTTTAATTTATCCGGCCGATGGGGAAGATGCTCGTTATGTTAAGGCGGCCATTAATGCGATTGCCCATTATACAAAAAGACCCATAAATATTAAACCATGGACTGCACAGGAGCCTGCTGGTAATGCGGCTGCAGGGTTTTGGCTTTCGACCCATCCTATTGATGAAATCTTTTTAGCCAAGCTTAAAAATGGCGCTAATTTGCTGACTTACGAAAATGGGAAGATAAAGGGGTTTAATTCGACGGTCGACTTAAATACGGAAGGTGCACAAAATAGCGCTAGGATTGCACTATACCAAAGGGTAATGGTTTCGGCATTTAGTGGAGAAAAAGTATGGGCCGATGGATTTGGTAACCCGGTTTTAAGTAAAGAAAAAACACATCACTTTAACCATTATCGTTTTTACAGCCGGTTTAATCCGCAATGGACAGACCTGGTATGGGATAGCCGGTTTATAAAGGCCATGCTCCCGTTGGTGCTTGGTAACGAAAAGGAAAAGGTTGATTTTGGCTTCGAAGACCATCCGGCTGATCGCCGGCAACTGGCTAAAAAGCAGCAAGAATTTATACCCATTAAAACGGCCATTACTTCGGTAAAAACAAATACCATGAAGCCTTTAAAAGATATCTTTTGGGTAGCAGCATTATTCGTTTTAATTATAGAAAGATTTTTATCGTTTAGATTAACAAAAAGTCGGAATGGATTTAAAAGCTGAAGTAGAAAAATGGATAAAGCAACTTCGGTTAAAGTGGATCTTACTTTACCTGATACAAGGTGCAGTAATTAGCCTGGGCATTACGCTGGTTTTAGGTATGGTTTTGATCCGGTATACTACTTTTTCCGAAAAGGTGTTTATTCCCACATGGGCATCACTCGGCATTTTACTGCTCTTATTTAAGCCGGTTTGGAAAATAACCGTTAGAGATATGGCGAGCTACCTCGATGCTAAATTCGTATTGGTAGAAGAAAGTACCAGTCTTTTTTTAAAGCCTATTCAAGAAATTACCTTGCTCGAACAACTGCAAATAGAAAGAATAGGTAAGCTTTTTCCATTAAGAGGGAGCTTAAATACTCCACTAAGAAAGACCAGCTGGGCTTTAGTTTTTATGGGATGCTGCTTGTTTTTTAGTTTTTTAATACATCAACTAGCTGTTGGAAGAGATTTTAAATCGTCAATAACGACTGCTTTGCCTAAAACAAAAGAAAATACCTTGCCGGCTATCGCCACTTACGAAGTGAATATTAACCCGCCGAACTACACAAAAAAAGCAGCCCGTAAACAGCAACAATTTTTAGTTCGGGCCGAAACCGGCGCATTGGTAAATTGGAAAATACAGAGCAATATCCCATTAAAAAACTTTGCCTTTATTTTTAACGATACAGAACTGCATCAGCTTCAACCATTAAATGCAGCCCGAACTCAATGGGGGTTTTCCAAAATTATTAGTCAGCCAGGTTTTTATCAGCTTGTGCTTGACGATAAAAAATCGGACCTTTATGCGATAGAGGTTATCCCGGATTTGCCTGTGCAGATTAAAATAATTAACCCAAAGCAAAATACAACTATCGATGTAGGGCAGGTTCCTAAAACTGCATTAAACCTAATATTAACCGACGATTATGGCATTAACGATGCTTTTGTTACGGCTACCATGGCAAGTGGAAAAGGCGAAGGCGTAAGCTTTACAGAAAAGAAATTGCTTTTTAATACCCGGTTTAATAACAAAACTGAAATTAAGCTTCAAAAAACGATAGACCTTAACACTTTGGGCATGAAGCCTGGCGATGAGCTTTATTTCTTTGTAACTGCTAAAGATAACCAAGGGCAAATTAGTCGGTCGGATGTCTGTTTTGTAACGCTGGTAGACCCCAGCGAATTAATGAGCATGGCTGCTGTAACGAATGGAGTAAGTCTTGTGCCCGAATATTTCAGAAGTCAGCGCCAGCTTATTATCGATACCGAGCAATTATTAAAAGAAGAGAAAAGGTTATCGGTTAGCGAATTTAAAAATCGAAGTAACGAACTGGGAGTAGACCAAAAGCTATTAAGGTTACGTTACGGTCAGTTTTTAGGCGAAGAGGCCGAAACCGGAATTGGCGAAGCAGATGGCCACGACGAAGGAGCACCGGCTACCGACAAGGTAAAATTTGGCGATGCGCAGGCTATTGCCGACCGCTATGCCCACCAACATGATATTGCCGAAGATGCTACTTATTTTGAACCCGAAATAAAAGCAAGGCTGAAGGCTGTATTAACAGAAATGTGGAATGCAGAGCTGCGCTTAAGAACCTATAAGCCTCAGGATGCCCTGCCATTCGAATATAAAGCTTTACGCCTGTTAAAAGACCTGCAGCAAAAATCGAGAGCGTATGTGGCAAAAACCACACTTAAAACTACCCGGTTAAAGGCCGACAAACGCTTAACTGGTGATTTGGATAAGATTGCAACAACGAAACAACAGGTTAATTCGGAACAAAAGGATAATGTTGCTGTTCAACTTAAACTAACCTTAGCCTTATTAGAAGCTAGAAAAAGTGGTAAAGCATTTGATGTAATAGGACTTCAACTATTGCATGAGGCAGAAAAACAGCTTATTTTGGCTGCTGCCGATAAGCCTGAGGTTTATCTTGCCGCCTTAAAAAGCATGAGGACGATAGCCACTAGCCTTAAGGTAAATTTAGCCGCTATCGAGCAGGTACAACAGGCACTTCAAACTATTTTGGGAACTGTAATGGCACAACCTGGTCAGCAAGTCCAAAGTTTGGCCAAAGATTTATATCAACCCTATTTTAACGCCCTTAAAAAAACGAGCAACTAGCATGGAATTTAAATATACGGTATTTGTTGCCTGCTTAGGTTTGCTAGCTTATCTGCTTTATAAGGAGCTTAACCGACCTGATCGTTCTTTTTTGGCCTGGCGAATTTTGGCCAGTATCGTTATTGCTTTTGCACTTGCAGCTATGGTTTTGCCCATAACGTATAGCCTAGAAACGCAAGGGAGGATAGCTGAGCTCAACTTAATAACCCCCGGCGCAATGGATAAGGCAACTCTTCCTGCCAGAACTCCCTTGTACACCCTCGATTCGTCGTTAAAGGCGCATCATCGCAAGTTAATTTATTTGCCAGACCTGGGCTACTATTTGCAAGGCCATCCTGAAATAAAAAAAGTAAAAAGCTATGGTTATGGCTTGTCTGCATACGAGCTCGACAAACTTGCTCCGGCCGAACTTGTATTTTATCCGGCTCCAATACCATCGGGTTTTATTGCCTGTACCTGGTCGCAACGGTTAAACGAAACCGAATCTTTAAATGTGCAGGGTACTTACCATAATGAGCGTAAGGCTGCGGTAAAACTAATGCTTACTGGCATGGGCTTAGCTCACGATTCGTTGCTGGTAAAGCCTGGCGATCAGGCCAATTTCTCTTTAAATGCCCAGCCCAAACAATTGGGCAATGGCGTCTATAGACTATTGGCTCTACAGCAAAAAGACACGCTAAGCGCCGAACCTATTCCTTTTACGGTAATTCCAAAGCGAGAGCCTAAGATCCTGATCCTGGCTTCGGCTCCGGATTTTGAATATAAATTTCTTAAAAAGTGGCTGTTCGAACAACATTATCAACTTATCATGAGAACGCGAACCAGCAAAGGTAAATACAGTACCGACTTTTTAAATACGAAAGAAATGGAGGTGAAAAACATTTCTACCCACTTACTTAAGGATATCGATTTGCTGGTGCTCGACGAAAGGGAACTTACTGCATTAAGTAACAACGAAAAAGCAGCGATTACTCAAAGTATTAATAACGGAATGGGTCGCATACTGAGAATCGACGACCTGGAACCGGACCGTTTTAATCGCTACGAAATACTGCCCTCGAACGAAAAACCTTTAGCTTTTAAATTGGAGAACGAACATGTATTAGCAGCCTTACCGCAGGTACCTACCTTATTTCTTAAGGCCGATGTGAACAGTCAACCCCTGCTTACCAATCAAAAAGGCCTTATACTGGTCAATAGCCAGCTTAATGGAATGGGTATAAATATAAACACCGTACTTCCGGCAACCTATTCGTGGCAACTTATGGGCAATAAAGCAGATTATGCTACTTTTTGGGCTTCATTGTTTACCAAGGCGATTAAAAAAATACAAACCAACTTTAGTTTTCGGTTTGCTCCAAGTTTTTTTACTGCCGGACAAAGAACTAGGCTTGTGCTCGATGGTGTAGATAATGAAGCTCCGATAATCACGATAAATGGTCAAAGCCTTAGCCGGCGACAAAATATGGAATTGCCATTTGAATGGGATGCTGTTTTCTGGCCAAAACAACAGGGCTGGAATGAACTAAAGATTGGGCAAGAAACGGATCATTTCTATGTGTATAAAAAGGACGATTGGCAAAACCTGAAGAATACCGAATTGATCGCGCTTAATCGCAATTTTATGGCAACACAACCATACAAGCGTGCTGCCGCAGTCGCAACAACACGCTCAAGTAGACAAGAAATTTCCAAATGGTGGTTCTTTACCTCGTTTTTATTAGCAGCTTCTTTTTTATGGTATGAGCAACGCTTTTTGAAAAAAGAAGAAAGTTAAAATAAATGATCTAGCGCAAGCATAAAAACCCCTGTGTGCTTCTTTTATATGCATATTAAAACCGACAAAAAACCAGATGAAACTAAAATGTTATATTGTTTTGAAGGTTTGCTATTCAAAAATAGTTACCTTTCCTTTTGAACCAAATAACTAAACCGCTTTGAAAAGAAAAGACTTTCTCTACTTATCGGGCTTGGGAATGAGCGCAATGTTGTTGCCAAATTTGTCGGCTTATGCAACCCCAATCGACCCTATACAAGCTCTTGATAAAATAGACCTCAAAATTAAAAAGGAACTTGCAGACGTTGCTTTAAACGCTGCAAAATCTAAAGGTGCCAGTTATGTCGATGTGCGCATTGGCCGTTACCTTAATCAATTTGTTGCTGCCCGAGATAAACGGGTGCAGGGCGTTGCCAATACCGAGTCTTTTGGTGTGGGTATTAGGGTACTGGCCAATGGCTGTTGGGGTTTTGCTGCCACTAACAATGTAAGTAAGGATGCAATTGCCAAAGCTGCCGAACAAGCGGTAGCAGTAGCCAAAGCAAACTCGAAAATACAGGGCGAACCTGTTCAGCTAGCGCCCCAGAAAGGCTATGGCGAGGTAAGCTGGCAAACACCGATCGAAACCAATGCATTTAGCGTGCCTGTAAAAGAGAAGGTCGATTTGCTGCTTAATGTAAATGATATTGCTTTACAAAATGGCGCTAGCTTTGTTAATGCAGTATTGTTTGCCGTTAACGAGCAGAAATATTTTGCCTCCACAGACGGCTCTTATATCGACCAGGATGTACATCGTATTTATCCCTCATTTAATGTAACGGTTATTGATAGAGCATCGGGTAAGTTTAAAACTCAGGGCGCCTTAAGTTCGCCAATGGGAATGGGTTACGAATATATGAATGCCCGGGCGGAAGACAAGATAAGCGGGGTAATTACCCGTTACAAAGGTCGTTACGATATGCTTGAAGATATTAAATCGGCTACCCGAGTGGCCAAAGAAAAAATTACTGCAAAAACGGTCGAAGCGGGCAAATACGATCTGGTATTAGATCCTTCCCATTTATGGTTAACGATCCACGAATCGGTAGGGCACCCCACAGAGCTCGACCGGGTTTTGGGTTATGAAGCTAATTATGCAGGGACAAGTTTTTTAACGCTCGATAAATGGAAAGCCAAAAATTTCAAATTTGGAAGCGATAAAGTAAATATTGTGGCCGATAAAACACAGGTAGGCTCTTTGGGTGCTGTAGGCTACGACGATGAGGGGGTAAAGTGTAAAAAATGGAACCTCATTAAAGAAGGTGTATTGGTTAATTATCAGACGATAAGAGACCAGGCACATATTATCGGACTCGACGAATCGCAGGGTTGTTGTTATGCACAAGGTTGGGACGATATCCAGTTTCAGCGAATGCCAAATGTATCCCTCGAGCCGGGTAAAGCAAAATTAAGTGTCGACCAGCTTATTAAAGATGTAGAGAAGGGTATTTATATTATTGGCGATGGCAGTTATTCAATAGACCAGCAGCGCTATAATTTTCAATTTGGCGGACAATTATTTTACGAGATCAAAAACGGGCAAATTGTAGGCATGCTTAACGATGTTGCCTATCAGTCTAATACCCAAGAATTTTGGAATTCTTGTACAGCTATATGCGACGAAGGCGATTATCGTTTAGGTGGGTCGTTTAATGATGGCAAAGGACAGCCTTCGCAAAGTAGTGCCGTTTCGCACGGAAGTTCGACCACACGTTTTAATGGAGTTAATGTTATCAATACAGCTAGAAAAATATAATTATGGCCATATTAAGTAAAGAAGAAGCCCAAGCAATATTAAAAAAGGTACTCGGTTTTTCGACAGCCGATGCATGTGAAGTAAGTTTAAATGGTTCGGATGGGGGCAATATCCGCTATGCGCGCAATGCAGTATCGACTGCCGGACAAATTAGTGTAATGAGTTTATCGGTAAATTCGACCTTTGGGAAGAAGACTGGCTCTGCTTCCATTAACGAATTTGATGAGGCCTCCTTAAAAAAGGTGGTACAACGGGCAGAAGAACTGGCCAAACTTGCTCCCGAAAATCCGGAGTCTATGCCTTTGTTAGGGGCGCAGATTTTTCCGGAATCGACCACTTATAAGGCAAATACTGCTGCTATTACCCCGGATACCAGGGCCGAAATGGTGGGTAAAAGCTTGAGTGTGTCTAAGGCTGCAAATCTCGATGCCGCAGGGTTTTTGGAAAACTCGACCCGCTTTAACTCGGTTATGAATTCTAAAGGCCTATTTGCTTATAACAAATCGACCAATGTATCATTTTCCGTAACCATCCGCAATAAAGAGGGAACAGGGTCGGGTTATGTGGAGCAAGATTTTAACGATCTTAGTAAAATGGATGTGCTGGCACTAAGTAAAATTGCAGCCGCGAAAGCCACAGGTTCGGCTGGAGCCAAAGCTATCGAACCCGGCAAGTATACGGTTATTTTAGAGCCATTGGCCGCTAGCGATATCTTAGGAAATATGTTTAGGGGGTTTGATGCCCGTAGTGCCGACGAAGGCCGCAGCTTTATGAGTAAAAAAGGAGGCGGTACCCGTTTAGGCGAGCAACTTTTTTCGGAAAATGTAAATATCTATTCAGATCCGTTTAACCCCGATTTACCCTCTTCGACCTGGAATGGTGAAGGTCTCGCACTTAAACGCACACAATGGGTAAAGGATGGAGTTATTAAAAACCTGTCTTACTCGCGCTATTGGGCTGCCAAAAAGGGAGTTGAGCCCCTTCCTTTTAACCGGAGTATTGTAATTGAAGGTGGGACACAATCTTTACAAGACCTTATTAAAAGTACCGAAAAAGGAATTTTGGTAACGCGGTTCTGGTATATTCGTTCTGTCGATCCGCAAACACTATTGTTAACAGGCCTAACACGCGATGGTACTTTTTATATCGAAAATGGCGAGATTAAATTTCCAATTAAAAACTTTAGGTTTAACGAAAGCCCTATTATCATGCTTAATAACGTAGAAGCCTTAGGTAAACCGGTTAGAACTGGTAGCGGAATGATACCACCAATGAAAATAAAAGATTTTACCTTTAGCTCACTTTCAGACGCCATTTAAATTCAATCAGCATTTTGAGAAGAAGAGATTTTATACAGTTAACCGGTGTCGGCGCCGGTGTTGCCCTGCTGCCAAACCTGCAGGCATTCGGTAGGCTCATTACACCCGAGGAAGCCCTAACCCCAGTTGATGTAAAGCTTAAGAAGCAAATGGCCGATGTAGCCCTAAACGCGGCCCGGGCTAAAGGTGCAAGTTACGCCGATGTACGTATTGGCCGCTACCTTAGTCAGGTAGTGGCGACCAAAGAACAAAGAGTCGAAAATATTTCGAACAGCGAATCGTATGGAATGGGCGTAAGGGTATTGGCTGGCGGGTCCTGGGGTTTTGCAGCAACTAATAAACTCGATAACGATAGTATTGCACAGGCTGCCGAAATGGCGGTAGCCATTGCCAAAGGAAATGCGAAACTCATGAGCGAGCCGGTGCAACTGGCTTCACAAAAGGGTTATGGTGAGGTAAGCTGGAAAACGCCCTTAGCAATTAATGCTTTTAGTGTACCTATACCTCAAAAGGTTGATTTATTGCTAAATGTTAATAACGAAGCGGTAAAAGGTGGAGCTAAATATGTGAACTCCAATCTCTTTATGGTAAATGAGCAGAAATATTTCGCTTCTACCGATGGTTCTTATATCGACCAGGATATACACCGGATATGGCCTACGTTCACGGTTACTAAAATAGATCAGGCCAATGGAAAATTCGAAACCAGAAATGCATTAAGCGCACCTATGGGCATGGGTTTTGAATACCTTACACCAAAAGAGGAAGAGAAAATTAAAGGCGGTCCGGTAACGATGTACAAGAAGCGCTACGATATGCTCGAAGATGTGAGAGAGGCTACCGAACATTTAAACGAAAAACTAAAGGCCAAGCCAGTCGAGGCAGGTAAATACGATTTGGTATTAGATCCTTCACATTTATTTCTGACTATTCACGAATCGGTAGGGCATCCTACAGAGTTAGATCGCGTATTAGGTTACGAAGCTAACTATGCAGGTACGAGTTTTCTTACGCTCGATAAATGGGAAAGTAAACAATTTAATTTTGGAAGCAAGGAAGTTAATATTATTGCCGATAAAATGGAACCTGGATCTTTAGGTGCAGTAGGTTACGACGACGAAGGCGTTAAATGCGGAAAATGGGACATTATTAAAAATGGTGTTTTGGTTAATTATCAAACGATAAGAGATCAGGCGCATATTTTAGGCCTCAAAGAATCGCAGGGGTGTTGCTATGCCGATAGCTGGGATAGTATTCAGTTTCAGCGTATGCCAAATGTCTCACTCGCACCAGGAAATGCGGCTTTAAGTGCAGCCGAAATGATTAAAAATGTAGAAAAAGGGATTTATATGTTTGGCCGTAACTCTTATTCTATAGACCAGCAAAGGTATAATTTTCAGTTTAGTGCTCAGCTAGCCTACGAAATTAAGGATGGGAAGCTTGTCGGTATGTTTAAAGATGCTGCTTATCAGGCCAATACCCAAGAGTTTTGGAACTCTTGTACACAGCGTTGCGATAAAAATGATTACCGCCTGGGTGGAACTTTTTCTGATGGTAAAGGTCAGCCAAGCCAGGTTAGTGCTGTTTCGCATGGTAGTGCTACCAGCCGTTTTAATGGAGTGAAAGTAATTAACACCGGCCGAAAAATAGGCTAATTAACCTTGAGGGCAATTTTTACAACGTTTGCCCTCAAGGTATTTTTCGCAGCATTCTTTTTTCTTTTTATGCTTAGCCTTTTGCTTGTCTTTTTTCTTTTTGTCTTTCTTCGACATGGCTTTTAAACAAGAAACTTAGACGTAATCTCGTTATCTTTCGCCAGGATAGGTAATTTGCCCAACGTTTTTATCAATCTGCCACCTTCCGGTACCTTCTTCGCCAATTACATCGAATAATTCGAGTGCGCGGCGCGCTTTGTATTCTTCTTCTCTTTGTTCCTTAAAGAACCAGTTTAAGAATTCTAAAGTCACGTAATCCTGCTCTTTATGGCAACGTGCTGCAATATTCTTGATAGATTGAGTAATACTGATTTCCTGATCCAGCGCCTCTTCAAAAACTTCCCGAAAGGAATTGTATTCAATTTTGATTTGGCTAACCTCCGGAGAAATTGCAGTCCCGCCCATATCTAATACATATTTATAAAATTTAAGCTGATGTGCCCTTTCTTCTTCTGCCTGATCAAAGAAATATTCGGAAGAAAAATCGTAACCATTGCGGCCACACCACGAAGCCATCGACAGGTAAATGGCCGATGAATGGGCTTCTTTTTTAATCTGCTGGTTAAGAAGTGCTTCAACATCTGATGAAAGTAAGCACTTTACACGAATAATATCTTTCATAACTTATTGATTTAATGCATTTATTACCTCAAAAATAGTGCTATGTTTTGAGAGTGAAGAATTTAAAGGCAATATGGAAAGATTCTAAGTCTAGCTAATAATCCGATGTAAGCGATCGAACAGGATATGATTGAGCTCGAGCATCACAAAAGAACCTTGTAACAACTCTTTCAGCTTGATAATTTGTAAGAGCGAAAGTACATAACAATGATCACAGGCGCAAATAAAGATAATTTCTACATCGGCCGATAGGCTGTTGTTTAAGAGCAATGTTTCGATATCGATCTGGTAAACTGCTTTCTTGAGCTTTAATAAATTGCGATAATCAAATTTAGCCAGTTTACCTGCGAAGTCTATATACCAACAATTCTCGCTATCCGATTGGTATATAGCCCCCGCTGGGGTACTAAATACTTCATTAAAAATAACCGACGGCAATTGAATGGTTTCCTGCATCTTTTGTAAGTGATCCTGTATGGCATACAAAAGTGCAAATTATTTAGATTTGTTCCAAATAAAAATAAAAAGATCTGTAATTCTTGACGATAACGGCAAGATTAACTTACGCACTAAACTACAACCGGTGGTATGACCTCATCTTGTTCGGCCATTCTTTTAATATTGTTTAAAGCTTTTGGCCACATGCCTTCGAACATCTTAATCATTTCCCGGTTTTCTTCGGTTTCGTCCATATCCATATCGACCCGAAGCAATGTTTTGTCGCTGGCTACCGTTAAGGTATAATTCTCTTTCGTACCAGACCAGCGCTTAACTTCTTCACTATCGTAATCTTCTATACCATTCACGATCATCCCTAAATGTTCGATAGACATATATTGTTCTGGGACATTTTCGACTATCTTCGAAACCATTCCATTTTTTTTGCCATCATGAAACAAAGCTTTACTTCCGGTTTGCCAATCGGTTTCGACCTGAGAATCTTCGCTAAAGGCTTTTGTCCACATAGGATACGATTCTTTACCCCAAAGAATTTCCCAAACTTTTTTGCGGGGGGCATTGATTTCTATATTAAATTCCATTATTCATTTTATTAAAGTCCATATACAGCATGTTCCAGCGATGCCCATCGAGGTCGATAAAGCCACCGCCATACATCCAACCATCTTTTTCTCCACCATTCGCATAAATTTTACCACCTGCAGTTTCGGCTTTTTGCAGCATTTCGTCGACTTCGGTCGTACTTTCTGCATCGAGAGAAAATAAAACTTCCGTACCCTTAGTGGTATCGGCAATTTTGTTGGCACTAAATTCCTCCAATACCTCATCCTTAAATAACATAAGGACTACCTTTTTTTCGCCAATAAAAAAAGAAGCCATGGTATCGGTAATGGGTTGATGAGGGTTTAAGTTAAATCCCATCTTCGTGTAAAAATCTACGGCCTTAGCTATATCTTTTACGGGTAAGTTAATCCATATTTCCTTTGTCATATTTAATCCGATTAAAGTTAATGCTTAAAGTTGAGCATAATTTATAACAGATTGCTGGGCTAAAGAAGACAATCTTAGGGTTAAAACGAGCCAATTCGAAGAATGTTTTATTATTCTTTTAACCAACTCTTTAAAAGAATTGCCTGTAATAATAAAAAAAAAACATAGCAAAACACTATACATTGTATAACTATGTATTATATTTGCTGCATGAATACTGAATTTGTGCAGAACTGGTTTTCCCAGGTAAAGAAGGGGACGCTATCCTACATTATCCTCATCATCCTTAACGAAAAGGAATATTATGGTTATGAACTGGTGCAGGAAATAAAGATTCATACCACACTGGAGGTTGCCGAGGGCACTTTGTATCCTTTGCTAAATCGCCTGAAGACCGAAGGCGTTGTAGATTCGAAATGGATCGAGCAGGAATCGGGGATTCCACGCAAGTATTATGCATTAACCGATAGCGGCAAAGCTACGTTAGCCGAAATGAAGAAGATCTGGGCTGCTTTAGGTACTGCTATACACAAAATTGAAAAATGAAAAGAATAATTTTTACAAACTTAACCGCCCAAAAAATATATGACGACTATTTTGCAAGGGTTACCCGTTGCATAAGCATCCTGTCGGCGGCCGACCAGCAAGAACTATTGATGGAGCTGAATAGCCATGTTTATGAAGCAACCCACAGGGGCACTCTTGGAAGTGAAGTTGATGTTTTGGTCGATGTGCTTGATAAATTAGGAGCACCCGAGGTGGCATTGCAACCAGCTGTAGCCTACAAAAAAGTGCAGCAGGCTGGGAGGTCTTTCAACCCGAAACATATTTTGCAGGCATTATACCTTAACATTACCAATGGCATCGGATTTTTTGTGATCGGCTTTATTTATTTGTTGATACTGGCTTTTGGCTTGTTGGCAATTATCAAAGTAGTTTCGCCAGCGCATACCGGTTTATTTATGCACAACGGGCATTGGTTTGTATTTGGCTATACCAGCGATTTGCCTAGTAACCTTGTCGAGCTATTGGGCAATTGGTTTATAGCTGTTGTGATAGCTTTAATGGGGGTATTTTACTTTTTAAACACCCTGTTATTTCGCTTACTGAAAAAGAGATAACAATTATATACAAACAATTATGAACACAGTACAAAAACAAACCATACATTCATTATCGCTCGTAAAAATCATTTTATTTGTATTGGCCTGTATTGCAATATTTGTAGCGGCGGCTGCTGCTTCGAAATTGTTAACATTTTGGATAGCTAATCAGCCTGCCAGAACTGCAATAAGCGAAATTCTATTTAGGATGCCGATAACAATTATCGCGCTGCACTTTTTCGCCACCAAGGTTATCAAAACTTATAAACCCACGGCCATCTATGGCAAACTGATATTTTCAAAGCTGTTAAAATGGACGGCCTTCGGCTTTGCTTTACCCCTTGCCCTTGGCATGTTCTACTACCTGTTTAACATAATGATTCCTTTTGCGCACACTACAGCATTAACTGCAACCGGTAAGCTCGATATATTTATTAAGTGGTTTTCTATATCAATTTCGGCAGGCATAACCGAAGAAGTATTGTTTCGTGGACATTTATTTATGCTTATCAGGAGCAGGTGCTCAAAAGCAAAAGCTGTTCTTATTACCTCATTAATATTTGGCCTTGTGCACATTGTAATGCTCCCTTCAATTACACCATTAGATATCGTTATCGTTGTTGTTGGAGGCACAATCGCAGGATTAATGTTTTCATTGATCTGTTTGTATAGCAAATCGGTTTGGTATGCAGCAATAGCACATATAGTTTGGGATATTTTTTTCATTGGTAAAATAACAGCCATCGCTACAACACAAGCCGATGCCGACAAAATCATTTTACCTTTTAAATTAATAACAAATAATTTATTGCTTACAGGCGGTAGTTTTGGGGTAGAGGTGGCGGTACCGAGTTTATTACTCTACCTGCTCGTAATCGGCATGCTTTATAAACTAATGCAGGGGCAGTTAAACGCAGACAAGATCTAATTATTCTTTTAACCAGCTCTTTAAAATAATTGCTTGTAATGCAGATGGGTTTGGACTTTTTTTGATTTCGAATGATTTTGTTGTCTTGGTTCCCAAAATAACTGGAATTTCTATTTTTTTGCCACTTTTTAATACTTCCAGTGTAACGATATCTCCGGCTTTAAAGGAGGTAGAAATCTGGTTTAGATTTTGAAGTGTTGCTTTTTGTTTATTGATGTTAAGGAGTTGTTGATTTCGTCTTAAACCCTCCATCCAGCCTGGAGACTCCCAGTCTACATCCTGAATCTGCAGGGTGTCGTTTTTAGAAACAGCTTTTAACCCCAGATAAGCGCCAGGGATAACTTTACTGGTTGTATCTATGGTTAAGCCTGCATAACTCAAATATTTAGGGTAATCTGGTGTTTTTACAGTATAGATATAACTAAAAAATTCTGCGAGCGATGTCCCTGCTAATTGTTCGCATACCGCACGAAATTCGTCGTCGGTATAACCCCTGTTAAGTTTCTTATAATAATCGAAGTATAGCGTTCGCATTACATCGTCGAGCGATTTCTTGTTTTTTGTTTCATGTCTGATTTTAAAATCTAACATCATCGCCATAATAGGCCCCTTATCGTAATAAGAAATAGTTTTATTAACCTCGTCGCCTGTTCTTCCAAAAGGTCCATCAGACCAGGTGTCGTAACTGGCCTGGCTTACCGATTGAAAAAATCTGCCTGGCGAATTTTCATATTTCGCAATGTTTTTTCCAAAGGTTTTAAGAATGTCATCTGCACTTTCCAGTTTTGCCCATGTTAAAAACATCTCATCGTAATAGGTAGTTACCCCTTCGGCAACCCAAAGCATACTGGTCCTGCTTCCGGCATCGTAGTTAAATGGCCCTAATGCAATGGGCCTGATTCGTTTGGCGTTGTAATGATGAAAATATTCGTGCCCTAAAAAACTTAAGATCCTGTTTCTCCCAGCCTCAGTTTCGAGCCCTTTTCCGCCACTAAAAGCAACGGCGGTAGAGTTAAGATGTTCAATACCTCCATTACCAGGTCCGATCCCTATAAAAGTATAATGCTTAAATGGAATCTCTCCAATTACACTTACCGCAGCCTCGAGCACCTTTTTAAGGTTAGCCATAAAAACAACTTTATTAAAATCACCTATTTTATAGCCTATAAAATAGTGAGGTACACCGTTAATTTCGAAGAAGGGTAATTCTTCCAGTTTGCCAATTAAAATCGGACTATCGTATAAAATATCGAAGTCTTTTGCAAAATAAGTAAATGGTTTCCCATCTACTTTCTCTAAACCGGTTGCTATTTTATCCCAGCCTGGATAAGGTTTAATCGCTACGGTTACCGCTTGATTAATTCGGCCATCTATGTGCATAAACAGACCGGTTGGCGCGATAAAACCACGTTCTTCATTTAAATAATTAGTAGCTACAAATGATCTTTCGGTTTGTACATCGTAATTTACTTTTATAGCGGTGGCTCCATTGGTATAAAAACGCCAGGTATTATGATTAGCCCTTTCCCAGTTTATAGTTTTGCCTTGTGCATCGCGAACAACTAGCTGCTTAACAGCACTTGCATAGTCTAAGAATTGATAATAACCAGGCATCCAGACCGGCATCTTAAAATCATACCATTTATTGGTAAGGCCGTTACAATTTAGCTCGACCTGATAAGTTTTGGAGGCCGGATTTTCCATCGAAACTTCATATTTCATTTCCAGCTTAGACTGTGCTCCGGCACTACCAGCAAGCAACAAAAAAAAGAGCATAATAATGCTACTGTAATTGAAGTAAGATGTGCTGCCGTTGGTTTTTTCGAATGGTCTCATATAGCTTGTAATCTGATTAGGGCCTCTCCAATACAATATTAATAATTAAAATTTTAATAACTTACCACATTTAAAAGCACCTGCATCCTGGCTCTTGTATGAAATGAAGATTGTCGCTATATTAGGAGTTAAGCCTTAAATGTCTGATGAAGAAATTTTACCCCTTTTTATGCTGTTTATTGATATTGCTGGCTTTTAAACAAGACAACCCTAAATCGATGGTAAAAGCAGGACAATTTGTATTACCAAAAGGGGTTACTGCAAAAGATTACCTGCCTAATACCGTTATTGTTAAGTTTAAAAAGACAGTTAACCAGCAAGCAAACAGTATTTCTTCGACGGCAAAAACGCAACTTACTGCCGATGGAGTGACTATTCTTAACTTAATTCAATTATTTCCGACTGCTGCAAAAACTGTCGGTACCCAATCGATAAATTCACTAGCTTCGCCACCCGATTTAAGTAACCTATATGTTGCACATTACGAGGGTAACAAGTCTATTACAACGGTAATTAATGCCTTATTAAAGGACGAACAAATTAGTTATGCCGAACCAAGCTACATTTATAAAACCGCTTTCGTCCCCAACGACCCTGGCTATGCCAATCAGTCTTATTTAACCAAATTGCAGGTAACACAAGCCTGGGATGTTTTAAAAGACGCCGGAAATGTAATTATTGGGATTGTCGATTCTGGATCAGACTTGCAGCACGAAGATCTGGCGGCTAATATTTATCTAAATACTAAAGACCCGGTAAATGGAATAGACGACGACGGCGATGGTTATATCGATAATTATTTTGGATGGGACTTTGTCGGTAATTCGGCCTCGACCATGATTCCAGATAACAACCCGGCAGTAACCAGCGACTCGACGGGGCATGGCGTGCACGTAAGTGGGATTGCCAGTGCGGTAAGTAATAATGGTAGGGGAGTAGCAAGCATTGCTTATAATGCGAAATTAATGATCGTTAAAACCGGAGCCGATAATAATGCTAAAACGATATATAAAGGCTACGAAGGCATTAAATATGCGGCAGACCATGGAGCGAATATTATTAATTGCTCCTGGGGTGGCCCAGGTGGTGGTCAGTTTGGACAGGAAATGATAGATTATGCCATATCGAAAGGATGTTTGGTAGTGGCAGCCGCAGGGAATGAAGCGAGCGATGTACCTGGTTATCCGGCTGCTTATAAAGGAGTGCTTTCGGTAGCTTCGGTAACAACTGGGGATCTTAAATCGAGCTTCTCTAATTATGGCTATACGGTCGATATCTCGGCCCCGGGATCCTCAATTTACAATACTTTAAACGGGAATAAATATGGCGTATTAAGCGGTACTTCGATGGCAACACCAATGGTGGCGAGCGCCGCAGCCCTGGTTAAGGCCAAATACCCCGGTTATAATGGGCTGCAAATCGGTGAGGTACTACGGACTACTGCCGACCCTATCGATTCTTCGAATCCAACTTATGCTGGTAAATTGGGTAAAGGCCGCTTAAATGTGTTTAAAGCACTAACGCAAGCAACATCTTCGGTACGCTATCAGCAAATTATAGTGGCCGACCAAATCAATGGAAGCCGCGCCCCAGGTAACGAACTTACACTTAAGCTCGACCTCAAAAGCTTTTTATTGCCTGTAAGCGGATTAAATGTAAATATATCTTCTTCAAGTGCCTATGTTCAGCTTTTAGACCCCAACCTGGTTGTCGGAAATCTTGGTACCCTCGAAACCAAAACAAACCTGGGGCCAATAAGGGTTAAAGTTTTGGCCAATGCGCCACAAAATGAAGAAGTTACCTTTAAATTTACTTATACTGGTAATGGGGGCACCTATACCGATACCGAATTTTATACCCTTATTGTAGCGCTCGATTATTTAAATGTAACTGTAAATAAAACAAGTACTACTTTTAGCTCGAATGGCCGGGTTGGTTTTAGCAAAGCTGATGCAACTGCTGGGCTTGGTTTTATTTATAAGGACGAACCCCTCTTGTATGAAGCTACTTTAATGATTGGCTTATCGCCAACACAGGTTTCGAATAATGCCCGAAATGATGGGAATTATAGCGAAGATTTCGTGAAACAGGTTGGTGCTGCCCAAACGAATACCACTCAAGCCTCCTTCGAAGCAATTTCTACCTTTACCGATGCTGGTAATACTAAACCTATTGGCCTAAAGGTTAAATCGAATATGCTGGCTTATAGCGATAAGCCCGACGACAAATATGTAATTATAGCTTACGAGATCTTTAATACTTCTGGAAACCCGTTAAAAGGCATTTATACTGGGATGTTTACCGACTGGGACTTAGACGAGTCGTCGGCTAATGCTACCCAATACGATGCTGGTACAAAAACAGGTTATGCTTATGCGAAAAAAAATGCCGATTATCCTTATGCTGGTGTTCGTTTATTAACAAATTCGGCCCCCGCTCTTTATTATCCGATGTCTTATCAGATTGCTTCAGACCCGCTGGCCGATAATAAATTTACAGTAGCAGAAAAATATCAAGTATTAAGTGCTGGAATTAAAGCGACAGGTTTGGGCAATACCAGCGGAAATGGGTACGATATTATGTACGCTATTGGAAGCGGCCCATACGATATACCTGTAAACGGATCGGTTAAAGTTGCTTATGCCTTTATTGCTGGCGACAATTTAACAGACCTGTTAAATA
This sequence comes from Bacteroidota bacterium, assembly GCA_040388055.1. Taxonomy (GTDB): domain Bacteria; phylum Bacteroidota; class Bacteroidia; order Sphingobacteriales; family Sphingobacteriaceae; genus Pedobacter. Next base: position 141,971 of record JAZKCO010000005.1, read on the forward strand.
GTGGAAATGCGGCTCAAATTAAATATGCAACAATAAGCACCAGTCCAGAACCCGAAACTAATCCGAAAGGATTCTTACTTAAACAAAACTACCCGAATCCAGCCAGGGAACTTACCCGTATCCCATTTAACTTACCCGAAAAAGCAGCGACGTTATTAACTATTAGCGATGTAGGGGGTAAAGTGTTGCAAACGCTCGTTAACGAAGGTTTAAATGCGGGGAGTTACGATATTCCGGTTAACCTCTCCAAGCTACCCCCAGGGGTCTATTTTTATCATTTAAAAGCTGGGAATTATCATAAAACATTAAAGATGGTGGTGGTAAAATAGCTATTAGCCCATGGTATGGTAACAGACCCGACAACGCGGTTCGTAACTATCTTTTTCGCCTAGCAAAATTTTAGCATCGCTAGCTGCCGTACGGTAAGAATATACCGCAGGACTACCACATTGCATACAAACGGCATTTACCTTACTAACATGTTCTGCAATGGCTAATAAAGCAGGCATTGGACCGAAAGGTTTACCCAGGAAATCCATATCTAAACCAGCTATAATTACTCGAATACCTTTAAGTGCTAATTTATTACAAACATCAGGAAGTTCTTCGTCGAAAAATTGAGCCTCATCTATCCCTACTACTTGCGTATTGGCTCCTAACAATAAGATGGCCGAAGAACTGTCGACCGGGGTAGATTGGATTGAATTTAAATCGTGCGAAACGACAGCTGTTTCGTCGTAACGGGTATCTGTTTTAGGCTTAAAGATTTCTACATTTAATTTAGCAATCTGTGCGCGTTTTAATCGTCGTATTAATTCTTCTGTTTTACCAGAGAACATGGAGCCGCAAATTACTTCTATGCTTCCACAAAATTCTCCCCGTCTAAAGTTTTGCTCGCTAAATAACATTTGTAAAGGTATTTTGGCCCAAACTTAACTAAAATCGGGCTGATATGCAATTAGAAAAACGATTAATAAGGCTTGTTTATTAACCATTTAAAAGATATTTAAAGCATAAAATAAGAGAATTTTATCTTACTTTTGGAAGCCTTTTACTAACATAAACAACCATTTTTTTCGTTTAATTGCTATGATGAACCAAGAAGCTCTTTTTAAAAAAATAGGATTGATATTGGATGAACTAAATAATCAATACGAATTTTTAGCACAGAATCCACAACAGCTAAATGAATTGGAACTGGAACTTTTTCACGCTAACGCGAACTTCCTCGCCGACCACGTTCAAATTATTAAGAAAATAAGTCTCGGTTTGTCGGCACCACTCGAAATAGCAGCAGAAAGCAATACTGAGTTTGCGAATGTACAAGTAGTAGAAACTCCGGAAACAACTCAGTCAGCATTTGAAACAGATGCGGAGCAGGAAGAAACAGTTACTTTTGTTAACGAAGTTGAAGAAACAGCAGCGCAAGAACAGCCCGATATAAAAATAATTGAAGAAGAGGTCTTTAAACTGGATAATGAACCTTCAAGTTTCGAATTTATCTTAAACGACCATGCCGAACACGAAAAATTCGATTTTGAAGAGAAAAGTGTCGACGAAATCTTCAATCGCCCATTAAGTCAGGAAGAAGAAAATATTCTGGCTCAGAAAAAGAAATTAAGTACACCAGGTAACGACGATACGCTAGTTAACGAGGAAGACGACGATGAAATTGGTCCTGAACCATTTTTAGTAGCTAAAACCATCGAAAAAGAGGAAAACCCAATTGTACAGGAAGATTTGCAACCGGAGGCCGCCGTAACTGATACTTATAAACCAACGCTTAATGAGTTGCTGGCTACAAAACCAGAACATCAGTCTTTAGCTAATCCCATTACCGACCTGAAACAGGGAATTAACATAAATGATAAGCTACTGTATATTAAAGACTTATTTAATGGGTATAACCTAGCTTATGCGGAAGCAATAGACTTAGCGAATAAACTCCCTAATTTTGAGGCTGCGGATAATTTTTTCCAAAAAAATTATGCAGTTAAAAATAACTGGGCCGAAAAGCAAGCCACAGTCGATAAGTTTTATCAGTTATTGAACCAAAGGTTTAGTCTTTAGTTGTTGCGGGTTATGGGTTTGAGTGCAAAGTCGTTATTCGACTATCAACCTGCTAATCTTCCACCCAATCCCTAAATAAATCCCATTCTATTCGAGTCGAGCTTTAGAAAGATAAACAGTAATATGGTAAAACTCCATAGGGAAGATCCGCCATAGCTTATAAAAGGTAAGGGGATGCCAATAACTGGCATAACACCAATAGCCATGCCGATATTAATAAATACGTGGAAAAAGAGAATACAAGCAATACAATAGCCATATACCCTCGAAAACACCGACCGCTGTCGTTCTGCAATATTCACAATTCGCAATAACATAAATAAGTACAGCCCTATAACAACAAAGCAACCCATAAACCCCCATTCCTCACCCACGGTCGAGAAAATAAAATCCGTACTTTGCTCTGGTACATAACCAAATTTGGTCTGTGTACCCTGCAAAAAACCTCGTCCGGTAAGCTGTCCTGAACCAATAGCAATTTTAGACTGAATTACATTATACCCAGCCCCTTTGTTATCGGTTTTAAGACCTAGAATGAGTTCGATGCGTGTACGTTGGTGTGGTTGTAAAACATTATTGAAAAGATATTTTGCTACAAAGAGATAGGCGATGGCTATTAAAGTGATAATTCCGATATGGGTAATTTTCTTGAATCTTTTCCTGTTGTTATAAGCAAATAAACCAGCTAAAATTAAAATAATAGAAATTAACACGAATGGGCTCAAAAATAAATTAAGGATGAAAAGCAGCACCATTCCCCAGAATATTACTAGTAAATTACCGGGTAAGCCCTCCCTGTATAGGGGAAACATAAAAGAGAGGAAAACGAGCATCGAACCAGCATCGGGCTGTAACATAATTAAGCACATCGGTAAAGCAATAATTGCTGCCGAGATTAAGATAGACCTGAGTGTATTGAGCTTAGGGTTAAATGAGCTTATATATCTCGCAAGTAAGAGCGCTGTGCCAAATTTTGCAAACTCGGAAGGCTGTAAGCGAAAATTACCAATGGGTATCCAGGCCTGATTGCCACCCACGTCACGGCCAACAACCAATACCACCAACAGTAAAATAATGGTAATGCCATAAATTACTGGGGCAAACACACTAAAAAACTTGGCATCGAATAATAAAATTGCTAGGCCAATAACCAACGCTGTAAGAATAAATAGGAGTTGCTTCCCATGTTTAGCCCCAAAACTAAAGGCAGCTTCTTTATCGGGATTATATTCTGTGGCATAAATATTCCAAAAACCAATTATACATAAAGCCATGTATATAAATATGGTTATCCAATCGACATTAAAAAAAAACCGGTTATTTTGCTGTTGCATTATGTTTTGGTTTAATGGCAGTCTTATTGAATTGATTTAATACGGTTTTTGGCAGAGTGTCGGGTTTGCTTACCGGTTTTACCAGTTTTTCTTTAAGAACAGGTAATAAATTAGCGTCTTTATACATTTGAATTGTACTGCCATTAATTCGGCGACCAGAAAGCGAATCGGTTAAATATTTTTCGGTAAGGTAACTAGCAATAGGAGCGGCATAAGCACCACCATAACCACCATTTTCGACAATTACAGCGATGGCAATTTTTGGATTGTCGCGCGGAGCAAACCCTACAAAAACAGAGTGATTTTTTCCATGGCTATTTTGTACGGTCCCTGTTTTACCACACATAATGATATTTTGTAACCTCGATTCGACGGCGGTACCTGTCGACGTGTTTACGGCATCCTCCATGCCATCTATTACAGGCTCGAAATATTTAGCATCGATATCTACATAATGCTTTTCTTTATATTTAGGGTCAATATGACGGTCGTTACCAATCCCCTTAACCACATGAGGTTTAATATAATAACCCCTGTTAGCGATAATGGCCATAATATTAGCCATTTGTAATGGGGTAGTGGTAATCTCGCCCTGACCAATAGCTATCGAAAGTATGGTCGTATTACCCCAATATTTACCATAAATTTTGCTGTAATCGGCGGCCCTAAAGAGTTTAAATGCTTTTTCGCCTGGAAAATCGAGGCCCAAAGTGTCGCCGATCCCAAATTTCCTTACTTTTTTTTGCCATTCGTCGTAAGCATGTTGCTGTTTTGCATTTGAAGAACCATTTTTGGTCATTAGTTTTGCAAAAATATTATAAAAATAAGTATTGCACGAACGCGCAATGCCTCGGCGTAGGCCAATATTACCATCGACATGTTCACATTTAAACGCTCTATTACCTGCCCAATAATAACCAGGGCAATTAAAAGTAGTACTAGGGTCGATTACCCCCTCACTTAAAGCAATTAGTGCATCGAGCGGTTTGAATGCAGAACCTGGCGAGTACTGTCCGGTTATGGGTCTTACATTAAGGGGCCTATTCGGGTTGCCAACAATTTCCCGGTAATTATTTCCAGTTTCCCGCCCCACCATTTTATTAGGGTCGTACCCAGGGCTACTTACAAAAGCTAATACCTCGCCGGTGCTAGGCTCGATGGCAACAATACTCCCTACCTTATTATGCATTAGCTGCTCTCCAAGTTTTTGAATTTCGCTGTCGATTGTCGCAACAAGCTGGTCGCCAGAAACCGCTAACGAATCGAGCTTTCCATTGGCATAGCTACCTTGAGGCACGTTATGTACATTATAGAGCATGTTGGTAACCCCCTTTGTCCCTCTTAATACTAATTCGTAGGCTTTTTCGATCCCTGCTTTACCAATATAATCAGCTGGTTTATAGTAACCCTTGTACTTTTCGATTTCGACATTGTTTACCTCCTTAATAAAGCCTAAAAACTGACTGGCTATGCTATCTGGATAGTACCTGATGGTTCTTTTCTGTACATCGAAGCCCCTGTAATTGTATATTTTTTCTTGTAATGCGGCATAGGTTTCGATGGATAATAGTTTCTGGAATACAGACGACTGATACCTCGATTGTACAATTGCCTTCCGAAATCGTTCTCTAAAAGTGGGCATATCGATGCCAATAATTTGGCAGAGCGATAGAGTATCGAATGGTTTTACCAAATTAGGGGTAACCAAAAGATCGTAAGTTGGTTGGTTCTGTGCTAAAACTTTATTGTTGCGATCTACAATAACCCCTCTGGCCGGATAAACATAAATTCTCCTTAAGGCATTGTTATTTGCATCTAAAAAATATTTGTCGCTGACAATCTGCATGTAAAACAGCTTGCCTAGCAAAATCAATGCAATTAAAATAAACAGGCCCTGGACAACATACTTTCTATTAAACAATTGATCCATTAGTTCGATTTTCTATTATGGAAGATAAATTCGACCAATAAAACTATAAATAATGTAAAAATAACACTTAATAACGACCTTCCCAAGGTGTACGAAAATTCGGAGAGTTTAAATGCTTCTAAAAAGAAAGCAACCAGGTGATGTGCCAAAACGCAAAGGAATGCATAAAGAATAAACCATTTCGAGCCCATGTTACCTAATGAAGGTTCGGGTTCGTCGATCGAATCTCGATTTAAACTTACCGAAATAAACAAGATCCGGACGAAAGCCAGGGCTACACAAGCGGCAGCCTGAACGCCTAAAGTATCGTAAAAAATATCGAGCGTTAATCCAGTACCAAAGGCGATTAGATATAATAATAAATTTGGGATCCTGAAGGGGAGCACCAGGATAAATAGTACGTAAATGAAAGGTGTAGAAAGGTTATAAAAACTTAGATTGCGCAGTAAGAAAATCTGTACAAATAGAAGTACAACCCACCTAAAAACATTAATGAGAATAGTTTTACTGTTCATTGGGTAATTGGATTTCTAAGGCTTTTTGCTCTTGTGCTAAACGATCCTTTATCAGATATACATATTGCAGCGTACTAAGGTCGTTGAAAAGATTGATCTCTAAGGTCATAAAATTATCGCCGGTGCTCAGCTCTGTTTTACTAACCTTGCCAACGGCTATACCCTTTGGGAAACCACCAGCTCCTGAAGTAATAATAGTATCGCCCAAATTAATTTTAAAATGGTTTGGTATTTCCTTAACATAAGCTTTTCTGATGTTAAAATTTCCATCGCCCCAAACCAACGAGCCAAAGGCGTTATTCTTTTTTATAATAACACTAATCTGGGTTTCTTTATTTAAGAGGGATCTTATGGTCGAAAAATGCGGTGATACGTCTAAAATAAAACCGACAATGCCTTTTTGGGGAGAAATTACAGCCATATCTTTGGTAACACCATCGATACTCCCCTTATTTATCGTCATGAAATTATTGCGCAGGTTCGTGGAATTTTTAATTACCTTAGCCGAAAACAACGTGTATTGCTGGCGATAGAGTGTATCTTTAACCAGCATGGTTTGAGTACTGTCTATGTTGTTAAGGTTAATTAATTCTGTACGGAGTTTGGCATTTTCGAGCGCCAGACTGTCGTTTACTTTTCCAAGATTTAGATACCTTTTTACTACATTTAGCCGTTCGTAAGCACTACCAATAACAATATTAGCCGAATTTAAAGTAACACTACGCTGATAAACATTGTTTTTTATCGTTAAGATAATGCCAATAGCAAAAAAAATAATAAAAAAGAAAAATGCGTTATATCTGCTAATGAAGATCCAAAGGTTACGCATTTTGGGTAGGAGTTAAAAGTTAAGAATTATGGTTGTGGGTTTAGACTCGTAACCCCTAACTCACAACTCATAACACTGGTTATTGCATTAAAAATTTAAAATTGCCAATGTTTTTAAGGGCGATCCCTGTTCCGCGAACTACAGCACGAAGCGGATCTTCGGCCACATGAACCGGTAATTTGGTCTTAGCAGCAACCCTTTTATCCAAACCACGCAATAATGCACCACCGCCGGTTAAATAAATACCAGTTTGGTAAATATCGGCCGAAAGCTCTGGTGGTGTAATCTCTAAAGCTTTTAAAATGGCTTCTTCGATTTTCGATATGGATTTATCGAGACAATGCGCAATTTCTGTATACGAAACCGTAATTTGTTTAGGCACGCCAGTCATTAAATCTCTTCCCTGTACCGCGAAATCAGCTGGTGGATCTGCCAGTTCTGGTAAAGCAGCGCCTACTTCAATTTTGATCTTTTCGGCAGTACGATCACCAATCATAATGTTATGTTGACGGCGGATGTAATTCACAATATCCGAGTCGAAGTTATCCCCTGCAACGCGGATAGACTGGTCGCAAACGATACCTGATAAGGCAATAACTGCAATCTCGGTAGTGCCGCCACCAATATCGATAATCATGTTACCCATAGGCTCTTCTACGTCGATCCCTATACCAACTGCGGCTGCCATAGGCTCGTGAATAAGGTAAACCTCTTTAGCTCCGGCAATTTCGGCACTATCTCTAACTGCACGTTTTTCAACTTCGGTAATGCCCGATGGGATACAAATTACCATTCTTAAAGAAGGGAACATCCAGCCTTTACCACCGTTTAACATGCGGATCATTCCTTTAATCATGGCTTCTGCAGCATTAAAATCTGCAATAACCCCATCTTTTAAAGGCCTTACGGTGCGGATGTTATCGTGTGTTTTACCTTCCATTTGCATCGCCTGACGGCCAATGGCAATAATTTTGTTGGTTTGCCTATCGAAGGCAACAATGGAGGGTTCGTCTACTACTACTTTGTCGTTATGTATGATGAGGGTGTTCGCTGTGCCTAAATCGATAGCAACTTCTTGCGTAAACCAGTTAAATAATCCCATTTATATGCGGTGTTTTCTTTAATTTGTTGTTAAACTCTATATATTCAAATGTAAAAATAGTCTTTTTATTACATTTAAAATTAAATGTTTGTCGTTTTTAGTTTATCGCCTTTCGTTTTTTGTTTGCCCGTCTAACAACGAACAACGGTCAACAAACAACGATTAAACTGCCTAATGTTTAAAATGCCTAACCCCGGTAGTTACCATCGCAATGCCTTTTTGATTAGACATATCGATCGAGTCTTGATCTTTAATCGAGCCACCCGGCTGAAGAATGGCTACAATTCCAGCATCGGCCGCTAATTCTACACAATCGGGGAAAGGGAAAAAAGCGTCGGAAGCCATTACTGCTCCAATTAAGCTAAAATTAAACGATTCTGCTTTCACGATAGCTTGTTTTAAAGCATCTACTCGCGAAGTTTGTCCGACACCACTTGCCAATAACACCTTATCCTTTACGAAAACGATGGTGTTCGATTTGGTGTGCTTTACGATTTTGTTAGCAAAAATTAAATCTTGAATTGATTCCGGGTTAGGTGATTTTTCGGTTACCACCGTCATTTGTTCGGCAGTTTCTAAACTTAAATCCTTGTCCTGTTCAATTACACCATTTAATAAGGTCTTGAATTGTTTTTTGCTTAAATCGACCTCATTTCTTTGTAAGATTACTCTATTCTTCTTTGTTTTAAACAATTCGATAGCTGCCGGCTCGTAAGCAGGTGCAATTAAAACTTCGAAAAATAGGTGGTTAATTTCTGTAGCTGTAGCTAAGTCAACTTTTTGATTGGTAATGAGTACACCGCCAAATGCAGAAACCGGATCGCAGGCCAGCGCAGCTGTCCAGGCTGCTAAAATGGTAGCTCTCGAGGCTACTCCACAAGCGTTGGTGTGTTTTAAAATTGCAAAAGTAGGGTCGGTAAATTCGTCGATAAGACTTACAGCAGCATCAACATCGACCAGGTTATTATAACTCAGCTCTTTGCCATTTAACTTGGTAAACATTTCGTCGAGGTTGCCATAAAATGTTCCACTTTGATGCGGATTTTCACCATATCGTAGGGTTTGTGCCTGTGTCAAACTTTGCTTAAATACCGGAAGAGGCTCCTCGGCATTAAAATAATTGAAAATGGCGGTATCGTAATGAGATGAAATATGAAAAGCTTTTTTAGCATACGATTTACGTTGTGCCAGAGTAGTACTTCCATCCTGTGTTTCGAGTTGGGCTAATAACGGACTATAATCTTCTTTTGAAGCAATAATAACAACATCATTAAAATTTTTTGCGGCAGCTCTAATGAGGGAGATACCACCGATATCGATTTTCTCGATAATTTCTGTCGCGGTTCCGCCTGCGCTAACCGTTTCCTCGAAAGGATAAAGATCTACAATAACCAGATCGATTTCGGGAATTTCGTATTGTTTAATTTGCTCTTGGTCGCCCACTAAATTTCTACGATTCAAAATCCCTCCAAATACCTTTGGATGGAGAGTTTTTACTCGTCCGCCTAAAATAGAAGGGTAGCTGGTTAAATCTTCAACCGCCGTTACGGGCAGGTTTAAGTCTTTAATAAATTGCTCAGTACCTCCTGTCGAAAATAGAGTTACACCTTGTTGTGCTAAATATTGAACTAATGGCGCTAAACCATCTTTGTAATAAACTGAAATTAAAGCGTTTTTAATCTTAACGGGCTGACTCATACCAGGTATTATTTTAAGCCGCAAAGTTAAGAAATAGCCTTGGTTTTTTTTGAGAGGAATTACTTTTTTATTTTTTTAATAATGCTTTCCACAATGCGTGGGTAATGAAGGTGCTCTAATTGCTGCCCCTTAAATTTAATCATCTCCAAATTGTCGCCTTTATCGATCCGGTATTTGGCTTGATAAATATATTCGCCTTCATCGTAATTTTCGTTTACATAATGGATAGTTATTCCACCTTCGGATTCCATCGATTGCATTACTGCTTTATGTACATGGTCGCCATACATTCCTTTACCGCCAAATTTTGGCAAAATTGCTGGGTGGATGTTAATGATGCGTCCTGGATAGGCATTCAATAAGCTTTTGGGAATAAGCCACAAAAAACCAGCAAGAACTAGCAGGTCGATATCCAGGTTTTTAAGAAGATCGACAATGTTATCGGTATGGTAAAATTCCTGCCTATCGAAAATATGAGAAGGAATTTCGAAACTATCTGCGCGCTGTAAAACGTAAGCATCGACATTATTGGTTAAAACCAAGGCTATCTCTACCTCTGTACTGCGTTTAAAATGCTCCATTAATTTTTGGGCATTCGATCCTGAGCCTGAAGCAAAAATGGCAATACGTTTCTTCATGGTATATGGTTTTTTGAATACTTAAAAGGATTTCAATAGCTGATGTTTTCCAAAAATAACATTTTAGCTTTTTATTGAAAGGATTTTGCTGTTTTTTTCTCAAATACCTGTTTTCAAACGCAGCGCAGAATCCGCTTAAAGAGCGATAGCCGCGGTAGTAAAGCTTATATTCTCCCAGGTTTTTACTGCCAAAAATGTCGAACAATACATTTTGTGAAAAATATTTCAAAACCATTTTGCATTTTAAAAACATTAACTCTATATTTGCAGTCCGAAAAATAGTAAACAGAAGATATAAAAGGCTAAACAAGAATGGCAAATCATAAATCGTCTTTAAAAAGAATTAGAGCAAACGCGACAAAACGTCTACGTAACAGGTATCAGGCAAAAACTACACGTACTTTTATTAAAAGATTACGTGCAGCTGAAGATAAAAAAACAGGCGCTGAGTTATTACCTAAAGTAATTTCTATGTTAGATCGTTTAGCTAAAAAGAATGTTATTCACAAAAATAAAGCTGCTAACAACAAATCTAAATTAACGAAATTCGTTAACGGTTTAAAATAGTCACTTTTTTTAACGATATTGAAACGGGATAGCCTATGGCTTATTCCGTTTTTTTATGCCTTTATTTTTGCAAAACCTCTTATTTTAAGCGTATTCATCATCCCAGTTGATATTTAAAAAAAACAGGATGGATAATTACACACAAAAATTAGGAATTAAAGCATGGGCAGAAGCAGATAGGCCGAGAGAAAAATTGCTATTACAAGGCAGAAGACAGCTTACCGATGCCGAACTTCTTGCAATTTTAATAGGGTCGGGTAATAAAGACGAATCTGCAGTCGATTTAAGTCGGCGCATGCTTGGGTTTTACCAGAACGATTTAGCAAAGTTAGCAAAGCTTAATGTTGCTTCACTCTGTAAATTTAAAGGAATTGGCGAAGCCAAAGCGATTAGCATTATTGCGGCATTAGAGCTGGGCCGGAGAAGGAAGGAAATTGAAGCCAATATCATTAACGATAAAATTAGCTCTTCGAGAGATGCTTACTTTATACTTAGGCGAGAAATGGCCGATCTCTTACACGAAGAATTCTGGATCCTGCTCCTCAATAAGACCCACCGGGTAATCGTTAAACAACCCGTTAGCCGGGGCGGGCAGGATGGAGTGATTGTAGATCCGAAAGTTATCTTTAAATTAGCTTTCGAACAAAATGCGGCATCGATAATTATGGCGCATAACCACCCATCTGGCAATTTAAGGCCAAGTGAAGCCGATATAAAAATTACCAATAGAATGTTAGCGGCGGGTAAAGTGCTCGAATTGCCAGTAATTGACCACCTCATTATTACCGATTTTTTCTTTTTTAGCTTCGCTGATGAAGGGTTGATGTGAAGGCTAATTAAACGAACAATGATTAACGAACAAAAAACGTAAAACTTATTTTGTAATTTAGTATCATGTTAAAGAAAACCATAGTATTTTTATTAGTTTGCTTTTCGATTGGATCGATAGCTAATGCACAGAAAAACCAGCCTATTAATGTAATAACCTATAACATTAGGCTAAATCTGGCATCTGATGGGATTAATGCCTGGCCAAACCGGAAAGACAATGTAAAGGCTTTGGTAAAGTTTTACGATACGGATATTTTATGCGTACAAGAAGCATTACCCGAACAATTCGACGATTTACTCGCTAATTCCGATTTCGATGTAGTGGGTGCTGGCCGCGACGATGGTAAAAGAAAAGGCGAGTTTTCGGCGGTTTATTTTAATAAAAATAGATTTATAAAAAGAGATGGCGGAACTTTCTGGCTGTCAACTACACCCGAGGTGCCAAGTAAAGGCTGGGATGCCGCATTAAACAGGGTTTGCTCTTGGGTTAAATTATACGATAAATCGAATAAAAAAGAATTTATAGTGTTTAATACCCACTACGATCATATTGGGGTACAGGCCCGGATCGAATCGGCCAAACTCATTAAACAAAAGATCCAACAAATTGCACCGACTTTGCCAGTTATATTTACTGGCGATTTAAATGTAACGCCAGAAACCGAAGCCATCGCCACCATCAAATCTTTTTTAACCGACACCAAGGAAGTGAGTATAGAGCCGCCGTATGGCCCCAGCGGGACGTTTAATGCCTTTAATTTTAACAGTCCCTTAAAAGATAAAATAGATTATATCTTTATCAATAAGGGTTTTAAAGTACAGAAATTCGCAGTTTTATCAGACAGTAAAGACCAACATTATTATTCCGATCATTTGCCTCTCTTCGCCAAACTGTTTTTTAAATAATTCTAATTTAATATAATGATAAATTAACTGGCGAATTTAAGTATAATAAGGAAGCTAATATTATACTTAAAAAGGTTTCCATAAATGATATTTTAAAATGGGAACAACGTACGCCTTATGATACACAGAGGGTTATAGAAATCGTTAAATAACCCTTTTTCTTTCCGGTTAATATCTGTCTTTAAGCTTTCTGCTTTCGGCTTTAAATAATATCTTTGTATTTTAATTTTTTATGTAGCTAGGTGTCTTGATACTAGCTGCTTGATACCGAACAAATGAAAATATCTTATAGCTGGCTTAAGCAATTTATACAAACAGATAAAACTCCTCAGGAAATTTCCCTCATCCTTACCGATATTGGCTTAGAAGTAGAGAGCTTAGAAAAGGTACAGCCCGTGGTTGGTGGCCTGGAAGGCTTGCTAATTGGCCAGGTGCGCGAATGTAGCCAACACCCTAATGCCGATCGTTTACGGGTTACCAAGGTAGATGTTGGTTCGGGAGCGCTTTTACAGATTGTTTGTGGCGCCCCAAATGTTGCTGCTGGCCAAAAAGTTGTAGTGGCTACTGTGGGTACTACTGTTTATCCTAATGAAGGCGAACCTTTTAAAATTAATAAATCTAAAATCCGTGGCGAGGTTTCGGAGGGGATGATTTGTGCCGAAGACGAGATTGGTTTAGGTCTTGCTCACGATGGAATTATGGTTTTACCGGCCGATACACCAATTGGTATGGCTGCAAAATCTTATTTCAAAATGGACGATGATTTTATGTTCGAAATTGGTTTAACCCCAAATAGAGCAGATGCCGCATCACATTTAGGGGTAGCAAGAGATTTAGCAGCCTACTTACGTATCGCTTATCAACTACCAGATGTTTCGGGCTTTAAAGTAGCAAACGAGCAATTAAAAATAGAAGTCCGTGTTGAAGATGAAGTGGCTTGCCCACGTTATAGCAGCGTAAGTATAAGTGGGGTAACCGTAAAATCATCGCCCGATTGGTTAAAAGATAAATTAAAAGTTATTGGCATCCGGCCCATCAATAATATTGTCGATGTAACTAATTATGTGCTACACGAGCTGGGGCAGCCTTTACATGCTTTCGATGCAGACCAGATTAAGGGAAAGCAAATTATTGTTAAAAAATGTACTGAGGGCACTTCATTTACAACTTTAGATGAGGTAGAACGGAAGCTTTCGGCTAACGACCTCATGATTTGTGACGCCGAAAAACCACTGTGTATTGCGGGTGTATTTGGTGGTAAAACATCGGGTGTAAGCGAGCAAACTACCAATATTTTTTTAGAGAGCGCTTATTTTAATGCGGTATCGGTTCGTAAAACGGCTAAAAGATATAATTTAAAAACGGATGCTTCTTTCAGGTTCGAGCGTGGTACCGATCCCGAAATTACAGTAACTGCCCTAAAAAGAGCCGCTTTACTGATAAAAGAAGTTGCCGGCGGAGAAATTTCTTCTGCAATTTCGGATCTTTATCCCGTTAAAGCTAAACCTTTCGAGGTGGAGGTAAGCTATGCAAATATTGTAAAATTGATTGGTCAGGATATTGCTGCCGAAGAAATTAAAGCCATTATTTTAGCTTTAGGAATAACCGTAACGAACGAAACAACCGAGGGCCTAAGTCTGGAAGTACCTGCCTATAAGGTCGACGTTACCCGCGAATGCGATATTACCGAAGAGGTTTTAAGAATTTATGGCTACAATAACATTACCATACCAACTAAGGTAAATGCATCGTTGGCTTATACCGAAAAACCAAATAAAGAGAATGTTCAAAATCTAATTGCCGACATGCTAACAGCAAATGGTTTTTTAGAAATCTGGTGCAATTCCTTAACTAGGGCTGCATTTTCTAAAAACCCGGACGAAGCGGTACAAATTTTAAACCCTTTAAGTTCCGACTTAAATGTAATGCGCCAAAGCTTGCTGCTGCCGGCCCTGGAAAGTGTTGCTTATAATCAGAATCGAAAAAATACGGAGGTAAAGTTTTACGAATTTGGTAAAACCTATCATTATATAAATGGTGAATATATTGAGCGGCCACGTTTATTGCTGTTAATTTCGGGCACTAAACAAAGTGAGCAATGGAACCATATCGCTGCACCTTCTAGTTTTTATAATTTAAAGGCTGCGGTCGATGCAGTAATTGGTCGTTTAGGTTTAAATAATTACCAGACTGAAAAGGTTAAAGACGAAAACTTTGCTTTTGGATTAAAGTATTTTAGAGGAGAGAAAGCATTGGTTACTTTCGGAGCGGTAACTGCTGCCGACTGCAAACAAACAGGGGTCGATAAAGAAGTGTTTTATGCAGATTTCGATTGGGAAGTATTGCTTGCTGCAATAAAGAAAAACAGGATTGTAAATAGCGAAGTTCCGAAGTACCCGGCGGTAAGACGGGATTTATCGATGTTAGTCGATAAAGAGGTTACTTTTGACGAGTTGAAGTCGATTGCTTTTAAAACAGAAAAGCGCTTAATTAAGGGCATTCAGGTATTCGATGTGTACGAGGGCGATAAACTTCCGGTCGGAAAGAAATCTTATGCGTTAAATTTTACTTTGCAGGATGAAGAACAAACTTTAACAGATAAGCAAATTGATGCTATTATGCAAAAGATTATACATAACTTAGCGCAAATGGCAAAGGCCGAGATAAGAAAATAATATTTCTTACTTAAATTTATGCTGGTTTTAATATTTAAATTTTAAGTTAACGATGTCTGCTGTTGCTAGTCAATTAGAGAGTGTAATTCAAAAAACAAATCGCTTAATAGCGCTTTGTAATGCTTTGCAAGAAGAAAATGAGCTCTTAAAACTAGAAAATCAGCAAACAAAATCGGCACTCGAAATCTCAAAAAACCAGGGTTTGGCATTGGACGAGAAAATAAGATTACTTAAAATAGCAAAGAGTATTGAGGGCACAAGTGAAAAGACACTTGATATAAAGCAAAAAATTAACGAATTTGTGCGTGAAATAGATAAGTGCGTAGTGTTACTTAAAAAGTAAACAGCTAAAAAATTGAAACAAAGCTACAAAAATGGGAGAAATCTCGATTAAGATAACTATTTCCGACCGTATTTACCCTTTAAAAGTAAATATTGAGGAGGAAGAAATTGTAAGGCGGGCTGCTAAAATTATTAATGAACGTATAAAGGACTACCAAGAGAATTATGCGGTTAGAGATAAGCAGGATTTGTTATCGATGGCGGTGTTGCATTATGCAACAGCGGTATTAAGAACAGAACATAAGGTACAAAACCAGGATACTGCAGTTGCCGAAAAGGTCGAAGATTTAGATAGTTTATTAAACGGATTTTTCACTAAATAAAAACGTTCTTTATACGTGGTTTAAGAAATTTGGCCGTGGCTAAATTTTTATGTTTCAATGGTTTGCTATTTAAGCTTATTTAATGCGTATTACGCCATTAAGTAATTAAACAGTACATAGGAAATATAATAATTTAGTTACGGTTTTTTTTTACAACAAAAAACAAAACCATTAAAAACAAAACAATGGAGATATTAGGAATAATAGGATGCATACTGGTCAGTTTAATTGCGGGTATTGTAATAGGAAGATACTTATTACGTGGTTTATTTAAACAACAGGAAGTCGCTGCCCAGACCAAAGCAAAAAAGATACTTAAAGATGCAGAGAGCAATGCCGAAATGTTAAAAAAAGACCGCCTTTTGGAAGCAAAGGAGAAGTTTTTGCAAATGAAGGCCGAACACGAACAACAAGTAAATTCCAGGAATAACGAGGTTAATCAACGCGAAAATACGATTAAACAAAAAGAACAATCACTAAATCAGAAACTTGAGAATATGAACCGCAAGGAGCTCGAGTTAGATGGTTTTAAAGCTAACCTAGAAAAACAAACTGCAGTAGCTGTTAAAAAACAGGAAGAAGTAGATGTGCTTAAACACCAACATGTACAACAATTGGAAACGATTGCTGGTCTAAGTGCAGAAGAAGCCAAAAACCAGTTGGTCGAAAATATGAAGAGCGAAGCACGTTCACAAGCGATGATGCAGGTTAAAGATATTGTCGACGAAGCAAAATTAACAGCGAGTAAAGAGGCCAAAAAAGTGGTTATTCAAACTATTCAGCGTACAGCTGCCGAAGCTGCTATAGAAAACTCGGTTTCTATTTTTCACATTGATAATGATGAAATAAAAGGCCGGGTAATTGGTCGTGAGGGGAGAAATATAAGAGCACTAGAAGCGGCTACGGGTATCGAAATTATTGTAGATGATACACCAGAAGCTATTATCTTATCTGGGTTCGACCCGGTAAGAAGAGAGATTGCCCGCCTGGCATTACACCGCTTAGTAACCGACGGTCGTATTCACCCGGCACGTATTGAAGAGGTTGTTGCTAAAACGAAGAAACAAATCGAAGACGAGATTGTAGAAATCGGCGAACGTACCGTGATCGATTTGGGTATTCATGGTTTACACCCCGAATTGATTAGAATGGTTGGTCGTATGCGCTATCGGTCGTCTTATGGACAAAATTTATTACATCACTCTCGCGAGGTAGCCAATTTCTGTGCTACAATGGCGGCCGAATTGGGCTTAAATGCCAAAATGGCTAAACGTGCAGGCTTATTACATGATATAGGTAAAGTGCCTGATGATAACCCGGAATTACCACACGCAATTTTAGGGATGCAATTGGCCGAAAAATATAAGGAACACCCGGAAATTTGTAATGCTATAGGTGCCCACCACGACGAGATTGAAATGACCTCTATGATTTCGCCGATTATCCAGGCATGTGACTCTATTTCTGGAGCCCGTCCTGGTGCCCGACGCGAAGTGGTCGAAAGCTATATTAAACGATTAAAAGAATTAGAAGAACTGGCGCTTTCGTATCCAGGTGTCGAAAAAACTTTTGCGATCCAGGCTGGCCGTGAATTACGCGTAATTGTAGAAAGCGAACGGATTACAGATGCACAGGCAGAACTATTGGCCGCCGATATCTCCAATCGTATCCAAACAGAAATGACTTATCCTGGTCAGATTAAGGTTACCGTAATTAGAGAAACAAGATCTGTTGCCTTTGCGAAGTAGTTAGTAAATAGTAATTGGTATATAGTATTTAGTACTTAGTATTTAGACAGGGTGGCTAGTTAAATAATTGAACAGTTAACCAGTTAAGCAAAAGACGAAAAACGAAAAACGACCAACCAATGGAAAAAGCAGCAAAAAGACCGGTTGATATTTATTTCGATAAATATGCCGAAAGCCACCAAAACCATACGAACGAACTTATTCATTGGATTTGTGTGCCCCTAATTGTTTTTAGTTTATTAGGGCTGGTTTGGCAAATCCCATTCCCGTATTTGGAGCTTTTAGGTAAATACAATGGCTTTTTAAATTGGGCTTCCTTTTTAATTGCTTTTACCATGTACTATTATTTTACACTATCGCCGGTTTTGTTTTTCTTAATGATTTGGGTAATCGGCATAATGAGCTATGGAATTGTACAGCTCGAATATTGGCAGGTGGCTGGTGGTCCGCAGGCCTGGGTGGTTTTTGCCATCATCTTTGCATTGGCCTGGATTGGACAATTTATTGGCCATAAAATCGAAGGTAAGAAGCCTTCATTCTTAGAAGATGTTAAATTTCTGTTAATTGGCCCGATTTGGTTATTACATTTCATCTGTAAAAAAATAGGGCTCAAATATTGATCCCAATAGCATTTAACAATTTGTTAACCCTTACGTAAACGAATGGTAATTTAGCGCTAACATAATGCTAACATTGTGGTAATACTTTTGCTGAAACAAATATTTAAGCAAATTGAAATCACAATTAACACTTAAGAAAGCACTAATTACGTTATTATTCGTTCTTGCAAGTGCGGCAGTTTTCGCTCAGGGAACTGGAAAAATATCGGGAACCATAACTGATCGGAAAACAGGAGAACCCATTATAGGGGTAACCGTTAAAATTGCAGGTGCCAAGACCGGTATTGGAAGTGATGTAGATGGTAAATACCTTTTAGGGGGTTTAGCAGAGGGTAAGTACATCCTAGAAGTTTCTTATATCTCCTATTTAACCAAAAAAATTACTGATATAGAGGTTAAACCAAATACCACAACTTCCTTAAATATTACAATGGAGGAGTCGGCTCAAACACTTAACCAGGTGGTAATTACCGCTAGTTTTAAGCAAGAATCGATTAATTCGTTGTATGCACAACAAAAAAATAGCGCGTCGATAAGTGACGGTATATCTTCAGAATCGATTAAGAGATCTCCAGATAAAAACACTTCTGATGTTTTAAAACGGGTAAGCGGGGCAAGTATCCAGGATAATAAATTTGTAGTAATTAGAGGGCTAAGCGATCGGTATAATACTGCTTTATTAGATCATGCAGAATTGCCAAGTACCGAACCGAATCGAAAAGCATTTTCGTTCGATATTGTTCCTTCATCTTTGGTCGATAATATCATCATTAATAAGACTGCTACCCCAGATTTACCAGGCAACTTTACAGGTGGGGCTATACAAATTATAACGAAGGATGTTCCCGATAACGATTACCTGTCTATTGGAATTGGTACCGGTTATAATAGTGTCTCTACTGCAAATAATTTTATGAGTGGCCCACGTTCGGGTATAAATTATCTTGGCTTCGATGGCGGGAATAGAAATCTAACCGCCAATTTTCCAAGTTCAAGCGCCATTTCTGGTGGTTTAAATACCAATCAGAATACCGCTGCCATTAAAACTTTACCAAACGATTGGAATAAGTACGCAATAAACGCCTTACCAACTCAAAATTATCAAGTTACTTTAGGTAGAGTTAAAAATTTCGACAATAATAAAAAACTAGGCGCCATTGTTGCTTTAACTTATCGTAATTCGCAAAGTATTACACCAGCATTAACCCGGGATTTTCATGTTTATGATTTTGTCGACAATCAGTTTAAATTTTCTACCAGCTTAGGTGCGCTGGCTAATTTTGCTTATAACTACGGCAATAGTAAAATTACCTTCAAAAACATCTATAATAAAGTATACGACGACAATTTTTTAAGCAGGGAAGGTACCGACGTATCGAGAGGAGATATTAGATTTTATGCCTTCGATTTACTGCAAAAAACATTATTTAAATCGACTGTAGAAGGTAATCATAAAATAAGCGATAAAAACGATAAATTGAATTGGTCTTTATCTTTCGACGATGTTTTAAACGACCAACCAGATCAGCGTAAAGTAGAGTACTTCAGAAATATTGCCGATCGGAATGATCCAAATGGATTTAGAGCAAGCATAACAGGTTTAGGGAAAGCAAATACACGTTTGTTTTCGAAAATGCACGAGAATGGGTACGCCGGAACGGTAAATTACATTCGTCCATTAACAATGTTTTCGAAAAATGCAATCTTAAAAACGGGTTTGAGTTCGCAATACAGAGACCGTAATTTTGACGTTCGGTTTATCGGATTAG
The DNA here is from genome assembly GCA_040388055.1 of Bacteroidota bacterium. GTDB lineage: Bacteria > Bacteroidota > Bacteroidia > Sphingobacteriales > Sphingobacteriaceae > Pedobacter. The sequence goes on from JAZKCO010000005.1 coordinate 161,868, forward strand.
TTTTAAATACTAACGATCCGATAGAAGCGAATGAGATTAGATCTCGTCCATTACAAACCTTATTCGGAAACGATTTAATTAATGCGGGTAAATATCGTTTGGACGAAATCGCGAATGCTGGCGATAAGTACACGGCGAATTCGTTTAACAATGCAGCATACGCCATGCTCGATAATAAATTAGGCGCAAAGTGGAGAGTGGTTTGGGGAGTTAGAGCCGAACAATCGACTACTAACTTAACTACTTTTAGTACTTTAATTGATCCGGTAAAACAGAACTATTTCGATATTTTACCCTCTGCCAATTTTACCTATAGCGTGACTCCAAAAAGTAACCTAAGGGCATCATATTCACGCACATTAGCCAGACCAGAGCTTAGAGAACTAGCCCCATTTCAGTATTACGATTACGAATTGTTAGCTATTCAGGCTGGAAATACAAACCTAAAACGCGCATTAATAGATAATTTAGATTTTCGCTACGAATTTTATCCATCGGCCGGACAAATATTATCGGTATCGGTTTTTTATAAAAAATTTAATAACGCTATCGAGTCTTATATAGACGATGTGAACTCTACACCTATTATTTCTTATTTTAATTCTAAGAAAGCAAGTACTTATGGAATTGAATTTGAAGGCCGGAAAACATTAGACTTTATAAACCCTGCAGGTTTCTTTAAAAACACAATTATTTATGCCAATGTTGCATTAATTAAATCGGCTGTTGAAAATCCTAACAATCCACAGTTATTAGAGAAAGATCGGCCAATGGTTGGACAAGCTCCCTATGTTATTAATGCTGGAATTCAGCACAATTTACTAGCTAATAAAATGGGAATTAATCTGTTGTACAATAGAGTTGGACGTAAAATTTATAAGGCTGGTGGACAACAGTTTCCGAGTGTGTGGGAAAATCCGCGAGACGTACTGGATTTCCAGTTGAGCTATAAGGTTTCCAAAACAGCCGAGCTTAAACTTAATGCAGGCGACATTTTAAACCAACGAAATGTGTTGTATTTCGATAAAGATAATTCTAAATCTTATAACCCTGTTGCCAAGAGCGTAAGTACAAGCACAAACGATCAGACAATAAGCAGCTATAAAGCAGGTAGTAATTATTCACTATCCTTTTCATATAATTTTTAAGTTAACATTCGGCGATAAGTTTAACGTTAACTTAAATTAACATTAACAACCAGGTTAAATTCTAAGTAGATATTTGCATATAAAATGATGATGGGTCATCACTATTAAAAAAAACAAAAAGATCACATGAAAAAACAATTATTATTTGCGGCTTTTGCATTACTGTTAACAGTAACAAGTTGTTCGAAAAAAGAACCAATCGATCCAACTCCAACTCCAACAAATGGAATGACGGAAGTGAAAGGTGATATTTCTGCAAGCACAAAATGGACTGCGGATAAAATCTATTTCTTAAAGGGTACAGTTTATGTTACCTCGGGCGCTACTTTAACTATCGAGCCAGGTACAATTATTAAAGGGGATAAAGCAACAAAAGGTGCACTGGTTATATCACGTGGTGGAAAAATCATGGCCGAAGGCACTGCCGATAAACCAATTGTATTTACTTCAGCTCAAGTTGCTGGTGCAAGAAGAGAGGGCGATTGGGGTGGATTAATTTTATTAGGTAAAGCGCCTGTAAACCAAGGAACAGATGTGTCTATAGAAGGTATTGCCGACGATGGATCGGGTAAAGGTAAATACGGCGGTACAGATGTTAATGATAACTCTGGAGTATTAAAATATGTTCGTGTAGAGTTTGCAGGTATTCCACTAAGTCCGGATAATGAAATTAACGGGATTACTTTCGGTGGGGTAGGTGCTGGTACCACGATCGATTATGTACAGGTTTATCGTTCTGGCGATGATTCTTTCGAATGGTTTGGCGGTACAGTAAATGCTAAACACTTACTTGCTATTGATGGTTGGGATGACGATTTTGATACTGATTTTGGTTATTCTGGTAAAATTCAGTTCGCCGTTAGTCAGCGTTTAATTGTTACAGCTGATCAATCGGGTTCGAATGGTTTCGAATCAGATAATGATGGTTCAGGTTCTAATTTAACGCCAAAAACAAGCCCTATTTTCTCTAATATCACGATTATAGGTCCAATTACTGCAGCTGGTGATAAAGGAAAACAAAATGCAAACTTCCAGCACGCTGCTCAAATTCGCCGTAACTCTTCATTGAGTGCATTTAACAGTGTTTTTGCCGGTTTTGCAGAAGGAATATACATCGACGATAGCAAAGTGGCTACGGCTGGCGCTACTTCAACAAATTATACTACTGGATCCTTAAAATTCAAAAATAACATTATTATCTCTTCTAACTCTAAAGGAAATGAAGTAAAAGGAGAAAATAAAGCATTATTCGAAGCAACCCTAAGAACAGATAATGTTTTTAACGATGCTTTATATGCAGCCGATTTATTTAATGGTCCAAATTTATTTTCTAAAGATTTAAGCATCAAAGTTGGACGCCCTGATTTCACTTTGAAAACAGGATCGATTGCTGCAACAGGTGCTTTATTTAGTGATGCTAAATTTACGGGAGACACTTTCTTCGATAAAACAGTAACTTATAAAGGTGCATTCGGTACAACTGATTGGACTGCAGGCTGGGCTCATTTCGACCCACAAGCTTTAGATTATACTACTCCAGGTAGCGTAAAGTAATAACGAAATTGGATTTAAGAGAAAACCGAAGTTTAATCGCTTCGGTTTTTTTATTATACCTATTATTTATTTAACGGCTCGTAGTGATATACTACTTCGTACGATCTATTTTTTAAACTGGCAGATAATTCTCCAATATGTAAATTTTTTAACTGTGGTGTAGGTTCACAAACCGAATATGCCTTACCGTTATAGTAAATAGCATCGCCAATTGGTTTTTTAAACTGTACTGCCATTGTAATATGAGTAGGATATAACATGGCAATCATTGGTAAATTATAAATCTCTTTAACCAGGAAAAAAAATAAAGCGGCACGATCGTCGCAATCGCTGTATTTCGTTAATAAGGTTTGTTCCGGAGACAGCCTTTTCTCTTTTCCGAAATTTTCTTCATCATTTTCATATAAGAAAGCATATCGTGTAAATTTCATGAGGTAATCCACCCCCTTTTTTTCACTCATTCCTTTTAAATTGGTTTTTAAAATTGGAATGAGCGATTGGTAGGTTTCGCGACTTAAAGGAATATTGAAATAAGTTTCGAAATCGACACCAGGGTAGTTGGCAAATATCCCCTCTACCTCTTTGTTTACCTTTACACTAAAATGATAGACCTTATGTCTATAATTAAAAGCAATTTGCTTTTCCTCATAGGTTTCAGGTTTAAAGTCGGGCATTCGGGTAACTTTATAACTGAAAGATTCTTTAGCTTCAGGAATAACAATATTTACAGGCCTGTAAGCATCTTCTCTTTTAAAAAACTTGCCGTAATCGTGATAATTCAAACACATGTATTTTTTCTCATCCACTATAAAAAAAGGAATGTCTAAGATATTTTCTTCATTGCGAACGTAGAAAATAATTTGCTGATTGCCGATGGCTATTTTTGCATCATAGCCAGATTTAGACATTAAAAACCATTTATATAAAGTATAACGGTTATAATTATCGGCCTTTGGGCTTAGTTGTTGTGCTGTTTTTCGAATGAGTTGATAATACAACCAATCGTTTAGCTTATACTTTTCCTTATAAGCTGTTAAAGCCTTTAAAACAGGCCCGTAATGCCCGACGCTTATCTGTTCGTAGAATTTATAAATAGATGGACTACTTAATGCTTCTTTAAATGCAATATTAATTGTAGAATCTGCTTCAAAATTAAAAGTGCTATCGTAAAACTCGAAACTATAGCGTTGGGCTTTTGTTTGCGCAACAAAGAACAGTAATCCTATAAGAAAAAATGCACTGAAAACAATAAAATTAACTTGCTTTTTCAATTCGTAACAATTACCTAATCTTAAATATACATAAAATTAACCTTTGGGTCAAATTTTTCATATAGCTCAAATATAGAACAAGGACAATGCTTGCGCTAGAAAGAAAATGTACAACTTGATTATTAAGAATTAACTTTCGCTTAATGGCAATGCCCTATTTTTGCAGCGTAAGTTTAATAAAGTTTAGGTTAGTTGATCAAAAGAAACTCCGGCTGGTTACCGGAGTTTTGCTTTTATAAATTTTTACCTACTTTTTCCAGTACTTCGGCAGGTATATTCTGCAAATCGACCACTAAAAAACCATCTAAACAATCAGAAAACTTAGGGTCAATGTTAAAGCAAATAATCTTGGCATTGAGGTTCATATACTGCCGCAATAAAACCGGAATTTTGATATGAGAGTTTTCTACATCGGCAATGAGGCTGTCTAAATCTTTTAAAGATTCGCTGCTATCGGTAAGTAAATCGATATCGATAGGCGTGAGGTCGGCTTTAAACTTATTTTTTGGCTTTACATAATGAGCCAGCTCATAATCAAAATGATTTTTAGTAATATAATCGACAATTAACGATTTCGAAAAAGTAGAGAAACTATTACTAATGCTAACGGGCCCGAACATATAGCGATACTTAGGGTTATCGATCAGGTATTTCAAAATCCCTTTCCATAATAAAAATAACGGCAGGGGTTTTAACTGATATTCCTTCCTAATCCACGACCGTCCCAATTCTATCCCTTGCCTTAAGATAGGGTAGAAGGGTTCTTTAATCTTAAATAATTCTGACAGATAAAAGCCTCTGCGGCCCATAGTATTTAGAATTTCGTCGCCTTTACCAATGCGGTAAGCACCTACGATATTTTGTAACTCTTTGTCCCAAATAAATAAGTGGTTGTAATAAATATCGTAATTGTCGAGGTCTATTTTTTTATTGGTACCCTCACCAACTTCTCTAAAGGTAATTTCGCGAAGCCGCCCAATTTCTCTTAGAATATAGGGGATATTCGTCGTTGGTGTAATATAAACCTCATAATTTTTTTCTTCCCAGACTTTAAAGTTTTGAAGTGCTGCAACTTCGTTAACCATTAAATTGCGATCGGTTTCTGCTATAATATTTTCGGGCCTTTTCTTTCGCTTAAAAAGATTAATTGGGTTAAATAATTTTTTTTCTTCTTCTAAACTGGTACCGAGTGCATAAGTACGGGCTCTTAAAAAATCGAGTAATTTATTAGTATCTTTTTTATAAGAAATATCTTCGATCTTAATGGGCTTCCCAATCCTCACTTTAATATTTAATCCTTGTTTATTTAAAAATTCGGAAGGTAGTTTGGCAGTTCTAAGTGTAGGATGAATAAAACTTAAAATATTAAAAAATAAGCCGTTATTGCCATGAAAATAGATAGGAACCACTGGTACTTTAGCCCGCGAAATTAACTTGCCTACTACCGGGTGCCACAACCGGTCGGTTACTTCCTGTGTGTCGAGGTTAAATGTCGATACCTCGCCTGCCGGAAAAATTCCTATTGGAGTTCCATTTTGTAACAAATCGAAAGTGGCTTTTAAGCCGCTAATGCTCGAGGAGTGTTGTACATTTTCGAAAGGATTTACGGCAACAAAGAATTCGCTCAGGTTGGGGATTTTCTTTAAAATAAAGTTAACCATTACCTTGGCCTCGGGCCTAACTGTACAAAGTAACCTAACCAATGCCAAACCCTCTACGCCACCGTAAGGATGATTGGCAATGGCAATAAAACCTCCCGTTTTCGGTATATTCTTAAGGTCTTCTTCATCGAAATCGATGCTAACTCCTATGGTTTCTAGAATTTTATCGATAAATTCTAACCCCGAAAAATGCTCATTCTTAGAAAAAACCTTATTAATGTCGTTTAACTTCATAACCTCCATTAATAAAGCTGCAAGACCGGGAACGCCTAATTTATCTATTTTAGTCGCTTTGGCAAACTCTGTTTTGGTAATGATCTTCATGTAAAATCAAGTGTTAATTTCTAAAGCAATTTCAAAAATAAGATTTATATTTAGAGTACAGATGTTATCTTTTAAAAATTGGTTAAATAACTACTTTGGTGTTACAAAACGGGAATATAATGGCCTGCTTGCCTTAATATTGCTTATTGTTTTGACTAGTGTTTCCCCATATTTATATACCTCGTTTTTTGTGAAAGACGAAACCTTAAGTATAGCCGACCAGGTGGCTATACAACAGCTTAGACTGATAAATAATGAGGAACATCCTATAGCTACGAAGTTTGCTGCTAAATCTAGGTTGTTCAAATTCGATCCTAACCTCATTACTGTCGATCAGTGGCGGCAACTGGGTTTGTCCTCTAAACAAGCTCAAGCGATTATTAACTATCTGAACAAGGGCGGTAAATTTAGACAAGTTGCCGATCTGAAAAAAATGTATACGATTTCGCCAAAAATGTTTGAACGGTTACAATCATTTATTCAGATCGCTACGCGAGAAAGTGAGATTAAACCAGTTATTGCGACAAAAACTGAGGCAAAAAAAGAAAGTATTATTGTCGAAATTAATCGCGCCGATACCTTATCGCTCGACAAAATTAAAGGAATTGGCCCTGCTTTTGCCCGGCGAATTGTAAAATATCGGGAGCGCTTGGGTGGCTTTTACCAAAAAAAACAATTAATGGAAGTTTACGGGCTGGATAGTTTAAAGTACGAAGAAATTGAAACACAGCTATGGATTGATGCTTCAGCTATTCGAAAAATAAACATTAATACAGCTGATTTCGAGACACTTAAAAACCATCCTTATTTGAAGTATAAGCAAATAAATGCCATTATCCAATACCGGAAACAACATGGGAATTATAAGGATGCGGCCGACTTAAAAAAAGTGCTTATCTTGACGCCGGAAACGATCGAATTGATCGCACCCTATTTAATATTTTAATGTTAGCCACAAAAATAAAGCAAACCCTAAGGGATGTTCACGATTTTCCGAAGCCTGGAATCGTTTTTAAGGATATTACTCCTATATTAAAAGACGCCGTATTGTGCAGTGAAATTACAGCTGCACTGGCTTTGCAATTAAAAGACCTAAAAATAGATGTGGTAGCCGGTATCGAAAGCCGGGGCTTTTTGTTTGGCCTAGCTTTAGCCCAGGCTTTAAATGTTCCTTTTGTGCCGATTCGTAAAGCAGGTAAATTGCCCTATAAAACAATACAGCAATCGTACAATCTCGAATATGGAAGCGCAACTTTAGAAGTTCATGAAGATGCCTTCGAACCCGGACAACAAGTTTTAATCCACGACGATTTACTAGCGACGGGCGGTACAGTAGTGGCAGCCTCGCTTTTGGTGCAGCAGCTTAAGGCCGAAATTGCTGGTTATTCGTTTTTGATTAGCCTCGATTTTTTAAATGGTCGGGAACGATTAAATGCATTTTCTGAGCATAGCTCTTCATTGGTTAATTTCTAACAACTTATATCTTGAAATCAGAAAAAGAAAAACCTGAAGCTCAAAAACTTCAAAGAGGTTTACAAAATAGACACATCCAGTTAATTGCCCTTGGAGGTGCGATAGGTACTGGCTTGTTTTTAGGCATAGGGCCGGCAGCGGTATTAGCAGGGCCATCGGTAATTTTAGGCTATGCGGTTGCGGGCATCATTGCATTTTTTATTATGCGACAGCTAGGCGAAATGGTAGTGGAAGAACCGGTATCTGGTAGTTTTAGTCATTTTGCCCATAAATATTGGGGGCCATTTGCAGGTTTCTCTTCGGGTTGGAATTACTGGGTGCTTTATATCCTGGTAAGTATGTCAGAATTAACAGCTATTGGTATTTACGTGCACTTTTGGTGGCCGGAGATCCCGTTGTGGACCTCGAGTTTATTTTTTTTCCTAACCATTAATGCCTTAAATCTTACTTCCGTAAAAGTATATGGCGAAGCAGAATTTTGGTTTTCCATTATCAAAGTAGCTGCCATTATTGCGATGATTATTTTTGGTGTTTATTTATTACTAAGTGGCTCTGGTGGCGAACAGGCAAGTGTTAAGAATCTATGGAATGATGGCGGTTTTTTTGCTAAAGGCTTATTGAGTAGCGACTGCCAGGGTCATTTTCAAGGTCTATTTGCAGCTATTGCTTTAATTATGTTTTCTTTTGGTGGTTTAGAACTCATTGGTATTACTGCAGCCGAAGCAGAGCAACCCGAAAAAACAATTCCAAAAGCTACGAATCAGGTTATTTACCGGATCCTCATTTTTTACGTTGGAGCGCTGATTATTCTTTTCTCCCTTTCTCCGTGGAAAAATATTACGACCGATAGCAGCCCATTTGTCATGGTTTTCGAAAGTTTAAAAGGATTTCAGTTTAATCTGCTTGGCCAAACTATTTATTTTACCAGTATTATTGCCAATGCGCTCAATTTAATTGTGCTAACTGCGGCCCTGTCGGTGTACAATAGCTGCGTTTATAGTAATAGCCGGATGCTGTATGGTTTAGCCGAACAAGGTAATGCACCTGCATTTTTGTCGAAACTTAATAAAAATCATGTACCTGTTAAGGCTATTTTGGTTTCGGCATTATTTGTAGCAATGTGTATTGTTATTAATAAACTTATCCCCGAAAAAGCTTTAGAAATTTTAATGTCATTGGTAGTGTCTTCGCTAATCATTAATTGGCTAATGATTAGTATTACTCATTTAAAGTTTAAACAAGCTAAGCTAGCAGCAGGCGTTAAAACCAAGTTCCCATCATTTATCTATCCGCTATCTAATTATATCTGCCTCGTCTTTTTAATTGGAATTTTAGTGAGTATGTGGATTACAGGATTGAAAATATCTGTCGAACTTATTCCAGTCTGGTTATTGCTTTTATATGTTTGTTACCGCTTTGTAAGTAAACAGAAAAAATAAAATTTTAAAAATATTTACTTTTTTTCAACCCTATTTATTTAGCTGCTAACTCGCTAATAAGCTTATTGAACCAAATACCAAATTGTTCTATTTTATGGGGTATTTTATTATGCGTGCATTGTAATAATATTTAAGTATCATTGCCGAAAACACCATATTAATCTCAATAAATATGCAAGCAGGTTTTAGCTTTCAAACTTCAGAAAATCAGGAAATCATTAAAAAAATGGTAAGTGATTTTGCCGAGAAGAACATCCGTAAAAATTTAATGGAATGGGACGAAGCCCAACATTTCCCCGTAGAAGTCTTTAAAAAACTAGGCGAATTAGGTTTAATGGGGGTGTTAGTTCCCGAAAATTACGGTGGCTCTGGTTTCGGTTATCAGGAGTATGTTGATGTAATTGTGGAAGTATCGCGCGTTTGTGGATCAATTGGCTTATCGCTGGCAGCCCATAATTCTTTATGCACCGGCCATATTTTAGCTTTTGGTAATGAAGCACAAAAACAAAAGTGGTTGCCGAAATTAGCTACTGCCGAGTGGATTGGTGCGTGGGGTTTAACCGAAGCTAATACAGGCTCTGATGCTTTAAGGATGATGACGACCGCTGTTTTAGACGGCGACGAATATGTAATTAATGGTGCAAAGAACTGGATTACCCATGGTAAGTCGGGCGATGTAGCAGTTGTTATGGTGCGTACCGGCGAAGCCGGAAGCTCGAAAGGTATTTCGGCAATTGTAGTCGAACGTGGTACCCCAGGTTTTGCTGCAGGCAAAAAGGAAAATAAGTTGGGTATGCGCGCTTCAGAAACGACCGAAATGGTTTTCGATAATTGCCGGGTACCAAAGACTAATCTTTTAGGCACGGAAGGCGATGGCTTTAAACAAGCCATGAAAGTTTTAGATGGCGGTCGGATTTCAATAGCAGCTTTATCGCTTGGAATTGCTAAAGGGGCCTACGATGCGGCTTTGGCTTATGCCAAGGAGCGTCATCAATTTGGGGTGCCAATTTCGAGCTTCCAGGGCATTAGTTTTAAACTGGCCGACATGGCAACCGAAATTGAAGCGGCAGAATTATTAATCCGCCAGGCGGCAGATTTAAAAAACAGGCATTTACCAATGAGCAAAGAATCGGCTATGGCTAAATATTATGCCTCAGAAGTGGCAGTAAGATGTGCTACCGAAGCCGTTCAGATTTTTGGAGGTTATGGCTATACCAAAGACTTCCCGGTCGAGAAATTTTATCGCGATAGTAAATTATGTACCATAGGTGAAGGAACTTCCGAAATTCAGAAAATTGTAATCGCCAGAGAAATTTTGAGATAAACAGCTAATTTCGTTTGTTGTCTTTCGTTTATCGAACAACGATCTATGCTACCACGGCAATTTCCTCCGATTTCGTTACTTTTCTGTCTTGAGCAAGTACCAGTCGTTCCATCATATTGAGGTTGCGATCGGTTAACCGAAGTGCAGCATCTACCCAAATTTCTGTAATATCGAGCAATTCCTGTTTAGTAAGTGGAGTTACACGCTGTTTGGCTTTTTGGATGGACTGAAAAGAATTTAACGACTTGTGCGTTTTGTGCACCCAATTACGCAAGGTTTCTTCACCCTTACCCTCTTCAGCCAGCACATCGACTACGCCCATCTCGTACAGCTCTTCGGCAGTATATATTTTGCCCGAGCGCACCATTTTCTCAGCAGCACTCAAACCAATTCGCCGCGAGAGAAAGCTAATAGCCCCCATCCCTGGAAACAGGTTAAATATTACCTCCGGAAAACCTGCTGTAGCTCCTTTTTCGGCAATTAATACATGTGCAGACAGGGCAGCCTCGAAGCCACCGCCCAAAGCCTGACCCTTAACCAACGAGATAGAGGTCGTGGCCTGTGAGTTATAAAAAGTCCATAAATTTTCTATGCATAGATGAGCATAATTTTGTAGCTTTCTTCTATCCTGTTGTGCTATTGTTTTCTTAAAGGTTGCTAAGTCCCCACCAAGGTTAAACACACCATCAACGTCCGATGCCAACACCAGGTAATTAGTAGGTTGTTGCGGGCGGTATTTTGGATTCGCATGGGCAGCTTCAATCTGCTTTTGATTCATCAGAAGCTCGCTCATACAAGTCTGATTAAAGCATGGGCGTGGACTGGGTTGCATAAACAACCAGGTAATACCGAACTCAGGTTCGTAATGCCGGCGGATTTGTTCGAAAGAAATTTTCTCGAACGAAACAGGGTTTAAAGGATTAAAATTAGCTGAAGTATTCATAGTAAATTTTTTAGGTTGTTTTATTGGAGTGAATATTAGTAACGCATTGGTTTATACTGCCAAAATTAGCGTTCTCCATAACCTTATTTCCCACCCGTTCGGGTAGTTTTTCATTTATTTACCCGAATTCATGCATCCTGCTTACCGCTTGTGCCCGGGTATTGATGCCCATTTTAAGGTAAATATTACGAATATGAAATTTAACCGTATTGGCCGACAGGAACAATTTATCGCCAATTTGCTGATTGGTAAGACCGCCGGCAAGTAATTTGAGCACATCTATTTCCCGCTCGCTTAAACCAGATTGTTCTTGTAATTGAGCAAATACATCCTGTGCCGGCGATACTCCTTTTTCTTCTTGCTGTATTACTGGGCGGTCTTTTAGGTAACGCTCAATTTCTTCACGATAAAAAGCATGTTCCTTATGCAGTATTTTTACCCGATAGAGAATCCCGATGCTTAAAATCAGCATTTGCAGGATGTTCCCGATTTTTAACTCCCCGGGCACTACATTAAGAAAACCCGGTCCTATAAATCTAAGAATGAAAAAATTGAGTGTAAATATCATCGATAACGTCGATGCAAACACAAAAAAACGAGCTGCGGTATGGCGCTTAAACCTTGATAAAGCGACCAGCCAATAAAGCGTTAATAGCAATGGGAGGATCATATTGCCCAGTATACAGGCTCCTGTCCAATTGAAAATAATATAGACCAAAAAGCAAAGCGCCATCAAAATCAATAAAGCGGTGCTTATCCGATACAAATAGGTATGACTATTGTCCAGTTCTAAAAATTTTATAGAAAAAATGACACTAGCTATGGCAGCTCCCAGCATAACAGGTAAACTAGCATAGTTGAGCCATAAAGAATGACGACTCACTAATACATAAAGCCCATCTGAATAGGCATACAAAAGTATAACCATTAAAATCAGTACACTATAATAGAGGAACTTTGGGTCCCTGAAACTGAAATAGAGAACTATATTAAGAATGAGGACAATCACAGCAATGCCATAGTAAATCCCTAATTTTAATAAACTAAGACTTTCTGCCTGATAAAAGTCGACTACCGTATTGATGCTTACCGGAAATAGGATTTCTTTTTTTAAACGTGTTTTAAGCCATATAGTCTTGCTATTTCCATCTACTTTAAATCGGATATAGCGCAAATAAGTACTGTCTTTAAGCTTAAAGTTATTACCTGCAGTATCGGCCGCAATAATTCGATTGTTTATACGCTGGTATAAAAAAACAGAGTCTAAATGAGGATTTTTGACGCCAATAATTAAGTCTTTATTAGGATACTTGTTTTCTATATCCAGCTTAAACCAATATATACCACTATTATGAAACGCCGGGTGCTGGTTGCCTGCCAGGTGCTTAAATGGTTTTTTGTCGAGATCCTTAAAAGAAACGGTATCAACAGCGGTATAATACCATGATTGTTCAAATTTTACTTGCGCAGATAATTTCGACGATAACAGTAAAAAAATGAGACAGAAGAAAAAGAAATAATTTTTTAAAAAGTAATGATTATTCAAAAGGAGCAAGTTTATCAGGGATTAACTTAATCGGTTCATTACAAATATAGCGCTTATTTATAACTACTAAAATAATATTTGGGCTGTTGTTCGTTACCCGTTATTTCGATAAACGATAAACGATAAATAAATTTTACAAAAAACTTTCTCTCTTTCAATATTTTATCTACATTTGCAACCCCAAGTAAAATGTGGGATTTAAAAACAACGAGAGGAGGTATTTCAACGTTATGATCATCATTAACATTAAAGACGGCGAATCATTAGATAAAGCGCTAAAACGTTTCAAGAAAAAGTTTGAGAAAACTGGTGTATTGAGAGAATTACGTAGCAGACAGGCTTATGAAAAAAAATCTGTTGCCCGTCGTACCGAAATTAAACACGCTGTTTACATTCAGAATATGAACCAAGAAGGAACTTTATAGTCCTAATTGTTTATTATAACAGATAGAAAAGCTTCATGATTTTTTCATGGAGCTTTTCTGTTTTAATGGCAATAATTTCAGGTAAAATAAATTTGACCTGAATTATTTTTCGTATATTCACAATTCAAGAACGAAGGCCTATGCTGATCAGCAGTTTCTTAACTTACCTCCAACACGAGAAGCGCTATTCGTCGCACACTATACTAGCTTACCAAATAGATTTGCTTCAATTCGAGGCTTATGCAAAAGCCGATTTCGAGCTTGGTCTTAACACTATAAAACCTACCCACGTTAGAAGCTTCATTGCGACTTTAATGGATAACCAGATTTCTGCAAATGCCATTGCCCGGAAAATCTCGACCTTGCGGAGTTTCTATAAATATTTGCATAGAGAAAACATTGCCCAGGTTAATCCAATGCTTTTAATTAGAGCGCCTAAAGTGCCTAAACGCCTGCCGGTATTTATAGAAGCACATAAATTAGATCAACTACTCGATTCGGAGGTTATTTTCGATGCCAGTTTTGCTTCGCAAAGAGATAAGATTGTTTTAGAGCTGCTTTTTGGAACAGGAATTCGTTTAGCAGAATTGTTACTGTTAAAAGAAACGGATGTTAACATTTACGAATCGACTCTTAAAGTATTGGGTAAACGTAATAAGGAGCGCATTGTGCCCTTGCATCAAACTTTGCTAAGACAAATTGAAGCTTATATCGCACTCAAATCTTTACAAAATTTTGATAACAAAAACACTACCTTAATCGTTACTAATACCGGTAAGAATGCTTATCCAAAATTAATTTACCGGATAGTAACAAGTTATTTGACATTAGTATCAACGCAAGACAAAAGAAGCCCGCATGTATTAAGGCATTCTTTTGCAAGTAGCCTGCTTAATGGGGGTGCAGATCTAAATGCTATTAAAGAACTGCTAGGGCATGCAGGCTTGGCTGCAACCCAGGTTTATACCCATAATTCAGTAGAACGCTTAAAATCAATATATAAACAAGCCCATCCAAAGGCATAAAAAAGGAGGAAAAATGAAAATTAGAGTACAGTCAATCCATTTCAACGCAGACCAGAAACTATTGGATTTTATTCAGAAAAAAGTAGACAAGCTGGATCAATTTTTTGACCAGATTATAAGTGGGGAAGTTTATTTAAAATTAGAAAATGTAGAAGATGAAGAAAATAAGAGATCAGAAATAAAATTAATGGTACCGGGCTTAACCATGTTTGCCAAAGAACAATGTAAATCTTTCGAAGAAGCAACGGATTTGGCGATCGAATCGCTAAAAAAACAAATCACTAAACATAAAGATAAAACCCGTGCTAAACTAAGCGAGCATAAGGAAATCTTAAATGTAAATGAAGTGTCTGATTATTAGGAGAATATTTCTATATATAATTAAATATGATTTGGCGGGTAATAATCCGCCAAATTTTTTTTTAAAATATATTTTTTTCAAAGATTAATTTTTGTAGATTTGCATTCCATTTCAGAAAGGGCATGAGTGCTAAATGAAATGGATGTTCTATGAAAGATTAATTTTTATAAAATTTGTTAATTTTTGATTAACAGATAATATAAGCCTCCTTAGCTCAGCTGGTAGAGCAACTGACTTGTAATCAGTAGGTCATTGGTTCGATCCCGATAGGAGGCTCTTTTTATTTTATATTAATGATAAAATAAGAAGCGGGGGGATACCAGAGTGGCCAAATGGGACAGACTGTAACTCTGTTGTCGCAAGACTTCGAAGGTTCGAATCCTTCTCCCCCCACTGTTAATTAGCTAATTTACCAATTAGCCAATTAGCTAAAAAAGCGGAAGTAGCTCAGTTGGTAGAGCGATAGCCTTCCAAGCTATAGGTCGCGAGTTCGAACCTCGTCTTCCGCTCTTGGAAGTTCATTGGGTAATTGGTTCAATGGTTCACTGGGTAAACCAAATGAACAAAAGAACGAATGAATTAATGAGCTGAAAAAAAGCCGACTTAGCTCAGCGGTAGAGCACTTCCTTGGTAAGGAAGAGGTCATGGGTTCAATTCCCATAGTTGGCTCTGGTAATAATAAGGGAGAAAGGCTTTGTTAAATCTGTCAAAAACAGAAGAAACAAGGTTTTTTGTATTGAAATTGTATCAAAACAATAAATAAATAAAAAGTTAACCTACTAATAAGTATAAAAACATGGCAAAAGAAAAGTTTGACCGCAGCAAGCCGCATTTAAATATCGGCACTATCGGTCACGTTGACCACGGTAAAACAACCTTAACAGCAGCTATCACTAAAGTGTTATCTGATGCTGGTTTATCTGA
>JAZKCO010000006.1:0-95717 GCA_040388055.1 Bacteroidota bacterium
GAGCGCTTCGCTGGCAGTGAAGAGGTGATCGGTTCGAATCCGATATTCTCCACCAAGACTTTAAATGTCCTTATTTAATCGATAAGGGCATTTTTTATGCCTAAAATTATTATAGGGGGATCAAGCAAAAAAGTCGGGGAGACCTAGTTATGTTTTCTTTTTCGTTCTCCGCCACGAAGGCGCTTTCTTTTTTCCGCAAAAAGAAACAAAAACTCCCGGCTGCTTATTTTTCTATTAAAGGCAGTATTTAGGCTCATTTCTTCGATTCCGAAAAATAAAAGACCGGTTGAAAAAATAAATTCTACAAAAAGAACTGAATAGATGCCAATTCTTTACCTACTTGTTGTACGCCTTTTAAAATGCGTTGTGTTTGCGTTGATGATGGTTTTTTACTTCCATTAATATATTGAGCTAGTAAACTCTGGTTCATCCCTATGCGTTCGCTCAATGCTTTTGCATTAATTACTTTATAAAACTCAAAGAAACTGGCTAAATCAGGCTTTAATTCTATTTCATCAATAGTATAAACAAATCCTTTATCCTCAAAGGTTAAGTTTACCACATCCAACGCCATAGCCCTAAGCTCTTCAATACTCTCGCCTTGTGTAGCTATTAGGTCTTTGCCTATATGAGATACTGCACTATAACCCGTGTCCTCTTTTATAACTGTCAGTATTACTTTTGGCTTTTTCATCTTTTCGTTGTTTTAATATCTGCCTGTTTTAATATTGCATTTAGTAGCCTTTTTTTAACTTCCTTTGAAGCGTGGAATGGTATGGGAATACTTCCCTGCTTTGTGGGATGCCGCATAATTACATGGCTTCCGTTTTGCCGTACTTCAAACCACCCATTTTTTTTTAATAGTCTAAATAGTTCGCTACTCTTTATAATCAAAGGCAATAAATTTATTACTTATTAGACAACTATTTTTAATTTATCAACTTCGCCTCCTATTACTTTAACAACAAAACGGGCAAAGCATCAAGCCTTACCCGTTTCTTCAACAAACCTTATTAACGTATTACTTTTTAGCAGTCGAAAAAGAATAAGGAAAAGCACTTTCTTTCGTTCCCCTGTTCTTATTCGGCGTGGCCGACATGCTAAAATCGAGTATCGCCCCATTTTGCAGTGCAGAATGACTTAACCAGTTTTTCTGATAACTCACTCCATTTACTTTTAGTTCTTTAATGTACCTGTTTTCTGCATTATTTGCTGGTGCATTAATGATTACCTTTTTACCATTTTCGAGCGTTAGGGTTACCTTTTTAAACAACGGGGCCCCAATTACATACTGGTCGACCGCTGGGGTAACGGGATAAAATCCTAATGCCGAGAATACATACCAGGCCGAAGTTTGTCCATTATCTTCATCGCCACAATAACCGTCTGGGGCGGACGAATATAGCCGGTTCATCGCTTCACGAACCCAATATTGAGTTTTCCATGGTGCACCTCCATAATTATACAAATAGATCATGTGTTGTATAGGCTGGTTCCCATGCGCATATTGTCCCATATTGGCAATTTGCATCTCCCGAATTTCATGAATTACCCCGCCATAATAGGTATCGTCGAAAACCGGTGGAAGGATAAATACCGAATCGAGTTTATTAATAAACTTATCGTTTCCACCCATTAATTTAGCTAAACCGGCCACATCCTGAAAAACAGACCACGAATAATGCCAGCTATTGCCTTCGGTAAAGGCATCGCCCCATTTAAAAGGGCTAAATGGAGTTTGGAAAGTTCCATTTTCATTTTTCCCACGCATTAATCCGCTCGATGGGTCGAATAGATTTTTATAGTTCATCGCTCTTTTGGCGTAAATACCAATTTCACTTTCGGGTTTACCTAGAGCCTTACCCAATTGATAAATGGCAAAGTCGTCGTAAGCATATTCTAAAGTCCTTGCCGCATTCTCATTAATTTTCACATCGTAAGGTACATAGCCCAATTCGTTGTAATATTTAACTCCTTTACGCCCTACAGCAGTTATTGGCCCTTCATTATTGGCGCCATGCTTAAGTGCTTCCCACAATTTTTCAATATCGTAGCCTCGCATCCCCTTAATATAAGCATCGGCAACCACCGAGGCAGAATTATTGCCGATCATAATGTTTGCATAACCCGGGCTGCTCCATTCAGGTAACCATCCGCCTTCTTTATAATCGTTAATGAGTCCCTCCTGCATTTCTTTGTTTATTGCCGGATAAACTAAGTTTAAAAAAGGATATAGCGCTCTAAATGTATCCCAAAATCCGGTTCCGGCAAACATGTAACCCGGCAATACCTTGCCATTATAAGGGCTCCAGTGTACAATTTTATGGTTTGCATCCAATTCATATAATTTATTAGGGAAAAACAGCGTACGATAAAAAGCCGAATAAAATGTCCTTGTTTGGTCGACCGTCCCACCTTCTACTGCTATTTTACTTAGGGTTTTATTCCATATCGCTTTGGCTTTAGCTTTTGTTACATCGAAACCATCGTTAGCCAGCTCTCTTTTTAAATTAAGTTCGGCCTGCTCGAAGCTGATAAAGGAAGAAGCTACTTTAGCCACTACTTTCTCGCCTTTGGTGGTTTTAAATCCAATTATTGCACCACTATGGTCGCTTTGGATCTCCAAGCTATCTTTTTCCAGTTTATTCCCTTTCCAGGTTTTGGCAATGGTAAAGTCTTTATCGAAAATAACCACGAAATAGTTTTTAAAATTCTTCGGCAGCGGGCCACGTGCATACTTAGTTGTATAGCCAATAATCTTTCTTTCGGCCGGAATAATTTTAATATAAGAACCCTTATTCAGGGCATCGACAACCACAAAAGCACTATCGGTTTTTGGAAAAGTAAAACGAAACTGTGCAGCTCTTTCTGTCGGCGTAATTTCTGTGGTTACATTAGCATCTGCCAAATAAACGCTGTAATAATACGGCTTAGCCACCTCTGCCTTATGGGTAAACCAGCTTGCTCTTTCGTCTTCGTTAAATTTTAGCCCTCCAGTTACAGGCATTATGGCAAAAGCACCATAATCGTTCATCCATGGCGAAGGCTGATGGGTCTGCTTAAATCCGCGTATTTTATCGGCATCGTATTGATAGGCCCAGCCGTTCCCCATTTTACCCGTTTGTGGAGTCCAGAAATTCATCCCCCATGGTACCGCAATTGCGGGATAAGTATTTCCATTAGATAAATCGGGTTTCGATTGAGTTCCCATTAATGGATTTATCCATTCTACAGGGTCTGTAACTTTATTAACAGTCTGTGCAAAAGCTCCAAAGCTTGCAAAAGTTAACATTGCGATTAATAATTTCTTCATTTTTTAGTTTTTATGGCTTCTAAATTGCTGGATTTTTAACATAAGCTGCCCAAAGTTCATCGAGATCTTTACCCGTTATATTTTTCCAAATATTGCTGGTATAAGTATGTTCGCGCAGGCTATTATCAACTTGTTTAATTATTCCCGGCTTCACATTGCTTTCCATCCAAACAAAAAACCGGGCGGTAATGCGGTAGCTATTTTTATAGTGCTGTGTTGGCTTTAAATCTGGCAGGCTCCACTTAGCGGCAGCATTATCGACGCCAAATTTATAACGCGCATAATCAGCAATCCCCTCTGTTAACCAACCGGGGCCTACACTCTGCCCATAGTTTTGCACAATATGCATGACTTCGTGGGTAATCACATCTATATCTTCGGGATGTATTTTCATCCAATTCGAAGCATACACTACCCTTCCATTCGAAGTGGCTGCAACACCTTTATAACTGGTATCGACCATAAATTTAACTTCTTTTAGGGTATTCGGGTTATAGGCTTTTGCCAATTTTGGATACACTTCAAAAAAAGTTTCTATCATTCTTTCTTTCAATTTCGGATCTAATTTCCCATCATTACTTTCGAAAGTAAGGGTATAACCCTTTCGTTTAATAACGTCTTGTGCTTTTAATTGCTCGACAGACAAGAATGAACTAAAAATTAAAAATAGTACAGTTAAGTTTTTCATTATTTTCGTTTAAATTTGATAACAACTTGCCGCGCCAATTAAAGCGGCGTGTTCTTTTAATACAGTAATTTTTATACTCGCTTTAAACTGATTTCTTTCCAAAACCTCGAATAAATAAGGCGAAAATACAGGAAATGTTTGTGCGATATTCCCACCAATCATTACCACATCTGCACGATGTTTTCTGATTAAGGGCATCAGAAATGTGGCAAAATTAGCTCCAAACTCATTAAATACTTGTTTAGCCGCTAAATCATCCGTTACCAAAGCCGCTAAATCTCTTACCCCATCTATTACCTTTCCACTTAGTTGCGCATATCTTTTAACAAACCACCGGGTCGATAAATAATCTTCGGCGATTCCATTTAGAAAAGGAGAATTCCAAAGCGCGGCATCGGTTGCGATTCCGTTAGTATAAATTGCAGCACCCAAACCAGTACCTAAAGTAAGTCCGATTGCCTTATTTACATTTTTACAGTCTCCCGCAAAAACCTCTCCTTGCAAAAAGCCAGCCGCATCGTTCATGAAATTAATGTTCGAAGCCGGGATAGCTAAGCGCATGGCCAGCTCTTCCTTTAAGTTAAGCCCATATAAAGCTCTAAACTTAATTTGTTCTTCGATTAAGCAGATCCCATTTTCGTAATCGAATGGGCCAGGCATAGCAATTCCAATATTTTTTGTTAATGTTTCATAACCTTTATAAGCGGCATTAATAACATCACACCAGGCATCAAGAATTGTTAGCGACAGCGCCCCCGAATCTACTGCTCGCCGTTGGATAGAATTTACAATTAATGAACTGGTCTCTATATCTACCAATGCTGCTGTGATGTGTGAACCACCGATATCAACCCCTAATGTTATCGGCCTTTGCATCTAAAATGTTTTATGGTAATCAATACTAAATCGTTTAACTAATACAATTATAACAATTTTTTCTTATTCCTTATTAATTATTACGATAGGTAATGGCAGCTTAATTCGTGCTTACACACCGAAATCCGGTATGTTCTAAACTGGTATCGGTAGAAGTTTTCATTCTCGAAGTAACCCGGTATCCTTTACAGTAACTTGCATTACACATAAACGAGCCCCCTCTTACCACCTTTTTTGGAATAGTAGGCTCCATAGGGTCATAACTAGTTGTGGGCCCGGCTGGGTTGTCACCAGGTGATGTCTGATAGTAATCGGCTCGATACCAATCGCTACACCATTCCCATACATTACCCGCCATATCGTACAAGCCATAACCATTTGGTTTAAATTGTTTAATGGGCGCAAGCCCGCCGTACTTGTCCCAATTAGTGTTGTGTACCGGAAAATTTCCCTGCCAGGTATTTGCTTTAACTTTACCTTGTTCGATAGGTTCGTTACCCCAGGGATATAATGCGTTTTTTAATCCGCCTCTGCTTGCATATTCCCATTCGGCTTCTGTAGGCAATCTTTTGCCTGCCCATTTACAATAAGCCATTGCATCGTTCCAGGAGATATGTACGACAGGGTAATTATCTTTTCCAGCAATATTGCTGCCTGGCCCATGAGGATGTTTCCAATTGGCACCTTTTTTCCATACCCACCATTGCGATGCATCGTTTAAATCGGTAACTCTTTTGGGTGAAGAAAACACCAACGATGCGGCAACAAAAACCTCATCTGGCGGTTTAGGTGTTCCTGGCGGAAGCTGAGCTTTCATTTCTTCCCAGTCCGGAATTCGTTCGGCAGTTGTTACATAACCCGTTGCTTTTATAAATTTGGCAAAGCTGGCATTGCTTACCTCTGTTTTATCGATCCAAAAGGATTTTAGCTTTACTTTATGTTGCGGATATTCGTCTGCACGGCCTTCGGCATCGGAAGCGCCCATTGAAAATTCTCCTGCCGGAATAAATACCATCCCTTCATGGCTAACCTTGCCCTTTACCATCAAAGCAGTATCGAGCCCAACCCCAAAACGATTAGGTAGGTTACTTTCGCACGAAGCCAGCGAATCGTTGTTAGCCGTAACTGGTGTTTTCGTCTCGCTATGGCACGATACTAATATCAATACCAACATACCCAAAAATAGATTTCTGGAATATATTTTATAACTAAACTTAACGATGTTCATCTATTCTTTATTTATAAAAATTAACACCTTAAAATTAATTTAGCTGGCAAAACCACCTGTTGAGCCGGTCTTTTTTCTTTGGCCGATAAACCCGACAGCATCAAACTTATTACTTTTTCGGCAATTTCTTCAAGTGGTTGCTCGATTGCCGAAATGGGCGGTGTAAATAGCTTAAAGGCAACATGATCGTCGTAAGCAATTACCTCAAAATCGGCATTAATTTCTTTATTTATTTCCTTCAGCACCATTAAACCGCTAATAGCAAGATAATTGGTAGCAAACAATACGGCATCAACTTCGGGCTTAACAAATAGCTTCTTCATTTTTAAGGTACTGTTTTGCGCTGGCTCATCGAATGGAATTTTTAATACCAGCTCTTCATTAAATAGTTGATGAGCTTCCAATACTTGCTTATATCCATTTAACCGATCGTTAATTTGTTCGACATCCAGATCTATGGTTACTAAGGCTATATTTTTCTTTCCTCGCTTAACAAGGCTTTCAGTTGCATCGGCCGAGGCTTTAAAATGGTCTACTCCGACATAATCTACGGCTAATCCCGCCAGGTTTCGATCGAAAAGAACAACAGTTTTATGGTCGTTTATTAAAGCCTCAATATCAGCTTCTATTCCTTTAACCGGAGAAATGATATATCCATCGACTTTTCTCGATTTAAACATATCGATAAGGTCTTTTGCTTTCTCTACTTTATTTTCTGTGCTCGAATAAATAATCTTATATCCTCTTTTATACGCTTTATATTCTATCAGCTTTGCGATACCAGCAAAAAATGGATTTGAAATATCTTCTACAATGAGGCCAATAATATTTGAGTTTCCTGTACGTAAGCTACGGGCAAGTTGACTGGGTTTATAGCCCGACTCTTCGATTATTTTTTCGACTTTCTTCGCTACCGTATTGCTTATTGCTTTCTCCTTTGCTTTTCCGTTTAAAATAAATGAAACGGTTGTTATAGATACGCCCGCTTGCAATGCAATATCTTTAATGGAAAGTGTTTTCTTCATAGCGGCGTTAATTTACAAAATTAGTTTAACCTTCTGCTAACTTAATAAATGTGGCTTTTCCAGATAGATCTTCCATAAAAACTCGCCGAACAGCGTGTTTGCCCAGGCGAACCATTTGCGGGTAAATTTCGTTGGGTCGTCTTTATGAAAACTCTCGTGCATAAAGCCCTTACCAGCGTGGGTACGTTTAAGCATGGCAATGCAATTCTTAATTTCTGCATCGCTAACCGAAGTTAAGCCCTGCATAGTAATTGCCATTGGCCAGATCATGTCGGGGCCAATATGAGGGCCGCCTACCCCCTCTGCTACGGTTCCTTTAAAATAATACGGGTTATTCGAGGATAAAATAAATTTGCGGGTGTTTTTATAGATCGGATCATCGATTTTTATGGCCCCTAAATAAGGCATAGACATTAAGCTTGGCACATTGCTATCGTCCATTAAATAAGTACTTCCAAAACCATCTACTTCAAAGGCGAACATTTTCCCAAACGCTGGGTGCTCTACTACTGCGTATTTTTTTAGTGCTGTCTCAACTTCGGCAGCAAGACTCAATAAATCATCAGATAGGCTTTTGTCGTTATGCAAAGCCGCTACCATTTCGGCAGCTTGTTTTAAGCTATTTAGCGCAAAAAAGTTCGATGGAATTAAGAAAGGAAATATGGTAGCATCGTCGCTTGGTCTAAATGAGGAGCAGATAAGCCCCACAGGTTTAACCGGAAAGCCATAGCCATTCATAGAAAGTGTATCGGTTGGATACAAACTTTCTCTTTGAAAGCGGTAAGGGCCTTTGTTTTCTTTACGTTGCTGTGTTCTAAATGTTTTAAGGATGGTCGCAATTGCCGTTTTCCAATCTGCATCAAATGGAGCGCTGTCTCCAGTTTTTTTCCAGTAATGATAGGCTAAGCGAATAGGGTAACAAAGTGAGTCTATTTCCCATTTACGCTCGTGAACACCAGGTTTCATATCGGTTTTATCATTTTTCCACTCCCCAACCTTATCTGTATCATTGTAAAAAGCATTGGCATAAGGATCTTTCAAAACATATTGGGTTTGCCGGTTAATTACCCCGGCTATTAAATTTTTTATTTTCTGTTCTTCATTTGCAAATTGCAAATAGGGCCATACTTGTGCAGAACTATCGCGCATCCACATCGCATCGATGTCGCCAGTAATCACATAAGTGTCTGGCCGGCCATTTTTTAAGTTGTAAGTTACCGTCGTATCCAGTGTATTGGGGAAACAGTTTTCGAACAACCAACCTAATTCTTTATCGGCAACTTTGGCCTGAAAAGTTTGAATGGCCTGTTCTACCGCAACACTTGTAAAATGGCGTTGTGCTGCTGCAACTCTTACTATTGGAAATTCTACCAACTCGGTACCAAGCGAGAATTTTGAGGTCAATAAGCCAGCCCCTAATAATCCGCCATATTGTATAAACTTTCTTCTTTTCATTTTACGCTTTTAAGAAATTTACGATTAGTTTTGCCGTTCTTTCTGAGGCTCCGGCAGTCCCCATTTTTTCGCTCAAAACCTCATAGTGTTGTAGCATTGTTTCCCTTTCTTTACCTGCTAAGATACTACGTAAGGCCAAACTAATGGTAACAGGATTACAGTCTTCCTGAATCAATTCGGCGACTACAGCCTTGTTCATAATTAAATTTACCAACGAAATAAATTTAATTTTAACCAGTAAACGGGCAATTGCAATAGAAATTGCGCCGCCTTTATAAACCACTACTTGCGGCACCTTAAACAAGGCGGTTTCTAATGTCGCCGTACCCGAGGCCACAATGGCCACATGCGCTTTTGACAATAAATGATACGTTTGGTCGAATACCAGATTAACCGCTTTATTTGCTACAAATTGCTGGTAATAGTTTTCGTCGAATGTTGGCGCCGCAGCAACAATAAACTGATAATCAGGGAATTTTTCAATAACATTTAACATTTCTGGCAGCAGTCTTTCAATCTCTTGTTTCCTGCTTCCGGGCAATAGGGCGATAATGGGTTTATTATCAAAACCAATATTGTCAATAAGTTGATTTTTAGCTTTAAACTGAGTTATTTCGTCTAATAAAGGGTTCCCAACATAATGAACCTCCATTCCCCATTCCCGGTAAAAGTCGACTTCGAATGGTAAAATGCAGAACATTTGGTCTACCACCCGTTTAATCCGTAAAACCCTTTTCTGGTTCCAGGCCCACACTTTAGGCGAGATATAATAGCAAACTTTAATTCCTTTTTCTTTCGCAAAGTCGGCAATTTTTAAATTGAAGCCTGGAAAATCTATGAGGATCAAAGTCGTTGGCTGGTAGGCCAGGATATCATTTTTGCAAGCTTTTAAATTCTTGAAAATGGTATTCAGGTTTAACAGCACTTCGGTAAAACCCATAAATGCCATTTCTGCGTAATGCTTTACCAGCTCTCCGCCTTCGGCCTGCATTTTATCGCCCCCAAAATACCTGAAATCGGCATCGGGGTCCTCCTGCTTCAACGCTTTGATAAGGTTAGCGCCATGCAAATCTCCGGAAGCTTCACCAGCAACGAGGTAATATTTCATTTTTAATTGTTTGTTAATCGTTTGTCGTTGATCGTCTTTCGTTGGTTGTTCTTTACGCTTTAATTTTCTCAGATCTTATAAAAGAAAAAAGCAAACGCCCATAAAAAGGTAACGCTTAAAATTCCACGTCCGATATGATCTTTATTTTTCTTAAAAAAGTAATTCATTAAAAATGCGTTAATAGCTACACAACCAATTAATAATAGGTCGGCTTGTTTTAAGGCAGTCACATTTTGCATTAAATACCAGGCTAAAATTCCGGGAAAAACGGGAACCAGTAAACCAATGGCAAGCCCATTCCATATCGTATTTTTTATCGAATCTATCCTTTTCCTCATAGTTAACCCAAATTAATACCATCTGGGCCAGCTGTTTCATTAATTTGGCTAGCCGAAAGACCCCAACTATTTAAAATGGGAATAGCATGATGTGCCGTTAAATCAAACTGAACAGGCACTACAGATACGAATCCGTTAGCTAAAGCCCAAACATCGGTATCTTCGCCCTTATCGTAATTTTCGAAAACACCTGTTAACCAATAATACGGACGTTGGTAAGGGTCTGTTCTTTCCTCGAAATCTTCCGCCCATTTTGCATTGGCTTGTCTGCAGATCTTTATTCCTTTTAAATTAGGCCCTTTAGGGAAGTTTACATTTAATAATGTCGCTTCCGGCAGGCCATTGGTTAAAACCTGCAATGCTATAGATTTGATAAACTTTTTACAATGGCTAAAATCGGCGTCCTGCGAAAAATCGTCTAAAGAAAAACCAATAGAAGGGATTTTCTCAATTGCTCCTTCTACAGCAGCAGACATGGTGCCCGAATAAATTACATTAATAGAATTATTTAACCCATGATTAATCCCTGAAACGCATAAATCCGGTTTTTTGCCCTTAAAAACTTTATTAACTGCCAGTTTAACACAATCGACTGGCGTGCCTGAGCATTTGTACATCTCGACCCCAGGATACAATTGCACTTTGTCGAAACGTAAAGGCTTACCAATAGTAATTGCATGCCCCATGCCCGATTGTGGCCCGTCGGGAGCTACTACGACCACCTGACCTATTTCTTGCATTACCTCGATTAAGCTTTTTATACCCGATGCAGTAATACCATCATCATTTACTACTAGGATGGTTGGTTTAGACTTTTGCTTATTCATAATGGTAAAAATACGAGAATTTAAACGAGCTTATAAATTATAACCATATAATATCTTTTTTTTATGAAAAATCTACTACATCCACTTATATTTGATACCTAACTTATTTAAAATGAAACTGAAATATCTAGCTTTTGCCTGTTTACTTTTAATAGGCACAAATTTGAAAGCACAATCCACTTACCAATGGAAAACTGCTACAGCGGGGGGTTATACCTATAAATATGTCACAAACGACCCCTCTAAATCTCGCTTTTATACCCTTAAAAATGGGTTAACTGTAATTTTATCACCTAACACCAAAGAACCTAATATCGAGTTCAGAATGAGCGTAAGGGCAGGTAGCAATACTGATCCAAAAAACGCAACAGGTTTAGCGCATTACCTGGAGCATTTATTATTTAAAGGCACCGATAAATATGGCACTGCAAATTGGGCGAAAGAAAAACCATTATTAGACAAGATCGATGCGTTATATGAAAAATACAATAAAACTACCGATCCGGCGCTACGCAAGGAGATTTACAAAGAAATCGACAAAACATCAGGCGAAGCCTCCAATTTCTCTATTGCTAACGAGTATGATAAAATGATAGCTGGCATTGGCGGCACATCATCGAATGCACATACCTGGTACGAAGAAACTGTCTATAATGAAGACTTCCCTTCAAACGCTGTCGACAAGTTTTTAGCTTTACAAGGCGAACGTTTCAGAAAGCCTATTTTCCGCATTTTCCATACTGAACTAGAGGCCGTATATGAAGAAAAAAATCGCGGCCTGGATAGCGATCCCAATAAGCTCGACGAAGCGATGATGGAATTAGTATTTCCAACACATAATTACGGACAGCAAACTACGATTGGTACCATTGCCCATTTAAAAAACCCATCGTTAATAGGAATTAGGAACTATTATAATAAATACTATGTCCCTAATAATATGGCTGCCATTTTTACTGGCGATTTTAATCCAGACGAAATGATTAAAAAGGTCGATAAAACCTTTAGTTACATGGTGGCTAAGCCAGTTACACTTTATAACCCAGCCCCAGAAAAACCGCTTACAAAAATACAGCAGGTTGATATTTACGGACCAAGTGCCGAAGCTGTAGAAATTTATTATCGCGGTTATAAATCTGCCAGTTCGGAAAGCATTATGCTGGATTTAATTCGAAGCATTTTAACTAACGGCAAAGCCGGATTGATCGATATTAACTTAAACAAGCAGCAAAAAACATTAAGGGCCAGTGCAAGTAACCAGCAGATGAAAGACTATGGTGTGTTTAATTTATCGGCACAACCAAGACAGGGACAAACCTTAGAAGAAGCTTCAAAATTACTACTGGGTCAGATTGAGCTGTTAAAACAAGGTGCTTTCGACGATGAGCTGTTAAAAGCAATAATTGCCAATAGAAAGTTAAGTTTTTTACAGGCTTTCGATAGCAATAACAACAGGGCAGAAAATCTGTCTAATAATTTTATCCTTAGCAGAGGGAACGATTGGAATAAGAGCTTAGGGGAAATCGAAGCTGCTTCAAAAATAACCAAAGCACAGGTTGTTGCTTTTGCAAATATGTTCTTTAAAGATAATTATGTAATTGGCTTTAAGCATAAAGGCGAAGATAAAACTACAGTTAAAGTCGAAAAACCAACCATTACTCCGATTAATGCAAATGGAAACCTAACCTCTCCATTTGTAAAAAGTATTCTGGAGGCTCCGGTAAAACCAATCGCACCTAAGTTTTTAGACTATAAAAAAGATATTACTTTTGGCAAAGTTGGTATTGCCGAGGTAATGACAACAAAAAATAATGACAATGCCATTTTTAGAATGAGCTATAGGTTTAATCTTGGTGTTGACAATTATAAGTTGCTTCCTTATGCAGCTGCTTATCTTCCTTTTTTAAGCACCGATAAATATAGTGCAGAAGAATTGAGTAAAGCTTTTTATAATATTGCCTGTTCATATAATCTTAATGTTGGCTCCGATGTAGTAACAATTAATATTAGCGGCCTGCAAGAAAATTTCGATAAAGCAGTAAGTTTGGTTGAGCATATTTTTGCCAATGTAAAACCTAACGAAAAAGCATTGTCAGACTTAAAAGGCACCATTTTAAAAGCCCGGGAAAACAATAAGCTCAACAAGGGGCAGATTATGAATGGCTTAACTTCTTATGCTCAATATGGTAGTGTAAATCCTTTTAATAATGTATTAACTAACGATGAAGTTAAAAATCTAAAAGCCGACGAGTTGATCTATTTACTGCATAATTTAAATAATTACGAACATGTAATTACCTATTATGGGCCTAAAGATTTAACTGCATTTACTGCTGATATTAAAGAACAGCACAAACTACCAACTGCGTTTACTCCTGCTGCTCCGGCAAAAGTTTATACCTATACCACTCAAACCGCAAATCAGGTTTATTTTGCCAACTACGATATGGTACAATCCGAAATTCGTTGGTTAAGAAATACAGGCTTATATAACAAGGCCGATGCTGCTAATATTGAAGTGTTTAATAGTTATTTCGGCGGAGGCATGGGTTCTATAGTTTTTCAGACTATTCGCGAATCAAAAGCCCTGGCCTACTCGACCTTTGCTCAATATGTTTCTCCAGATAAAACAGACAAACAATACAGTATGATTGCCTATGTAGGTAGTCAGGCCGATAAAATGACAGATGCAGTAAATGGAATGAACGAATTATTAAATGTCTTACCACAAAGCGACAAATCTTTTGATGGGGCAAAATCTAATGTATTAAACGGCTTAGAAACCACCCGGGTAACTAAAGATGGGGTTTTCTATTATTACTTTGCAGATAAAAAATTAGGTTACAATTACGATTCTAGAATTGATCTATATAAAGAATTGAAGCCAGTTACTTTTGCGAATATTAAAGATTTCCATACACAGAAAATTGCGAACAAACCGTATACCTACTTAATC
Source organism: Bacteroidota bacterium (assembly GCA_040388055.1). GTDB lineage: Bacteria > Bacteroidota > Bacteroidia > Sphingobacteriales > Sphingobacteriaceae > Pedobacter. The sequence goes on from JAZKCO010000006.1 coordinate 13,815, forward strand.
GTCGCTTCAGACAAAAAAGTGAAATTAGAAGATATGCAAAAATTTGGGGCAGTTACGACCTTAACTTTAGAACAGCTATTCGGCTACTAATTAGTTGGAATTGGAGTGCTAGGAATATCGACCTCGTATCTTCAAATGTTAATCTTAAAAAAGGCGGTTTTCAGGAATGGAAATCGCCTTTTTGTAATTTAAGCACTCTATTGAAAATTAGATTTATAAAGATTAACTTTATTGGATGCGTATATTTCTGTTTTGTTTTTTAATTTGTTTTGGGCTTCGTACAGTTATTGCGCAAGCACCACTGCCCGAAAAAATGAAATGGTACGGGCTGGCAAAGCCTACGGGTAATCTTTTCGTACATTTCGATAAAAATGTATATGCTAATAACGAAACCGTTTATTTTACTGGTTATTTAATAAAAGCAAGCAAGGTTACAATCGATCAGCATCGCGTAATGGCGCTTGCCTTAATTCGGAATGCTGATAATGCCCTTATTTTGGAAGATAAATTTTTATTCAACAATGGTGTAGCTTTTGGAAGCATTTTAATACCGGATTCTATTCTTACAGGTGGCTATCACTTTTTAGTTTATAGCGATAAATTATTAAATGGAATGCCAGAAGTTTTATTTATACAAAACATTACTTTAAAGACTAATATAGATCCTGCTTTCAAAGCAAATCTAAAAATCATGCCCAATGCAGATACAACCAAGAAGCAGAATCGGGTTTTAATTTCCGTAACCTCAAAAGACGACCGTTTTTTGTCTAAACCTGCAACGATTAGCTATAATTATGGAAATTTGCAAAAAGAAACTATCACAGATGCATCCGGTCAATTGCTAATCAACCTACCACCACAACCAAACATAGTTGATCCAAACCTTTATGTGAAACTAAAGTACGAACGTGATAGCAGTTTCATAAACTTAGCAATACCACGGAAAAAAAATACGGCACAGGTTAAATTCTATCCCGAAGGTGGCGATCTAGTTGCGGGTTTAACGTCGAACGTAAGCTGGGAGGTTAAAGACCAGCAAAATTTACCTTTAGCATTAACTGCTTTTCTCTATAAAGATCAGCAAATAATAGATACAATAACAACTAGCAGCTATGGGATAGGGAAATTTAAGCTTAGTCCAGAAAGTAATGCGATTTATAGCGTTAAGCTGTTACACTCGGCCCTGAACGATACTTTATACCATTTACCTGCCAGCATAGATAAAGGTCTGGCCTTAACTATTCAAAATGCATTTGTTAAAGACACCCTTAAATTAAACTTAAAGACCAACGGGCCTCGTAACCTTACCTTAATGGTACATAATTTTAGAGAATCGTACATCATTGCACCACTCGAAATAGTTCATAACCAAATGACGGTAAAAATTCCGCTTTATGGTACACCGAAAGGTTTAGCCACAATTACTATTTTGGATAGCTTAGACAGGCCCTTAGCAGAGCGGATGTTTTTTGCACATTACGATAGTAAAGAAAGAATAACGATTACGACAGACCAGCAAGTCTATAAACAGCGAGAAAAAGTTAGCCTCAAACTTAACCTTACAAGCGAGAAAAATGCGCTTGTTTCTATTGCCTGTGTACAGAATAACAGGCTGGAACTTAAAAACACGAACGACATCGAAAGTTATACTTATTTAAGTAATGAATTGAGCAATTTGCCTATCCATGTTAATGGGAACGCTTTAAAAGATCCAGATTATTTAGAACAGATTTTATTGGTAAAAGGTTGGAGAAGGTATACCTGGCAAGGCTTGCAGGCCAGCAATTTTACCGACACTATTGCGAAGTTAGACAGTGTAAATATTAACGGGCAAGTAACCACACCATCAAATAAAAATATAAAAACACCATTCGATGTAGGCCTTTTTGGAAGTCGGCAAACCACTTTAATAACCACTACAACAGCTGGATTATTTAATTTATCGATCGACAATTTGATAACGCCAGCCGAAAAAAAACTATATGCTTTCGTTAACAGTAAAAGTAAATTAAAGTCTCCTACTAGTATTGTAATCGACGATGGTTATACAAGGCTTAGCGAGAAACTTGCAAAATTAATAAAGCCAGACCAGCAGATTTTATCGTCCAGCTTACAAAATAATACAGCACTGGTATTAAAAAATAATGAGCGGATTATTCGTTTAAAAGAAGTGGTTATTGGAACTAAAAATGATAATAACTTTAATTATAGCGGTGCTAACCCATGTGGAGATTATGTTTGCAGCTATAATATTCTTAATTGCAAAAATCACATCAATGATCCCCGAAACAAGCCGCCTATTGCAGGCAAGCAATATTATACAAATGGGGTTTTAACTTTATATCCGGGATGTAATATACTGGATAAGTCTATTTTTTTTAGCATTAAGGGCATCCATCTCGAAAAGGAGTTTTATTTAAACGATTACAAAGATTCTTTAGAGCCGGCTTTTTTTTCTACCATCTATTGGAATTATGGTACCGTGCTTCAAAACGGAAGAGAAACTGAATTAAGTTTTTACACCAGCGACATTACCGGAAAATTTAGAGTGGTAGTACAGGGAATTACCGATAATGATGTGCTTTATGAAGAACACTTTTTCGAAGTGAAAGGAAAATAGTCATTAGCCCAGCATTCAGAGTTCTGCATTTTTAAAGATAGAATACTGGGCTAATGGTTTAAAAATAAGGACTATAAAGACTTAATCCATTTAACCAGTTCGTCCCGGCCTTTACCCGTCTTTTGTTGTAACTTACCTAACAACTCCTCATCCTTTCCCTCTTCATGTCTTAAATCATCCTCCGTTAAATCGGCATACGCCTGCTTAACTTTCCCTTTAATTTCATTCCATCTTCCTTGCCATTCTAACTTATCCATGTCTGTTCTTTTTTGTTTTACAATAGGTTAATTATAAAAAGAACAGTAAGATGAAATTATTGTTTGTTTAATTTTAGGTTTCCAGATTAAAAGATAAGGTTTTCTATTATACGCCTGCCGATTTTTCAATAATCTCTTGTACAATTGCCGGGTCTAATAATGTACTAATATCGCCCAAATTCGTAGTATCGCCTTCTGCAACTTTACGTAAGATACGGCGCATAATTTTACCCGACCTTGTTTTAGGGAGTCCGGATACAAATACAATTTTATCGGGTTTCGCAATGGCCCCGATTACCCTGGTTACCGTTTGTAAGATGTCTTTCCGGGTTAAATCTTCATCTTTGTTTAAAGTTGGATAAATGATAAATGCAAAAATACCCTGCCCTTTAACTTCGTGTGGGTAACCCACTACAGCACTTTCTATTACACCCGCGTGCATATTAATTGCATTCTCTACTTCGGCAGTCCCAATTCTATGTCCAGATACATTAATTACATCGTCGACCCTACCAGTTATCCGGTAGTATCCATCCTCGTCGCGCAGACACCCATCACCTGTAAAATATAGATTTTCGTAGGTAGAAAAATAAGTTAGCTTACACCGTTCATGATCGCCATAAGTGGTGCGCAGCATTCCAGGCCATGGGAATTTAATACAAAGATTTCCATTTACGCCATTTCCTTTAATTTCATTGCCATTTTCGTCGACCAAAATAGGTTGAATACCTGGCAATGGTAAAGTTGCGAAACCTGGCTTTGTCGGAGTTACGAAAGCAATTGGCGAAATCATTATCCCTCCGGTTTCAGTTTGCCACCAGGTATCGACAATCGGACACTTGCCTTTACCCACTTCTTCATCGAGCCAGTGCCAGGCTTCTTCATTAATTGGTTCTCCAACCGAACCCAGCACGCGCAAGCTGCTCAAATCGATTCCTTCTAAAGGTGTTAATCCAAAACCCATTAACGAACGTAAAGCGGTTGGCGCGGTATATAAAATATTAACTTTATGTTTTTCTACAATCTGCCATAATCTGGAGGCATTCGGATAGGTCGGAATGCCTTCGAACATTAATGTCGTGGCGCCCTGCGAAAGTGGGCCATATACAATATAAGAGTGACCGGTTACCCAACCAATGTCTGCGGTACAGAAGAACACTTCGTCTGGTTGGTAGTTAAACACGTTCGAAAAAGTATAACCAGTATAAACCATATAACCGCCACAAGTATGAACTACTCCTTTTGGTTTGCCAGTGGAGCCAGAAGTATATAAGATAAACAAAACATCTTCGGCATCCATTTCTTCGGCTACGCAATTGGCATCGACTAGCTTTACCTCATCTTCCCACCAGCAATCTCTACCTTTTAACATAGAAACCGGGGTACGGGTATGTGTTAACACAATTACTTTTTCTATAGATGGGCATCCAATTAAAGCATCGTCTATCACATCTTTTAACTGGATTTGTTTATTTCCACGATAAGCACCATCGGCCGTGATTACAATTTTACAAGTCGCATCGTTAATCCGGTCTGCTATCGACTGAGCAGAGAAACCACCAAATACTACCGAATGAATAGCACCAATACGGGCACAAGCTAATACTGCAATAGCCAATTCTGGCACCATCGGCATATAAATACAGATACGATCTCCTTTTTTTGCGCCATTTCTCTTTAAAACATTGGCAAAGCGGCAAACACGCTCGTGCAGCATCCTGTAGGTAAGCGTTATACTCTCTCTCTCCGGATCGTTTGGTTCCCATATAATAGCGGCCTTATCTCCATTTTCTATAAGATGGCGATCTAAACAATTATCGGTTATATTTAATTTTGCACCTTCGAACCATTTCACATTTGGTTCTGTAAAATTCCAGGATAAAACTTTATCCCATCGCTGTTTCCATAGAAAATTTTCGGCAATACCAGCCCAAAACTCTTCAGGGTGTGCTACGCTTTGTTGATAGGCTTGCTGGTACTGTTCAAAAGAATTGATTTGCATCGTTTTACGTTTTTTGTAAGTGCTTTAAGCTCCAAATATAACTAAACTTTAAAAAAATAGGTATAAAGTTTAATCGATTAATTCCTTATTCAAACCGCTTTATAAATCCCATTTATAACTTTTAACATAAAAAAAATAAAAAATAAAAAAAAATTACTAGCTTAGATTAATTAAAACTAAAAAAGCAGTTATGAAAAAGATATTAATTACGGGTTGCTTTCTTTTAGCATCAACCATGATCGCTAACGCCCAAGATGATTGCAAAGTGCTAATGAAAGAAATTAGCCAAAGCTATAAAGGCGATTGTAAAAATGGAAAAGCTAATGGAAAAGGAGAGGCTAAAGGCAAAGACAGCTATAGTGGCGAATTTAAAAACGGTTTACCAGATGGAAAAGGAAACTACCTTTATAGCAACGGAGATTTTTATAATGGCAGCTGGTCAAATGGCAAAAAGGATGGCCAAGGTTCGCTTAGTTTCAAAAGAGAAGGCAAAACAGATAGTCTTGTAATTGGGTTTTGGAAAAAGGATAAATATATGGGTAAATATGAGCATCTAATTTATGTTCATAGTAGAACTACTCAATTTACCACCATCGACATCAAAAAGAGTAAAGGTATAAGTGCGAATACGATTGCCATAAACTTAACTAATACCACAGCTGGTTCTGGTGGATTATCTGGTACCATTGCTGCAAAACCTGTAGTTACCGATATTATTGTTTCGAAAGGGTCCTATCAAAGTACCCAGGAGATGACTAAAGGGCCAAAAACAAGTTCAAAAGTTTTATTAAATGTTCAGTTCCCTTTTAGAGCAAAGGTATTTTCTGGCAGCAACATAATGGATATTGAGATTTCTGAGGCTGGCGAATGGACTGTAGAAGCTGCCTTAAATAATTAGTAAGAAAATTATCTGCTAATCGTTTGCCTTTTTAAAAAAAAATTCTGATATTTGCACACTCTTAAAAAAATTAAGTAGCGAATAATCAACATAATAAAAATAGTCATGTCAAGAGTTTGTGATTTAACCGGAAAAATGGCGATGTCAGGCTTTAATGTTTCTCACTCGAACGTTAAAACTAAGCGCAAATTTTACCCTAACCTACAACTTCAGAAGTTTTATATTCCTGAAGAAGATCGTTGGATAACACTAAAGGTGTCTACTTCAGCAATTAAAACCATCAATAAGATTGGTATTTCTGAAGCGATTAATCGTTTCATGAAAAAAGGATATTTGTAAAAAGCATTGCTGATTTGTTTCAGCTATAATAAAAAATAAAATGGCAAAAAAAGGTAACAGAGTACAGGTTATTTTAGAATGTACGGAACATAAAACAAGTGGAATGCCGGGCATGTCTAGATATATTTCTACGAAAAACCGTAAAAACACGACCGAGCGTTTAGAATTGAAAAAATTCAATCCGGTGTTGAAAAAAGTAACTGTACACAAAGAAATAAAATAATTGAAGGCTCGATTGATTGAAAGATTGAATATAACATTCGGTCATTCTAACATTCACTCAATCATTAATTTTAAAAGACATGGCAAAGAAAGTAGTTGCAACCCTTAAAACAGGGACAGGAAAAGAATATTCGAAAGTGATTACCATGACTAAATCACCTAAAACTGGTGCTTATTCATTCAAAGAGCTTATCGTTCACAACGATCACGTTAAAGATGCTATTGCTGGTACACATACCAAATAGTGCTGTAAGCGAATAATATCAGAGCCGTTCCGTATTTACATCGGAAGGGCTTTTTTTATTTATAAACATACCTATGGGTTTATTCGATTTTTTCAAAAAAAAAGAGACCGCACCAGAAGCTCAGGAAGCGTTAGAGAAAGGTTTAGAAAAAACTGCGACCGGATTTTTTAACAAAATTACCAAAGCCATTGCCGGTAAATCTATTGTCGACGACGATGTTCTGGACAACCTGGAAGAAGTTTTAGTAACCTCTGATGTGGGGGTTGCGACCACCTTAAAAATTATAGATCGTATCCAGGCGCGCGTTGCTAAAGACAAATATCTTTCTACTTCAGAATTAAACCATCTCCTGCGCGACGAAATACAATTGTTATTAGCAGAAAATAACAGCAACGATTTCCGCAATTTTGAATATGGGCAGCATAAGCCCTATGTAATTATGGTGGTTGGCGTTAATGGTGTTGGTAAAACAACCACTATTGGTAAGCTGGCACATAAACTCAAAAATGAAAACCTTAAAGTCGTTCTGGGTGCTGCCGACACTTTCCGTGCAGCCGCAGTCGAACAAATTAAACTTTGGGGCGAGCGGGTTGATGTAAGAGTTGTTGCCCAAGCCATGGGTTCTGATCCCGCTTCTGTAGCTTTCGACACTTTGCAATCGGCCGTAGCCAATAACGAAGACGTCGTAATTATCGACACCGCAGGTCGTTTACATAATAAAATTGGACTAATGAATGAGCTCGGTAAAATTAAAAATGTAATGCAAAAGGTAATTCCTAATGCCCCACACGAAATTTTACTGGTACTGGATGGCTCGACCGGCCAAAATGCTTTCGAACAATGTAAGCAATTTAGCGAAGCAACCGATGTAAATGCACTTGCTATCACTAAATTAGATGGTACTGCCAAAGGTGGTGTCGTTATCGGAATTTCGGATCAGTTTAAAATTCCTGTAAAATATATTGGAGTTGGCGAAAAAATGAACGATTTACAGCTGTTCGACAAGAAAGCATTTGTAGACAGTTTATTTAATTAACTGTGTATTTTAACATCATTTTCAAGTATTCCATAGCATAATTCCTCTATAATGAGAACGAAAAAGCAAACAGATAGTAGTACCAAGCCTAAAATTAATGTTATTACTTTAGGCTGTTCTAAAAATACTTACGACTCTGAAGTTTTAATGGGACAATTGCGCGGCAATAACTTAGCTGTCGAGCACGAGTCAAACCAACTGGATAAGAACGATATTATCGTAATCAATACTTGTGGATTTATCGATAATGCCAAACAAGAATCGATCGATACCATTTTGCAATACAGCCAGTTAAAAGATGAAGGAAAAATTAGCAAGTTAGTGGTAACCGGCTGTTTATCCGAAAGATATAAACCAGAATTAGAGTCGGAAATTACCAATGTAGATGCTTATTTCGGCACTAATGATTTGCAAAATATTTTGCACAACCTGGGTGCAAACTACAAGCACGAATTAATTGGCGAACGTTTATTAACCACACCTTCACATTTTGCTTATTTCAAAATTGCCGAAGGCTGTAATCGTCCTTGTTCTTTTTGCGCAATTCCATTAATGCGTGGTAAACATGTTTCGAGAACAATAGACGAGCTGGTTAATGAAGCCAAAATATTAGCGGCCAACGGCACCAAAGAGCTAATTTTAATCGCACAAGATCTTACTTATTACGGATTGGATATTTATGGCAAACGTAATTTAGACGAGTTATTGCGCCATTTATCGGATGTAAAAGGTATTGAATGGATTAGGTTGCAATACGCTTATCCCTCTGGTTTCCCGATGGAGATTTTAACCGTTATGAACGAGCGCGATAATATCTGTAAATATTTAGATATGCCTTTACAGCATATTAGCGATAACATGCTAAAATCGATGCGTCGTGGTATTACCAAACAGAAGACCATAGCTATCGTTAACGAAATTCGGGCAAAAGTCCCCAACATTGCCATGCGAACCACGCTAATTTGTGGTTATCCGGGCGAAACAGAGCAAGATTTTGAAGAAATGTACAACTGGGTCGAAGAAACCCGTTTCGATCGCTTAGGCTGCTTTACTTATTCGCACGAAGAAAAAACACATGCCCATAACCTTATAGACGATGTACCCGACGAGGTAAAACAGCAAAGGGTTGATTCCATTATGGAACTACAACAAGGCATTTCTTTCGACATTAACCAGGAAAAGATTGGCAAGACTTATAAAGTACTAATAGATCGGAAAGAAGGTGATTTCTTTATTGGCCGTACAGAATTCGATTCGCCAGAGGTCGATAATGAGGTATTGATCCCTGCAAATTCTGGCTATGCCGCAAATGGAAGCTTTGTACAAGTAAAAATTGATCGGGCCGAAGATTTCGACCTGTATGGACAAATTGTAAAATAAATTGAGAGCCCGAAAATGTTTAGTAAATTAAGTTAATTTCGTAGACAATGAAGGCAAAATACATTTCCTATCAAGAAACTCATTCGTTCTCGAAGCTCGTGCTCGATTATGTGAACAATGAGGAATTTCTCCAATCATTTTATAGTTTTCGTCCCGATCTCGATGGGCTTAAGGAAGCATTTGAGGCCCGGAATTTTAAAGGCGATAGAAACGTGCTCGTTACTGTACTTAAACAGCAATACGAAAACATAAAACCCAATAAATCTGTACTTAATAACATTGATTTACTAGCTAGGGAAGACACATTCACGATTACTACCGGGCATCAGCTTAACCTTTTTACCGGCCCGTTATATTTTATTTATAAAATCGTAACCGCCATTAACCTGGCGCTCGAATTAAAGATAGTCCACCCGGATCAAAATTTTGTTCCCGTTTATTGGATGGCTACCGAAGACCACGATTTTGAAGAGATTAATCATGTTAACCTCGACGAAAAAAACATTAGCTGGATCCAGCAAACCAATGGGGCTACAGGCCGTCTAAGTACAAAAACAGTAATAGCTGCTGTAAAGGCTTATAAAGCTTACCTGGGTATTTCTAAAAACGGAAAAAAGCTCGCCAAACTGGTAGAAAATGCCTACTTGCATAACGATAATTTAGCTGATGCCACTCGTGTACTTGTTAACAGTCTCTTCGAAAAATATGGTTTAATTATTATTAATGCCGACGAACCTATCTTAAAAAAGCAATTCAGTAAAATTGCCGAACAAGATATTATAGGGCAGCACAGCGCATCAATAATAGAAAAGACAACAGCAGCCTTAACTCAAAATGGTTATAAAACGCAGGTAAACGGCAGAGAAATTAATTTCTTTTATTTAAAAGATAATTTAAGGGAACGCATCCTCTTAAAAGGCGACCAATACCTGGTAAACCATACCGATATCCATTTTTCGAAAGCCGAATTAACTAAAGAAATCCAGGAATACCCAGAGCGGTTTAGCCCAAACGTAATTATGCGACCTTTATATCAGGAGGTTATTTTGCCGAATATCGCTTATATCGGTGGCGGTGCCGAGGTTTCTTATTGGATGCAATTAAAAGCCAATTTCGATTTCTACCAAATAGATTTTCCCGTTTTATTATTACGTAATTCGGCGCTATTAATTGATAAAAGAAGTGCAGCGAATTTAAACAAGCTCGGGTTTAAACTAGAGGATGTATTTTTATCGGTTAGTGAATTACAAAAAATATGGATCGAAAAAAACAGCGATTCTATATTGAGTTTAAGTGACGAAACAAGAGCTGTGCAAGCTATTTTCGACCGGGTAAAGCTTAATGCGTTTAAAATTGATAAAACCTTAGAAAACTCGACCGATTCTGCCAAAACAAAAGCCACTCATTTATTAAATAATCTTGAGAAAAAACTATTTAAGGCCGAGAAAAGAAAGCATAATATTTCCTTAACGCAGATCGAAAACGTAAAAACCAGACTCTTTCCTGGTGGTACTTTGCAAGAAAGGGTGGTAAATATTGCGCCAATGTATGTTAATTATGGCGAAGATTTTCTATCCTCATTAATCGAGAACTTTGAACCGTTGGGCGGAGACTTTACCTTACTACTTCCTTAAAAGTAGTTTTTAACCCGAAGCCCACCCTATTAACGAACAACGATAAACGAGCAACGAATCAATGAACTTTCTAACTTTCACACCAACCGAACTTAGTACTTTTACCTATACCGTTTTTAAAAAAATGGGATGTAGTGATGAACATGCTGCATTGGCAACCGATGTTTTAATGAAATCAGATTTACGGGGCATCGATTCTCATGGAGTTGCCCGATTAAGTGGTTATGTAAGGCTTTGGGAAAAGAAAAGAATAAACCCGACACCAACTATCCATATCTCACACGAAACTCCAACTACAGCCACTATCGATGGCGATAGTGGCTTAGGTTTGGTCGTGGCTCCTTTTGCCATGAAAGTAGCCATAGCTAAAGCCGAAAAATATGGCAGCGGCTGGGTAGCTGTTAAAAACTCCAATCATTTTGGTATTGCTGGCTACCACGCACTAATGGCGGTAGAAAAAGATATGATCGGCATTAGCATGACGAATGCAAGCCCTTTAGTTGCACCAACTTATGCTAATGAGCGCTTATTAGGAACTAATCCAATGTGTTATGCTTTCCCTGCTGGCAAATATCCACCAGTAGTTGTTGATATGGCCACGGCGGCGGCGGCAAATGGAAAATTAGAAATTGCCCAAAGAGCAAATAAAGAAGTGCCTGAAGGTTGGGTACAGGACAAAAATGGAAATACTTCTATCGACCCTAACGAGCTGAAAAACGGCGGTTCACTATTGCCTTTAGGTAGCGACAAAGATCATGGAAGCCATAAGGGCTATGGTTTAAGTGCGACAGTCGATATTTTATCAGCTGTGCTTTCTGGGGCCAATTACGGTCCATGGGTACCGCCATTCGTTTCTTTTCTAGACCCACCTACAGACCCTGTTGGTGAAGGAATTGGTCATTTCTTTGGTGCATTACGAGTAGATGGTTTCCGCCCTGCAGCAGACTTCAAAAATCATATTGATAATTGGATTGAACGCTTCAAAAACGCAAAAACTATCGATCCCGCTCAAAAAGTCATTATTCCGGGCGAACCAGAACATACATTCGAGCAGGAAAGAAGAATAAATGGCATCCCCGTTATAGCCGCAGTCGTAAACGACCTCAACGAATTAGCAGATAAACTTGGAATAAAAAGGCTGAGCTAAAGATTTGCCTAACTCCTTTTCCCTAATGTATTCCTCTAAACAGCCGGTTCCAACGAATTTTGTTAAACCATGAGCCCTCGCTATCAAAGCTCATCCAGATAAATAGCGCTTTACCAACAATATGATCTTCGGGAACAAACCCCCAATAACGCGAATCGGCCGATTGATGACGATTATCTCCCATCATCCAGTAATAATCCATTTTAAAAGTATAGGTGGTTGCCTTTTTACCATTTATAAGCCAATCCGCTCCTACTTTCTCTAATTTATTACCTTCATAAATCCGGATACTTCGCTCATACATCGGCATAGTTGTAGAATCCAACTTAACTGTCCACCCTTTTTTAGGAACGATAATAGGACCATAATTATCTAAGTTCCATTTCCTATTCGGATCGTGTGGAAAAATTGCCTGATCGTAACTGTCTTTTACTGCCAAAATTTCGGTAACAGATTTTACATATTCCGATTTTTTAAGTTCAGCAATCATAGCCGGTGTTCCATCGAACTGATAAGCAGTTTGGCTGGTTTGAAAAATCTTAAACCCCTGGTCTTCAAATAACCTAAAATTGATTTCGCCAGGTTTAAACTCGACGAGATAAGAAAACCAACCGGTATCTTTTAATGGAACCCTAGTTCCATTTACCGATGCCAATCCATTTTCCATACTAATGGTATCACCGGAAATAGCTATACAACGTTTTATAAAATTTTCACGTTTATCGACTGGCCTGCTAACAATAGTATAATTTGCGTTAACTCCTTGCCTGCTGCTTCTCATTACCATCTGATAATAATTGTCGTTCTGCGCCTCGAGTGCCACTGTATCTCCTTCCGGAAAATTAAACACCACGACATCATTTCGCTTAATATCTTGTAAACCAGGCAATCTTCTATATTTCCATTGGATCCCATCCCAATAAGCTTTTGTTCCTGTTAATGGCATGGTATGATGAGCAAAAGGAAAGGCAACCGGTGTCATCGGTATGCGGGCACCGTAGTTTACCTTACTCACAAATAAGAAATCTCCGATTAATAACGTTTTTTCCATCGACCCCGACGGGATGGTATAGGCTTCGATAAAGAAAACCCTGATAATAGTAGCTGCAACAACAGCAAAAATAATTGCATCTGTCCACTCACGGACTTTACCTTTTTTCTTTTTTGGTTCGGCTGTTGTTTTTTTTTGCCAGAATTTATAATTCATATTTTCTAAATTTCTTCATTTTATAATTGTTTTGAATATAGCGTAGTCAGTATCGAGTTCAATCTTCTAGTCAAAATTAAAAACATCGACAATATTATAAAAGCCATGTTTATTTTGTAGCCATTCGGCAGCCACTATAGCGCCAAGTGCAAATCCTGCTCTATTATGGGCAGTATGTTTAATTTCTATTTCGTCGACCTCAGAACTATAAACTACGGTATGCGTACCCGGAACATTTTCAATTCTATGCGATTCTATTAAGAGCTGATCATTCTTAAAAGAATCGGGAACTGAAGTACCCACTACTTCATTAACCCATTCGGTTTTACGGTCTACCGCTTCGATTATATCTTCGGCAATAGTCATCGCTGTACCACTTGGAGCATCCAATTTTTGCGTATGGTGTATTTCTTCTACCTGCACATCGTAGGCTGGATAATTATTCATTAACCTTGCTAATACTTTATTGAAGTGAAAAAACAGATTAACCCCTATGCTAAAGTTAGAGCCATAAAGCAAAGTATTGTTACTATTTAAACAATCGTTTTTAATTTCCTGTAAACTGCCATACCAGCCGGTTGTACCTACCACTATGGGTAGCCCAGCATCGAAACATTTATAAATATTAGCTACAGCAGCATCTGGGGTACTAAAATCTATAGCTACATCGGCATTTGCCAAATTTTCGGGAGTAAACTCTTCCAGGTTATCAATACTAATTTTAAGGACAACTTCGTGGCCTCTTTCTATGGCAAACCGTTCAATAAGCTGGCCCATTTTGCCATAACCCAATAATGCTACTTTCATAATTTGAGGGTAAGTTTTAATGCAGGAGTAAAAGACTGATAACCATATATTGTATTTGAGTTAATTATTGATGGCGAGATTTTAAATGCTAAATCCTCTTCAACATTTATATATTTTAAACGGGCAGTAACATAGGCATCGAGAACATTTAAACCATAAGTTAAACCCAAAGATATTAAAACGATTTCCCGATTATTCTTATAAATACTTTTACCGGTATATAAGGCCTGAGTATCGCTATATTGTCCCAGTTCGCCATTCGGGTCGGGTTGGCCGTTATGCAATTGACGGTATTGAAGCTCGGTTAAGAATTGATGATATTTTTTATTGTTATCGATATACGACAGCGTAAGCATTGTACCTGCAACATAAATCGCACCTATTTTACCAGCAATACCCAGCTTTTGTCCTATCTTTTTACCAGTAGCTCTTCCGCTCTTAATATCATTTACCAGCAGGCCATAATTATAGGCTTGCCCTAAGCCAGGCAAGATAAGCGACCGCCTAATTGCTTTTCTCCCTGCAATTTTACCCAAATTAACATAGGCAGGCGCAGCAATGGTATCGGTTTTGCTTTTGCTGGTATCGACTGGTTTTACAGGCTCTTGTGCCTTCACGATAGTGGAAGTTAAAATACAAACAAATAAAATTAATATTTTATACATTACCAATCTAAAAGTTCCAAAATGCGATTCAAATCTTCATTAGAGACAAAAGGAATTTCTATAGCACCCCTACCATTATCGTTAACTTTTAATTTTACTTTGGTTGCAAATTTAGAAGCCAAATCTTTTTGTAATTTTTGATATTCGAAAGAAACAGCTGCTGATACCGGTTTTGCTTTAATCTGCACATGATGGATACTACGAACCAGTTCTTCGACTTTGCGAACAGAAAGCCCTTTATCTAAAATTTCCTGATGAATAAACAGTTGTTTTTCCTGTTCATCTACATTAATTAAGGCCCGGGCATGTCCCATCGTAATCTTAGCATCACGGATCGACACCTGAATAACCGGCGGCAATTTTAATAGCCGTAAATAATTGCTTACAGTAGTACGATTTTTTCCAACACGATCGCCCAGTTGTTCAGGTTTAAGTTTACATTCGTCGATCATCATCTGAAAACTTAAGGCAACCTCGATGGCATTTAGATTTTCGCGTTGAATATTTTCTATTAATGCCATTTCCAGCATCTGCTGATCGTCGGCTGCACGAATATAGGCTGGAATTTGCGATAAGCCTGCTAGTTTTGAAGCCCGCAAACGACGTTCACCAGAAATTAACTGATAGCTGTTTGCACCATGTTTCCTTACGGTTATTGGCTGGATAAGTCCCTGCACTTTAATAGATTCGGCAAGCTCATTTAAAGCAACCTGATCGAACTCTGTACGAGGTTGGTAGGGATTCGTTTCAATTTCGCCAATATTTACCTGACTAATACTCCCTATCTGGGCTGTTTCGTTTAAGGAATCAGTTCCATTTTTTTGCTGATGTACAGAATCGGTATCGTCTAAAAGCGCACTTAATCCTTTTCCTAAACCTGTTTTTCGCTGAAAAGATGTCATTTCAATAATTTATAGCGTTGCCGTACTCGCATCTTGTTCTTCGGTTACTAAACCGTTTTTGCGAACAATCTCTCTGGCTAAATTTAAATAGTTTATTGCTCCTTTACAATTCGCATCGTGCATAATAACCGACACCCCGTAACTTGGAGCCTCACTTAAGCGGGTATTACGCTGAATAATTGTTTCGAACACCAAATCCTGAAAATGTGTTCTCACTTCTTCGACCACCTGATTGGATAAACGTAACCGTACATCGTACATCGTTAATAAAATGCCTTCAATTTGCAATTCTGGATTTAAACGATTTTGTACAATTTTAATTGTGTTTAGCAATTTACCCAAGCCTTCTAATGCAAAGTATTCGCATTGAACAGGAATAATCACAGAATCGGCGGCTGTTAATGAATTAATTGTTATCAAACCCAAAGATGGAGAGCAATCTATAATAATAAAGTCGTATTGGGATTTAATTTTTTCCAAAACGGCCTTCATTTTATATTCCCTACTACTTAAATTGATCATTTCAATTTCGGCACCCACTAAATCTATATGCGCTGGCAATAAGTCCAGGTTAGGTGTCTCTGTCTTTACAATCGCATCCAGTGGATCGACATCATTAATGATACATTCGTAAATACTATTTTTGATGTTCCGTGGATCAAAACCAATACCAGAGGTCGAATTTGCCTGTGGATCGGCATCTACCAATAGGGTTTTGTATTCCAGAACCGCGAGACTGGCTGCTAAATTTATAGACGAAGTAGTTTTACCTACACCGCCTTTCTGGTTTGCCAAAGCAATAATTTTACTCATTTATTTACCTTAATGGAATAAGAATATTTTTACAATTAATTCTTTAAAAATGCTATTTTTGTGTTGATTTAGGCATTTTTTAACAATTAGCTAAGATACGAACTAAATCATAAAATCAGTATTAAAGCCGTAAGTGTTTTAAACATCTTATTAACAATTTTAGCATGATTACCATTATATCTGGCACCAACAGACCCCATAGCAATACCCTAAAAGTTGCCGAATATTATCGGAAAGAGCTGGCAAAAAAGGGATTGGAAACCAATTTGCTGAATCTAGAAAGTTTACCGGCTACTTTAATAGATTCGGATCTTTATGGAAAAAGAAGCCCTCAATTCGAAAAAATACAAACACTTATTACCCAAACCAGCAAATTTCTGTTTATTATTCCGGAGTATAACGGAAGTTTTCCCGGTGTCTTGAAAACCTTTATAGACGCCTGTTTCTTTCCCGAAAGTTTTTACGATAAAAAAGCCTGCCTGGTAGGAGTTTCTTCAGGAAAGTATGGAAATATAAGAGGCATTGATCATTTTAATGGGGTTTGCGCTTATCTGCATTTAAATGTGATGCCCATGCGTATCCATATTGCCAATATCAAAACAGAATTAGATGAAACTCATTATCTATTTAAATCAGATACCGTAAAGTTTGTCAATGAGCAAATAGAGAAATTTATGGCTTATTAGAGTTGTGGTGCTTAACCTTTAAACACCATAACCAACCCAATTTTTTCCTTCATTTCCAAAAACAAAATAACCGGGGTGCAGCATTTCAGCTATATCTTCAAGGTTTTCTACCAAATCCTGTGGTTCTTTAGCCAGAATTTTAGTATCGTCCATTAAATAAACACGGTTATATGCTACAGCTGGCCATGTTAGCTGCAAAGTAGCAGTTATTTTACTCATTAAGGCTGCAATGCTTGTCTGATATTCGAAACAGATGATTACTTTGGCTAGCAAGGGGTCGGCCACAAGTTCTCCACCAGCCTGCTCAATTAAATAAGTAATCGGGTCGTGAGGCTTACCATTCATGTCGAGGCAAATGACCGGAACTTTGTCCATAAATTTAATTTTATGGGCAACAATATCCACTCGATCGTGCAATTGTTCCTGTAAATTCTCTTCAGTTACACTATTTATGAGCTCATTTAAAAAAGACATGTAATTTATTTATTAATTTGTGCAAAAATAGGATTTCTAAAACGATGCGTAGAACGATAAACAATATATTTTGGATTTTTTGTATAATGGCAATCGCTGCCTGTAATGGAAAATCAACTAACCAGGATAAAAAGGTATTTAACATTAACCTCGACCAAAATGTAACTTCCCTCGACCCGGCCTTTGCCCGTAATCAAAATGCCATCTGGATGATTAATCAGATTTTTAATGGCTTGGTGCAAGTCGATTCGGCACTTAACACCATTCCTTGCATTGCCAAAACCTGGCAAATTTCTGATGATAATTTAACTTATACCTTCAATTTACGAGACGATGTATTTTTCCAGGACGATCCATTATTTAAAAACGGAAAAGGCCGGAAAGTTATTGCAGCCGATTTCGCCTACAGCTTTTATCGTTTAATAGACCCTAAAGTTGCCTCTTCCGGAGGATGGATTTTTAGCGATAAGGTAGCCGGTGCCGGTAGTTTTAAAGCCTTAAACGATAGTACATTTCAAGTAACATTGGTTAAACCGTTCCCAGCCTTTATGAAGCTTTTAACTGCCCAGTATTGCTCGGTAGTACCCAAAGAGGTAGTCGAGCATTATGGCAAAGACTTTAGAAGTCATCCGGTCGGAACAGGGCCTTTTAGATTTAAATACTGGAAGGAAGACGAAATCTTAGTATTGCTCAAAAACGACCATTACTGGGAGAAAGATGGCGATGCCCGGCTTCCTTACTTAGATGCGATAAAAGTTACTTTCATTAGCGATAAGCAAAGCGCTTTTATGAACTTTATTAAAAAAGATCTCGACTTTTTTAATAGTGTCGACGGCAGTTACCGTGACGATATCTTAACTAAAAGCGGGAAAATGACCACCAAGTATAAGGGTAAATTTCAACTTATTAAAGGTCCATATTTGTGCACAGAGTATGTCGGTATCCTGGTCGATACGGCTAAAACAATTGTCAAAAATTCACCATTACGTTTTAAAAAGGTACGACAGGCTATAAACTATGCTATAGACCGGCAAAAATTAATCAAATATTTAAGAAACAGTATCGGCACTCCCGCAGTTAATGGTTTTATCCCAAAAGGGATGCCTGGTTTCGATAGTACGCGGGTTAAAGGCTATGACTATAACCCTTCACTTTCGGCAAAATTATTAGCCGAAGCCGGCTACCCGAATGGCAAGGGAATGCCCGAAGTTACCTTAAGCACTTCGACCACTTATAAAGATTTAATAGAATTTATTCAAGGCGAATTAGGGGCAATAGGAATGAAAGTAAAGGTAGATGTAAGCCCTAATGCCAGTTTACGCGATATGATGGCCAAAAATGAAGTAAACTTCTTTAGAGGTTCCTGGATAGCAGATTACCCTGATGGCGAAAACTATTTATCGGTATTTTATTCGAAGAACAAAGTGCCTTTGGGCCCAAATTACACAGGCTTTTTTAACGATAAATTCGATCGCCTGTTCGAACAGAGCTATTTTGAAAATGATGATAAAAAACGTTTCGAACTCTATTATCAAATGGATAACATGGTAATGGAACATGCTTCGGTAGTTCCGGTATTATACGATCAGGTTGTTGTTATGCTTCAAAATAACATTAGTGGCTACCCTATTAATCCACTTAGTTTAATGATCTTAAAAAAGGTAAAGAAAAATTAAAGCCAGAATACTGACACTGCATAAAAAAGCCTCTGAAACAAACGCTCCAGAGGCCGAAATTTATATTTGGTTGCTTTAATTCTATTTTGATAGCTAACTCGTTAAATCAAATCTATAAAAAATAAATATTAAAACGAAATAATTAATTTTCTTATTGTCCCATACCACCGTTCATCCCGCCACCTTGTTGCTGCTCTTGCTTCAAATCGTCGTTTTTGATTTTTTTCTTCTCTGTAAATTTAAGTTTACCAAAATTGTAGCTAAAGTTTAAGCCAAAAGAACGAAGCGGATAATGAATGTCTTGTACCTGGTAACTATTTTTAGACTGCGTTACCACTTTGATATTCAAATCGCGGTTAAATGGATTTAATACATTGATACCAATTGTCCCCTTTTTCTTCATAATTTCTTTTTTTACAGCTCCGCCATAAAAATACATCGCATCGACCTTACCCTGGAATGTGCGGCGTGACGAGTTAATTACACCATACAATTCGGTAGCCCAGCCTTTTGAAAAGGTATTCGCCGAGCGGAAAAACAAGGTATAATTTAAATAAGTATCGGTATTAATCGCCGTCTCAGGATTAGCAACCTGATAAGTATTTGCACTAATGTTACTCATTAAGGTCCACTTTGGTTTTGGATTATAAGATCCAAAAAGGTTAACGCCATAACTTTTCGAAGTACCCACATTGATAAAAGTCGTTAACACTTTATCGTGATCTATAGCATCGACCTGATTCGCTCTTTCTATTATACCTCCAGTATTACGATAAAATATCGATGCATTTATAATAGAGCCTTTTATAAAAGTAGAATACCCTAATTCGAGGTTATCGCTTAACTCAGGGTCTAGCAATGGATTACCCTGAAAAACACTAAACTGATTACTCTCGTTTCGGAATGGGTTAAGGTAACTTAAACTTGGGCGTTGCACCCTGCGGTTATAACTTAGTTTTAAAGTACTAGATCCTTTTAACGTTTGAGAAATAATTGCACTTGGGAAAATATCGAAATAATCGTTATTGTAGCTACCATTATTGATATTAATGTCGGTGTATTCGGCCCTTAATCCACCCTTAAATTGGATCTTTTTACTTAGGTTAAAGCTAATGGTACTGTACATGGCACCTACATTTTGGTTGTAATCGAAATCTTTTGCCAAATTGTTATCGTATTGACTCTTGATATTCCTAAAAATGCCTTTCCCACCCACTTCGAAAATAACCGATTTACTAAAAGGATAAACATAATCTGTTTGTGCAGTATATTCTTTATTTTTCCCTACGTTATTACTTTGAGTTATGATATCGTTCAAGGTTGGTATCTGCAAAGTATTGGTAAAATCGTTGCTGTTATCGCCGCTAGTTAGCTGACCCGAAACCGAAAATTCTTCGCCAGCTTTCTTGCTGGTTCTTTTGTAGTCTAAATTCCAATCTAAGTTACTATTGCTCGCATTGGTTAGGCTAATATTTCTGGCAGCCGAATTATTAATTGATAAATTCGATTCGCCAGGCCCACCATTATAAAAACGATTATATTTTGCGTTGGTGCTAATGTTATTATAAGCATTGAAATCGTAATCCAGTCCTAAGCTACCATTATACATTTCGCGGGCCCAATCTGAAAATCCATCTTGGAAAACACTGCTTACCACACCACTGTTTGTGGTTTCGTTTAAAAAAGCCACCCTGGAGTTTTGCGGGTAGGCTAACATTGTTCCTAACGCAGTATTCATACTTAAACGACCCGTTTTAGCAGTAAGATTAAATGCACCACTATTTTGACGTGTTCCAGCTGAAGTATTTACACTCCCGCTTACCCCCTGGGCATTGCTCTTTTTGGTAATGATATTGATAATCCCACCCGAACCCTCGGCGTCATATTTGGCCGATGGGCTTGTAATTACTTCCACACTTTTAATCTGATCGGCCGGGATCATTTTTAAAGCATCGGCAACACTATTAGCCATGGTACCTGAAGGTTTTCCGTTTATTAAGACCCTTACCGCACTACCACGAAGTTGCACGTCTCCATTCATATCGACTGAAAGCATTGGCACTTTACGCATCACATCGGTTGCATTACCACCTGCATTAGTGGCATCGGCTTCGGCATTATACACCATACGATCTATCTTGTTTTCAATCATATTTTTCTTACCCTCAATGGTTACTTCGCTCAAGGTATTGGCCGTAGGGCTAATGTTAATATTACCCAGGTTTTGGTCGGGTTTTTCGGGAGTAGTTGTAACAAGGATAATTTTGGTAATGTAACCCAAAAATGAAATCGCCAATTTATATTCGCCCGGTGCGATACCTTGTAATACAACTTTGCCTTTTTCGTCGGCCAAACCGCCGTTTACAGATTTGTTATCTTTTGCCTTCGCTAACGAAATATTGGCATAGTCTATAGGTTTTTGTGTAACCGAGTCGATTACTGTAACAGTAATACGACCTGTTACAGCGGCTTTTGCAGCCCCACCCATTCCTGGGAATTGGGCATTAGCACTTAGCACCATCATTAAAATCGTACATAGGAGTAGAATTCGTTTCATTGTGTGTTTATTTTTGTTTTGTATTTAGTCTTTCAAAACTAATTTTTGTTACAGAAAACATAGAGTCATTTCTGACCGTTTGAATGAAATTAACGGTAAATGGTGGTTTTTAAGCGGTAAGAAGATTAGCTCTTTTCAAAATGTTCAATTTCTCTTAAAAATGCTCCAGACCTCATAACCGCCTTCCATTCCGAACCACAAAACAAAATTTTAAACCATTTTTTATCTATATTTTTAATCGCTATGTTCTTATAGAGCCAAATTCCAGCAAAAGTAAAAAGTACGACTATCGGAACCTGGATTAACCAAAAGCCGAAGGGATTTTCCTCGATCATTTTAAAAGTAATGTTCCAGGTACTAAAAACAGGCAGCTGCAAAAAGCATAAACCAACAATCTTTAGTATCGATGCTTGCAAGCTCGCCAGTTTCTGCTGCATCTGGATTACATTTTCGCTATTATCTATTTCTTTAATTAACACCAGTTGTCTAATATATAAACCAATAGCCGCGACAGAAACCAGTAAATGAATGGCAATCGACACTTTAAAAAAAATAGAGGAAAATGAATTTGTATAAACGATAAAGTAAGCCACAAACACTACATATATAAGACCTATGACAATTGCTGCATAATTATAGTTGCGCGCTGGTTCTAAGGCTTTTTTTGCTTTTTGTTGTTGGAGCATGGTTATTATTTTTTGATTAATGGATAGCGATTTTTCTAATTTTTCGTCGTATTGTTTCCAAAGATTGATAATTTCTATGTTGTTCATGATTTTGTGCTTAAAGACTAGAAAATTTTTGTTTTAACTGTGCTTTGATTCTCCCAATTTTAGTGGCTACATTGCTGGTGCTTATGCCCATAATCTCGGCAATTTCTTTATGCGGCTTTTCTTCCAGATAGAGAATCATTAATGCCTTATTTAAGGGTTGTAGCTCGTTAATAAATTGCTGCAGGGCATTCAAATTTGTTGTTAAGCCCTCTTCCAATTCATTATTGGCAATTTCCAGGACGCAATTATCCATTACAAGCATGCCTATCGTCTTTTGCGCTCGTCTGTAAAAAGAAATTGCGACATTTAAAGCTATCCTGTACATCCAGGTCGAAAGCTTATAGCTGGCGTTGAAAGTATGCCAAGACTTCCATAATTGATAAATTATTTCTTGTGCCAGGTCTTCCCGGTCGGTAGCATTGCGGCAATAAGAATTACAGATCTTAAATATGATCCGCTTATTTGCTTCAATTATGGTTAGAAACTCCTGATGGTCGGTTGGTAATGGTTGCATTAATTTAAATCAACTTTCCCTATTATTCGCAGCAAGGTCTGAAATATCACAGGAATAAGAAAATAATTTCACGCAAGCAGTTAGCTATACCACAATATTCACTATCTTTCCTTTTACAAAAATGATCTTTTTTAGTTCCTTTCCTTCCAAATAGCCTTGAAGTTGCTCGTTGGCAAGAACTGCCGCTTTAACCTGGCTTTCGTCTAAACTTAAACTCAAATTTAAATTCATTTTCATTTTACCATTTACCGAAATCGGATAAGCAAACTCGTTTTCTTCCAGATAAGCTGGATTAAATGTTGGGTAAGGGGTAATCGATAAATTGGTATGCCCTAACAGCGACCACAGCTCTTCACAAATATGTGGTGCATAAGGAGAAAGCACAACAACTAAATCTTCCAAGATCTGCCGGTTTTTGCATTTCAAATCAGTAAGTTCATTTACTGCAATCATGAAACTCGAAACAGAAGTATTAAACGAGAAACGTTCTACATCGTCCTGTACTTTTTTAATAATTTTATGCAGGGCTTTAAGTTCTGCTTTTGTCGGAATAGAATCGTTTACATTAAATTGCCATTCTTCATTATGGAATAAACGCCAAAACTTACGAAGGAATTTAAATACCCCCTCTATCCCATTGGTGTTCCAGGGTTTACTCTGTTCTAACGGGCCCAAAAACATTTCATACATGCGCAAAGTATCGGCTCCATAATTATCGATCAGCACATCAGGATTAACTACATTGAATTTCGATTTCGACATTTTTTCGACCTCGACCCCACAAATGTATTTGCCATTTTCTAGGATAAATTCGGCTTCGGCAAATTCCGGTCTAAATTTTTTAAACTGATCAATATTCAGAATTTCGTGCTCCACAATATTCACATCTACATGAAGAGCCGTCGTTTTATAATTTTTCTGCAATCCATACGAAACTAGTGTATTAGTGCCTCTGCCTTCTTCGTCGACTACCCGGTATACAAAATTGCTCCTCCCCTGGATCATGCCCTGGTTAATTAATTTCTTAAACGGTTCTTCTTCCGTTACATGCCCGAGATCTTTTAAAAACTTATTCCAGAAACGACTGTACAATAAATGCCCGGTGGCGTGCTCCGATCCGCCAATGTATAAATCGACGTCTTTCCAATAGGCTATTGCCTCTTTCGAGGCAAACTCGTCTTTATTTTGCGAATCCATATAGCGATACCAATACCAGCTACTTCCTGCCCAACCAGGCATCGTCGAAAGTTCGTAAACACCCTCGCCATGCTTCCAGTTCGTTGCCCGGCCTAATGGGGGTTCACCACTTTCTGTTGGTAGATATTTATCAATTTCGGGTAATACTAAAGGCAATTCTTCTTCCTTAATTAAATAAGGTAATCCATTTTTAAAATAAACAGGAATAGGCTCGCCCCAATAACGTTGACGCCCAAAAATAGCATCCCGCATGCGGTAATTAACCTTGGCTTTACCCACGCCCTGTTCTTCCAGCCAGTTATTCAAAAACGCCGTAGCCTCTTTGTAAGTTAAGCCATTAATAAACCCAGAGTTAACATACTTTCCCTCTTTGGTTGCGTCGGCCTCGGTAGCCATTTCTTTTTGCGCGTCTAAAATCTGAATAATTGGCAAATTAAAATGCGTAGCAAACAGCCAGTCGCGCTGATCGCCGCTAGGCACACCCATTACTGCGCCTGTACCATAGCCTGCCAATACATAATCGGCAATCCAGATTGGAACGCGTTCGCCATTAACAGGATTAACAACATAGCTACCTGTAAAAGCACCCGAAACTGTTTTTGTATCCGCCATGCGGTCTAATTCAGATTTCTTTTTGGTTTGAGCGATATACTGTTCCACCGTTTGCTTTTGGGCCTCGGTAGTTAAGGCCGGCACTAATTCGTGCTCCGGTGCCAAAACAATAAACGAAACACCAAATATGGTATCTACTCTGGTCGTAAAAACTTCTATGTAGTTTTGAGTTGAAAATTCGGATTTTTGAGTTAATTCAATTTCAAACTTAACAGATGCCCCTATACTTTTCCCAATCCAGTTGCGTTGCATTTCTTTAACTGGTTCTGGCCAGTCGATGGTATTTAAGCCTTGCAATAAGCGTTCGGCATAGGCCGAAATCCGCATACTCCATTGCATCATTTTCTTTTGCTCTACCGGATAGCCACCACGCTCGGAAAAACCATCCTTAACCTCGTCGTTGGCCAAAACAGTACCTAATGCCGGGCACCAGTTTACTGTACTCTCTTTTAAATAGGTTAAGCGGTATTTTAACAGTTCCTCTTGTTTTTCTTCCTCGCTAAAAGTCGCCCAATCGCTTGGTAAGAAAGTATTTATATCTTCATCGCAAACTGCTTTTACTTCGGCACTGCCGCCAGCATTAAATTTCTCAATTAAAGTAGTAAGGTCTTCTGCACGATCTGTTTCGAGGTTATACCACGAGTTAAACAACTGCATAAAAACCCATTGTGTCCATTTATAATATCCAGGTTCGCTGGTGCGGACTTCCCGACTCCAATCGAACGAAAATCCAATCTGATCCAATTGGCGACGATAAGTCGCAATATTAGTTTCGGTAGTAATGGCTGGGTGCTGACCGGTTTGAATTGCATATTGTTCTGCTGGCAAGCCAAAAGAATCGTATCCCATGGGATGCAAAACATTAAAGCCCTTTAATCTTTTATATCTCGAAAAAATATCTGAAGCGATATAACCTAGTGGATGACCAACATGTAATCCTGCTCCCGAGGGATAAGGAAACATATCCAGGACGTAATATTTAGGTTTTGTCTGGTCTGTACTTGTCTTAAATGTTCCGTTTTCGGCCCAATATTTTTGCCACTTTTGCTCTATCTCTTTAAATTGATAATCCATTGGTCTTCGCTTTCTAAAATTATTGCGAAAATAAGGAAATTAAGCCTGTTTCTATAATCCTTTTTCTTTATCCCTAAATTGCCGAAACAGGAAATGACGGGGCTTACCCATTCCTTGTGAAGTGTAAATACTATGTTTACCTGAAAAAAAATATGCAAAAAGGCAAGCAATGGCGACGTAAAGGGCACTTTGAAAGCCGAAAAGCTCAATTGCCATCATAAAACAGGCAACTGGTGTATTGGCGGCGCCTGCAAATACTGCAACAAAACCCATTCCGGCCAATAAGCCAACCGGCAAGGGCAAAACAAGCGCTAAAGCACTTCCTAAAACTGCACCGATAAAAAAGAGCGGGGTAACTTCTCCACCTTTAAAGCCAGCACCTAAAGTAATTGCGGTAAGCATTAATTTTAAGATAAAATCTTGTGGCATGGCATTTTGTTCGAAAGCCTCCAAAATAACAGGAATACCTAAGCCGGTATATTTTTGAAGTCCGAATGCAATAACCAAGACTACTACAATTAACCCGCCTATAAAAGGTCTTAAAGGGGCATAAATAATATTTTTCTTAAAAATTGCAGTCATTAAATGTGTTGCTTTCACGAATAAAATAGCAGCAAAACCAAAGGCAATTCCAGCCATTGCTGCATAGAAAACTCCTTTAAAATCGACCGAGGGCACCTCAGAAATCGTATAATGGGTATGACCTACCTGCCAGCTTCTAGTTATAAAGTCGGCTATAAAAGCTGCTGCGACCGCCGGAAAAATGTGCTCCATTTTAATGGAACCTAATAGTAAAACCTCCAGACCAAAAATTGCACCGGCCCAGGGCGTACCAAAAATGGAAGCAAAACCAGCACTTAGGCCAGCAATAAGCAAGGTACTTCGATCTTTAGCCGATAGCCTAAACGGTTTGGTTAATTGATCGGAAAAAGCAGCAGCTAGCTGTAAAGCGGTCCCTTCCCGTCCTGCCGAGCCTCCAAATAAATGGGTTACTATTGTGGCAACTAAAACCAGAGGTGCCATTTTAAAAGGGATTACTTCTTTCGGAGAATGAATGCTTTCTAAAATTAAGTTATTGCCCTTTTCGACCTCCCGGCCAAAATAATGATACACCAACCCAATTAATAAACCGGCGAAAGGCAATGCATAAATCAAATAAGAATGGCTTTCTCTGTAAGTGGTTGCCCACGATAAGCTGGATAAAAAAATGGCCGACAAAGTACCGGCACCAAGCCCAATAATTAACGATAATACGAGCCATTTGCACCCATAAAATGAGCGTGGATATTTTTCAGAAAATTTGAACAGAAGAGACATAGCTTACCCGATTAATGTATTTATCCATTTAAAATCAGGCGCCATCAGAACCAGTAAACAAGCTGGAGCGGTTTTAAAATAGGAAGAGCACCATTTCCTTTATTCGTTTGCAAATATAAAAATCTTTAAATATTTATTCACAAATATCTATGTTATGTGAAACAAAAAGGGTCAATTATTTATATTTATGCTTATCTTTCTTTATTTTCGCAGAAACAAAACCACAGGTACATGGAAGAATTTGAAGTAAGCGAAGCTGCCAAAAAGACAAAAACCATTTATATTTCTACTATTTTTAGCATTGCCCTGGTGCTCTTAATGTTGGGTATGTTAGGACTTATTTTGGTTCATGCCAAAAATCTGTCTAATTACGTAAAGGAAAATATTGTTTTAAATATTATTGTAGACGAAGGTGCAAAAGAAACCGACATCTTGGCTTTTCAAAAGGAGCTAAATGGCAATATTGCAGTAAAGCAAACTCAATATATCAATAAGGAAGTTGCCCAGCATAACCTAACCAAAGATTTGGGCGAAGATTTCGTTAACTTTTTAGGTTATAATCCCTTACTTTCTACCATCGATGTTTATTTAAAGGCAGATTATGCGAATAATAAAAGTATCGATTCCTTGAAAAAGAACCTGGAAAAAGACCCAATTGTTAAAGAAGTTATTTACCAAAGTTCTTTAATCGATACGGTTAATAAAAATATCAGTACCATTGGTTTAATCGTCTTAGGTTTCGCTATTATTTTATTAGTGATTGCCATTGCGCTTATTAACAATACCATCCGCCTTGCTATATTTTCACAGCGTTTTCTAATTAAGAGCATGCAATTGGTTGGGGCCACTAAAAATTTCATCCGGAAGCCATTTATTTTGGTGGCCGCCCTGCACGGTTTAATCGCTTCATTTATTGCAATTATTATCTTATTAGGTATTTTATATTACGCACAAAATGAAATTCCAGAAATTGTTATTTTAAGAAACTATACCGAATTTGCGATGGTATTTATCTCTCTGGTGGCCATTGGTATATTTATTACTGCAATAAGTACGTTATTTGCAGTAAGCAGGTATTTACGTTTAAAAATTTACGACCTTTATAGATAATGACAGAAAAACAATCAGCTCCTGTAAAACAGGAACAAAAAGTGGACATGGTTTTTACCAAAAAAAATTATCAGCTTCTTCTCATTAGTATCGCTATTGTAGTCTTAGGATTTATTTTAATGATAGGTAAAGAAGGGGATATTTACGATTTTAGAAGAACCTTATTAGCCCCGATGGTGGTGTTATTTGGCTTTGCCTTCGGAGTTTACGCTATTTTAAAGAAGTAAGCGCTAATGAATTTCTTTCAAGCATTAATCCTTGCTATTATAGAGGGGTTAACCGAGTTTTTGCCAGTTTCTTCGACTGGCCACATGATTATTGGCTCGTCGATAATGGGGATCCAATCCGATCCCTTCGTTAAATTGTTTACGATTTGCATTCAGCTTGGCGCAATTTTATCGGTAGTAGTGCTGTATTTTAAACGTTTCTTTAAAAGCATACACTTTTACATCAAACTGCTTATCGCTTTTATTCCCGCAGCAATCTTTGGTTTTTTATTAAGCGATAAAATTGATCTTATGCTCGAAAGCCCACTTACTGTAGCGATATCATTGGTAATTGGCGGCATTATTTTACTGTTTGTAGATCGCTGGTTTAATAACCCAACCATCGATAGCGAAGAAGATATTAATTATATTACTGCGTTTAAAATTGGTTTTTTCCAATGCTTAGCCATGATCCCGGGGGTTTCCCGCTCGGGTGCAAGTATCGTAGGCGGAATGAGCCAAAAGTTAAGTAGAAAGGCGGCGGCCGAATTTTCTTTCTTTTTAGCTGTACCCACCATGTTTGCGGCAACAGCTAAAAAATTACTCGACTTTTACCAGGAAGGGCATACTATTAACACCACACAAATACAAATTCTCGCTTTTGGGAATATTGTTGCTTTTATTATTGCCCTATTGGCCATTAAGAGTTTTATCGGGTATTTAAATAAAAACGGTTTCAAAGTTTTTGGCTGGTATAGAATTATTGTTGGTGCGATCATTATTGTATTACTGTTATCAGGGCATAATTTATCTATTATTTAATTTGTAAATTACCGTTGTTAATAAAACTATTATTTTGGATCGTATAACCCCGTCATTCCCCAATTTTGATTTCGCCACAGGAGAATTATTATTAATTAATAAGCCCTATAAATGGACCTCGTTCGATGTTGTTGGTAAAATTAGAAATTCCTTAAAACCACTCAAATTAAAGGTCGGTCATGCCGGGACATTAGACCCCCTAGCTACCGGTTTATTAATTATTTGCACGGGCAAATTAACCAAGCAAATCGATACTTTTCAGGCCGAAGAAAAAGAATATACAGGCACCATGGTTTTGGGGGCTACCACTCCTTCGTTCGATATGGAAACAGCAGTCGATGCGACTTTTCCAACTGCTCAATTAACCGAAACGCAAATCTATGAAGCTACTGCGCCATTTAAAGGCGAAATTGAGCAGTACCCGCCAGCACATTCGGCAGTTAAAGTAAATGGAGAACGCTTATATGTTAAAGCTCGTCTGGGCGAAGAAGTAGAGCTACGTAAACGACAGGTTACAGTTAGCGAATTCGAGATTACCAGAATTGCTTTACCAGAGGTCGATTTTAGAATCGTTTGTAGCAAAGGAACTTACATTAGGTCGCTAGTTTCAGATTTTGGCATTCAATTAAATAATGGGGCTTACTTATCGAAGCTTACCCGTACCCGCAGTGGTCGGTTTTTATTGAAAAATGCATTTGAAGTAGCCGATTTGGTTCAGTATCTTCGTGATAAGCGAGAGGAAGCAAAAGATAAAACCTCCGATTAAATAGCTTATGAAGAGCGACAATTTAAGATTTGTTAAAGAAATATTCCTCATTACCTGCGGGGTAGTTTCTGCGTGTTTTGGCCTCAAAAGCTTTTTAATTCCCAATCATTTTATTGATGGCGGAGTAACTGGTATTTCCTTGTTAATTAGCACATTGAGTAATTGGAATTTATCTTATTTAATTGTCATCATTAACATTCCCTTTATTATTTTAGGTTATCGACAAATTGGTCGTGGTTTTGCCATTAAAACTACAGTTGCCATAGCTGCACTATCTTTAGGACTTTTATTTTTCCCTTTCACGCCAATTACCCACGATAAATTATTAATTGCATTTTTCGGCGGGTTTTTCTTGGGTGGCGGAATAGGACTGGCGATGCGAGGGGGTTGTGTAATTGATGGTACCGAAGTTCTTGCCCTTTACATTAGCCGCAATAGCTCGCTCACGGTGGGCAATATTATTCTCATTTTAAACATTATCATTTTTGCATTCGCTGCCTATTTTCTTGATATCGAAACGGCATTATATGCGATATTAACCTATTTATCGGCTTCAAACACGATTGATTTTATTGTGAATGGGCTCGAGGCTTATACGGGTGTTACTATTATCTCGGAGAAGAACGAAGAGATTAAGCATTTTATCATTAGCGAGATGAAACGTGGAGTAACCATCTATAAAGGCGAAGGTGGTTATCTGGAAAAGAAAGATATCGACATTATCTATACCGTAGTTACAAAACTGGAGATGAGCAAATTACAAAGTGAAATTCGGCAAATAGATCCCGATGCTTTTGTAGTGCAGCAACAAATTGCCGATATCAAGGGTGGTGTTGTTAAACGTCAGGCCCTGCATTAATTCTTATCGTTTTGAAAATTTATCATCAGCTTTCCGAATTCAAAAAATTACCTCATGCCGTGGTAACCATTGGCACTTTCGATGGGGTACATTATGGGCATCAGAAGATCATAAAAAGGCTTTGCGAAATGGCTACAGCGTCGGGTGGCGAAAGTGTAATCTTAACTTTTTTTCCGCATCCGCGGATGATTATCGACCCCGAAAACCAAGAGCTAAAGCTGATTAATACGATTAAAGAAAAAGCCGATATGCTGGCTAGTCTAGGAGTAGATCATTTAATTATTACTCCATTTACCCGCGATTTCTCTAACATGAGCGCTTCGGCCTATATAAAAAATATTCTGATCGAAAAGATTGGTACCCGGCAAATTATTGTTGGTTACGACCATCGTTTTGGGAAAAATCGCCAAGGCGGGATGAAAGAGCTGGAGGAGTATAGCAAAATTTATGGTTTTGGAATAGAAGAAATCCCGGAGCAAGATGTAAATGATGTTGCCGTAAGCTCGACTAAAATTCGCAAGGCCCTACTCGAAGGGAATGTTTTGCTGGCGTCGACCTATTTAGGCTATCATTTTTCCATAAATGGACCAGTAATTAAAGGCGATAAAATTGGGCGCACCATTGGCTTTCCTACCGCTAATATCTTTGTAGAAGAAACATATAAACTTATTCCTGGTGATGGAATTTATGCAGTAACCGTCGAAATGAACGCAGACAACTCGCGACTTGCAACTTATAAAGGTATGGCTTATATCGGCCAGCGTCCAACAATTAATGGCATGACCCGGAATATAGAAGTTAATATTTTCGATTTTAACCAGGAGATATACGGTCAGCATATTAAAATGAATTTCTTGAAATTCTTGCGACATGATGTAAAATTTACAGGATTAGAGGCATTAAAAGTGCAGTTGCACCAGGATAAACTAGATACATTGCGTTTTTTTGAACAAGATTAGTTCCTTAGTTTGATTCCTCCGCCCTCATTTTATTCTTTTAAAAATCTTAGCTAAGACTTACGGAGTTTTTAAAACTTCATAAGTCTCCCAAAACGGTCATTTTGCTTAAAAAAATGCCTCTAATTGAGTAAAAAACAATAAGTTTTTCTATATTTAAGGCAATGAGGTTTTTAATTGCTTTTTCTTTATGGTTTTGTTTTTGCGCTCCGGCTATTTCTGCCAAAGGCGTTAAAACAGATTTTGCGGTACAAAAGATCGATTCTCAACCTTCCGTTTCCAGTAAAAAGACTAAACATGCGATTAACATTGAGTTTTTTTCAGGCAAATTCGACTGTTTACATTCCATTATAAAAAATCATACTGTCGCAACACCGAATTTTACTAGACAGTATTTAGCTATACAAATGTGGACCGCTCTTAATTTCCATTTTAGTGCAGTAGCCGATTGTTGTTATACCGTTCCTTTTCAACAACTCTATCCGAAGCATAATTTTTGGTAATTTTTTTAAGCCGCTCTTAAAAAAATTATTTCATCAAAAATATTAAGCTTATATGATTCACTTACCTGTTTTAATTGCCGACCTGGGGCTTATACTTGCCGCGGCCGGAGTAACTACTCTTCTTTTCAAAAAAATAAAACAACCCTTAGTTTTGGGCTATATCTTAGCTGGGATTATTGTTGGTCCACATATCGATTTTATGCCCACGGTAACCGATCATAAAAGCATTACCATTTGGGCCGAAATAGGGGTCATTTTCTTATTATTTAGCCTGGGGCTAGAATTTAGTTTTAAAAAACTGGCCAAAGTTGGAGGCTCTGCTGGAATTACAGCTATTATCGATGTCTGTGGGATGTTTACATTGGGGCTATGCGCTGGTTTATTATTAGGCTGGTCGAAAATTGACAGCATCTTTTTAGGCGGTATTATGTCTATTTCCTCGACGACAATTATTATGCGTGCCTTCGACGAGCTCAATGTAAAACATAAAAAGTTTGCCGGACTTGTTTTCGGTGTACTTATTGTCGAAGATTTGTTTGCCATTTTATTGCTGGTATTGCTCTCTACACTAGCTGTAAGTCAGCAATTTGCAGGTGGAGAAATGTTAATCTCTATTCTAAAATTGGGTTTCTTCTTAACCTTATGGTTTTTGGCAGGCATCTTTATTATCCCAACTTTTTTAAAGGCGACAAAAAAGCTGATGAACGACGAAACCATGCTGATCGTCTCTTTAGCACTCTGCTTAATTATGGTGCTATTGGCAGTTAAGGTGGGCTTCTCGCCTGCGCTTGGGGCATTTATTATGGGATCTATCCTCGCCGAAACTACACAAGCAGAAAGAATAGAGCATTTAACAAAATCGGTTAAAGACCTGTTTGCGGCAGTCTTCTTTGTGTCGGTTGGAATGATGATAGATCCTGCGATTTTAGTTCAGTATGCAGTTCCGGTACTCATCATTTCAGGTTGCATTATCGCTGGCAAATTTCTCTTTGCTGGTCTTGGAGCCCTAGTTTCGGGCGAGCCTTTAAAAACTTCGGTGCAAACAGGTGTAAGTTTAACTCAAATTGGGGAATTCTCCTTTATTATTGCTACGTTAGGTCTTAGTCTAAATGTAACGAGCGAGTTTCTTTATCCAATTGCGGTTGCTGTATCGGCAGTAACCACTTTTACAACGCCTTATATGATTAAACTGGCCGATCCGCTTTATAATTTCCTCGATAAAAATTTACCTAAAAAATGGACAGCAGGTATCAGCCGGTATAGTTCGAGTACCGCCGGTATTACCACCTTAAGCGATTGGAAAAAATTACTCAAAGCTTATGCGTTTAATACGCTTATCCAGGGCGTTATTTTAGTAGGTATTGTCTTACTTTCTTCGAAGTATTTACAACCATTTGTAACTAAGAATCTTATTAACGGGCATAATGGAATTATCTTGAGCTTAATTCTTGCCCTTATCGTAATGATTCCCTTTTTATGGGCTTTATCTATCAGGCGTATTGAAAGAAAGGCCTACTCGCATCTTTGGTTAAATAAAAAATATACCCGCGGACCTTTAGTTGCCATCGAACTTTTACGTTTAGCTTTGGGCATTTTCTTTGTTGGTTTCTTAATCGTGCAATTTTATAATACCTGGGTTGCAGTAAGTATAGCGTTGGGCCTAATTATTGCCGGAATGGTTATTTTTTCTAGAAAACTACAAGGGTTTTACGAACGAATGGAAAATCGTTTTCTATATAACCTAAATGCACGTGAAGAAGCAAATAAACAGCCCGAGATCTTGCCCTGGGATAGCCATTTGTTAGAATTAACCGTTGCACCAGAATCCACTTTGGTTGGGCAAACTCTGGTCGATTTGGCGGTAAGAGAGAAATATGGAATAAATATCGCGCTCATAGAACGTGGTAAAATTATGCTGCCAACGCCGGGTCGAGACGAACGGTTATTTCCGAACGATAAAGTGTTGGTAATTGGAACTGACGACCAATTAGCCGCAGTAAAACCGCTTTTTGAAGGCGTCGTAGATGAAAATGCCAGTACATCATTCCCTAAACAGGACATGTCGCTTCAAAAAATCGTGATCAATAGTTCGTCGCCAGTATTTGGTCAGAGCATTCGAAGTTCGGGGATTAGAGAACGTACCCATGGTTTAGTGGTGGGTATTGAACGTAATGGCGAACGGATCTTAAACCCTGATTCGAATTTAATTTTCGAAAACGAAGATATCGTTTGGATTGTAGGAAACAATAAACGAATACCTGAATTACTTAAATAAGCTATTAATGAAACAGTTTGATGACCGTGTAGATGCTTATATCGCCAAATCGGAGCCTTTTGCACAGCCCATTTTAAAATACCTTAGAAATTTAATTCATCAGGCTTCGCCATTAATTAACGAAACCATTAAATGGGGTTTTCCTCATTTCGAATATCGTGCAAATATCTGTGCAATTGCTGCCTTTAAGGCGCATTGCACTTTTGGCTTCTGGAAAGCGTCGCTTATGCACGACCCCTATCAACTATTTAGTGAAAAGGAAAGCGCTATGGGAAGTATGGGTAAAATTAAAAGCTTAGCGGATTTGCCAGCCGATAAAATTTTAACCGAATATATTTTGGAAGCACTCCGTATCGACGAATCGGGCCTAAAGATTAAGAGGGTAACGATTTCGCCAAAACCCGAAATACCAGTACCGGCAGAATTTAAACAAGCTTTAAGGGGAAATCCTAGAGCCAAAAAACACTTTGAGCAGTTTAGTCCCTCCCACCGCAGGGAATATTTAGAATGGATTACCGAAGCTAAAACCGAAGTTACCCGATTAAAGCGAATGACAACCACTATCGAATGGTTAGCCGAAGGCAAACCACTGCATTGGAAATATAAAAAATAAAAGAGTTTTTTATCTTCTATTTAAATAAGTTTATTATATTTGCAGTATAAAAGAAAAAATGTTTTCAAAAACCTGCGAATATGCAATCCGAGCAATGATTTTCATCGCTCAAAAATCTAAAAATGACAATAAGGTTGGCATTAAAGAAATTGCTATAGGAATTGATTCGCCAGCACATTTTATTGCCAAGATTTTACAAGATTTAAGTAAGAAAGGATTGGTTCAATCGCTAAAAGGCCCCAATGGAGGGTTTTACCTGGATGCTGCAGCTTTAAAACATTCGCTGGCCGATATCGTCAAAGTTGTCGATGGAGATAAAATTTTCTCTGGCTGTGGCCTTGGATTAAAACAATGTTCAGAAACGCAACCCTGCCCTATTCACCACGAATTTAAAAAAGTAAGAAATGCGATACAAGAGATGCTGGAAAAAGCAAAACTCGGCGAGTTTATTAACCACTTAGATCAGGAGCTAACTTTTTTAAAGAAGCGATAATTTTTTTAAATTTTAAATAAAAGATATAAAGGTATTAATATCATTTAAATATGAAACGAAGACAAACATTAGCAAAATTTCTATCTCTTAGTATGGTGTGCATTGCTTTACCGGGTTTTGCAATAGCTCAACGAACGCTCCCTTCCACATTTTCTTTTAGCTTAAAAGATATCTGGATATTCGCTTTGGTTCTTTTATTTTTAGTCCTGTTTATTTCTTCCCTTAAAATTAAACGCCTTATTAAAACCTTATTCGAGGCGAACAAAAAACCTACAGTTACCAACGAAAGGGAGAAATTAGAAAAATTGGTGCAAAATTTAAACAGTGAACAAATCGAAAGCTATTTAAAATACAAGCAAAAAAACAAATCGAAAAACAAACTACCTTCCGCATTAATTGCCATCTTCTTTACTGGAACCCTTAGCCTATGGAGTAATAGCTTGTTGGCTCAAACCCCCGATCAGGCTGTCGATAAATCCTTATTAGGCGAAACAGGGATCTGGATTATCCTATTTTTAATTTTCATCCCTATTGCTGCAGGCTTAGCCTTGTTAATCGTTAAAGTAATGCGGGCACTGTCTAGTTATAAAAACAAATTTACTACTGAAGAGGCCGAAAAACTAGCCGTCTACCTCAAATCGTTGCCTGATAATGAAATAGAAACGATCTTAAAGAAACGAAAAACAGCATTAGACTTTAGCCTAAGCCATGAAGAATTATCGGGCAAAGAAGCTGCGACAGACGAGAAGGGCTTGCTAAACATTAACAATAACTTCGGATTACCCGTAGTTGCGCTCAAAAAAAAGAGCATAAAAAGGCCAAATATTGACCCGAAACTAGCTAAACTTATTATTTGGTTTTTAGGTAGCGCTACATTCTGGCTCTTATTTGGCACATCGGTTGGCGAGTACTTGGGTATTAAATTTGTTGCACCCGATGCCGACCATTTAAGCTGGTTAAGTTTTGGCCGCCTCCGCCCGGTACACACCAATGCCGTATTCTGGGGCTGGGCTTCTTTAGGGATGCTGGGTCTTGGTTATTATGTGGTACCCAGAGTAAGTAATACTCCGCTACATAGCTTAAAAAGTGGCTGGTATGCCCTTTGGCTTATCAATGCTTCGGTTGTTATTGGCTCTATCTGCTTAATGGCAGGCATTAACAATGGCGGTGGCGAATACCGGGAGTATATATGGCCTGTGATGTTGTTGTTTGCAGCGGGGCTCTTATTAACGCTTATAAATTTTATTCAAACCATCGCCAAACGTACCACCCGCGAAATTTATATTGCTAACTGGTATATTGTGGCCTCCATTATTTTTGCATTGGTAATCGTTACGGTAGCATATATACCTTATTGGCAGAACGGATTAGGCGAAACTATTATTCAGGGTTACTATATGCACCAGGGAGTCGGAATGTGGTTTATGCTCTTTACTTTGGGTATCGTATACTACTTCTTGCCGCAGCAGCTTAACAAACCCATTTATTCTTATAGCCTGGGCATTCTAGCTTTCTGGACACAAATACTATTTTATACCCTTATTGGAAGTCATCACTTTGTTTTCAGTTCTATCCCCTGGTGGTTGCAAACCATTGCCATTGTGGGTAGTGTCGGAATGATTATTCCGGTTGTAGCCGGCACCACCAACTTTATCATGACATTTAAAGGAGCATGGTACAAAATTAAAGATAGCTATACCCTTCCATTTTTCTTGGTTGGCATTATCTTTTACTTTACTGGCTCTACTCAGGGTACAGCCGAAGCTTTCCGTTCGACAAACTTAATTTGGCACTTTACCGATTTTACTGTAGCACATTCGCATATTACGATGTATGGTATTATCTGTTTCTTTCTATGGGCAGCGATATATGCCGTAGTGCCACGCCTTAGTGGTAAGGAAGCGCCTCAGATCACGATTGGTATCCATTTCTGGATGGCTTTAATTGGCCTTATGTTTTACACCATCCCTTTAATGTATGGTAGTACCCTAAGAGGCTTAATGTGGATAGAGGGTAAGCCTTTTATCGATAGTGTCGTATTTATGGCGCCTTATTGGTTATGGCGTGCCATAGGTGGTAGTTTAATGTGGGCATCACATTTATTCTTTGCCTATAATATGTATAAAATGCTTTCCAATAAAAATAATATTGAGGTAAGCGCAACGGCTATCCAGCAATTAGAAGCCGAAGGAAACGATATCTAAACTATGGTATAATTATATTCAATAAAAAATGGAGTTCTTTAATAACCACAAAAAACTATTTATAACCGCCTTTTTATTTTTTGCGGGTTTAACCCTCATGGTAGCTGTTATGCCAGCGATAAATAACCAGCAAAACAATGCACCGCTACCTAACGCAGTTCCGCTAAGTGAGGAAGCCCTGGTAGGTAAAGCGTTGTTTATTTCCAATGGATGTGTGGCTTGCCACACCCAACAGGTACGTAACATCGATATGGATAAGGTTTGGGGCGATAGGCCAAGTGTGGCGGCCGATTATGCCGATTTTCATCGAACCGATTTCTTACGTAATACCGCCACTTTAATGGGCACAGAACGTACAGGTCCAGACTTAACAAATATTGGAAGTCGCCAGCCTAGTCAGGATTGGAATCTGGTGCATCTTTTTAATCCACGTACAGTAGTTAAAGAATCTATCATGCCTGCTTATCCCTGGTTATTTAAAATAACGAAGAACCCTTCCCGATCGGATATACTGGTTAATGTACCAGCCGAATACCTAAATAGTGCCGACGATAAAGTAATCGCAACTCCAGATGCCATGGCACTTATAGCTTACCTGCAATCGCTTAAGCAAACAAAGCTCCCAGATGGCACACCTAATCTGGATTTCTTATACAAAAGGGAAAATAAAAAAGCTGCCGGTAATGCCCCTGCTGCAGAATTGGATGGTAAATCTATCTATGCAGCTAACTGCCAAAGTTGCCACCAAGCTAACGGCGAAGGGCTTAAAGGGGCGTTCCCTCCTTTAAAAGGCAGCCCGGTCGTAACTGGCGATAACCTCGAAATGTATGTAGACATTATCATGAATGGTTACGATGCCAGGGCCGAATATGGGGTAATGGCTGCTGTAGGAACAAATATGTCTTTTACCGAAAAAGAAGTTGCAGCCCTTATCAATTACGAAAGAAGTAGCTGGGGTAATAATGGAAAGAAAGTAAGCCCCGAAGAAATAAAAAAAATAATGGATTTCGTGAAACTAAAAGCACCTAAACAATAAAACCAATGAAGAATTTGCGCAAATTAATTTTAGTGGCTCCCTTATTATTGTCGGGATTAGCCACCATTGCTTGTCCTGTTTGTGAAAAACAACAGCCCAAATTATTACAAGGCATTACCCATGGTACCGGGCCAGAAAGCAAATGGGATTATGTAATTGTATTGGTAATGACAGCAATTGTTTTATTAACGCTTTTCTATACCATAAAATGGTTAGTTTATCCTGGCGAAAAATCAGACAATCATATTAAAATGTTCATCTTAAACAACGACTAATATGGAAGATAAGAGCACCATCTATATTTTTCTGGATAATGAAGTCAAACCCACAGCACAAGTAATCTCGCCAGTAAGTTTCGAATTAGATACCCGTAAGCTGGTCGATGGCAACCACACGCTTAAAATAGTAAGTAAAGACCCTACCGGAAAAGAAGGGGTCCGCTTAATTCACTTTGAAGTACGCAATGGTCCGGCTATTGCGGTCGAAGGAATAAAAGAAAATGCTATCGTAGACGGCGTATTACCAATTATGATTAATGCTTATGGTAAGGGCGATCAGAAAACATTTTTAATTGAGGGTAGCGAAACCCCACAAAGTATTCCGGCCTGGGTTTGGATATTGATTATTGGCTTTGTAGGATGGGCGCTGTATTATTTGTTCAGTTATATTTCCATGGCACAATAGATTTTTATGACTAGCTTAAAGGATATTACAACAATCGAAGACATTCGGATCTTAGTCGATAGTTTCTATGGACGTATCCAGGATGATGAAATGTTAGGGCCTATATTTAACCCCATTTTAAAAGGCAGATGGCTGGCACACCTCGAAAAGATGTACCGCTTTTGGCAAACCGTTTTATTGCAAGAACATACCTATTACGGAAGCCCGTTTGTGCCCCATGCAAGATTACCGGTTTCGCAAGCTCATTTCGACACCTGGCTACAGCTATGGTACAGCACTATCGACCAATATTTTAAAGGCGAAAAGGCCAATGAAGCCAAGTGGCGTGGCGATAAAATGGCCGAAATGTTTCTCCATAAGATCGAATACTATAAAAATAACGACTCAACCCCAATATTATAAAATAAATTTTTCTTAAAACTATCATCATGGAAATAACTCAAGAACAGACCATTGGACAGCTGGTAGCAGCCAATTATCGTACCGCAGCAGTCTTTAAAAAATATAATATAGACTTCTGTTGTAATGGTAACCGAACCATTGCAGCCGCTGCTATACAGAACAATACCGACTTCATACAGCTCGAGAAAGAGCTAGCTTTGGCACTGGAAGTAGCAGGTAGCGACAACATCGACTATAAATCGTGGTCTTTAGACCTGCTTGCCGATTATGTCGAAAAAAAACACCATCGGTATGTAAAAGCACAAATACCCGTTATCGGCGAATATTTAATTAAGTTATGTAAAGTGCATGGGCAAAAGCATCCCGAATTGTTCGAGATTAACGAACTATTCGACGACTCGGCAACGGAGTTTAAAAATCACATGCAAAAAGAAGAGCTCATGCTTTTCCCTTATATCAGAAAACTGGCACTTGCTAAACAGGAGCATAAACCTGCACAGCCTGCTCCTTTTGGAACTGTTCAAAATCCAATTCAAATGATGATGAATGAACATCTTACTGAAGGCGAACGGTTTAGGAAGATAAGTGCACTAAGTGATAATTATGTGGCTCCGGCCGATGGTTGTAACACCTATAGAGTTGCCTTTGCGTTATTAAAAGAATTTGAAGACGATTTACATCTCCATATTCATATCGAAAATAACATCTTATTTCCAAAGGCAATTGAGCTCGAAGCTGCTTTAAATTCGTAAATTTAAACATGCTCAAACTTAAACGTATATATGATCCCTATAGTGCGGCCGATGGTTGCCGCATTTTAGTGGATCGATTATGGCCACAGGGCGTTAAAAAGGAACTCGCAAAAATCGACTACTGGCCCAAAGAAGTCGCCCCATCTCCCGAGCTTAGGGTGTGGTTTAACCACGACCCTCAGAAATGGGATGCTTTTTGCAAAGCCTATCTTAAAGAATTGGAACATTCGCCTGCACTCGATGAGCTTGTGGAAACCATCAAAAATGAACCGAAAACAACCCTCTTATATGCGGCAAAGGACAAAAAACATACGCATGCTTTGGTCTTATTCGATTTGATAAATAAACGAATCTGACCTCATGAAAAGAAATGAAAATATTCAGCCACTTTCCAGGGATCATCATTTTGGACTATTATTTTGTTGGAAAATTCGCAAAGGACTGGCCAATCAGACCGAGCTCGAAAGAATTAATAAATATGTGAATTATTTTTGGCAGTCCAATTTACAGCAGCATTTTCTGGAAGAAGAAACGATATTATTTAATAAACTTAACGATAAGCTTTGTGACGATGGAAGGAAAGAACACCTTGAAATCGCTTTACAGATCGCTAAAGTAAATAACCAAAAAAACCAAGAGCCGCAAGCTTATGCAGATTTAGCGGATCTGGTCGACCAGCATATCCGTTTCGAAGAAAGAATATTGTTTCCGCATTTGGAAAAGGTCTTTTCCGATAATCAATTAAAAATTATTGGGCTTGAATTGCAGAAATTGCATCAAGAAACAATAGCCGACGATTATCCGGATTCGTTTTGGGATTAGTCCAAATAAATTACGGCCTGCTTAATTACCAGATATAAGGCTAATGCAAAGAGAAAAAGGGCAATGGACCGGTTAATAATATGGCTGCTCAGTGCAAATTTCTCCTGAATATATTTCGAAAAGTGGGCATAGCCATATAGGGCTGCTGCCGAACCCAAGCCCGAGCCAAAACTAAAAATAACCAGCGAAAGATAATCGGTCCGGATCCATTCGTGAAGAATTACATAATTTCCAAAAAAAAGCCAGAATGGAATTTGAACCGGATTTAAAACCCCCAGCAACATTCCATAAAATACACTTCCTTTTCGGCTTCGATTATCGTCGGTTTTTGTTTTTGGTACTTTTTTCCGGTTTATCCAGGTTATAGTGCCCATAACAATGAATAGCATTATCATGAAAGCGTCTACATAAGTACCTATCCTTACTTCACTAATATTTGCATCGAGGTTTACGTCGCTGGATATCCAGCGCGCGAAGCGCATCATTCCAAAAGTAAAAAAAACCTCTACGCACGAAAAAGAAAGAATAAAATACAAGGCCTGCCTCATGCCTTTATTTATGGTTAGCTGTGCCACGGTAAGGTTAATATTCCCAGGAGGGATATAGCCCATAGCATTTAAAACAATGCCTATTATTAAGGTTAAAAAGAGCATAGTTTGCTAAGATACTATTTCAAATGTGCTTTTAAAAATCGACCTGTATAAGAATTCTTGGCATTAAGCAAATCTTCAGGTTTCCCTTCAAATATTACTTGTCCACCCTTATCTCCACCCTCGGGGCCAATGTCTATAACCCAGTCGGCACACTTAATCATATCCATATTATGCTCGATTACCAGAATGGTGTTACCCTGTTCAATTAATGTATTTAATGCTTTCAACAATTTTTTAATATCATGAAAATGTAAACCGGTAGTGGGTTCATCAAAAATGAACATGGTTTTATGGGCATTATTTCCTTTAATTAAAAATGAGGCCAGCTTAATTCGTTGAGCTTCACCACCCGATAAGGTATTCGACGACTGTCCTAAATGTACATAACCTAAACCAACATCGACTAAGGGCTGTAATTTGTGCAGGATTTTTGATTCCTTAGCAAAAAAATCGACTGCTTGTTCGATCGTTAAGTCTAAGATGTCGGCAACGTTTTTATCCTGGTAGGTAACCTCTAAAACCTGTTGTTTAAATCTTCGGCCGCCGCAGGTTTCGCAAGGCAGATAAATATCGGCCATAAATTGCATCTCAATTTTCACTTCGCCTTCACCTTGGCAAACATCGCAACGTCCGCCCTCTACATTAAACGAAAATGCAGCTGGTTTTAATCCAGCAGCTTTAGCAGTTGGCAAAGCCGAAAATAAGGCTCTAATATCGTCCCAGGCTTTCACATACGTTACCGGATTTGAGCGGGAAGAGCGTCCTATTGGGTTCTGATCGACCATTTCTACCTCACTTACCAGGTCGATATTACCAAAGACCCCGTCGTAGGCGCCAGTTTGCTCACCTGCATAATTGCCTATTGCCTTTTGTAAAGCCGGATATAATATTTTTTTTACCAGACTTGTCTTTCCAGAGCCCGAAACGCCGCTTACGCAAGTGAAAACTCCGAGCGGAAATTTAACATCAATATTTTTAAGATTGTTTTCTCTTGCGCCCTTAATAAGAATATGATCTTTCCATTCACGCCGTTTAGCTGGAACTTCAATCTCTTCTTTTCCTGCCAGATAACGGCCGGTTAAAGATTTTTCATCTTTGATAATTTCATTATAGGTTCCACTAAAAACAAGATTTCCGCCGTGTGTACCTGCTTCGGGTCCAATATCTATAATATGATCAGCCGCTTTCATCATTTCCTCTTCATGCTCTACCACTAAAACGGTGTTACCAACATTGCGAAGCGATTGCAATACTTCAATTAACCGGTGGGTATCGCGTGGGTGTAATCCGATACTAGGTTCGTCCAAAACATATACAGAGCCTACCAAGCTACTTCCCAAAGAAGTAGCCAGGTTAATGCGTTGGCTTTCGCCACCAGACAAAGTATTCGACAGCCGGTTCAAGGTAAGATAGCCCAAACCAACATTATTTAAATATAAAATGCGGTTGTTAATTTCTGCCAATAACCGTTTCCCAATTTTTTGCTCGGTATTGGAAAGCTCCAACTCATTAAAAAAGGGAAGAATAGTCGACAATGGCATAAGTACCATGTCTAAAATAGATTTTCCACCAATTTTAACATACGAAGCATCTTTACGCAAACGAGTTCCTTTACACTCCGGACAAACTGTTTTTCCGCGATAGCGCGATAACATTACCCGGTATTGAATTTTATAGGTT
This sequence comes from Bacteroidota bacterium, assembly GCA_040388055.1. GTDB lineage: Bacteria > Bacteroidota > Bacteroidia > Sphingobacteriales > Sphingobacteriaceae > Pedobacter. Next base: position 57,705 of record JAZKCO010000006.1, read on the forward strand.
TGTTCTTCCAGTTCTTTGAAAAAATCGTCCAGTCCAGCAAAGTATTTATTACCTGTCCAGATTAATTGTTGCTGTTTTTCGGTTAATTCGCTATAAGAACGATGAATAGGAAAATCGAATTTATCGGCGTTTTTGATAAATTTCTTCAGCCATTCGCCCATCTTTTCACCACGCCAAGGAGCAATGGCATTATCGTAAAGGCTTTTGCTTTTATCGGGAATAACCAGATCTTCGTCTATACCAATTACATTTCCATAACCTTCGCAGCGTTTACAAGCTCCGTATGGATTATTAAAGCTAAAAAAATTAGGGGTTGGTTCTTCGAATTTTATACCATCCAGTTCAAAACGATCACAGAAAAAGGTCTGTTTACCTTCGTGTTCTACAAAACAATCGCCTTTACCTTCGAAAAATGCAGTTTGAACCGAATCGGCAATCCGGCTTAATGTTTCCTCTTCTTCATTAACAACTATCCTGTCTATCAAGATCCGGATGGCAGTGGCATCTGTTAGTTTTGCATCTTTTATCGTGTTATCGAGTAATATAGTCTCGATTTTTGAAACCACACCTTCAAAATAAACCCGTAAAAATCCTTTTTGCAAAAGTACCGCAAGTTCTTCTTTTATACTACGGTTATTATGCGGATGCAATGGGCAGAAGATCGTTACTACTTTTTCGGCGCCCAATGTTGTAATAAAGTCGACCACCGTTGTAACCGTATCTTTTTTTACGATAGCGCCCGAAATCGGGGAATGGGTAACTCCGATTCTGGAGAATAATAGTTTCAGGTAATCATATATTTCTGTCGATGTACCAACTGTAGATCGGGGATTTGAAGTAATTACTTTTTGTTCTATGGCTATTGCGGGCGCTATACCTTTTATATAGTCTACATCTGGCTTATTCATCCGGCCCATAAACTGGCGGGCATAAGAAGAAAGACTTTCCACATAACGCCGTTGCCCTTCGGCATACAAAGTATCGAAAGCCAAAGAAGACTTGCCCGAGCCAGACATCCCGGTAATAACTACCAGTTTGTTTTTAGGGATAGCTACATCAATATTTTTAAGATTGTGTACCCTTGCCCCCTTTATAATGATATGTCGATGTGGATCTTTCTCTATTTCTTTGCTCATGTACCGCTTATAGAATGTGGCTAAATATACCCCAAAATTACCATTTTGACTTTAACCGCTTCAAAAATAAGGCGGGTTTTGCAAAATTTTACATTTTTTAACATATTTTTTATTGCATTCTCAAAAAAAAGTCCGTCATTTGAATTAACAACACACATCGATTTGAAACCCAATCTTAAAAATAAGGAGAAAACGCTATAGATTAAAAAGCTACGATTTATTTTACAATAAAAGAGAAGAATTTTAATATACGCACTCCTATGAAATTACAACAGCATAGCGATCAGGATTTAGTGAAGTTATATCTGGGCGGAGAGGAATCTGTATTGGCCGAGCTATTAAGGCGTCACAAATCAAAAATTTACACTTCTATTTACTTACTGGTTAAAGACCAGTATTTGGCTGAAGATATCTTCCAGGATACCCTTATTAAGGTAATTAATACTTTACGAAGTGGCAGATACAACGAAGAGGGTAAATTTTTACCCTGGGTAATGCGCATTGCCCATAATTTAGTAATCGATTATTTCCGGAAAGAAAAGCGGACCCCTGTAATTACCAGTGCCGATGGTACGGATATTTTAAATCTTTTACAGATTTATGAAGAAAGCGCCGAAGAGCGGATACTGCGGGAGCAAACCCATGTCGATTTAAGAATAATGATCCAATTACTTCCTGACGAGCAAAAAGAAGTGCTTATTATGCGTCATTATGCCGATTTAAGTTTTAAAGAAATTGCCGATCTAACAGACGTAAGCATTAATACTGCCTTAGGCAGAATGCGTTATGCACTGAGCAACCTGCGTAAAATGATGAATGTTAAAGAAGTTACCCCTAAAGGCTTATAGGCCTTAAGTTAAGGAGTAACGAAAGTGTGACAGAAAATAAATACCTTCCAAAAAGGGGCTATATCGATAATTTTAATCGTGTAAGTACAATATCCGAGCAAATTATAAAATATAATTTGGCAATTATGCTTAAATTGAAGAGCGATTGAAATAAATTGCGTTTAATTGCGTTTAATTTTAAACTTAAATATAGTAATTGCGTATGGTAAAAACCTCTACTTCACTTAAAGCTGTAAATTATTCTAGTCAAAAACAATCCGAAATGCCTGCCGACATGGCCGAGAAGCAAAGCGAGCTATTTTATAATAGCATTAAACCTAAATTAGACCAACTAATTAAGGAGCCTTCGGACGAAATTATCGATAAAATTTTGGCTTATTCCAAGAAAAAGTAATTTGCGAAAAAGGACAAAGCTGTTTAACCCAAGGTTAAGCAGCTTTTTTTTAATATCTTCTTTCGAGCCTCGTTTAATCATCCGATTGGCATAATTTCAAATTGCTAACGAGAGTAAGTTCAAAAAAGCACACCTTTACTTAGCGTAAATACAACACTAAGTAAAATGATCGATAAAAAATTACTCCCGTTAACATTAGGTGGCTTGGGGATTGGCATTACAGAGTTTGTAATGATGGGTTTATTGCCAGATATTGCTAAAGATTTAGCGATTACTATTCCGCAGGCTGGGCATTTAATTTCTGCTTATGCATTAGGTGTTGTTATTGGAGCCCCTTTACTTGTAATTATGGCTGGCAAATATCCGCCAAAAAAAATATTACTTACTTTAATGGTGTTGTTTACTATTTTTAATGCATTATCTGCTTTTGCCCCTAGTTTTAATACGCTTTTTATTGCCCGTTTGCTATCTGGGTTACCACATGGAGCCTTTTTTGGGGTAGGTTCTGTTGTAGCCAGCAGAATAGCCACAAAAGGTAAGGCTGCCCAGGCAGTTTCCTTAATGTTTGCAGGATTAACGATTGCTAATATAATTGGTGTTCCATTGGGCACTTTTATTGGCCATCATTTTTCATGGCGTTTTTCGTTTGCTATTGTTGCGCTGGTGGGTATCTTAACACTATTAAGCCTCCGTATCTGGCTACCAGCCTTCCCGGCTAATGAAAATCGTAATCTTAAAAAAGAACTGGGTTTTTTTAAAAAACAAGACGCCTGGATTATCATTTTTATGATCTCAATTGGCACAGGGGGATTATTTACGTGGTATAGTTATATAGCTCCTTTAATGACAGAGGTTGCAGGTTTTTCGCCGAACCAAGTAACTTATATATTAATGCTCGCAGGTTTAGGAATGATGGCGGGTAATTTTTTTGGAGGCTATCTGGCCGATCGTTTTTCGCCAGCCAAAGCAACTGCCACCTTATTAATAGCAATGGTTGTTACCTTAACAATTGTTCATTATGTTTCGTCTAACCCATTAATGGCGTTAATTATGACATTTATTACCGGGGCGGTATCGTTTTCGTTAGCAGCTCCTATTCAGATGCTTATGATTAATACGGCAAAGGGCTCGGAGATGATTGCAGCCTCTATTAGTCAGGCGAGCTTTAATATCGGAAATGCACTTGGTGCCTTCTTTGGGGGGCTCCCATTAGTTTATGGTTACGATTATACGGCTCCCGCTTCCGTTGGGGCAATAATGGCATTCTTCGGCGCATTATTTGCCGGCTGGTTAATCCTGAAAAATTATTACGCCGAAAAGCGTTATCAATTAAGCACCACAAACACGTTCCGTTCCACATCAAACTTTAGTTAAAATCTCATTGCGCTATGTTATATTTGTAAATGCTAAAGAAAGAAAGGTATCGTCATTTCGTAGCCTATTTTACGACCAAACAACCTGCTGCCGAAACAGAACTCCATTATAATAACCCTTATCAATTATTGGTTGCCGTAATTTTATCAGCCCAATGTACCGATAAAAGAATAAATCAGGTTACTCCAGCACTTTTTCAACGTTTTCCTAATGCAAAAGCACTAGCTGCCGCTACACCCGATCTTGTTTTCGATTATATTAGAAGCGTAAGCTATCCTAATAACAAAGCCAAGCATTTGGTTGGTATGGCCAATATGTTGGTTAACGAATTTAACGATCAGGTTCCTTCCGATATCGATCAATTGCAACGAATGCCGGGAGTTGGGCGTAAAACTGCCAATGTAATTGCTTCGGTTATTTACGATGCTCCAGCTATGGCGGTAGACACACATGTTTTTAGAGTAGCCAATAGACTAGGTTTAACTAAAGGTAAAACACCTTTGGCAGTCGAAAAGGATTTGGTTAAAAATTTACCAGAACATACGATTGCGATTGCGCATCATTGGTTAATTTTGCACGGCAGATATGTCTGTGTTGCCAGAAATCCAAAGTGCAGCATTTGTGAACTTAGTTATTTTTGTAAATATTACGAAAAGCAAAATAAAACTAAAGAAATTAGCTTAACGAAAGGTTAAATAAAATATTTTTAAAATTATTTGCAATTATTAAAATAAAATCTATATGTTTGCTAAAGTAATTAGCATTTAAATACTAGCCGATACTTATTTTATATTCAGATTTTAGGATGAAAAACATGAACCCAAACACAGAAAAATTAAAAGCTTTACAGCTCACTTTAGATAAATTAGAGAAATCGTACGGGAAAGGCTCGGTAATGAAACTTGGCGATCAGGCGGTAGAAGCTATAGAATCGATCTCTACAGGATCTATTAGCCTTGATATTGCACTCGGTATTGGGGGTGTTCCAAAAGGGCGTGTAATCGAAATATACGGTCCAGAATCATCTGGTAAAACCACCTTAGCAACTCATATTATTGCTGAAGCTCAAAAAAAAGGTGGTATTGCTGCTTTTATTGATGCCGAGCATGCTTTCGATAAATTTTATGCCAAAAAGCTAGGCGTCGATGTCGACAATCTTTTAATTTCACAGCCGGATAATGGCGAGCAAGCTTTAGAAATTGCAGATAATCTTATTCGTTCGGGTGCAATTGATGTTATCGTAATCGACTCTGTGGCCGCATTAGTCCCTAAAGCAGAGATAGAAGGCGAAATGGGCGATAGCAGAATGGGTTTACAAGCCCGTTTAATGAGCCAGGCTTTACGTAAACTAACCGGAACTATTTCGAAAACAGGATGTTGCTGCATATTTATTAACCAACTTCGTGAAAAAATTGGCGTAATGTTTGGCAATCCGGAAACGACTACGGGTGGGAATGCTTTAAAGTTTTATGCTTCGGTACGTCTGGATATTCGTAGAACCTCTCAAATTAAAGATTCAGACGAAGTTTCTGGTAACCGTGTAAAAGTCAAAATTGTTAAAAATAAAGTGGCACCGCCTTTCCGCATTGCCGAATTTGATATTATGTTTGGAGAAGGTATTTCTAAAACAGGAGAAATTATCGATCTAGGAGTAGACTTCAATATTATTAAAAAAGCGGGGTCATGGTTTTCTTATGGCGAAACCAAACTTGGCCAGGGCCGAGATGCTGTTAAACAATTATTAATGGACAATCCAGAACTGTCTGATGAAATAGAAGCTAAAATTAGAGCAGAAGTAACCGGCGAAAAACTGGAAGAAAAAGAAAATTAATAATTTACCTCTCGGGTTAAAAACCTGAGAGGTAAAAATCATAACCTATCTAAAGCTTGATGCTTTGGGCACTACCTGATTGTTGGGTTCTGTATATTTTTTATCCAGCTTAATAATGGTATAAGCGGCTAGGGCCACTCCGAACAATAACAACAATACCCCAAGATAGCTTCTTTTTCTATCTTGCTTAATTACCCAGGCTAAAAAAACCAAAAGGGGAATTAATAACAACCCAAAAAATATATAACTATTTGCTACCATAATATTTCATTTAAAAATTCATTCTCGCTTGCGGCGAAATGTCCTGACCTACAAAATCGTTGGCCAAAAATTTGTGATACCCTGCAATTGCAATCATTGCTGCATTATCAGTACAATACTCGAAAGCAGGAATATAAACATTCCAACCCAGGCTATCTTTAGTCGCCATTAAGGCTTTTCTTAACCCCGAATTAGCAGAAACCCCACCCGCAATTGCAATCTCTTTACAATTATATTGTATTGCAGCTTGTTTTAGCTTATTAAGCAAGATGTTTACAATACTGTGTTGAACGGATGCGCAAATATCGGCCAGATTTTCTTCAACAAATAATGGGTTTTCTTTCCGGCTGTCTCTAATAAAATACAAAATGGCCGTTTTAAAGCCACTAAAGCTATAATTAAGGCCCTCTATTTTCGGAACGGGAAATTTAAATGCAAGTGGATTACCTAATTGCGCTTGTTTATCAATTAATGGCCCTCCAGGATAAGGAAGACCTAATAACTTCGCCGTTTTATCGAAAGCTTCTCCAGCTGCATCGTCGAGCGTTTCACCAACTATTTCCATATCAGCATAGTCCCGCACTAAAACAATCTGTGTATGTCCGCCAGAAACTGTTAAACATAAAAATGGAAATTTTGGTTTATTATCGCCGATAAAATGTGCTAAAATATGAGCATGCATGTGATTAACCGCAATTAATGGCAGGTTAAGTGCCAGCGCAAAAGATTTTGCAAAAGAAACACCTACCAGTAAAGATCCTAATAAACCCGGTCCTTGCGTAAAAGCAACCGCATTGACATCCTTTTTGTTAACTTTGGCAATAGTTAAGGCTTGTTGAACGGCGGGCACAATATTTTGCTGATGGACTCTCGATGCTAATTCTGGAATTACCCCGCCATAATTTTCATGAATTGTTTGGTTTGCAATAACATTGGCCGTAATTTTGCCGTTATTACATAGCGCAACAGAGGTTTCGTCGCAAGAAGATTCGATCGCAAGTATTATAGACACATTAATTATTAATTAAGCTACAAAAATATTAAAAAACTATTAAAAATAATACTTTGGTTTTTTGCATCGGTTGTATTACTGCTTGCAATCGTTATATTTTCGCTTCAGTTTAAGCCAGTACAAACCTATGTCGCAAAAAAAGCAGCAGCTTATCTTTCGAAAGAACTCCATACGACTATTACCATAAGTAGTTTGTATCTTAAGCCATTTAAAGCAGTTGTATTAGAAAATCTTGTTGTACTTGATCTGCAAAAAGATACCCTTGCAAATTTTCCAAAATTTACGGTCGACCTTAACCGGCTTTCTTTAAAAGAACGAATTTTAGATGTAAATACTGTTCAAATTAATAATGGTTCATTTTATTTAAAAGATAACCCCGACAAAACTTCTAACCTCGATTTTATTATCGATTATTTTGATAGTGGTCCACCCCCGAAAATTAAAAAGAAAAAGTTCCAGTTCAAGTTTGATAAGATCATTTTAAACAACTTCAGCTTTAAATATAAGAACCTTAGCAAAAATGTTCGAGTTAAAGGCATAAACTTCGAAGACATTAGTTTAACTAAATTAAATGGGGTTTTTGAAAATCTAAATACCAACGGGCATATTATTCAGACAAATATTAATGCGTTAACTTTTAGGGAAAAGAGTGGATTCTATCTTAAGAATTTAACCGCATTTACAACGATCGACACTAATGCGATAGAACTGCAAAAGCTTTTATTAGTAACGAACAGGACCAGGCTTACCGATTACTACCAAATGAAGTTTAAAAATTTCCGGGACTTCAATAATTACGAGAATAAAGTGAGGATGAAGGCCAACTTTAAGAACAGTCATATTTCGTCGGCCGATATTGCCTATTTTACGCCTGCACTTCAAAAAATGAAGCTCGATATCGATATCGACGGACAGATAACTGGCTATGTAAACGATTTAAGAGCTAAGAAATTAACAATAAAGGCCGGGAAAGCGACTTATATTAAAGGCGATTTTAGCATGAAAGGTTTACCTTATTGGAATCAAACCTTTATGGATATGAAGATCGAAATGGCGGGCACCAATAAAAGGGATTTGGACGAACTGTTAACCGACATTACCGGAAAGCCGATGAAATCAATTCCTGCCATTGTTAACAAATTTGGCAATGTCAACTTTAATGGCACTTTTACAGGTTTTCAAAATGATTTTATTGCTTACGGAGAATTCAAAACGAAACTTGGTCGTTTAAAATCCGATGTGAATATGAAGATCGACAAAAGCGGCATGCCTTCTTATAGCGGAAATGTAAAAACTTTTGATTTTAACCTGGGCCAGCTCATTGATGAAAAGCAACTCGGAAAAATTACTTCCGAGCTTTATGTAAAAGGTAAAGGCGTAGGTATTAAAGAACTAACCGAACAGCTAAAAGGAAATGTAGTTTACATAGATTTCAATAATTATCGTTACACGAATGTCAAGGTTAATGGAACCTTTAATAAAAAACTGTTTGACGGAAACCTCAGTATTGACGATAAAAATGTTCAATTAGCATTTGACGGAAGTGTAAACTTAAACCCAAAACTGCCGGTTTTCAATTTCAAGGCCAATATTAAAAATGCCCGGTTAAAAACATTAAATCTTTTAAAAGATTCGATGATGGTTAATGCTTCTTTCAGCACAAACTTTTCGGGGAATAGTTTAAACAATATTCAAGGCAAGCTACTGGTTCAGGAAATTACATTGAATAATAAAAAAGGAATTTACCATATAGACTCCGTTCGGTTAAATGCCAGTGGTTTTGGGATAGAAAGAAGCTTAACCGTTAATTCTGACATTCTCGATGCCAGTATCAGTGGCCAATACGACTTAAACACCATAGTTTCTTACTATAAGGCTATTGCTAAAACTTATATCCCATCTTTGGATGCTCAGATTATTAAATACAATACGCAAATCTTTAATTTCAAATTAAGAGTAAAACGCTTCGAGCCCATCGCCGAATTAATCGTTCCAGGATTGGCCATAGATGACCAGGCCTTACTAATAGGAAATTTCGACTCACGAAACAATACCGCTACTTTAAATGGGAGCATTAAAAAGTTAAGCTACAAGGGGATCATTGCCAATAATATCATTATCGACGAAAACACAACCGACAAACAAATCCAGGCCATTATTACTTCAGACAGGGTCGATTTAAACGACAGTTTGTTTATAAAGAACGTCAATATTGTAAATGTACTGCGGAATGACAGCCTTGCACTCAATATTAAACTTTCGAATGCCGACGATGCCAATCAGCTCGATTTAAATGGGCTGGTCGAATTTGCAAGCGATACTACTGCCAGGATTAGCATTTTACCATCCAATTTAAAGATCAATAGTGAAGACTGGACCATTCAGGAAAAAGTGAAAATCAATTTTAATAACGGCAAAACTCAAATTACAAATTTTGATTTAAGCAATGGAAAACAACTGTTAACCGTCGATGGCACCTTATCAGACGATCCGAAAGACTTATTGCTGGTGGGCTTCGAAAACTTCAACCTTAAAACCCTTAATCCATTCGTTAAGACATTAGGTATAAAATTAGCCGGAAATCTAAACGGCAAAACTCATTTATATAATATATTGAAATCGCCGAGAATAAACGATAACCTCGAAATAGATTCATTAACATTAAACGATACTTATATTGGCAAACTAACAGATACCACTTCTTTCGATCGGGCAAAAAGCCTGGCTAATGTCTACACCAGCATTATTACCGATCGTAAAGAAACTTTTAAAATTACAGGCGGACTGGATCTAAAAGAAAAGCAGATCGATCTCCATGTTAAAATGAACGAAAGCAAGCTAGCCGTTTTAGCACCTTTCGTAAAAAAATTAGTCTCTAATCTTAAAGGAAATGTCTCTGCAGATTTAACAGTGAAGGGACCACTTGATAAGCCACAAATTAATGGAGATGTTGCCTTCGATAATGGACAGGTAACTGTAAATTACCTTAAAACAGCCTATGCATTAAACGAGAGTGTAAACGTAATTAATAGTGTAATCGGCATCGACGATCTCGTTTTAAAAGACGTGGATGGCAATGAAGCAACTGCAAATGGAACGGTAGACCTAAATGACCTGGATAACCCAAATATCCAGGTCTCCTTAACGGCCAATAATTTTATGGCCTTAAATACAACGGCTAAAGATAACCCTGTTTACTATGGGAAGGCCTATGCCAGCGGAAATTTCTCATTTAGAGGTCCGACTAATAAAATGGTTATCGATATCGATGCCAAAACAGAAAAAGGAACGATATTTAACCTGCCTTTAAATAGCTCTGAAACAGTTTCTGATAAGGATTTCATTACTTTCGTGAGCAAGGATACTACCCAGGTTATTAAAAAGAAAAATAATTTCGATGGCCTGAGAATGAATTTCAAGCTAAAAGTCGATCCGAATAGTATTGCTAATATCTATACTATTTTAGGAAAGTTAAGTGGCAAAGGAAATGCCGAGCTGGAGCTCAACATATCTAGTGCCGGAGATTTCGAAATGAAGGGCGATTACATTATTGAAAGTGGAAGTTTCGATTTTACCGCCCAGGAGGTCATCAATAAAAGATTCGACATCAGACAGGGTGGAACTATCCGCTGGACAGGAAATCCCGCTAATGCACAAATTAACCTCAAGGCTATCTATGCTTTAAGGGCAAGCTTAAAAGATCTTTACACGGCTGCTAATGGCGATCAGAACAGCAGTTATGCTACCCAAAGGGTGCAAACCGAAGTAGAAATGGGTCTAAGTGGTTTATTATTAAAACCAGATATTAAACTAGATATTTTTTTCCCTGCAAGCCCGGCAGTAAAAGAAGAATTACAGGCTTATTTTAACGATGGAAATAACCTGAACACCCAGGCGCTTAGTTTAATTATTCAGCGAAGTTTTGCACCAGGTTCCGGAAAGGAAAACTTTGCACAGCAACTAGGTTCGGTGGGTACGAGTACAGCTACAGAATTAATTTTTAATCAGGTAAACAACCTGCTCTCTTCTTTAAACTTAAATTTTGTCGATGTAAATATCAGGTCCTTTAATGAGGCCAGCGCTTCGTTTAAATTTTTTAATGATAGAATAATTGTGAATGCTGGTATTGTCGATAAAGAAAGCCTTAACGACTTTAGCCCTATCGGGTTTAACAAGGATAATGTAGGTCGGGAGGTCGAAATACTAGGCTTAATTAAAAAAGACGGGACATTGGTTGGAAAGCTTGCTAATAAACCCCCTACACAACAAAGTATATTCGCTAATCCTGGTGTCGATCAGAATCTGAATGTAACCTCACTAGGTTTAATTTATAATCAGCAATTTGATACTTTTAAAGAGTTCCTTCAAAAAATAACTGGGAAATACCGTCGCGATCAAAAGAAAAAACAAGCGGAAGCCGAAAAACAAAGAGTAAGTAAAGAAGCTATTATGAATCAGAGTAAGAAGAATCAGAAGCGATAAGGCTAACCTTTCATAATCTGATGCCCCATCTTATCTCTTTTGGTTTTTAAATAGGTTTCGTTATGCTGGTTACTCTCTATTTCGATCGGAATATTTTCAACAATTTCCAGTCCATACCCAATTAAACCGGCTCTTTTTGTAGGGTTATTAGACATTAGCCGCATTTTAGTTACGCCTTGTGCCCTTAATATTTGTGCACCGACACCATAATCACGTTCGTCGCCTTTAAAACCAAGTTCTATATTGGCCTCCACCGTATCTAAGCCAGCATCCTGTAAGTTATAAGAGCGCAGTTTATTGATCAAGCCAATACCCCGGCCCTCCTGGTTCATGTACACAATAATGCCTTTACCCTCTTGCTCTATCATCTGAAAAGCCTTATGCAATTGAGGACCGCAATCGCAACGACAGGAGCCAAAAATATCGCCGGTAACACAAGAGCTATGAACACGTGCTAAAATAGGCTCGTCGGCGGCCCATTCGCCTTTGCTAATTGCTAAATGTGTGGCATTATTCTTTATCTGCGTATAGGCTGTCATTTTAAATTCGCCCCATTGAGTAGGCAAGCTTACGGTTACCTCTTCCCTAATCAAGCTCTCGGCTGCCAGTCTATAAGCAATCAGGTCTTTAATAGAGATGATTTTAAGCCCGTGCTGTGCAGCAATAAGCATGAGGTCGGGTAAACGAGCCATTGTTCCGTCTTCGTTCATAATTTCGACTAAAACACCTGCTGGTTCAAAGCCGGCTAGCCGGGCAATATCGATAGTAGCTTCCGTATGACCAGTTCTTCTTAATACACCTTCGCGTTTTGCTCTTAATGGGAAAATGTGCCCAGGGCGGCCCAAATCTTCGGGCTTAGTAGTTGGATTAATTAAAGCCTGAACGGTTTTAGCCCGGTCGTGTGTTGAAATCCCGGTTGTACAACCATGTCCGATTAAGTCGACAGACACTGTAAATGGAGTTTGATGCAGTACTGTATTGTGCTGTACCATTAAATCGAGTTTTAAATCGTCGCATAGATCTTCGATTAAAGGCGCACAGATAAGCCCACGGCCGTATCTCGACATAAAATTAATCACTTCGGGAGTTACATTTCTGGCAGCAGTAATAAAATCACCTTCGTTTTCGCGATCTTCATCATCCACTACAATAATTATTTTACCAGCTTTGATATCCTCCAGCGCTTCGTCTACGGTATTCAATTTAATTTCCATTTTTGTTATTTCTTCAATAAACGCAAAGTTACAACCTTTACGGGCAATTTTTAACGTAAAATATCATGGTTAAGTAAGGATTAAGAAGGCTAAAGACTGCTGGTTTTCTTACGGGTAAAAAAGTTGACTATCAACTGCTTGTAGTAAGTAATATCGAATATAGCCGAATCGACCGTCGCCTTATAGGTTAAAAATGCACCGACAGGGGTAAGCACAATAACCGCCATCCACATCCCAAAAATGTAATCGAGCGAGCCTTCTTTGGCCGATTTCTCGGCTACAGTAGAAATAATATGGTAGATTAAGAAGAACATAACGGCAATAACTACCGGCAGCCCCAAGCCCCCCTTTCTAATAATTGCGCCTAAAGGTGCCCCAATAAAGAATAACAACAAACAGGAAACAGCCAGTGTAAATTTCCGCTGATACTCTATTTGCGCTCTTAGTACTTCTTTCTTTTTTACATCGTAGTCGATAAGCCGGTTATCAATTACCTGCTTAAGTGTTGTCGTTAAATCGTATGCATTTTGCAAAGCTGCAGACCGGTCTTTTTGAGGTATTGCGTTGATAATTGGCCCCTTAATAACCTTTGCCTGGGTTTTAATCTTTGTATACCCCTTTGCTATGCTATTTTGTTTATAATAACTCCCAGCATTTAACTTTGTACTTATATTAACGCTATCTATTTTTTTGTTCAACGAATCTTCCCTTTTAGTGAGCCCCCTTAAATTAAGCATGGGTGCATTATCTTTAAACTGGTCTTCTTTAGTCCGGTTAAAATTAGTAAAGCTCGAGAAATCCAGTTTTATTTCTGTTTCCTTAAAACGCATCCGGGTAAATGTCTGACGCGGATTATAGATAGCACTGCCATTTCCACCCGATTCTTCATAGCGTACTCCATCGCTAAGCTTTAGAATCATATAATTGCCATCGTCTGTTTTTGTCATTCGGCCTTTATTAGCCAGGATAATTTTCGGGATCCCACTCGACGCGGTGTGATCGTAGATCATAATTCCATAAAGAGAATCGACACCCCCCTGGCCCTTTTTATCTACTTTAATTGCATAATTTGTAATACTGGTATTAAAAACGCCCGGTTTAATTAAAAAGGAGAGTTTTTTATTCCGCATATCGTATAATAAAGAAAAATATTTTGCATTCGCCTTAGGCAACATGTAGTCTGAAAAGAAGAAAGAGGCAATAGAAAGCGCAATTACCAGTATAAATAAAGGCCGCATTGCCTTTTGTAAGGAAACGCCAGCTGACTTAATAGCAACCAGCTCGTAGTTTTCTCCAAGTGCGCCAAATGTCATGATGGAAGAGAGCAAAACTGCCAGAGGTAAGGCTACGGCCACATTTACAGCCGATTGGTAGAGCATTATCTCTAAAATGGTGTACCATTCAAAACCTTTCCCAATAAACTCGTCGACGTACTTAAACAGAAAGAACATTAAAAGGATAAACATCACAATAAAAAATGTGACGGCAAATGGCCTTACAAACGACTTAATGATCAGTAAATGTATCTTTTTCAATGTACAAAGATAGGTAAAGCCAATTAATTTTTAGGCACCTATTACACTTAGAAGATAGGTAATCTGATTATCCCAGATTTTTGTTCTTTCGGCGCGGGTTTCGTCGGTTGCAAAATCGGTTATGGCTAAAGCCACGTCGTTGGTAAGTTCGTCTTGTACAATTTCCATTTCGAAATAACAATGAGGTTCGTCGTCGAGCCATTTAAACTTAACCAATTTATTTTCTTTAATACTGAGTAGCTTGGCTTTCTGTACTTCATCGTCCCAGGTAAAAGTATAAATCTGGTCTCTAAAAATTACATCGTCCGCAAACCATTGCGACAAGCCATTAGGTTCACTAATAAAAGTAAATAATATACGTGGAGACGATCTCAATTCATATTCTAATGTAAATTTTTTCTTTTCTGACATCCTAAAACACCGCTAATCTTAAAAATAATGGACTATTTTTTACTATTTGTTTCTAAAGAAAAGTAAATTATTCTATATTTGCAACTCTTTAAAAAATAGTATTCAACATTTGAAGTTATTTTTTAAATGGCGGGGTAGCTCAGATGGTTAGAGCGCAGGATTCATAACCCTGAGGTCACGAGTTCAACTCTCGTTCCCGCTACTTGGAAAGAAAATGCAAGCTTGTAATAGTCTAACTATCAACAACTTGCATTTTTTATTTTGCAATAATCTGGAGCTATCTAATTATATTATCAAAATCATAACTATCTAATTATCAACACTTTTAGTGTTCAACTTCTCAAGCAGGGGTTAGGAGAAAAAATTTGAACACAATAACTATCTATATATCAAGATCTTTCTTGATTATTTTAACAATAACTTCTACAACCTTATTTAACAGTACTTCTTCCTCACCAACATAGATATTTTTACAAATACTTTTACTGTTTGGAAGAAAACTCATTGTCTGTCTATCGTTTCTTTTTGATGGGTTATTACTTACCCTTAATGCTTTTCTTTTAGTAATTTCATATTATTAAGCTATGCAAATTTAGAATTAAAACATTTCTAAAATATTCTTCAAATTATTATTGATTGTATTTTAGACTGATAATGGTTTATTCCTATAGAGTTTAAAAACTATAAGGGAACACAAAGTAAAATGAATAAAATTACTGCTGTAACAAGGCAAGCAATAGCAAATGAAATAGATTTGTCAGGCATTATCATCTATGTGAGGTATAATCTTTATAGCTTTTTGACCACATTAAGAATAATATTTTAGAACAAGATTGCTAACTGAACGAACCTAACGCTATGTCTTTTTCTATGCGTTCTAATATTATATCCATTGGCACTTGGAACTTGAATTTACAATGATTTGTCTCTGTAACTGCGAATGACTTATGCTCACTGTATTTATTTGAAGGAGTACCACCACCACATACGTTATAATACTGACAGGACTCTTTACACAATACTATGCCGTAAACAACATCATAATAGACAGATTTAAATTTTTCAGTTTCTAGTGCATCCTCGAAAGAATTTTCATAAACATTTCCAAAAACAAAATTACCGTACTTAGCTGACTTCATTCCTAACAATTCTGGGGATAAAGTTGAAAAATTACCATCAATATCCACTGCTAGAATTCGATAAGGCGTAGTTTGTTGACCCAAACCATTTTTATAAAGCTTGCTCTTTAAAATGAATTTTTCTATTTGTTGAAACTCTCTTATGGGTAACTGGCGATTGTCAGAAAGAAACATATTATAAATTTCACCAATAAATGTCGTATATCTTTCTGATGTAGTATTTTTTGAATAAAGAGTTGACGATAAGTTATTTCCCTCGACTTCTTCAACGTTCATGCCCAAAATTTTTGGGTTTAGACACTTAAAAAATTGATAATATTCTTTTGGATAATCTAAAGTAAAATCTGTGATAACAGATATAACTCCAAAGCCAATATCATGCTTGCGAAGTAAATCAACCGATTTCATTACAGAAGCAAATGTACCTTCTCCCTTTCGGTTAACGCGTTGGTTGTCATGTATAAATTGTGGGCCATCGATGCTGAGCGACAGGTTGACTACTTTGCTATTTTTTTTAAAAAACTTACACCATTCTTCATTCAATAATATCCCATTACTTTGAAAATTTTGCTTAATTCGATAATTTGTTGTGTTTTTGCTATTTATTAAAGCGGTGGCTTCTTCGTAGAAAGATACTGGCATCACCAAAGGTTCACCAGCGTGCCATACAATTGTAAAATCATCTCTTATTATATTACTTTCAAATATTCTATCGAGGATTTTTTCAAATGTTTTAATTGTTATTTTATGATTATCCAATCTGTTTGGTAAATAACAATATTTGCAATCTATATTGCAAAAGGGAGTGCCTTGGACAATGAGTAAATTTAGAGGGCCGGTGAGCATCATAATCTATTGGATTAACCCTGATCCCAAGAGTTATCCCAGTCAGCGGAATTTTCAAATGTATCCCAAGATTCGTCGAATTGACCGATGCCGGCATCAAACAGAACCTTGATCAAATCTTCATTTACAGAAGACCGTATAGAATCAATTCTCCTGATATAGGAATTATCTAAGGCATTTTCTGATAATTGTTCAATCAATAGTTCAACCTTTGTCATAATATTTAAAATATTAGTGAAATATACTTAAAGGTAATAAAATTTTAATTCATTTTTCCTAATTTTTTATAAAATTAATTTCATGAATTTGAGCAAAAATTCTGATCAATAATTGACATATACTAATAGGATTTATATGTCTCTTTTCAGTTGCTCAAAATTGATAATCATTTATCTAATTCTGTGTTTTGTGAACAATTCCGTATAGGAGTTTGTCATGCTAAATTTTGGCTTATAGTGCTTATGGAAAATCCTTACAAACCATAGGCAAATTGTTGCTCTTTGCAAAAATGCCAAAAAATGAATGTCATTGGAGATATTTTCAAGAGGAAGAAATTATATAATTTATTATTTTTAGGTTCGCAATTCAATATATGCTTCCAAAACCTGAAATTCTACTCCCGCATCTCCAACGATTTTCTCCGTCGCTTCAACCTTATCGTAGCAAATATTTGGGTATGTTCTTTAATGGGACTGAAAAGACCATGGATCATTGGCCATATATTTGTCCGATGTGCATATCCAGTGGTTTATTGCTTCTGGAAGATCATTATCGAGATACAGGTTCTGAATTTACTTTGGATCATTTTCCTCCCCAATCGGTTGGTGGTAAACAGACTATTTTGGTATGTAAAAGCTGCAATAATAAGGCTGGCTTAAATTTTGAGGGTGCTTTAAAGCAAAAAATGGAGGACATCAGTTTCGACAATATGGTCGGTTCTTCCGAAAGAAAGATGCATACGAAGATCTCTGCCGTTGATGGTAGATATGCTGGACTTCTATCTGTCAGGAAAGACGGCACGTTTGGGATTGATTTCAAGGCCTCGTCAAAAGTCCATGCTCCCCTACTGGATCAATGGATTGAAAATTCCAAAGGCGACTATAACTGGACAGCAGAAGTTTCCTATTTCGTGGCTGATGAAAGCAAGGTGTCAAAATCGCTATTAAAAATAGCCTATCTTTATTGCTTCCAATATTGGGGCTATGGCTTTGTCTATAGCAATACAGCCGAAAATATCCGAAATATTCTTGATGGAAATGGCGAATATCCATTAAAAAATCCTTCTTATTGGCTTTCAAAGGCAGCAAAAATGGTAGAAAGATTTCCGTTAGGTCTTTGCACTATAACTGCACCCAACGCATTCAAATGCTATTGTGTTAATATTGTTTTGCAGAATAAGCAAACTAAACATGAGGAAATTGCCTGCGTCATACTTCCAGGACCTTCAACAGATGACTGGGAAAAATTAAAAGAATATAGGGCGGTGTTTGACAATGGGCTCACACTACAAGTTGCATTTAAACATGTCGAGGGCTTTGGAATAAGTAATGATATTTTCGATGGTTACGAAAAGAGCTGGCAATTGCTTAACTCAAAATAAAACTTACAACTCAATTAAATTATATCTTATTTAGCTCTACTGAATATTATCAAACACCATAGGTGTTTTAAAAATTTCTCACTCCCTTCGAAAAATCAAAAAAATCACAGTGCTATTTCTCACCTGACTCATTTCTCCTCTCTTTTTTCTTCTTCAAAATCCTTTCTACCACCGTTAAGAACCCATAAATGTGTTCAATAAATTTCCCATCCTCGCTACTTGGAAAACACGTGAGGTACACGCACCTCACGTGTTTTTGTTTAAGTCAATCTTTCACAAATTCTGTCTTTTCAAGGATTTGCAAAATGCTCTTCCAAAACTTGAATATCTTTTCTTGTTCTTTTTACAAATTTACTTGAGAATTAAATTTCAAGTGATAGCTTAATTATCAATGATTAGAGTGAATGGCAATGCAGTTCGGCTTGAAATCAGACAATAATAAAATTATAGAGTCTGTATATTTTTCTTTAATTTACAATAAATTAAAATTAACATGACAGCTCTCCAGAACCACATCAGTGACAACAGCATTGTTATCTATTTGGATTACTCTATTTATTCCAAAGATGTTATTCTAAAGTGCCTTTACTGGTACGGAAATAACTTTCATATCGACTTGCGAAAATATAATGAAGATTTTTACTGCGTTACTCTAACGGCAAAAAAAGAGGAAACAGGTCAAGTAGATTTTGAAACTTATCTCCAGAAGTTCGAACGCGACATTATTGATTTCAGCCTTAGAGAGATAATTACGAAGGAAACCTCAAATATTAGAGACTTGTTAATCGCCAAGGCTTTCTCAAATTGTGAATTTGATGAGGAGCCCACTGGAACAGTCTCAGACCCTGTGGGCTATGATGTATTTGAAAATCACATCCAATCCTAAACCAACAGAAAATGTCTGTCAGCACGCTCCTCAAAACAAATAGAAAATTTAAAGATCCAGACTACTTTTCGGAACAGATCAAAAAGTACTTTCTGATGCCCTTTCGATTTCATCGCATCAATTCTGATCGAGAGGTAATAGTTAACGAAGTGGGCGACCATTTGGTCTATCCCACTGGAACAGTCGCCCGAATCGTCAGGCGGGACATCAACAAACAAAATGACTCCGAGCTTTATGCAGACCTAATTGCAGGTATGTTCATTTCCGAGACACCGATTCCTGCCCTTATAGATGTTCTGGCTACCCGATATCGTACAAAGAAATCTTTTCTTGATGACTTTACCAATCTACATATCTTCGTGGTCAGTTTACGCTGCGAGCATACTTGCCATTACTGCCAAGTATCCAGAGTGACTACCGATAAGGATGCTTTTGACATGTCCGAAAACCATATCAACATAGGGATTGATATGATGATGCGCTCTCCCAATCCCTTTGTTACCATGGAGTTCCAAGGAGGTGAAGCATTATTGGCTTTCGAAAGAATTAGATATGCAGTTGATCGAACAAAACAACTGGCAGAAAAACATAATAAAAAAGTCACCTACGTGATATGCACCAACCTCGCTGTACTCACCGAAGAAATTCTTCAATACTGCAAGGCAAACAGCATATTACTCTCTACTTCACTCGACGGACCTAGCTTTATCCATAACCAGAACAGAAAGAGACCCGGACAGAACAGTTATGAACTTACGGTCAAGGGAATAGAGCTGGCAGATTCCATTATTGGAAAGGATAGCATTTCAGCACTGATGACAGCGACTACGCTATCCTTGTCTCACCCGATCGACATCGTAGAAGAATATCGGGCACGTGGATTCGACAGTATATTCCTCCGCCCAATATCACCTTACGGGTTTGCGCTAAGCAATGAAAAGAAGAACAAATATGCGATGGACGATTTCTTAAAATTTTATAAGACTGCCCTTGAACGTATTATCGGATACAATCTTAAAGGGGAATTCTTTAGAGAACAATACGCAACAATCATCCTCAAAAAAATACTAACTCCATTTCCCGTAGGTTATGTAGATCTAAATTCACCATCGGGCGCGATTACCAATGTAATCCTTTTTAATTATGATGGAAGCGTTTACGCTACAGACGAGAGCAGAATGCTGGCTGAGTCGGGAGATTACACTTTCAGACTAGGCCATCTCGACAACTCCTCATACGAGGAAATCTTTTATGGAGAGCGAGCCATGGAAATCGCCGAAGTTATGACGAATGAATCGTTACCTGGATGCTCTGATTGCGCCTTTCAGGCCTACTGCGGGTCAGATCCGGTACATAACCACGCCACACAAGGAAATATATGGGGTTACCGTCCAACAAGCACTTTCTGTGGCAAAAACATGGAAATCATCCGTTACCTGCTCGAGCTGATGGACAGCAGCGAGGAGATAACAAAAGTATTCGAAAGCTGGATTAGATAACGAAAGATATGATATTTAGAGCTAAAGGCAAGGCAGTCGGCATTACCGACTTTGAAGTGGGAAGAATCACTAGAGATTCAGGCGCACTTGAAAGCAATTTAATATACATCTCTTCACAGCCATATATTACACCTCAGGGAGCAATTGCCATAATCAGTAATGACATTGAAAAAAAACCTACGCCACATGATATCGGACAAATTTATGCCTGTAGTTCACTGGACCACCTATCAGAGGGTGATGTAGTGATGGCTGATAACAATGGGGTTGTAAGAACGCTTTACCGCGTAAACTCTCATCACAATACTATTCTTTCTACCGAGCGTTGCAACAGCAATTGCCTAATGTGCTCACAGCCCCCTAGGGATAGGGATGATGTGCCGGCACTTTTTGAAATCTATAAGAGGGCGATTCCTTTGATACCAAAAGACTGTATTGAGCTAACCATTTCTGGTGGAGAGCCAACACTGATGGGCGAGCGCTTCTTTGAGCTACTCGAACTGATTACCCAAGAGCTTCCCGATACTGAGATCCATATCCTCACCAATGGGAGGAGTTTCGCCTGGAACCATATGGCAGAGCGATTAAGCAGAATACAAAACCAGAGAATAATGCTTGGCATTCCCCTTTATTCGGACTATAATGACAACCATGATTATATTGTGCAGGCAAAAGACGCTTTTAACCAGACCATATTGGGCCTCCATAATCTTGCGCGTTATGGAATTCGTGTCGAAATCCGTGTAGTATTGCACAAAGCATCTATTCCAAGGCTCCCAAAACTTTCAGCATACATTTATCGGAACCTGCCCTTTGCAGAACATGTGACCTTTATGGGCTTAGAATTTATCGGTTACACTCCTTTCAACATCGAAAAGTTATGGATTGACCCTATGGATTATACATCGGAACTGACAAAAGCTGTAGAGTACCTCTCCTATCGTGATATGAATGTATCGATATACAATACACAGCTCTGTACCGTTCCAGAGAAGCTATGGCCATATTGCCGAAAATCAATATCCGATTGGAAGAACGATTATCTCCCAGCGTGTCAGAGTTGCGATAAGCTTCAAGATTGTGGCGGATTGTTTACATGGAACCTAAAAAAACACAGCAGGGGGATTTCACCAATATCAAAAGATAAAAAATTAAGCCACCAGATATGTTAAATAAAAAACTTGGCAGTCTGAAGCATCTGCGATTATCAGCTAAAATAATTTCTGTAGCAACAACGTCTCTAGCCCTACTTTCAGATAAAGCAATCGCAGATGAAGCCCCACAGCGAATTTCTAGCGATACTAAAGAGGAGCTCAGCAAAAGATCCTTTACACCGCATAAATTATGGAAGCCTAAGCTTACCTTAAAGCTGAACCCTAACAATGTATCAAGAAGCCTGTTAGCTTACCACAGTTCCCATTCATCACACTCATCGCATAGCTCCCACGCCTCGCATTCATCTCATTCCTCAGGTGGACATTCCCACGGAGGAGGTAGCAGTGGCGGAGGAGGAGGCGCGATTGGTGTAATTATTGCCGGCGTCATCGGATATGGACTTTACCAAGCTGGGAAAAGTAGCAATAACAAAAAATAAAGATTAACCGATAATTAAAAATTTTATAAACGCTCATGAAAAAATTTAATATATACCAAAAAATCATCTCTGTCATCGCAGCTTCAACAGCAGCACTTCATCCAAGTTCTGTAGAGGCTAATGTTGTCTACAGCAAAATAAGCTCTGTCTTCCCTGAAAACCTATCTACTCCTAAAACCATTAACGCAAAACCTAAGCTTACCCTAAAACTTAATATGGCAAGTCCAGAGGATGGAAGAATATTTATGCATACCTCACATTCCTCGCACTCGTCTCACGCCTCGCATGCATCCCATGCTTCACACGCTTCATCCTCACCAAGCTACAGACCCAGTGTGCCTGTTTATACAGAGCCTAGTATAAACGTACCAACTGCAAGCCCTCAGCCTATTCAATCCGAAACTGTTCTTCCAAACATCAAACGACACAGTCCCACTGTTTCTACTAGATACAAAAGTTCTAGTAAAAGTTACAAATCCCTCTCACGGATCTCAGGTACACCATATGAGCGCTCTCCATCATCGCCAACGCTTCAACGTGTTCTAAAAAAAGGATGCAAGGGCAAAGATGTTAAAAGACTACAAGAGCTGCTTAAGAGCCAAGATTATGACATTCCTCTTAGTGGAGTTTTCGGCATCAAAACAGAAGAGGCTGTTAAGGCGTTCCAAACACTACATGATCTAGAGTGCGATGGCAAGGTTGGATTGATGACGATGACAATAATAGAAATGAGCGGAAGGTAGCGCCTATATGGAAAACCATAGACAAATAACCCTCTTTTGTTAAAAATCAAAACCTTAGACCTTATAATTCAGCCACTTTATAAAAAAATTAGAATTGACTTAGAGGGTTCAACCAAACCGGTTTAGCCAAACTAGATTATCAAAACTTGTAACTTTTACAACTTTTGATAATCTAGTGAGTTGACCAATTATTATCATATCGTATCGGCATGCAAGTAGAAAAACTAGAGGTGTTGTAAAAATCTCTCATCCCTTAAATTGCAACACAAAAAAATCTACAGAATTCGCGAATTATCTATTAGTTACAACGCCTTTAAAGTTTTCATTTTTCTCCAAAATCCTATCTATAATCATCAAAAACCCATAAATGTGTCCAATAAAATTCTCCTCCCCGCTACACTCTTTGGGCGCTTTTTCAGCCCTTTATCGAAACTTGTGCTTTGGAGCGCTCTGTATGCGCTCCAAAGCCATGTACACAGAGCCAAGAATTGTTACTTCTTCCAACCTCAAGATTCGTTCTTACATCACCTTCTATTTTGATGGGCAAGAATGTAAGGAGTATACTGCGAACCGCATTGGTCTGAAGATATTTCCCAACTCTGCAAAAACGCTCATTCAGAGAAATTCCCTATTAGAACTTTTACGTAAAGAACTTTTTTCAGCACTTATCTCCAATAAGTACACACCTGGCGTGAATGAATAGCAAAGGATTTAACCAGGCTTAATGTTGTTGTAATTGTTGGTTGGGAATACCAATAAATTTGACCCTACTCTGCTAACTTAGGTGTTTAGCAATGAGCTGATAAGCGCTATGTTTATTTGGTCCTTATTTTTGGTTTTCCACGATATTATCGGTTGTACAATCGCATGGCTAATTAAATGACTGGCGAAATTCCAAAGGCGTAAAATCGGTTTTTGTTTTAAATAATTTACTAAAGGATTGCGAATGTTCAAAACCCAATTGATAGGCAATTTCGCTAATGGAAAGTTCGGTAGTAGAAAGTTTTTCTTTTGCTTTTTCTATGAGCTTTTCGTGAATGAGGTGTTGGGTGGTTTGCCCGGTTAACGTTTTGAGCAAACTGCTTAAATAATTGGGCGAAATGTTTAATCTTTCAGAAATGTATTTTACTGTTGGCAATCCTTTGGCTTTTATCGTTTCATCCTCGAAATAAGCATTTAAGAGATCTTCTAATTGCGATAGTATTTGGTGGTTAGTGATTTTTCGGGTAATGAATTGCCGATGGTAAAACCGCTCTGCAAAATTGAGCAACGTTTCTATTTGCGAGATGATGATGTTCTGGCTAAAAGGATCGATATTAGAATGATATTCTTGTTGAATATTTTTGATGATGTTGCCGATGGTTGTTTCTTCTTTATCAGATAAATGCAAGGCTTCGTTTACCGAATAACCAAAAAATTCATACTTTTTAATTCCTTTTGCCAAAGGCGTATTCCACAAAAAGTCGGGATGAATAAGCAATATCCATCCCGATTGTTTTTCCGTTTTATCTAGTGGAGCAGTCCTTTTTAAAATTTGTCCGGGCGAAAGGAAATACATCACGCCTTCATCAAAATCATATTCCTGCTGACCGTAAAACAATTTTCCAACTCCACGTTTGATGGCGATGGAATAAAAATGAGAGATAACAGGCGCTGGCGAATGTTTTATTTGAGTATAATCCACCACACTAATGAGCGGATGTTCTGGCTTGGGCAAACCCCGAAATTTGTGGTATTCGCTAATTGATTTTAATTGGATAGGTTGATGATTTGGCATTTTATATCGCTTGTCCCCCAGAAACTTCTATTCGTTGTGCATTGATCCAACCCGCATCGTCTGAACATAAAAACGCGACTACTTTTCCAATATCATTGGGCAAACCAACTCTGCCTAAAGCGGTAAGGCCTGCAATGTGCGAATTTATTTCTTTGTTATCGCGGGTGCGACCCCCACCAAAATCGGTCTCGATGGCACCCGGTGCAATTACATTTACCCGAATTTTTCTATCGCCTAGTTCTTTTGCCAAATATCGGGTAAGCGTTTCCACAGCGCTTTTCATTGAAGCATATACCGACGAACCGGGCATTGTAATTCTTGATAATCCCGATGAAATATTTACAATTCCACCGCCGTTATTAAGGAAGGGTAATGCTTTTTGGGTTAAAAAGAAAACACCTTTGTAATGAATGTTGAAGATATCCATCATTTGTTCTTCTGATATTTCTGTAAATGGCGCATAAAGGCCAGTACCCGCATTGTTAATAAGGAAATCGAAATTTACGCTACCATAATTCTCTTTTAAATATAAAGAGATTTTCGACATAAAACCATCAAAAGAGGAGCTGTCTCTGGTGTCTAACTGAAACGTTGCTGCTTGCTGGCCAAGCGATTGAATTTGGGCCACAACCTCATCTGCCGATACGCGATTGGAATGATAGGTTAATACAATATCTAAGCCTTTTTTTGCCAGTGCCAATGCCATATCTTTCCCCAAACCCCGGCTACCACCGGTTACTAATGCTATTTTATTTTTTGTGTTCATTTTATCTTGTTTTAATTAGTTGTTTCGTGGTAAACCCGTACAAAATCGCTCGCAAAATCTTCTAATTTTACTTTGCCTAAGTTAGGTTTGTTTTTATAAAAATCGCTCGCCAAATTACCTTTGTACATTTGCTGTTGTTTTTCAGGATTACTGCTAATCACTGTAACTGAATGTCCATGCGCAAATAACTTTTCGGCGAGTGGCTTTCCAATATTTCCTAGCGATCCTGTGATTACAATTTTCATCTGCATAATTTTAAACCATAATAGTTTTATATTTTTTGTTAATGCAAAATTGCACCACAATAAACAAAATAATGTAGCCAAATCTATTTTTGTTGTAGTCGAAAAATACAAGAACGGGAACCATCTGCCTGAAAGCAGTCGCTTTTTATATGCTTACCCCAACTTAATCGTTCATAGTTGTACTCGAACAGCACAACACTTCAGCAAGGAGATCAACCTGAAAAGCTAAATATCTTTTAATCAATAAATTTTGTTCAACTATTTTTGACTAAATAGCTTGTGCCTCTTCCACCGGTTCTCTACCAGCAAACTTCAACTTAAAATGCTTAACCCCTTAATTATTACTATTTCGACCAACTTATGCAATAATCTCTTATCGAATGGTAAATATTGCACTCAGTTTTTCGGTTTGCGAATCATTACCTAATAGCACCTCATAAGTGCCTGCATATAGTTTCCACTGATGATGAGTCAAGTCCCACTTTTGTAAATCCTGAATTGGGATTGCTAAGGTTATAATGGCATTCTGACCTTGTTTAATGCTTACCCGTTTAAAGCCTTTAAGTTCTTTTAAAGGCATCCGTTCTAAATTAGGGTATTTGATGTAAGCCTGGACCACCTCATCGCCGTCCATTTTCCCGGTATTTTTAACCTGTATAGTAAGGTTAATGGAATCTTTAACCGTATAAACGGTCTGTGGTTTAGTTTTCCACTCATAGTCGAAATGGGTATAGCTTAGGCCAAAGCCAAAGGGATATTGTACAGTACCATTAAAATACCGGTATGTACGATTTTTCATAGCATACGATGTATAATTGGGTAGATCGTTAACGGTACGATAAAAAGTAACTGGTAAATGTCCAGAAGGTGAGACTTTACCGAATAAGATATCTGCTAATGCGTTTCCACCTTGTTCGCCCGAATACCAGGCTAATATAATTGCATCAGCATAAGGTTCGATCGTACTGAGGTCAACATTACTCCCGCTGGTAACCACTGCAATAATAGGTTTGCGAGGATTGCCTTTACGTAGGGCTCTCATAAATGCAATATGGCCCGCAGGCAAGCTTAAATCAGCTTTATCGCCTCCTGTTAACGATAAGAAGGCATCCCCAGCCTCGCCCTCCAAAGCAGGCGACAAACCAATAACAGCGATCGAAATATCACTGTTACCTGCTGCCCAGATACCGCCAAAATGTGTAGTGTCCTGATAGCTGGCCCCCTGATCATACTCGACCCTTGTATTTAAAGTTACCGCATTTGTAATGCCTTCCACATAATTAACCATATTATTATTCACACCATGATAACTACCCATCAGCACATCTGATGCAGCCGCATTAGTACCCAAAACAGTTATACTGCTATAGTCTTCGGGCTTTAGTGGAAGCAGGTTGTTCTTATTTTTGAGTAAAACCATGCTTTGTACTGCAATTTTCCGGGCAAGTGCTATATGTGCTGTACTATTAATGCTATCGGCTCCATAGTGAGCATAAGGGCTATAGGCCCCACTATCGAAAAAGCCAAGTTTAAATTCTGTACTTAAAATTTTTGTGAGCGCCGCATCTACCTCAGCTTCACTAATCAGTTTTTGTTTTACAGCGGCCTCCACATCGTTTTGCAATATAGTAGAACAATCTAGATTAATACCTGCTTTAATAGCTGCAGCAGCAACCTCTACCCGATTATTTAATACTTTGTGATGCTGGTATACATCGTCTAAAGCACCACAATCGGTTACTACATGCCCCTTAAAATTCCACTCTTTCAATAAAATTCCATTTAACAAAGTTTTACTGATCGAATTTGGTTCGCTATTTACCCGGTTATAAGCGGTCATTACCGACTCAACACCACCATCTACTAAAGCTTTAAAAGCATAGAGGTAAGTTTCCCGCAAGTCCTTCTCATCAACAAGCGCATTAAACTTGTCACGAGTTGCTTCGGGGCCGCTGTGTGCTACAAAATGTTTGGCGGTAGCCGATACTTTTAAGTAGCGGGGATCATTTCCCTGCATGCCTTGCACGTAGGCAACTCCGATACGCGCAGTTAGAAAGGGGTCTTCGCCATAAGTTTCCTGTCCGCGGCCCCAGCGTGGGTCGCGGAATATATTAATATTCGGCGACCAGAAAGTCAAGCCCATGTATTGCAAACGCCGGTTTTGCTGCGTTGCTAAATTGTACTTGGCTCGAGCCTCGGTCGATATCGCGCTTGCAGCTTGTTTAATTAAAGCATTGTTAAAAGTAGCAGCCATGGCGATTGCTTGTGGGAAAATGGTAGCTTTACCCGCACGAGCCACTCCATGTAGGCCCTCATTCCACCAGTTATACGCCGGGATCCCTAATCTGGGTATTGCACGACTATTATATCCCAGCAAGCTGGCTTTTTCTGATAAAGTTAACGCTTGTAACAAAGATTGAATGCGCTTTTCGATAGGCAAATCTTCGTCCCGATAAATTGGGATGTTTTGTGCCTTGCTATTTATACTTAAGGAACTTAGTATTACAATTAAAATAAGCTTTAATTTGTTATTCATGTTGAATAAAGTTAGGCTTTAAATTAACGTTTTTTCTTCGATCACAACTTGTTACCTAGAATTTTTATCAGTATATAATGAAGAAATCGAAACGCCAGCATATTGCTGAAAATTTTGGATATTGATTTGCTCACTCCATAGGTGGCAAGATCTCGCTCATTTTAAACCGGTCATGCAACTTTATGCGAAATTTGAAACTCTAGCCTTAGAGAATTTTGAAAAAAATGAAAGGTTTGATCTGGTTGAAATGCAAACACTTTGGGATATATTTCTATATTTGAAGAAACCATCTATCCTTTGAAGTGGAATAAAAAAAATAGCAGCTCGTTATGGGTTTCTCTAATTGGGGATACATCTCAGTTTTCGATGGAAGCCCGGATTCTCCATGCCATTAGTATTTTCGCAATCTTTACGGCAACTATAAATGCCTTGGTAAACTTCTTATTGGGGTTAGTGCTCTATGGTTTTC
This sequence comes from Bacteroidota bacterium, assembly GCA_040388055.1. Taxonomy (GTDB): domain Bacteria; phylum Bacteroidota; class Bacteroidia; order Sphingobacteriales; family Sphingobacteriaceae; genus Pedobacter. The sequence continues at coordinate 86,303 of JAZKCO010000006.1, forward strand.
TAATGCTGCCTTTAATAGGGGTACTCCTATTGGGTTATTATTTATCGAGGTATAAAAACAGGCTTAATTTAGCGGTTGCTATTTTCGCTATTGTTTTTAATTTACTTTGTGGAGTAACTTATTTTGCTTCGGAAGGGTCTGGAAGTGTAAATCTCTTTACATTTATTCTTATCATTTTTCTTTTAAGTGTATTAACCACCAAAAAGCAATTTAAGATTTGGATTCCATTAAATATTTTATTGGTGGTCGCATTTTTTGCGATGGAATATTTTTACCCGCATTTGGCAAAACCACTTTATAAAGATAAACAATACAAATTAATAGATATAGCACAAACCTGGATCGAAGTTGCCGGCATGGTTGCACTCATTACCATGTATATCAAAAATAATTATACTCGCGAAAAAGAATTGGCTAAGAGCCGGTTAATTGCCTTAGAAGAAATTGATGAAACCAAGAATAAGTTATTTTCGATCGTCGCACACGACTTAAGGGCTCCATTGGCTTCTATAGAAAATTATCTCGCACTGCTCAACGATGTAGAGCTAGAGCCAGACGAAAAGAAATTAATAGAGCAGGGTTTACTTGCTTCGACCAAGCAGACTTCCGAAATGCTGCAAAATATTCTTTACTGGTCTAAAGATCAGATGCAAGGGATAACAGTAGATTTAAACTCCATTTTTTTATACGAGACCCTTCGCCCAACCCTATTGTTACAGCAAACATTGGCCACCGAAAAAAATATAGAACTTCAATACGCAATTGCCGATCACTTAAAAATAACAGCCGATGCAGATATGCTACAGCTTATTGTGCGGAACTTACTGAACAATGCTATTAAATTTTCGACAGCAGGGAGCAGGATAAAAATAAGTGCCTACGAAGAAAATGATAAATGTGTAATTGCTGTTTCAGATACCGGAATTGGGATCAATGATAATAGCATTCAGGATATATTTTCCTTAAAAATTAAAGGAACCTATGGCACCAATAAAGAAAAAGGCGTTGGCTTAGGCTTAATGTTGGCCAAGTCTTATACCGAACTACAAAACGGCGAAATCTGGTTCGAACCTAATATAGACAAGGGAGTTACTTTTTATTTAAGTTTTAATTCTGGTTAAAACTACCATCGCCTCTTCGGGTTGGCTGCATCCCATTACGTCCCCTGGCTCCAGTCCATTTTTGTAAGCGCATCCCTAATCTTAGCATAAAGTACCGGCTTAGTGCATTAGATTTAGTATCTGTAATTCCATTATCAGTAATATTCCTATTTACAAAATTATTTTGATTCAGGATATCGAAGGCTTGAAAAGTAAAGGTTAATCTTCTCTTCCAAAGTTCTTTCTGTAAATAACTATTAATAACTAATGGGTTACTGGTAATATTGGCATTAATCCCGTTTACATAGTTTTTACTTGCACTATAACCAAATTGAAAAGTTTTCAGGAAATAAAACTTTCCATCGATACTTAAAGCCAATGTATTGGTACGACTATCGATAGAAGTTGGCAAGGTATTATTAGATTTCATGAAAGTGTATGATACATAAGGATTAACTTCCAGCCAATCGTTCGGGTTAATTCTTGGGCCAAACCTTTCACTCATATTCCAGGTACTGGTAATATTAACCACGTTATTACTCATGGCAATACCATGGTTATGAAACACATTTCCACTAAATGATAAATTATATTTACGATCATTTAATTGCTTGCTAATGGAATAATTACCATTAATCCGATAGGCTCCGCTTTTGTTCACATAATGGGTCTCATTTTTTAAACTATTATAAGAATCGGCAATCTGTACTACATTACGCACTACTGCATTATCGGTAAGGGTGGCATTCATATTAATCGAGTAGTTTAATTTAGCATTAGCAATATAATTATTGTAACTGGTATTGATAGAATGATTAAACGTGACTTTCAAGTTAGGATTACCAACGATGGGATTTTGAGGGTTGGAAACATCTCGGACCGGCTGAATCTGATCGAAAGTTGGTTCGCTGGCATTTCCGGAATAATTAATCTGAATGCTATGTTGCCTAGACCATAAATATTGAAAACGGGCAATAGGAATTAAATTAAAACTATTCCTGCTTGTACTGGTGCCTAAACTTACTTTTGTACCCTTTAAAAGGCCCGGCACTGCCGTAATACCCACCGAAAATCTTACTTTCGATAAATTAGATAATCCATAACGATAATTTAAAGCAATACGTGCCTGAGTAAAGGAATAGTCGTAAATATTACTAAGGGAATCGATGAGCTGGTTATTACCTAAAGCATTGATGTTACTCGTAGTTGCATTGTTATCGTAACCGTTGTAGTTAACCTGACTGTTAAATTCCAGTTGTGTATTTGCAGTTAATGGTTCGGCAAAAGTGATGCTTCCTCTATAATTTTTTGTTAGATTTTCGCGTAATACCATGCGATGAATTAGCGAATCTTTCAAAACCGCATTGCTGTTCTTGTCGTAATAGATGATATTCGAATTTCGCTCTTGCTCGATATCCTGATCGGTATGGTTTAAACTTAATTGTACTGAAAAATTTCTCCTTGGTTTTTTAAAAATATGCTGATAAAATACCGTCGCGCCTAAATTTGGCCTGGTATTGCTACTCGTGTTTTTACCTTTTTGGTCCTGGTGTATTAAACCTGTTTGCAGCAAAGAAGACAGACTTGAGTTTGTAGATGAGGAATAACTAATTGATGGACTTACTCTTAGAAAGTTATTACTATCTAAGTCTGATTCGATTTCGAAGTTAAAATTATGGCTTTTCGAATTGTTATCGCTCGAACCATCATTTTTAGCAAAAGTAGTTCCCAGTGAACTAAAGATTTGCGAGGTACTGCTATTTTCTGTATTCCTGTTGGTAAATACATAACCATAATTGGTGTTAATTTTAACTTTTTTACTCAACTGATCTCTGTAAGAAAAAGAAGAATTTCCACTATTGGTTGTACCCCCGCTTCCGCCAGAAGAATTTCCATTCCCGCCATTACCCCCACCCCTTCCGCCATTTCCGCCCCGGCCACCATTCCCACCACCGCCATTGTTATCACCACTATTGGCAACACCAGTTACAGTATTATTAATTCGCGTATTAACACCAATGGTTTGGTTCTTGTTTAGTCTCGTAGCAAAAACAGCACCCTCATAGCGCTCATTATTTCCCGCTCCAGCAGTAACATTTACCGTGTTACCTACCGATTTATCGGCCCTTGTTACAATGTTCAATATTTTTTCGGGATCGCCATCTTTTATTCCAGTTCTCGCTGCCTGGTCGCCATAATCGTCGACCATTTGTATTTTATCTACAATTTCGGCCGGCAAATTCTGGATCGCCGTGGCTACATCGCCTGCCAGATAAGTTTTCCCATTAATCTTAGCTTTGGTAACCGCAGTTCCCTGGTGGATAAGTGAGCCATCTGTGCCAACTTCCATCCCCTCCATCTTTTTTAAAAGCTCGTCTACAGTAGCATTTTCCCTTACAATATAATCACTTGCCCGGTATTCGACGGTATCTGTTTTATAGGTTATGGAAGGTGCTCCATTAATAACAACTTCATTTAAAGTGTTCGACTCCGTCTTCATGATAATAGGATCCATTACAATCCTGGGCACGGCATCATTTTGTTTATATTTTCCGACTATCGCTTTAAAACCCAAACTATTAATAGAAAGTGTGTAGGTCGCCGATTTTACACTTTTAAAAATGAAAATTCCATCTGCATTGGTAACCGCAACCAAAGTATCCCTGTCTGACGATAAACGTACCGTTGTTCCTGGAATTCCAAAATCGGTGGTATCTTTTACTATTCCGCTTATTTCTCGGAAAGCTAATGGTGCTGGTACAGTTACTGGTTTTTGGGAAGCCGGGGTTTGTGCAAAAGCCAGATTAACAAGCAGCATCAACAACCCGAAAAGAATCGATCCTTTAATAAATAAGATGACTGGCATTTTCTTGTAAAAAAATTTCATAAAGAGCAGCTAAAATGGGTATGAATAAACAGGATCTTATTTTTTAATGAGCGTATATTTGCCCCAAAAATCTGTAGGACTTAACAAATCTTGAGCATTACTATTATTATTGCCCCCTCCTCTGGCGCCGCCAAACCCAGCAGGTCTGCCACCACCGCCACCACCAAAACCTCTCATCACTAAGCCATTTACTTTAATCTGGTATACAAATTCTTTGGGCTTTTCGGTAGCCAATTCTAATAAATTTAAAGGGATCGCTAATTCGTACACCATTGCTCCTTTGTTATCAAGCGAAGCAACGGCTTTAATTCCATATTCGTTGTAAATAGAAATCAAGGAATCCGTTATATTTTTAAAACCTATTATTTTAATTTCTTTTGCGCCGGTTAATTCGGTTTTATGTTGCGCCAAGGCAGCCGAATCTCTTTGCGTACTATTTTGTGCTGCAGCTCCAAAATTACCTCTTCCTTGCCCTCTCCCTGCCTGGTTACGGGTCGCTCTTTTAATTAAGGGATAAGTTATGCCCAGCGATCCGTCTTCTCTCTTCTTACCCGAAACATTTACATTAAATGTTATGCCTCCAGCCATTATCTTATTTATGGTAGTTAAACTTATAGCCTTAATTACGAGGTACAGGTTTTTATCGTCGTTAGCCAAACTATATAAAAGTGAAGTCCGTTTATTGTCGGCCGCAAAACTATCACCCCACTCGTTGGCCTTTCCGTCTATCCTTATTTTATCTGGCGCTGATAATGCTGATGATTGAATATCCGGCGTTTTTTGGGCTATTGCTGCAAGGCTCAAAAACAGCAGGGCAAAGGCTGTGTAGAATGGTTTCATTGAAAAGTGATTTTGGTTTATTTGTGCTGGGTTATTTCAGATAGACTAACTTAATTGAAAATGGCTTAATCCAAGAACTAACATCACCACAAAATTAACATAATGAGGCAGCATAAAATCGCTATTTTATGCATTTCAACGTGTTTTATTGGCTCAATAGTATCGGTAATCTCGCTAATTTGTTACTATTAACTTTCCTTTAATCGGCGCTAAAACAAAAAATCCCTAAGCAATGCTTAAGGATTTAAACGCCTATTTTTCTAATTAGTTCGCTCTATTGTAGCTTTCGGCCAGTAACAATGCTTTGTATGCATTCACTATTCCGCCGCTCACACATATTTCGGAAAATTGCACGCGAACATTTTCATCTTTATCATTTTTATATTTGACCTTATGGTCAACTTTTGTTACCGATTTTATGATAATATCCCGTACTTGTGCTGGTTTAAGTTCGGGGTAATAGCTTAGTAAGAGTGCCGATAAGCCCGAAACAACCGGAGCAGCCATACTTGTTCCATCATATTCTTCATATTTGCTATTTGGAACCGTCGAGTTGATCATAAAACCAGGAGCAAATACATCTACATTATGCTTTCCATAGTTAGAAAAAGAAGCTTTTAACTCCTCGTCGTCCTTATAAGAGCTAGCCCCTACTTCTATCCAGTTACTGGCATGAGGTAATTTAAAGATGGCCGTATCTACAACTAACTTTGGTGGTTCCTTTAAACCCATCCGATTACCATAGGGGCTTCCGTAAGGTGATTCCGACATTTGTTCGCGTTTAGGCGGCATCATAAACCCAGGCGCCTCTCTTTTAGGATTGGCCTTCCAATAGGCGGCGGCTTCGGGACTGTCGTAGTATTTATTTGGATAATTATCTACAACATCATTATCGTTGTTATCATTTCCGGCAGCGTGAACCAATAAAACCCCTTTCGATTCTGCATATTTTACAGCTTCATCGACTGCTTTTTTATCCCATTTAAAGCCTTTCCCAAAACTCATATTAATTACACGAGCGCCATTGTCTACTGCATATCGAATACCATTGGCTACATCCTTATCTCTCTCATCACCTTGCGGAACAACCCTGATCGACATGATACTTACATTTCCTGCTACCCCGTTAATCCCTATACTATTGGCTCTGTTAGCGCCGATTATACCCGAAACATGGGTTCCATGGTCTGCATCGGGACCAGTTACATCGTTATTTCCATAATTACGCTGAGCCGAATTCTCATAATCGTCGCCTACCATTTCGGCTCTTTCATCGTATTTATCGTTAAGGTTATATTTTAGCGTAACTTCCAACTCCTTATAACCTTTTTTAATATTGTCATAAAATTTATCGATCCCGCCATCATCTTTAGCACCCTTCCTGATTATCTTTACAACATATTCCTCCATCTCATCGTCGGGTTTATAATTATCTAAATCAGCCAGGGAAGGCACTTCCTTTTTATTAATAAAAGCAACCGAATCCAGTATTTTTTTCATGGCAATATAGAAAGGGAAGGTCTGGCTTGCCTCGTCATATTTTTTCCCGAACTCAGCTTCAGCTTTTTTATAAATTTTAAATTCGGCCTTTTCTGTGCTGTCTAACACCGTACTCATAATGGTTGCTCTAAATTTAGGCTGGTACTTTCTAAGGATTCTAACCAGTTCCAAATTATCGTAAGTTAAATTTCCCTTCTTTGAACCAATAAAATTCCAGCCATGAATATCGTCGACATAGCCATTTCCATCGTCGTCTATACCATTACCGGGTATTTCTTTCGTATTGGTCCACAATACATCTTTTAAGTCTTCGTGTTTAATATCAGTTCCACCATCTATTACGGCCACTATAATTTTAGCTTTAGGTTTCTTATTAACAAGCAGCTCATTGTAGGCTTTTTCGGTACTAATTCCAAAATATCCATCTGTAGTAAGGTCTAAATTAAACCAGTTCTTAGGAAGCACTACATTTTTATCTTGTGCATACGTTCCGGAATTAACTCCGAAGAAAAGTGCGAATAGTATATAAATTTTAAATTTCATGTTCAACCAGCGTTAAAAGATTAACGTAATTTATAAAAATACGGTTTTAAAAATCGCTCTAAAAAAGATTGTTTCTTTTTAACAAATTTTAACACGCTTGGGGGTTGTAGGTAACGGGTTATGGATTAAAGGTTAGAGGCTATGTCACTTCAAGCAATAGACGAACAGGAACTGGTTACAAACAAGGAAATACTTATTCTGGATCGAACTGGGGAATAAAAACTGTAAGAGTTGTTGAGAATTTCCCGCCAATTTTGCAAAACCTCCTATTAACAGAAGTATTGAAAATTAAACGCTGTTTATTTAATTTCTTTAGCCCAGTCGTCCATATAGTTTTCAAAAACAGTCAATGGCATGGCACCACCTTTCAATATGGTGTCGTGAAAATCTCTGATATTGAATTTATCTCCCAATTGTTTTTTGTATTTATCAAGAAGTTCCAGTATTTTCAGTTCTCCAATTTTGTAGCCCAATGCTTGTCCGGGCATTGCCATATAACGCTCGATTTCGGCGGTTGATATTGGTTCGGATATTGGTTCATTATCCATCATATACTTTATTGCATCTTCCCGTGTCATTTTTCCGGTATGTAATCCTGCATCTACAACCAAACGAATCGCTCGGTGTATTTCCATTCCCAAAGCCCCGAGCTGATGATAAGGATTGGTATAAACGCCCAAATCTTTCCCCAAAGATTCGGTGTATAATGCCCAACCTTCCATAAAAGCATTGGTATAATATTTTTGGCGAAATTCGGGAACGGATGTATTCTCGTATTGCAAACTTGCCTGGTAATGATGTCCCGGAATGGCTTCGTGCAAAAATAGACTTTCCATATTCATATTGGTAATATTGATCTTTGCAGGATCAAGAATCGTAACGTAGAAAATTCCGGGGTGGTTTGCAGGCAAATCTCCTGGAGCATATTGTGCCGGAGCAGCAGAAGCAGCACGAAAATCTTGGGTTTTGCGGATTTCAAAAGGTGTTTTCGGGGTAATTCCGAAATATTTCGGAAGGTTGGGCTTTATTTTGTCGTAAATATCTTGAAAAGCATCCAGCACTTCTTTATCAGTTTTGAAAGGCATAAACTGTTTATCGGTTTTCATAAACTCGAACAATTCGGGAAGTGTTCCTTTAAAAGCTATGGAGTTTTTTATTTTCTCCATTTCGGAAGTAATTCTGGCAACTTCCGATAATCCCAATTGGTAAATTTCTTCAGGGTCTTTATTTACGGTTACGTTAAACAAAATGTAATCTTTATACATTTCTTTTCCGTTTGGCAAGGCATTTATTCCTGAGGTTAATCGGGCTTTCGGCAGGTATTCGTTTTGAAAAAAATCTGCCAGCTTTTGCATTGAAGCGAAAATGTTTTGTGGGATTACTTCCTTAAATGCAGTTGTCAAACGGGTTTTATCATTTTCGGAAAAAGCTGTCGGAAAGTTTTTTATCGGCAAATAAAACGAAGATTCTTCACTGTTTTTTACCAATTTCTCCATTTGCGGAATAACTTTTATTACCAACGATTTCGGTAAAACCATTCCTGTTTCTATTCCTTTCCGCATATTTTCGATGGCAACATCTGTCCATCTTGAAAATGCTTCGCAGCGTTTCAGCCAATTGTCGTAATCTTTTACGGTTTTGAAAGGTTGTGCAGAAGTTCCTGAACCCATTATTGCCAAAGACATCGGTACATTATCCATCTGATTAATTGGCATATATTCTGCGTGGTATTTTTCTAATTTCAGTAGGCTTTTAAGATCATTTTCCAAAATAGCATAGCTGATTTTGTCCTCTTTGCTTAACGGTTCTTTGGCAAAAGTTTGCAATTGTTGCAGGTATTTTATGTAGAAATCGTGCTTCTTTTTTAAGAACACTTCATCATCAGCAGGAAGCTGGTCGTTATAGCCCTCAACACTGTTAAATGTGGCATTAAGCGGATTTAATACATTCGCCTCTTTGTAATATTTATCAAAAAGTTGATGAAGTTTTGGATTGTTTTCCTGTGCATTAACTGTTAAAGACAAACAACTAATGATTGTAGTGAATAAGAATGTGATGTTTTTCATGATATTACTGCTAACAATTGGATTAGCGAAGTCTATTTCACTAAATAATATACATGCAATTTGTAGATTTTTCCTGACTTTTACCTAAAAGCACTAAAATTAATCCTAGCGCGTTGGTCGTTGATCGTTACGTAGCTTCCGACGGGAAGACTGTAGACGGGAAGACCGAAAGACCGAAAGACCGAAAGACGGGAAGACTGTAGACGGAAAGTCCAATTCCACAATAGACCGAAAGACGGAAAGACTGTAGACCGAAAGACGGGAAGACGGAAAGTCCAATTCCAGTAGACGGAAAGACTAACTAACCAACGGACTCTCGGACTAACTGACTCTCTGACTCTCGGACTAATCAACTAACGGACTAACCAACCAACGGACTAACTAACCAACCGACTCTCGGACTGACTAACGGACTCTCGGACTGACTAACGGACCAACCGCCATAAACAAGAAAAGCCTGCAACTCAACGTTACAGGCT